>NZ_KL370823.1:46047-290531 GCF_000701765.1 Pseudobutyrivibrio sp. LB2011 | reverse complement strand
TAGCTAATCAGACGCGGGTCCATCTTGTACCGAAAAACTTTTCACACTGCTTCATGCGAAGCTGTGCGCTTATGCGGTATTAGCAGTCGTTTCCAACTGTTGTCCCCCTGTACAAGGTAGGTTACCCACGCGTTACTCACCCGTCCGCCACTCAGTCAACAAATCGTCACCCCGAAGGGATCGTGATAAGTTGCTTCGTTCGACTTGCATGTGTTAAGCACGCCGCCAGCGTTCATCCTGAGCCAGGATCAAACTCTCATGTTAAAAAGTTTAATTCCGAATCAGTATAAAACTGACTTGTTTACTAATAAAGGTTTTTGTTTCGTCTTAGAAACTAAATGAATTTCAAGGATACATGTTTTAAAAACTTGTATTAATTCAAGGTTTGTTTCACTGTTCAGTTATCAATCTTCGCTTTGTTGTTGCCCTCAGCAGCAACTCGTTTATATTATCACGATGCTGTGTTTTTGTCAACAACTTTTTTGATTTATTTTTTTAAATCATTTATTTAGAAAACTCAGTGTTTTCTAAGTGTGCCGCTCTCAGCGGAACGAATAGTATAATAGCAAAGGATTTCACTAAAGTCAACACGTTTTTGCAAAAAAATTATTGTCTTTATTTTCCGATAATTCTAGCAATTAAGTTGTTCTCATAGACGAAATACAATAGCTGGTCTTTTTCGGCGTTTTCTATTACAAAATGCCCTACTGCAGATGCTGGAAAACAGCTTGCAATATACATCAACAACCATATTGCTAACATTCCCTCAATCAATCCCGCTATTACTCCAAGAAGACGATTTACATCCCTTATTCCTGGAACTAAACCTATCCCCTTTATGATCTTGTCTATTATAAATATCACAAGTATGCCTATAAGTACTGCTATTATCGTGGCTATACCATTTATAGCCGCATCTGTAAGTTCTTCGGCTATGAACCTGATTGTAGCGTCTATTGAGCTTTGGACACTTTCTGTTATTTCTTCTTTTATTGAGGATGGGACCATTGACATGACCGCATCTTCGCCTGTGCCCACTTCCTGCTCTTCTGAGGCCGTATATCGCTCTGTTAGATGAGTTACAATACCTTCTTGGATTGTATACGGTACCTGAGTAGATGTAGATATATAATTATCAATAAAATTGCTGCCGTAGTTAACAAAGCATATTAAGAACACCCATGCTATGATTCCAAATACGATTCTCAGCATGCCTCTTCTTGCTCCTCGTATAATGCAGAACAATAATATTAACGCTGTGATAATTAATAAATAGTTTATTTCCATTTAGATTCCTACTTGATATATATTTCTTCTGTCTTACTATCTTCTATTAAATAGTATCTCTTAGATGTAGTTCCAGGAATTACTCCATAGATTTTATCATCAAATGTATAATTAAACTTTTTAAAGCCCTGTAGGTTATATATACTTACTTCGTTTTCATTACTGATATAGATTTCATTATTATCTAAAATAGTAATGTTGTCGTAGCTACTTTCTATTTCTTTTGAAATTAGTCTAAAACCGTATAAATTATATACGTTCAACTCGTTTACAATTTCACCATTGTCTGTTGCTGTTTCGCATATATATCCAAAATGACTATCATTATAGAATATACTTTTCATCTGCTGGCCAACTGTAATTTCTTTTGCCACAGTTGCACGAAGATTATTGTTGAAAATAATAATCTTTGAATCACTAAAGGCAATAGCCTTATCATTTTTCATATATTCTACTTTTGGAATTAATGCACCTATGTAATTGTAAGATGCAACGATATTGTCCTCTTCTTCCTTACCAGCACTGGTAAAATCATAGAACACTAACTCTGTATCTAATTCACCGTTATTTACATTTATGATAGATAATAAAAGCCTAGTGGCATCAGATGAAAGGGCCATAGATACAGGATAGCCTCTGTTCTCAGGATGGATTTCACCTGATACAAGAACGGAACCATCCCTATCATACATTTGTATATAACTGGTTGTTCCCTCTTGAAGTAATATTGCTACTGTGCCTTTATCTGCCACTCTTGCCTCTATAACAGGCGTGGTTGTCGAAATAGTATTGATATACCCTTTTGAGGAGAATACATCTACTTCTGTTCCTTTTTTATCGTATACAACAATATAATCACCGCAAAAATCAATATTGGGGTTTGTCATATCATATGTGTAATTCCAGATTAGGGTGCCATCAAATGTGGTATAGAATATTCCATCAGCACTATATTTAATTAGATTATTATTAAAGCTACAATAATTACTCTCGCTAGAGTCCTGTCGTTCCCATGTTTTTTCTACTTCATAATCATCATATGTAGTGATTATTCGTATAACAAATATGGATATAACAATAAATAGAAGTAATAAAACGATATAAAAATAGCGCTTCTTAGGCGGCTTATAGTCGTCATCTACCCGTCTCGCTACTACAGGCTCTTTTTCATCTGTTTCTTCTTCATTGTTTTTTTCTGGTAACTTTATAATCTTAAATTCTTCCATATTTCTCGCTTCTTACTATTTTTTAAAAAGAAAAGGGCTGTATTAACAGCCCAATTTTCTTTAATAAACAAATATTGCTATCTGATATGGCGCCATCGAAAATCCTATTGAGTACTCTCTGCCATCACATTCCTCATGAATTGGTGTGCAAGTCTCAGGAATTATTCCGCCTTCGCCTCCAAATTCCTTGTTTTCACTATCAAGCAATAATCTAAATCGTTTGTTTTCTGGAACACCTACTCGATAATCTTCGTATTTCATAGGAGTCATATTTATTACAAACAACAGATTGTTTTTCCCATTCTTTGCCTTGCGAACAAAGCTAAAGATACTGCGGTAGCTATCGTTGGCATTTATCCATTCAAAGCCAGCCCATGAAACATCCTGTTCATACATTGCTGGATACTGTCTGTAAATATGTAACAACTCTTTGAACATACGGGCTACATGTCGATGATTTGGATTGTCTAATACATACCAATCAAGCTCTCTAGCTTCGCTCCACTCAGTTCCCTGAGCGAATTCTTGACCCATGAATAACAGCTTTTTGCCAGGATGGCCCATCATAAAAGCATATCCCGCCATCAGATTTTTATATTTATCAACCTCTAATCCAGGCATCTTTGCAAGCATAGAGCCCTTCAAATGAACTACCTCGTCATGACTAAGCACAAGAATATATCTCTCGGCTTCATTGTAGCTCATAGCAAATGTCATTTTATTGTGGTTGTCTTTTCTGAAATAAGGATCAAGCTTCATATAGTCGATGAAGTCATGCATCCATCCCATATTCCATTTATAGGAGAAATTTAATCCTCCATTTTCAACATCCCCTGTAATCTTTGGCCAAGCTGTAGATTCTTCAGCAATCATAACAGCGCCAGGGTTTCGACCCCTTATCAAAGTATTGATATGCTTAAAGAACTCGATTGCTTCAAGATTCTCGTTGCCACCATGCTCATTAGGAATCCACTGACCAGGCTTCTTTCCATAATCAAGGTATAACATTGATGCTACAGCATCTACTCTAAGACCATCGATATGATAATGCTCAACCCACTGTAAAGCACTACCAATCAGGAAGTTTTTAACCTCTGGTTTGCCATAATTGAAAATTTTGGTACCCCAGTCTGGATGCTCACCCTTTTTTGGATCTGGATATTCGTATAATGGTCTTCCATCGAAGTCAGCAAGACCATGGGCATCTTTTGGAAAATGAGCTGGAACCCAGTCCAAAATTACGCCTATTCCGTTTTTGTGCAAATAATTGATGAGATACATGAAATCATCAGGTGTACCATAACGTGATGTAGGCGCATAGTAGCCTGTAACCTGATATCCCCATGAACCATCAAATGGATATTCTGCAATACCCATTAACTCAACATGAGTGTATCCCATGTCGAGAACATATTCTGTAAGACTATGAGCAAATTCTTTGTAGCTATAAAATCCATCGTTTTCTGGCCTTGGATGACGTTTCCATGAACCTGGATGAACCTCATAAATTGCAAGTGGCTGCTCCCAGAAATTCTTTGCTGCCTTGCGCTGCTTCATCCAAGCGCTATCAGTCCACTTGAACTTTGTATTGTCATAGATTCTGGATGCTGTGCCAGGACGTACTTCAGCGTATGTAGCGTATGGATCTGCTTTGTAAAGCTTTGTTCCATCCTCTGTATAAATAAGATATTTATACAGCTGCCCTTCCTTTACATTTGGAATAAATGTCTCGAATATTCCATGGCTCTCTGGCTCAACTCGCTGCATATAATTGCGAGTTTCATCCCAGTCGTTAAACTCTCCTATAACTGCTACTCTACTGGCGTGTGGTGCCCACACGTCAAAGTAGTATCCAGACTCTTTGCCTTGCTTCCCCCTGTGTGCTCCGAGCTTTTTGTAAATGTCATAATGTGTGCCTTGCCCGAATAAATAGGCATCCAAATCTGTAAAATTGCTCATAAACTATCCCCTTTGTTAATTATTTATTTGTCGAAATCCTTCTCTTTTAAGATGATATTGCCATTCTTATCGTATTTAGGCTTGTTGAAGAATCCACCCTTTGTAGACTTTTCAATGGCATCATCCATTATCTCTGCAACCTCTTTGATTGTAGTAACATGATCATAACGACCGATAAGATTGATTCTATTGTAAAGTGCAAGAATTCCCATATCATCTATAGTGCATTCTGCTTCGAGAGCATATGTCTTTGCAAATGATACCAATTCATCTATTGAGAATACAGGAATGACAATCTTTTCTGTAAATCTCTTGGCAAATGAACTGTCTTTGATAAGGGCTTTATCAATACCCTTTTTACTATCTTCAATAATGATGATTGTTCCTGATGTATCGTTTTGCATAAGAAGAGACAATGTAACCGCTGTCTCCTTTGAAATGCCACCAGCTGATTCGATGATTAAGCAACCACCCTGAATCTTGCTGTAAAGCTTTTGAATATCCTTTTCGTTAAGCTTTTCTCCGGAAATCTTTCCAATTCCACCCTTTGGATATCCAGTCTTCTTTTGTAAAACCTTGATAATGCTAGTTGCCATCTGTGTTTTACCTGAGCCAGGCTCACCAACGATAACAATACTTCCACCATTTGCGTTTGGCTTATCAAGATATGATGCTGCTCCCTCGATTACGCGAGTAATATTAGCCTTCATTCCATTAATTGGAAGGAAGTATGAGAAGATATCAAGATCTTCATCATCAACCTTAATAGATGATTGCTGATTTGGCGCTGCAACTGGAGGGTTTACCTCGACCACAGGAATTTCAGCCTCCTGAATCTGTACTTTTTCGATCTGTACTGGTTCTGGCTGAATAAGTTCCGGCTGGATTTGCTCTGGCTGTACCTGGTCAACCTCTTCAAACTGAGGCTCTGTAACAGCTGGCTCTTCAGCAAATAAATCTTCTGGAAGAATAATAGGAGGTAATTCAATGTCATCAATATTGATACTTGGTTCCTCTACTGATTCTTCTATTGACTCTTCTATTGGTTCCTCTTCTGATTCTTCTACTACTTCTTCAATTGGAGCCTCCACCTGCTCTGCCTGTTCAGGATTTTCTACAGGCTCCTGGATAAATTCATCGCCAAGCCCCTCTATTATTTCTGCAACGGGCTCCATGTCAGGCATTACTATAGCTGGTTCCTCTGCGAACTTTACTACAGGCTCTTCCTCGTAAGTCTCTACTGGAACTGGAATTTGTGTATCCACTCCACTAAGTCTATCTATTTCTTTTTGTAAAAGGCTATTTACATCAGCAATCATCTGGGATGCTTCTTTGAAATCCACGTCTTCTGTCTCCTCAGTGTCATTTTCATTTAGCGTTGGAGGCTGCCAACTTGGTGTTGCCTCCTTTAACTCCCCTGCTGCATGCATAATAGCACTTGGTACTGCAGCTGCTGCTCCTGCAAGTGCCGCTTCCTCAGCGGATACAACCGGTATATCAATCATGCCTGTTTGTAATCCATCTGTAGAAAGCATTGGGATGGTAAATCCCGCGTGTGTTTCTGTATATTCTGGCTGCTGATTTTGCTCAGTGTCGTCAGGAACAGATTCCTCTTCTTCCAGCTGAACCTCTTTTGCTTCTGTAGGCTCTGCGGCGCCTAGGTATTCTTCCTTGAGAAGCTCCTGCGAAGACATACCAGCATCGAGCTTTGACATAACTCCTTCTAATCGGTTCAAGACGTTGTTTGCCTCGCGAAGTGCTTTCGCTCTAGCACTTTCAAGCTCCTTGCTCTTGGCATCCTCCATGGCCGCCTCTGCTGCACGCTTTGTCTTTTCCCACTCAGCTAAAACATCCTCGATGGTCATCTGTCCTTCGATTTGCTCTTCAGTTTGAGTGCTTTCATCAGCAAGCTTAAGGCTCATTTGGCCATCAAAGCCTTCTTCCAAGTACTGCTGGAATGTGTCGTTTATTGAGAAGTCCTCTGGCTCCTCTACAACTTCTTCCTCTGCCACCTGAAGATAAGGTATTTCTTCAACGAGATTCTTGATGGCACCGATGTTTTCTGAAACCTCACCAGCATCGGTTGCTTTCATGATTTCGTCTATATTCTTTTTGATTTCCGCCTGAAGGTTGATTGTGTCGAAACGCTCTGGCCCTTCAGGAAGCTGGATATTTTTAATATTTGGAACAATACTGCTTGAATCAGCAACTATCTGTGGCGTAATTTCTGTGATGCCGTCTTTCTTCTGCTGCAAGCTACGATATTTATCCTCTTGGGACTTATCAAGTGGCTGATAAAGCATTTTTAATTCCAATGCTCTTTCAACTACTGGACCATCACCAAACCAAAGAATGATTTCATCGCAAAGTGCTATACATTTATCACCCTGATTTGTCTTGTGATAAAGATAAGCAAGCTCATAAGCCCACTCCTCTATAAAATCATTTTCCTTGAGCTGCTCAAGAATTTTGATAAGAGTAGCATTATCTGCACCCTTTGCAACATTAATATTGTATTTGAGGATATATTTAAGACTATCGTGTGGAGCTATCTGTACGAATTCATTGTAGTATTCCTGAGCTACATCTATCTCTTTGAGCTTCAGTGATATCATGCAAAGCTTGTACAGAATCATCCTTCCGATAGGAGAACGCTCATGTGCAACTAATAATAAATCCCTTGCTTCTTCGATTCTACCAGCCGCTTCATAGGATTCACTTCCCGCAATCAAATCATTGATATTGTGAACCTTTCTCCAGTTGATAGTATCTGCAACGGACATTGCATCTGTAAATTTGTTTTTTTCGATGAGATTTTTCATCTCTTCAATTCGAGTACGATATTCCATTTTTTCCACAGAATTATTCTCCAAATTACATACTTATAGTTATTAAAATATTATCATAGCTTGTCATTAAAATCAAAAAACCAGGACTTAAAAATCCTGGTTTTTCAAAATTTATTATTTCTTTTTGTTTTTCCCAAAAATATGAGATTTCTTCTCTTCTTTAGCCTCTTTTTCCGCATGCTGTAGAAGAATATTTTTTTCTAAATCGATATATTCCATCTTTTCGTATTCGATTGTTTGCTCCGGCAGATTCCTTCTTTTTACTAGGTAATTTGCTACTCGTCCAATAATGTAGTAAATAATTGCCACAATTGGTACGGCTACAATCATTCCTCCAAATCCAAAGAAGCCTGCGCCTACAACTACAGCAAATACTACCCAGAATGAAGATATACCTGTTGAATCACCAAGAATCTTTGGTCCAATAAGGTTTCCATCAACCTGCTGCAGAATCAAGATGAAGATGAGGAAATAAATTCCCTTCATAGGCTCTGTAAGGAAGATGATGATGACAGTAGGTACTGCTCCGATGTATGGACCAAATACTGGAACAATGTTTGTAACACCAACAATAACTGATACCAATACCGGATATGGCATCTTCATAATTAAGCATGCAATATAGCAAATCACGCCAATGATTATAGAATCAATGATTTTACCAATGATAAATCCGTAGAAGATATCTGCTGATTTACGTGTTATTTCAAGGGTGATATTTGCATATTTAGGAGACATCAATCCGCATATAAGCTTTTTGGCCTGTGCTTTGAATGTTTCCTTTGAAATCAATACATACACTGAAACAAACATTCCAATGATTATATTGATAATAAACTTTCCTACTGTAAGGACACTGCTTGTTATGAGAGACATCATATCTGTCTCATCATAATCAATATACTGGTCTACAAAGGACAACCCTTGGTTTACCAAATCACCAATGTTGTTATCCTTGGCTTTCATAAGGGTTTCTTCGTACTGGCCTTTTGTAATTACATTGCACCAGTCCAAAACACCTGCTATCTGCTCTTCAATATGCTTTGCAAGATAGATGATTGTGCTAATTAGGTTTGGCACTATGGCGTTTATAATAAAGATTACTACTCCAGCCAATACTACTAAAGAGAGTATTGATGACAAAGTTCTATTCGCTTTCCTTGCCCCCAGCTCTGTTTTACAAAACCTACTGAACAACCTGCTAAAGCGCTTTTCGAAGAACCCCATTATAGGATTCATCAAAAAGGCCATTATAAAACCAATCAGAATCGGCTGAATGACAGTATTTACATGATTAATAGCTGCAGATACGCCACGGCTATTTCTCAGTAAAAAGTAAAAGATTATTACAATAAAAGCTGCAATAACATAGCTAAATAGTCTTTTTCTGAGAGCCTTTTGTTCAATTTTTGCCTCTTCGTCTGTCATAAATACCCTCCCTAAGAGCTTGCTCTTACTGTCTATTGTAATTGATCAAGCATCCTTTAAGAATAATTTCTCTTTCGTCGTCTGTAAGTTCTCCAAGAGTAAGATCAAATTCTTTTAATCCTTCTTCTTTTACAACATACGCCTTAATTGTTTCAGCTTTGTTAACGACTGCATCTTTAATTCCTGGAATAAAGAGATAATCTAAATTCTTAAATGGTAACTGGCCTTCCTTGATAACGAATGGAAGCATTCCCCAGTTGATAAGGTTTGAACGGTAACGCTTTGTTGCATACTCATTTGCAATATTTGCCCATCCACCAAGAACCTTCTGACAAGATGCAGCCTGCTCTCTTGCAGAACCATCACCTGGTTTAACAGCGAATATAGTGCTACCTACTCCAAAGTTGCTATGATTTACATCTGGATATGTCTCTTTAACTTTATGTACGATTTGTTTTAACTCTGGTACAGCTTCACCTGCACACTCTCCAGCTTCAAGAGCCTTCTGAGCTTTTTGGATATTTTTAGCTCTTCCTACGTATTCAGGGTCCTTTCTAGAGAGAGTAAATTCTGCCAATCCAAGAGGATTAGAGCGGTAAGAAGATGTCTCTCCTGATGGAATTAATTCATCTGTAGTTGTAACTGGGTCGTGAATCTCAGATACAACCTGTAAGAATAAATTCTCTGGTAATGGACTCATCTTTGGCCAATCCTTGATGTTTGGACCAAAGTGAATCTCTGTATCTGGCTCTGCTACGCCCTTTGAATCGAATACGCGGTTTGCATAAATTCTGCCATCGAAATGATATTTTGGCTTTGTAAAGTCTACGTCAATATCTGTTGCTGCTGTAAGATATCCCTTATTTGCTGCTGTTGCGGCAATTGAACGAGCATCCATAAGAGCAACTGATGCAATTTGACCATTCTGAAGCTTAGATCCCTCACGGTTAGGGAAGTTTCTAGTAGAATGACGAATTGAAAAGCCATTGTTAGATGGTGTGTCTCCAGCGCCAAAACATGGTCCACAGAATGCAGTCTTAACGATAGCACCTGTACTCATAAGATCTGCTACAGCACCATTCTTAACAAGCTCCATGTATATAGGTGTAGATGCTGGGTAAACTGAAAGAGTAAACTCGTCTGGGCCGATGCTTGTACCGCGAAGAATATCTGCTGCATCGCAAATATTTTCAAATCCGCCACCAGCGCATCCTGCAATGATACCCTGATCTACGTATAATTTGCCGTTTCTAACTTTATCCTTAAGAGAGAACTCTACCTGGCCATCAAGAGATACCTTTGCACGCTTTTCGCAATCATCAAGGATATCCATAAGGTTAGCATTGAGTTCTTCGATTGTGTATGTGTTGCTTGGATGGAATGGCATAGCAATCATAGGCTTGATTTCATCAAGATTGATTTCGATCATTCCATCGTAATATGCTACCTGGCCTGGATTAAGCTCTTTGAACTCTTCCTTGCGACCATGGATTTCATAGAACTCCTCTGTAGCTTTATCTGTTGTCCAGATTGAGCTGAGGCAAGTTGTCTCTGTAGTCATAACGTCTACGCCAATTCTGAAGTCCATAGAAAGATTTGCAACGCCTGGGCCAACAAACTCCATAACTTTATTCTTAACGTAGCCTTTATCGAACACTTCACCAATGATAGCAAGCGCAACGTCCTGTGGACCTACGCCCTTTCGTGGTGTTCCTGTCATATATACGCCAATAACGCCTGGCATAGCGATATCATATGTCTGATTAAGAAGCTGCTTTACAAGCTCTGGGCCACCTTCGCCCATTGCCATAGTTCCAAGAGCTCCATATCTTGTGTGTGAATCTGAACCAAGAAGCATCTTTCCGCCTCCTGCCATCATCTCACGAGCAAACTGGTGAATAACAGCCTGATGTGGTGGAACATAGATTCCGCCGTATTTCTTAGCACATGTAAGACCAAACATGTGGTCATCTTCGTTGATAGTACCGCCTACAGCACAAAGTGAATTGTGGCAGTTTGTAAGGCAGTATGGGATTGGGAATTTTTCAAGGCCTGAAGCCCTTGCAGTCTGAATAATACCTACATATGTGATGTCGTGACTGATTAACTTATCAAACTTAATCTGTAGGTGCTGCATGTTTCCAGAAGTGTTATGGCTGGACAAAATTCCATATGCCATTGTTTCCTGGTGTGCCTGGTCTTTAGTTACATCCTTACCTGTTGCGGCTTTGATTGCGCTGAGAGCCTCTGGGCTATCCTCTACAATTTGGTTGCCGTTTACAAGGTAAACTCCATTGTTGTAAAGCTTCATCCTTTATTCTCCTTCTAGTGCTTTAATCCAAAAAGGCCTCCGAGACCTTTCTTACCAGGTTTCTTCTCTCCTTCGGACTCTTCTTCCTGCCACTTGAAGTACTCTGCATCTAAGTCCTCTGAGGAGATTCCATTTTCCTCTGCATCTGCTGGTGCATCTAAATCGTCATCGATTTCAAGACCTGCCTTTGCGAAGTATTCTTTATCTATTCTAATTTCAGGAGCTGCATATTTAGGAGTGCTATCATACTCCTCATCAGTTCCTTCCTCTTTTTCACGGCGAATTCGCATATTTTCTTCATCAATAAGACGAAGGTATTTTTGTGTATCAATTAAATCATTGAGGTGACTCTTAAGCTCTAACTGATTAGATTTAACAAGTCTTGTTTCCTCTTTGATTTTTTTATTTGCTTCTTCATATATCTTTGCAATAGATTCTTGGGATTCTTTGATAATTGACTGGATAGAATCCATAGCATTATCTGTATACATAAGTGATGCGGCATAGATATCCTCTGCTTTGCGAGTGGCTTCGAAGACAATATCGTCCCCTTGCTTTTGCATCTCACGATTTGCCTTGTCACGGCTCTTTACAGTGAGCTCGTGCTCTTCCATCATATCGTACATGCACTCGTTAAGCTCCTTAAGAAGATCCATCATTGCATTTTTATCAACAATGACGTTTCTCGCGCTGCCTTCATAAGGCTGAGCCTTTGAAAACAATACATGCATATCTCTAAGTACTTTTTCTGTTCTATCCTGTGCACCCATAATTAATCCACCTTGATATAAAAATACCGAGTTAACTACATCGGTATCATTTGGTAGCCGCCCTAGGAGAACTCCCTCCAGGCGACCCCTCGTCAGATGAACGGTCCTACTTAGTGCTGCTGCATTCCTGCCCTGACACGATTCGCAGGTGCCCATTACGAGGGACCCAAAGATCAACATCCTCTCAGGACGACCGCCAAATGATACCTTATGTCATTACTCGGAGACCTTATTGTATGAAAAAAGGCCCTATTTGTCAATAAAACAACCTGTTACATTAACTGATTTTTCTGTTCTCTTAACTCTTCGAAAAACTTTGTCATCATTTCTGTGCATCTTTCACCTAAAATTCCGGTCTCAAGCTCACACTGATGATTAAATTTATCTATTTGTAAAATGTTTATTACTGAGCCTGCACAGCCTGCTTTAGGATTCATAGCGCCCACTACAACCTTTGGAATACGGGCTTGTACTATGGCTCCTGCACACATCTGGCATGGCTCCAACGTAACATACAATGTGCAATCCTCTAATCTCCAGTCACCTGTTTTTCTGCAAGCTTCCTGAATGGCTGCTATTTCCGCATGAGCCAGCACGCTCTTATCTGTATTTCTGCGATTGTACCCTCTGGCAATGATTTTGTCATCCTGAACAATAACGCATCCAATAGGAACCTCATTGATGTCATATGCCTTCTTTGCTTCTTTGATGGCTTGTTCCATATATTTTTCATATACTTTGAGAGTCTTTTTCTCCTCTTTTTCTGCCTGTTTTGCGATGCGCTTCTCTTGGCGCTCTTCTTTCGACATCATGGATTTTCCCCTCCTAGTTTGCTATACTTTTTATAATATCTACAGAATAAATTTTAACAGAAAAGACTTTGCAAGCAATCATTTTCTTGAGAAAAATTGCCTGTTTTAGCTTTTAAATAGGAATTATTACTATGCTTATATTAGGAATGCAAAAAACTACATTGTTGGACTATCCTGGGAAGGTGGCTACCACTCTTTTTACTGGTGGTTGTAACTTTAGATGTCCATACTGTCACAACAGGGATTTGGTTATGCCTCCTGCAGATGTTTTTGCCTATTCAATGGATGAAATCTTTGAACATCTTAATAAGAAAAAGAAAATTCTAGACGGGGTATGCATCACTGGCGGCGAACCTACTTTACATAGGGATTTGCCTGATTTTATCAGTCAGATTAAAGATTTAGGATTACTAGTTAAGCTTGATTCCAACGGAACAAATCCTTCGATGCTTAAGTCTCTAATTGATAATAACCTTATTGATTATGTTGCTATGGATATTAAACATTCAAAGGATAAATACAACACTATTGCATGCATGAAGACCTTTGATATCGGGCCTATTCAAGAATCAATTGATATTTTGATGGAAGGGAAGATAGACTACGAATTCCGAACAACTATCATGAAAGAATGCCATGATAGTAATGATATGGAATCCATCGGCAGGTGGCTAAAGGGCGCCAAGGCTTATTATTTACAAAGCTATAAGGAGTCTGAGCAGGTTATCAATCCTATCTTTTCGCCTCATTCACTGGAAACTTTAGAATCATTTGTTGATATTTTGAAGCCTTATATTCCTAACACTAGTTTAAGAGGAATAGATTAATCTATTATTCAGGGGAGGATTATATGCAATTCGAAATTAACACTGAACGTCTTACATTAAAAGTACTGGGAAAAGAATCGGCACATCTTGTACTGGATTTTTATTCTAGAAACAGAGATATTTTTGAGAAATATGAGCCTATTATCGGAGATGATTTCTACACTCTCAATCATCAAAAGAAAATTTTAGAATTTGAGCACAACAATATTCTTAAGTTGATTATGGTCCGTTACTGGATTTTTGAGAAAGATAATCCTAACAAAATCATTGGAACAGTAAGCTATAGAAATATTGTAAGACCTATTTACCAAAGCTGTACCATCGGCTATAAAATGGATAGAGATTACATGAATAGAGGTTATTGCAGCGAAGCTATCGCATATACCATCCCTATTATTGCACGTGACCTTGGTATTCATCGCTTTGAAGCCTTAATCTTGCCTGATAACGACCCATCTATACACATGGTTAAAAAGTTAGGCTTCCAATTTGAAGGCGTCCTCCGCGATAAAATCATTATCAACGGACAACGCCTTGACCACTGTCTGTATGCATATCTTGCAAACAACTAACTATTTTAAAATCTTGCTACCATGAGGCTCCAGCACAAAGTCATAGTGCTGACCTCGATAGTCAAAGACCATTTGTTTTTCTTCGACTGTGTTATTTAATGCCACAATCACATATTCATCATTCCACACCCTGGCAAAAACTAAAGTTTCATTCTTAACCTGCACTTCCTCGTATACCCCTTGTTTCAGAGGATTTGAATTCTTTCTAATCTCCGCTAAGGTCTTTATATGATCAATTAAATCTGGATTACTCATTTTATTTGGATCTATTTCTGGGCGAAGAGCGTAGTCCCCATCTCCCGATTTTTTATCCCCTTCAATTGCCCACTCACTACCGTAATAAATGGATGGTATTCCAGGCATAGTAAATAGGAGAGTGTAAACAGGATAGATATTGGCCTTATCTGTCAGCAGATTATATATTCTATTTACATCGTGATTATCCACAAAGTTATATAGGTACTTACCTACATAGAGTCCACCTTGGCCCCACTGACGCTTCATTGCATAGTTTATCTCAAAATAATTATGATCATTGTGGCTCGAATATATTCCCTTCCAGCATTCATAATTTGTAACTGCATCTAGCATGTTTTCGTTTACATAAATATTGTAATCTCCATGGATTATCTCGCCCATTAGCCAGAAATTCGATGCCTTCTCTTCAGTGAAGTTCTTTAACCTATTAAAAAAGCCTCTCTCTATACAGTCTGCTGCATCCAGACGCAAGCCATCTATCTTAAAATCATCTATCCACATGCCTACAGCATTTAAAATGTGGTTATCCACATCGTTGCACCAATGATTCAACTTTACCAACTCTTCTGCACCGGACCAACATTCATATGACAAACCGTCTCCATGCCAGTTATTTCCCGACAGATTCAATCCTGCAATCCAATCTTTGTAGGTAGAGTTTTCCCGCTTTTCTAATACATCCTTGAACGCAATGTGGCCCCTACCCACGTGATTGAAGACGCCATCCAGGACAACCTTTATATCATTGTCATGACAAGCTTTTACGACCTTTTTAAAATCATCATTTGTACCTAATCTACTATCGATTTTATAGTAATCCCAGGTATCGTACCCATGGGTACCTGATTCCATAATAGGCCCCAGATATAACGCATTAACACCGATTTCTTTTAGATGAGGTATCCAGTCAATTAGCTGCAATATACGATGGCCTGCGGTTTCTTCGCCTTTATTCTCTCTAGGACAGCCAAACGCTCCCAGTGGATAAATATGATAAAAAACCGAATCTTTAACCCAACTAATATTTCTCATACAAACCTCCTATATGATGCAAAAAAGGGCAGGATTATCCTGCCCTCATCTTAGATCAATATACCTGATTTTTCTTTACTACTCTCAATTTTTTCATTTAATATTTTAAATGGATGATACAATGTTACTCCAATAAATACCGCAATAACGCCATAGATGATAAGTGTTAACATGCAGTTTCTATATGTATTTTCATAGAATCCTGCAATGCACTCTCTAAGTGCATTCATTGAATAGTTAAATGGCATAAACTTGTAGAGCAGCTGGAATACCTTTGGTAGTACTTCGATTGGGAATGTACCGCCTGCACCTGCAACCTGTATAACCATTAATACTACTGATAACGCTTCACCTACATTTCCAAATGAATATGTAAATGAATATAACAACAATGAATAAATCAATGATGTCCATGCACAAGCCAACCAGAAGTAGAATGGATGCTCACATTGAATTCCTACAAACAAGAATGCTCCTAGCACTGTGATGATTGTCTGAATCTGGCCTATCACAAAGGTGGTGAAATATCTTCCTAAGAAGCACTGCCAGTTCTTTAGGTTGTCCATACCTGTTGTGTCCTTAACAGTTGTCTTTAGAATGGTGGACATGATAAGTGCACCAACCCAAATAGAAAGGACGATGTAAAATGGCGCTGTCATTGAACCATTATTTTCCACTGGATAAATATACTCATCAGAAATATCTACCGGGCTACTAATAAAATCAGACAGCAAATCTGGATCTGACTGAAGCAATTCCATTATCTTTTGATATGCTTCGTTTTGACCAATGGCTTTTATCTCAGCTATCAATGCCGCTAATTGGCTTTCCATTTCCACAGCTTCATCTCTTGATTTTACTAGAGAATCCTTAGACTGCTCCATAATTACAGCGTAATTATCTAAGTTATCAGCTACCAAATCGATGCTTGTTGCATTGTAATTGATAAGCTTTTCTACTTCTTCAACTGCCTTTGATCCTGCATCGATTGCTTCCTGTCCCACTAAAGAAATTGCACCATAGTAATCACGAATGTTTTTTGTACATGCAAGGACTGCTGCCACATTATTTACTAATGTGTCTTTAGCTGCATTAAAATCCTCTTCGCCCTTTGTAGTGGCTGATTGTATATTTGCCACATCTTCATCTAATCCTGCAATCAAACCGTCTAATACATTGGCATACTCCGTGATTGCTTCTTTTGCTTTTGCTCCCTCTTCTGTATTAGGAGCATTTACATTTAATAATAACTGGTATAAACCTTGTTGGTCGGTTCCCCACATTTCCTGGATTGTGCTAACACTTGATTGTAGCTGTGTATAGTCAATATCAACGTCCAGGCTCAACCCCGCCACTTTTTCATTTAATGTATTTGCATCCGAATCTACAGCGCTTAATTTTTCATTCAGGTTTTCTATTTTTCGATCAGCATTTTTCTTACTTTGCTCAACATCATCTTTTACACCAGCTGCTTTGTTTTGTGAGTCCTCAGCCATTGAACCTGCCAGCTCTGTAATGCTATTTGCACTTTCTGTGATTGCTTCTCCAGCCTCTGATATGCTTTCTGTTGAATCCATAAGTGCAATATATGAATCCAAAATTGTAATCATTCCATTTAAGTCTGAATCAAGCTGTTCTAGCTTATTGATACCTGCGCCAGTGATATTGCCTTCTTCATCCAATGTTGCGAAATATTCACCGCCCTTAAGAAGAGATTCTGCCACTGTACTAACAAAGGCATGGTCCACCTCACGCTCGATTGTGGTCTTTACCTTTGCTGTAATCTTTGGTGCAATGGCATTTTTCTTTTCATTTTCGTAGTAAGTAATTACTGGATTCTCGATATCTCCGCTAAGGAAGCTTATCATGTTGGAACTAAACTCTTCGTCAATAACAAGAGCGGCATAGTAATCACCTGAATAAACGCCATTTACAGCATCCTGCGCAGTGTCTGTAAATACCCAGCCTATAGTGGTATTTTCTTTTAAATTGCTAATTATAATGTCCCCGACATTTAATTCCACACTGCCAATCATTATGCCTTCATCAGATGATGCAACGGCTACCTGCAAGTTTGATGTGGCACTTTCACCGTATGGATCCCAGTTAGATAGGATATTAAACCAGGCATATAGGCATGGAATTACTGTAAGTCCTATGATAACAACCATAGCAACTACATTTGTTGATAA
Organism: Pseudobutyrivibrio sp. LB2011; assembly: GCF_000701765.1. NCBI lineage: Bacteria > Bacillati > Bacillota > Clostridia > Lachnospirales > Lachnospiraceae > Pseudobutyrivibrio > Pseudobutyrivibrio sp. LB2011. The sequence goes on along the minus strand of NZ_KL370823.1, from coordinate 273,008 downwards.
TCTTTTTATGTCTGAAACGATAATCTTAATAACGTTTTTCATCTTTTCAGCTTGTCTCCCATTGATTGAATATCAGTTTTAATCTCTTTTCTTAAATCCTTAATATCCTTTACCATTTCGTTTTTAGCGTTGTTTATTTCATCAATACTCTGGATAACTTCTTCACCAATAAGGGCTTGTGCCTCTGCCTCTTTTTCCATAATTCCAAGCTCCTTTAATTGCTCCTGAAGCTCAAAATCCATGTATTCCACATATAAAAGATAAAATGCAATGCCAAACAATGAAACAATCCAAAGTACTAAGAACACAAGCTTAGAACGGTCAGTGATAAAGCTTATTACCAAAAAGACAAGTGGCAATAAAATATTAACTTTTAACCCTACCTTTATCTTTTTCTGATTACGCTGATGAACCTGCTGCTGCAAATCCATGAACTTCTCATAAACGATTTCTTTTTCTTTTCCCAAAACTGCCTCCTACATCATTTCGGTATCTTCCATTCGCTCTTCCATGTAATGATTAAGCTTTTCAAATGGAATTCTTACCAAAAGACCTATCACAAGTGATATAGCCATAAATATAACGAGTGTACCTAAGTACTTTAGATAATCGCATTCGTAAGTTCCACATAAGCACTCTCGAATAGAGTTGATTGCGTATGGGAATGGGAAGAATATGTATACCTTTCTAAAGAACTCTGGCAAAAGCTCAATAGGATATGTTCCTGAACTACCTGCAATCTGGATAACTACAAGCACGACTGCAAGTGCCTTACCAGCGTCACCCCAAGTTGTTACAAGGGAATAGATTAGGATTGTAAATGTAGTAGCAATTACTGATCCAGCCAATAAGAATAACCAAGGATGCAAGCACTGCACATGCAATAGGAATATGTCTCCTAATACAATAATCACCGCCTGAATCTGTCCAAGCACCCAATATAAGACATATCTACCGAAATATAATTGTCTCTCAGACGCATTTGGATATTTGTTTTTATCTGGCTTGATTTTAATAATTGCCGTTAAAATCAATGCTCCTACCCAGAATGCCAATGTTGAATAGAATGGTGCTACTGCTGAACCATAATTCTCGATAGGGTATACAGCTTCTGTTTTCATTTCCACTGGTGTTGAGAAGAACTTTCCATATACTTCCGGGTCACCAGATAAGGCATTTACTAATACTTGAATCTTATCAGCTGAGCCGGCTTCTTCGATTTCGGCTATTGCATCAATCAATCTTCCATTTACGTATACGATAGCCTCACTTGTTTTTTGCAGGCTTGTATCTGCACAATCTACTGTGTTTCCAATTGCATCGAACATTACAACTAAATTGCCAAATGTTTCGCCAACAGTATTAAGAATCGCGCTTGAATTGTTAAGCATTCCCTCAAGTGAAGATAAGCCTGCATCGACCTTTTCTCTAAGTGGGCCAGATATTGTTTTATTTAACTCTTCACCCTTTGTTCGTGCGTCAGTAGCTGCTGACTTAAGATTCTCTGTACCAACTGATACTAATTCTTCTTCATTAACATTATTTAATGCATCTGTTGCTTCTTTGATAGCTTTGTCAGCTGCTGCTACCTGATTTTGATATTCTGTTGAAGATGGATTAATCGAATTTATAGCAGTCTGGACTGACTTTATCTTTGCTACCATCTCTTTCAAATTCGCTGGTATCATCTGCTCAGGAATACCATTTGTCAATTCTTTATAGGTGGCTAATATTTCATTAACAACAGTATTGAATTCTGTTTTTACCGCACTTAATTCTGTTTCATCAAGTCTAGTTGGCAGATATATAGCTACGTCAGCCATCTCTAAAGTATCAAGCATAGCCCCTTTTAGGCTTCTTGCCACTTCTGTTGCATCATCGCTTATCTTTGCTGTATCAAGGTTTTGATTCATAGAAGCTGCTTTTACTTCTATGAGAGTCATAGCTCTTTCAACAGTTTGTGAGTAAGAATTAATAGTTGTATCACTCTTGTCTGTAATATTCCCAGCTGTCTCAAGAGACTTAGCACTCTGCTCTGCCTGATTCTTTACGTTTGTTGCATCCTGCTCTGCAGCCTCTAAGGACGCCTTAAGCTGTGCATCATTTTCTATGATTGTAGTCATAGCATTTTGATATGTGGTTAAGTCTGCGCTAAGGCTTTCAAGCTTGTTTACAATCTCATCTACTCCGCCCTTTTCCTGCAAATCTTCTGACACATCTGAGGCACTAGAAAACACCTTGCTAACAACCACTTCTGTGAAGGCCACATTAATGTTATTCTGCAAGGACTGGGCTACTGTATCTGAAATTTTAGTCGCTACGGGATTCTTCTTTTGATTCTCATAGAAATGTAGAACCGGTCTTTTGACGTCGTCTGTAAGAACGTTGTACATGTTATATGTGAAATCTTCATCTACAACAATTGCTGCATAATACTCCCCGCTATAAACTCCATTTACAGCATCCTCCTCTGAATCGACAAACTGCCAATCCACAGAGGTATTTTCATGAAGGTTTTCAATTATGGTATCACCTTGATTGTGATACTCACCTTCTTCATCTGTGTATCCTTTGTCCAAAGATATAGCTGCGAACTTTAGCGCTCCTGTGTTGCCATATGGGTCCCAGTTAGAATAGATGTTGAACCATGCATACAGGGCTGGCAAGAAACAAATTCCTACCACAATAACAAGAGCGAAAAAATTCTTCACTAGACTGATAACATCATCAAAAAAAATCTTTTTAATGGTTTTCATTTTTATTCATCCTCTAGTTCTACTAAGTCTGTCGCATCGCAGATTTTAATTGCATTTCTGCTTTGCTGCTTAACCTCGTATAGCATTTTGTCTGCTCCCTGAAGATAACCAAACATGCTAGCATCTCTTTCTGGTATTCCATAACAGATACCCTGAGAAATGGTTACAATGTTGTCTGTAAGAGAAAACTTATGCTCCCACTTTTGCTGGTATATTCGATCTCTTAATTCATTTGCTTTGGCCTCCACCATTTCTTTGGTAAGACCTTCATAGATAACTACGAACTCATCTCCACCATATCTTGCTGTGAAAATGCCATCCTCTTTTGCCATCTCTATTAAAGTGCTGGCAATGAACTTGATACAATTATCACCTTCCTGGTGACCATAGTTATCGTTGTACTGCTTAAAGAAATCTATATCAAGGATTTCAACTGCTATACTAGATCTATTAATAAGGGCCTTTTCAAAGGCTTCCTCACTATACTCATTAAGCTTCAGTCTATTATACATTCCTGTTAATGGGTCTGTCTCTGAACGTTTCTGCAAGAATGTATTCTTCTCTTCGACTTTTTTATTGATTTGTGTAAGCTCCATATACGAATTACGCATAACGATCATATTGCTGACCATCAAGCGATTTTCACGTTCCATAAATTCTGATAGCTCGAAATACAAAACTGAAGCGATTTTATATTCTTCGATTTGTCCTACTCTTCTGTAGTAACGAATCTTAAGGGTAAGAAGCTTTCTTTCTAAGTTTTTGATAGAAGTGTGCTTTGTTAAATCATCAAGAACTGTGTAAGCTTTAAAGAAATCATCGTATTTTTCAATTTTAAGAAGCATGTGAAGATAATCATAGAAATCATCAAACACATCTAAAATAGGCATGCTTGTGCTGGCATGCTTATTAACCATTTCAATCCAATAGTCTCTTGCTTCATCCTCGCCTATTGCCTGATGAACTCGTGCAAAATAGCAATAGATGACTATTCTGTCCATCTCCATCAAATATGGAAGACAATCTGTTCTAAGCTTCTTCTCGATTTCAAGACATCTGTCCTCTCTATCAAGATTTAAGTAAGCTCGTCCCATGCCAAGTAGGATGGCTGTATAACTTTCAGTAAAACCATCCAAGCTCTTGTGATCAAGAATATATCTATATGCAATTTCAGTATGAGAAATGGATTTCTGGTATTCCTCGATGTTAAGGTACAATGAACCAAGATTCATGTGGATCATCCACTCTATATCTGGAAGTGAATAATCCTCACAAATACTGATTGCTTTAATGAAATAATCCAGGGCAAATGGAGCATTTCCGCGATTTAGAGAAACAATGCCTAGCATATTGTTTGCCATGGCAACATATCCCCACTCCTTTACGTGCTCCATAGGTCCCATGCAAGAAAGCATTTGAGAATAGAAATTTGATGCGTCATTTAAAAGATAATAGGTTTCGCCCTTTGAAAAATAAGCATACCCAATAAGGGCATCGTCCTTCATGCCCTTACCGTAAGCTAAAAGCTTATCGCAAGCTGATAAAACTGTACCTGAGTCCTTGCCCCTATTTTTTTGTATTTCACCTATGAGAAGCTGAACTTCTCTGCTGTAGCTACGGACATCCATTAATTAAGCTCTCCCTACTAGTCTGTTAATCTCCTAAGCCTGCTTTAATACATTTGTTAATTTGGCAAAATCTTCAAGTGATAACGCCTCTCCTCGTACAGTTGGTACAAAACCACACTGCTCTATAGCATCAGCAATTTGCTCCTTTGAAAAATGAAGCCCATTACTAAGACCGTTCAATAAAGTTTTTCTACGCTGATTAAATGAAGCTCTAATAATCTGGAATAAAAGCTTCTCGTCACATTCAACTGGCGGATTGTTGTGACATCTCAGCGATATTACTGTGCTTGATACCTTTGGCTGGGGCATAAAGCAACTTGGCGGAACCTCACATATTATCTCTGGATTTGAATAATACTGAACCGCTAAAGACAAAGCTCCGTATTCCTTGGAACCTGGTCCAGTTTTCATTCGGTCGGCCACTTCTTTTTGAATCATGATTGTAATTGACTCAAGTGGTACATGACTTTCAAATAACCCCATGATAATTGGAGTTGTAATGTAGTATGGCAGATTTGCCACTACTTTTATCGGCTTTCCACCGTTTTTCTCAAGGGCCAATTTGTTAATATCAACCTTTAAAATATCCTGATTGATAACTGTCCAATTCTTGTATGTAGATAGTGTATCATCCAAAATTGGGATAAGTGTTTTATCGATTTCCACTGCCACAACTTCCCTTGCTTCCTCGCAAAGACGTTGTGTCATTGTTCCTATACCAGGGCCGATTTCTAGAACAAAATCGTCCTTTGTAATGCCTGCTGCATCAATGATATTATCAAGGACATTGCCATCAATAAGAAAGTTCTGTCCATATTTCTTTTGAAATGAGAATCCATGAGCTTCCAAAACAGCTCTCGTATATGTTGGATTACTTAAATATGCCATATTTATTTCCTTTTGCTTTTAGTATACACCCTTAAGGCGTTTTCATAGGTAATATCTTCCACTTCTTTTACAGAAAGGCCCTTTAGCTCTGCAACCTTTTCAGCCACATGACTTAGATAGATTGAGCTGTTACGCTCGCCTCTATGTGGGACAGGCGCCATATATGGGCAATCTGTCTCAAGAACAATGTTTTCGATTGGAACAGCCTCTACTGTCTCAACTAGCTTTCTGCCGTTCTTGAAAGTGACTACTCCTCCAACACCAATATACCATCCCATTTTCACATATTCCATGGCTATTTCCTTGGAATATGAATAACAATGGACAATACCTTTTAATCCTTGTGTATTATACCTAATAATTGTGTTTAAAGTGTCTTCTGCCGCATCTCTAGAGTGAATAATTACCGGTAAATTCAACTCTAAAGCCAAATCCATCTGTCTGTCGAACCAAAGACGCTGTTTTGCTCTTTGTTCCGGCTCCTTCACCCAGTAATAATCAAGGCCGATTTCACCTATTGCAACAACCTTTGGATTTGATGAATTTTCCTTGAGCCAATTGATGACATCTTCGTTTATTTCATCTATTTCCTCTGGATGTATTCCTATGGCTGCGTATACATTATCGTATTCCTCAGCCAGTTTTATACTGTCCTTACATCCTCTAAAGGTTGCACCTACATTTACAATATTACCGATATTGTTTTCTCTCAATAAATGAGAAAGAAGTTCGACTCTATCCTCGTCGAACTTCTCATCATCATAATGAGCATGTGTCTCAAAAATCATATTAACAAATCTCCGCGCCTGATGGCATAGACTTCTCTGGTGTCATGAGTGAAAGGTTGCCTTCAGCATCCTCTGCGCAAAGTAACATTCCTTCTGAAAGAACACCTGCAAGCTTTGCTGGCTTAAGGTTTACAAGAACCATAACCTTCTTTCCAACCATCTCCTCTGGAGAGTAGTGCTTGCTGATACCAGAAACAATCTGCTTTGTCTGTGAACCAATCTTTACCTGTGAGCAAAGGAGCTTCTTTGAACCCTTAACTGCTTCACAAGAAACAATCTTACCAACCTGGAACTGAAGCTTCATGAAATCATCAAATGTGATTTCAGGCTTTGCTTCGATATCGATGCCTTCCTCATCATCAGCATCTGCTTCCTCTGGCTGTGCTGGATGAAGCTCTGCTACCTTTGCCATAACCTCATCAAGATCAAGACGTGCGAAGAGAATCTCTGGAGCATCTGTTACCTTGTCACCGTTTACATAGTGACCGAAAGTAGAAAGCTCATCGTAAGGAATTTCCTTAGCACCAATCTGAGCTAATACCTTTTCTGATGTCTCAGGCATGAAAGCCTTAAGAAGAGTAGCACCAATTGAGATACCCTCAACCAAGTTGTAGAGAACAGTAGCAAGTCTATCCTGCTTTGTCTCATCCTTTGCAAGTGCCCAAGGCATTGTCTCGTCGATATATTTGTTACATCTCTTGAAGAGATTGAATACTTCTGTAATAGCATCTGCAACACGAAGTTCAGCCATCTTTGACTCAACTGCTGCAACTGTGCCTGTAACTACAGCCTTAAGATCTGCATCAACATCCTCTGTAACACCCTTATCCTCAACAACTCCACCGAAGTACTTGTTGCTCATTGAGATTGTACGGTTTACAAGGTTTCCAAGTGTGTTTGCAAGGTCTGAATTTACACGCTCTACCATGAGTGGCCATGAAATAGCACCATCATTCTCGAATGGCATCTCATGAAGCACGAAATATCTAACTGCATCTACACCGAAGAAATCAACTAATTCATCTGCATAGATAACATTTCCCTTTGACTTAGACATTTTGTCATCGCCACCATCAGCTGACTTTGTAAGAAGCCATGGATGTCCAAATACCTGCTTTGGAAGTGGAAGATCAAGTGCCATAAGGAAAATAGGCCAATAAATTGTATGGAAACGGATGATATCCTTTCCGATGAGGTGAAGGTCAGCTGGCCATAAAGCCTTGAACTGATCAGATGACTCACCATCACACTCATAACCAATACCAGTGATATAGTTTGTAAGAGCATCAAGCCATACGTATACAACGTGCTTTGGATCAAAATCTACTGGGATTCCCCATGTAAATGATGTACGGCTAACGCAAAGATCCTGTAATCCTGGAAGAAGGAAGTTGTTCATCATCTCGTTCTTACGAGAAACTGGCTGAATAAACTCAGGATGTGTATTGATATAATCAATAAGCTTGTCAGCGTATTTGCTCATCTTGAAGAAGTATGCTTCTTCCTTTGCTGGCTGAACCTCACGACCGCAGTCAGGACACTTGCCATCAACAAGCTGTGACTCTGTCCAGAAAGACTCGCATGGTGTACAGTAAAGTCCTTCGTATGAGCTCTTGTAAATATCGCCCTTATCGTAGAGCTTCTTGAAAATCTTCTTAACCTGCTTCTCATGATCCTCATCTGTTGTACGGATGAACTTGTCATAAGATGTGTTCATTAAATCCCAAATATTTCTAACCTGACCTGAAACATTATCAACAAACTCCTTTGGAGTGATGCCTGCTTCAGCGGCCTTTAACTCGATTTTCTGTCCGTGCTCATCTGTTCCTGTCTGGAAGAAAACATCGTATCCTTCCTGGCGACGGAAACGAGCGATTGAATCTGCAAGCACGATTTCGTATGTGTTTCCAATATGTGGCTTACCTGATGTGTAAGCAATTGCTGTGGTGATGTAATAATTGCCTTTGTTACCCATTCTTAACTCCTACTCTTCAAAAATATCCTCTATTTTTTCTCCACATGCACTACAGTACATGGAGCCATTTTTGACTAATGCGCCACACTTATGGCAGGCTACACCGCCTTTAAGTGCCATGATATCATCTGATATCTCTTTGATTCGAAGAGTCACAGCGGTGATTCGTTTGATATCTTCGCTGTCCTCATCTTTGTGCTCTTGATAGTATTTCTTGCCAAGCTTTTCATAAAGCTTGATAAGTTCGCCTTCTTTGACCTTTTTGTCATACTGCAATTTGGTCATATCTGTAGCGTTTTGAGCTTTTTTTCCAAGGTCTTGGGTGGTACTTCTAATGCTATCTGAAAGATTGTCTAAAAGACCCATAAAATTACCTCCTTATTCAACCCTTTAAACTTTATGATTTTACCATAACACTGTACTTTTTACCACATTTAATCTATGCTACACCGCCATCTCTTACGATGATATAAGCAAGATATGCCACATAAAGTAGCAACATGATGATTCCATTAGCTCTATTAAGATTCTTTTTCTTTAAACACATGAGCCACACAACAGCTGAAAAAGCTACAAGAATCAATGTATCAATAGCGTTTACTGTAAGGTATGTCATAGGTGAAATAGCACCTGCTGTACCTAAAATCAAAAGAATGTTGAATACATTTGAACCAACAACATTTCCGATTGCCATATCAAGCTCGTTTTTCTTAGCTGCAACAATTGATGTTACAAGCTCAGGAAGTGATGTTCCAAGGGCAACAATTGTAAGACCAACAAGAGTTTCTGACATACCAAACTTAAGAGCTAAAGTTGTACATGAAGCGACAACCCAATCACCACCAAACTTAATTGCCACTGCACCACCAACGATATAGATAATGCAAAGCCATGTTGGAATATCTACAATTTCTTTTTCTACATCTTCTTCAGCAAGCTCTGCTTCATGTGCTCTGTGATTTTTTGCGGTCATTAGCATTGAACCAAGGAAAATAGCAAAAGCTACAAGAAGAATTGCTCCATCTAAATGTCCTACTGAGCTTCCGATTAATCCCATAACCATAAGAGCAATTGCACATGCTACTGAAAAAGGAAAATCCTTTTTAATAGTGTCATCAGCTACTTCAAGGGCTGAAAACAATGCGCAGCTACCTAAAACCACCATCAAATTAAAGATGTTTGAGCCAATTACGTTTCCAATTGCAAGCTGATTACTGTTTGCTAAAGAAGCTGTAACAGAAACTGAAAGTTCTGGAAGTGATGTTCCCATTGCAACGATTGTCATACCAATTACAAGTGCTGGAACATGAAGCTTTTTTGCTACTGCAGATGCACCTTCAACAAAGAAATCTGCCCCCTTAATCAAAAATACAAATCCTACTACCAAGAGAATCAAAGCTCCTGGTATTGTGCTAAAAAATGTCATTTATTCTCCTCCTTTAAAACCCAAATGATATTCCAAATAAATGCTCAAGCAAGATTTTAACGCCCAGGAAAATCAGGATAAATCCGCCTAATAACTGAGCCTTTGCCTTGAACTTATTACCAAAAATATTTCCCACATAAACACCACCTGCTGAAATAGCAAATGTTGTTAAACCAATAATTAAGATTGCACGAAGTATGTTAAATCCTTTATAGAATGAAAAAGTAACACCACAGGCTAATGCATCAATACTTGTGGCAATTGCAAGAAGTGTAAGCTCCTTGTAATCAAGTGGTGGATCCATGATTTCCACCTTATCCTCATCCTTCCATTCTTTGATTGCCTCAATAGCCATTTTGCCACCTATATACAACAGAAGTATGAAGGCTATCCAATGGTCATAGGCTGAAATCATATCAGCAAATGCACTTCCCAAAATGAAACCAATCAGTGGCATCAATGCCTGAAAACCACCGAAGAATAGTGCTATCATAAACATTTGCTTTTTGTTTACCTGCTTCATTGCCAGTCCTTTGCAGATTGCAACAGCAAATGCATCCATTGATAGACCTACTCCGAATAAAAATATGTCTACTACACTCATATTAAACTCCTTTTTTGTGAGGGCTAATATAACAAAAAAGACCCACGTGTAACCAAATCTATGGCTACACGTGAGTCTCACTATTTAATGTTTGCCAGGGTAAATCCCGAGTCTGTTGACAAACAACGCATTCGTTTAATAGCGCTAGCTACTCCCTCACGAGATGTATACAATATACTAAACATTCTCGCATGATGTCAACACCAGGATTTAGATTTCCCAAACACCTGCAAACCATGCTGGGACTCTCATCTCTTTTTCCAAATCCACATTATCGTAATTACGGATTAAGCATGCCTTTTCTTCCACCTCAAAATCCAGCTTGTATTGCACCTCATTGGCACTTACATTACATACAACAAGAATTTTTCTGTCCCCCAATTGTCTTGTGTATGCAAATATATTTTCATCTTCCTTATCCAAAAGCTGGTATGTTCCATATACGATAATGTCTGACCACTCGCTGTTTCTCCTTAGCTGGATAAGTTTTTGATAGTAATAAAAAACTGAGTTCTTATCTTCCAGTTCAGCCTTAGCATTTATTGTCTTGTAATTTGGATTTACCCCTATCCAAGGCTTTCCTGATGTAAATCCAGCTTCGCTGCTGTCATCCCACTGCATTGGAGTTCTGGCATTATCGCGGCCTTTTGCTCGAATGCCGTCCATTAAATCCTCCTCTGACATTCGGCCTCCGCCAACCAATTCCTTGTGAGCATTTAGTATTTCAATGTCTCTACATTCATCAATTGATTTGAAAGGATAGTTTGTCATTCCAAGCTCTTCGCCTTGATATATATAAGGCGTACCCTTCATCATGTGAAGAACTGTGGCGATGCACTTTGCTGATAATGGTGAGTCATCTCCAAGTCTTGATACGATTCTAGGCTGATCGTGATTATCCCAATACAACGAATTCCATGCCTGGCCCTCGAGCTCATTCTGCCATTTACTTAAGTTTGCCTTAAGATCTGGCAAGTAGAATCTTTTGGTGGTCCATTTTCCTCTTTCATCATAATCTAGCCCTGTGTGCTCAAACTCGAAAACCATATTCAGCTCAGAGTTATCAAGGCTTGCATATTTCTTTGCTTCCTCTATAGTTACGCCTGCGCACTCCCCAACTGTGATCAAGTCGTATTTTGAAAGCACTCGCTTTCTCATTTCCTGTAAATATTCGTGAACTCTTGGGCCGTTTGTTGTATTGGATAAATCCCCATATAAAGCACCCTCGCCCTTGTTTCCATCTGGCAATCCAGGTACTTTTGAAATCATGGAAATAACATCCATTCTAAATCCATCAATGCCCTTTTCGCACCACCAAGTCATCATGTTGAAAACTTCATCTCTGACTTTTTCGTTGTCCCAGTTCAAATCCGGCTGCTTTTTTGAAAAGCAATGTAGATAATACATACCAGTCTTTTCATCGTATTCCCATGCCGATCCAGAGAAACATGAGCCCCAGTTGTTTGGCTCTTTGCCATCCTTTGGCTCTCGCCAGATGTAATAATCTCTCTTAGGATTATCCTTTGAAGATCTGCTTTCGATAAACCATTTATGCTCATCCGATGTGTGATTAACTACCAAATCCATTACGATTTTGATTCCATGCTCGTGAGCCTCTTTTAATAGGGCGTCGAAATCGTCCATATTACCGAAATCATCCATTATGTCCTGATAATCTGATATGTCATATCCATTATCATCATTAGGAGATTTATATATTGGACTTAGCCAAATAACGTTAATTCCAAGCTTTTGTAAGTAATCTAATTTACTTCGTATACCATTTAAATCACCAATGCCATCACCATTTGAATCACAAAAAGATCTTGGATAAATCTGGTATATGACACTTTCTTTCCACCATGCCTTTTCCATTCTGTCCTCCTTTAGTTATACGAATAACCTTGTAACTAAAAATTAACCCAAGAATAATCTTGGGTCAAAGGTTATGCACATAACTATTACTATGTGACATATTTAGTTTTTAAAATTTATTAAAAATCTACAACTGCTTACAAGACTCTCTTACAACCAATTCTACAGGCAATTTTATGTTGTGCTCCACCGGCTTATTCTTTATCATTTTCATCATGCTATCTACTGCTGATTCTGCTTTTTGCTGCACATTTTGACGTATTGTGGTGAGCTCCGGCGTAGATAATTTTGAAAACAATATATCATCATAACCTGCTACTGAAATATCATCAGGTACTGTTTTTCCATGCTCGTTTAAATATTTTATTACTCTTAAAGCGTAAAAATCTGAAATACAAAATACAGCAGACTTTTTTATCAATGCAGGATAAATTCTATCTAATCCTTCCTGCAGTTCTTCCCTTTTCATATCGATAATAAAGTGAGAGCTTTCATCGATTTCAATACCATTATCGATAAAACTTTGTCTGAATCCACGCCATCTATGTCTTGTTTCTTCCTCATCATTGTCATCAAGCATGGCCACATTTGTATGGCCTATTGATGCCAAATAACTTCCAATTTTGTAGCCACCATCGTAATCGTCTATAAAGACCTGCACCAGCTTATCGTACTCATAAACAAAGGCGGCATCTATGGTAACTATTGGTTTTACAAACTCCTGGCTAATTGCAATCATAGCTTCTTTTGTGTAGTTGCTAAGGATAAGCCCATCTAAATTCCATCTTAAGGCATCCTTAACAACTCGTTCTGGAGACTGATCCAAAATTATTAAGATATATTTGTCTCTCTTTCTAAATTCCTTTTCAAGATAGGAGAAGAGAATACTAAAATATGGATCCCCCATAATATCCTTTTTATCGCTGGAGTCCATGACCGCTACGCCAATTAAGCCTGAGCATCTGCTTACCAGATTGATAGCAGATTGATTTGTAATATATCCGCTTTCTGCAATTTCTGCTTCAATTTTTTCTCTTACTTCCTTTGAGACCTTTTCATACTTTCCATGCAGCACATACGATACAGTTGCTGTACTTACCCCGCATGTTTTTGCAATGTCTTTGATTCTTACCATAGCATCTCCTCCTTGTTTTTAGTTATACGCATAACCTATTTACCTGTCAATATTTTTATGTTAGCGTTTACATAGAATAAACTAAGGAGTGGCTTTTACATGGAAAAAAAATGGTGGCACAACAAGGTAGCTTATCAAATCTACCCAAAGAGTTTTTATGATACCAATGGGGATGGTATTGGAGATATAAACGGAGTTATTGAAAAACTAGATTATTTGCGGGATCTTGGTATAGATATAATTTGGCTTTCACCAATTTATTGTTCGCCTTTAGCTGATCAGGGATATGATATTTCAGATTACTACGATATCGACCCACGCTTTGGCACTATTGATGATTTGGACCGTCTAATTGAAGAAGGGAAGAAGAGGGGTATAGGGATTGTAATGGATTTGGTGGTAAACCATTGCTCTGATGAACATGAATGGTTTAAAAAGGCCTGCGAAGACCCTGACGGAGAATACGGCAAATTCTTTTACATTGAAGATTACAAGGACGGTGATCCTTTGCCTTGCAATTGGCGTAGCTACTTTGGAGGCAGTGTATGGGAAAAATTGCCAGGACATGACGACAAAATCTATCTTCATGTATTCCACAAGAAACAGCCAGATTTGAACTGGGAAAATCCTAAGCTTCGCAAGGAAGTTTACAAGATGATTAACTGGTGGCTAGATAAGGGTATTGCTGGATTTAGAATCGACGCCATTATTAACATCAAAAAGAAACTTCCATTTTCAGATTATCCCGTAGATGGTGATGACGGACTTTCTTCAATCGACAATATGCTAAAAGAAGCAACTGGGGTAGGAGAATTCCTTAATGAATTAGCTGATGAGACATTCAGAAAGCATGATGCCTTTACCGTAGGTGAAGTATTTAATGAAAAGGATGATGAATTGCCTTTATTCATCGGGTCACATGGATACTTTTCTACCATGTTTGATTTTTCTGCTGAATCTACCAAAGAAGATATTTCGCCAGAGAATTATAAAAAGGCAGTCTTTAAGGCCCATGAGAGAGTAGATGGCATAGGTTTTCTTTCTAACATCATCGAAAACCATGACGAACCTAGAGGCGTTTCAAGGTTCATACCAAACGAAGATTTAGATGACACCAGCAAAAAGATGCTGGCAGGTATATATTTCCTTCTTCCTGGACTTCCATTTATTTACCAGGGGCAGGAGATAGGTATGGAAAACCTAGATAAAGTTAATGACATTAATGATTTGGATGACTGTGCAAATGCCAACATCTACGAAACAGCATTACATGAAGGCAAAACACATGCTGAGGCTCTTGCACATCTTATAAATGTGACAAGAGATAATGCCCGTACCCCTTTCCAGTGGGATGACTCTGAGAATGCAGGATTCACTGATGGTAGACCATGGCTTATGGTTAATCCAAAATACAAACATATTAATCTTGCTGAGCAGATTAATGATTCGGATTCTGTATTTTGTTTTTATAAGGAGCTCATTTCACTTAGAAAGAATCCAGAGTATGAATCAACTTTAGTATATGGCGAATTTGCTCCATACAAACCAGAGCAGAAAAACCTTCTTGCCTACAGTAGGGTAGGAGAGAAGAGTGTAATGGTTATTGCTAATTATCAGAAGGATGCCCAGACACTTAGTCTTCCTTCCAAAATAAAAAAGGTTTTGCTTTCCAATACAAGCAAAACCTTAGACAATTCTTCATCTAACAGCACAGAAATTGTGCTCTCTCCTTATGAATTGTTAGTTGTTGAAATGGTTTAGACACGGGCATCATCTAGACCATTTCTATTTAATTTTTTATAAATGAAATTCACAATGAAAAAGCTTGTGATTCCACCACAGATTCCTATCAAGGAACCTGCTAGCACATCTGTAGGCCAGTGTACAAACACATACAAACGGCTTATGGCGATTAAAGCTGCTAGTACAAGTGCTGGAATTCCAAGCTTTTTATTTCTTGTAAATATAGCAGTTGCCACAGCAAAGCTAGCGTTTGAATGTCCTGATGGGAATGAATAATCCTTTGGAATACTTACAAGCATCTGTACGTCTGGCTCAAGCCAACATGGTCGACATCTCATAATACTTGGCTTTAGAATCACATTACAGATAATAACTGTCATGATAAGTGATATTGCCGCCTGCACACCCATCTTTCTATTGAATGGCAAAATCAAGAGTAGGAGAGTAACAACTATCCAAAACCATCCGCCATTTCCTAAGGAAGTAATCTTTGGAACTATCCAGTCTAAAAATCCATTATGTATGCTCTGAAACCAGTGGAGTAAATCAAGCTCCCATTGAAAATAAAAAACGTTACCCATTATTTATATTCTCCTTTATACAAAAAAGTGCCAAGGTCTCTTGGCACTTTTATTATATCATTTTTAGATTTTATGCTTCAATCTTGCAGAACGATTTCTTGCCCTTCTTGAGAAGGAATTCCTCTGCAAATGCATCCTTTTCATATGATGTAAATGGATCAGCAACCTTATCTCCGTTAACTGAAACACCACCCTGCTGAACAGCACGACGAGCCTCTGCACGGCTAGCTGTAAGACCAGCAGAAACAAGGATTTGAAGGATATCTACCTTACCATCCTTGAAATCTTCATCTGAAAGCTTGTGGCATGGTACGTTTTCTGAGTTTGCTCCACCTGCGAAAAGTGCCTTAGAAGCCTCGCGAGCCTTGTCAGCCTCCTCTGTACCGTGAACCATCTGTGTAAGCTCATAAGCAAGGATATCCTTTGCTTCATTAAGCTGTGCACCTTCCCAGCTATCCATCTTTTCAATCTCCTCGATTGGAAGGAATGTAAGCATACGGATGCACTTAAGAACATCTGCATCACCAACATTTCTCCAGTACTGGTAGAACTCGAATGGTGAAGTCTTATTAGGATCAAGCCATACTGCGTTACCAGCTGTCTTACCCATTTTCTTACCCTGTGAATCAGTGAGAAGAGTAATAGTCATGGCGTGAGCATCCTTACCAAGCTTACGTCTGATAAGCTCTGTACCACCAAGCATGTTTGACCACTGATCGTCACCACCGAACTCAAGGTTACAATCATAGTGCTGGAACATGTGATAGAAGTCGTATGACTGCATAATCATGTAGTTGAACTCAAGGAATGAAAGTCCCTTTTCCATACGCTGCTTGTAGCACTCTGCACGAAGCATGTTGTTAACTGAGAAACATGCACCTACTTCTCTAAGAAGCTCAACATAGTTGAGGTCAAGTAACCAATCAGCGTTGTTAAGCATAAGAGCTTTGCCATCAGAGAAATCGATGAAACGCTCCATCTGACGCTTGAAGCACTCAGCGTTGTGATCGATGTCCTCACGTGTAAGCATCTTTCTCATATCTGTACGACCTGAAGGATCACCAATCATAGTAGTACCGCCACCGATAAGGGCGATTGGCTTGTTGCCAGCCATCTGTAATCTCTTCATAAGTGTGAGAGCCATAAAGTGACCGGCTGTAAGGCTATCTGCAGTACAATCAAAACCGATATAGAAAGTTGCCTTGCCCTCATTTATTAATTTTTTAATTTCTTCTTCGTTTGTTACCTGAGCAATCAGGCCACGAGCAACTAACTCGTCATAAATTGTCATTGCAAAATTCTCCTTTCTCACATTTTTGAATAGTTAGTTTTGTATAAACAAAAATCCCTCGCCCCCATTACTTAGGGTCGAGGGATTTAAATTAGAGGTGCCAACCAGATTTGAACTGGTGATAGAGGTGTTGCAGACCTTTGCCTTACCACTTGGCTATGGCACCTTATTAAGTAAAACGGAGAAGGAGGGATTTGAACCCTCGCGCCGGTTGCCCGACCTACACCCTTAGCAGGGGCGCCTCTTCGGCCTCTTGAGTACTTCTCCAAAGTTGTAGGTAAATTACTTATTTTGTTTCGACGCAAGTGTTATTCTACTAGAGTAAAGCACCATTGTCAACAATATTTTGGGGAAATCTTCACGATTTCCCCAAAAATTTTTCACACTTTAAAATCTAGTAAAAAGACTAGTTGATTGTTGCGTGATAGAAGTACTTCATTCCCTCTACAGTACCATATACACCATCTACATAATCCTTGATCATGTATGGATCGTTGTAGTAGTAGATAGGGATGATGCACCATGTATCCATAAGGTAATCCTCTGCCTCATGCATAAGCTCTGCACGTGCTGCAAGATCTGCCTCTGAACGGATATCAGAAATCATCTGATCATACTTAGCCCAATCAAGATCCTTGCTAGAATCCTTACCGAACTGTGGGTTGTTGTTTCCTGAAGATGTTGTGTACATTTCAAGCATGTTGATAGGATCGTTGTAATCCATGATCCAACCTTCACGAGCGAAGTCGTACTTACCAGCCTTACGTGTCTCCTGGAATACGTTCCACTCTTCCTGATCTATAGAAAGGTTGATTCCTACTGTTGCAAGGTCAGCCTGGATACACTCACCAATCTTTACGTTACCTTCTGAGTTGTTTGTAAGGTATGTTAAAGAAATATCCTGTGTAAGAGCATCTGAAGCTGTATCATATAAACCGATAGACTCAAGAAGTGACTTAGCCTCTTCTACGTTTGCTTCGTAATCTGTTGAGTAGTAATCCTTGTTCTTGAACTCACCACCGTTACCATCTGAGCATCCAGCTGGAACAAATGATGTAGCAACTTCCTGATTGTTCTGACCTACTGTGTCAATGATGTACTGACGGTCAATTAAAAGAGCGATAGCATGACGGAATACCTTTGCCTGCTCCTCATCAAGACCAAGCTCATCATAAAGATCTGTGTTGTAGTTGAATGATGCATAGTATGTACCAAGATTATCAAGTACTACATACTCTGAGCTTGTCTTAGCTGTTTCCATTTCCTCTACAGGAATATCATCGATGAAATCAAGATCTCCTGTTGTGTAAGCTGTGTAAGCAGCTGTTGTTTCAGCTGTAAGCATTACGTTAAGTGTTGTAACTGTTACTGAATCAGCATCCCAGTAATTGTCGTTCTTTACATATGTCATATCTGAATCATGGTTCCATGATGAAAGAACATAAGCACCGTTACATACGAAGTTTTCGCCTGCATCGTTAGCCCATGTACCAACTGGATCACCATCAGACATAGAAGCTTCTACAGCTTCCTGGTTAACTGGGAAGAAGAATGGGAATGCACATAAATCAAGGAAATATGGGCAAACTGCTCCAAGTGTTACTGTAAGAGTCTTACCATCTTCAGAAGCAACTACATCATCACCAAGACCTTCTTCATATGTGAAGCTTGGGAAGATTTCACAAAGGTAGCTGTAATCAGCTGCAACCTCTGGAGAAGCTGCACGCTTCCAAGAGTAAACGAAATCTGTTGCATCAAGATCATCACCGTTAGACCACTTTAAACCATCACGCATTGTGAATGTGTATGTAAGTCCATCATCTGATACCTCATAGCTCTCTGCGCAAGCTGGCTCAAGCTCGCCTGCTTCGTTGTAACGCATCAAACCTTCAAATGAGTTAACTGCAAGACATCCACCATCTACTGATGAGTTAAGAGCTGGATCAATGTGAGCTGGCTCACTAGACATCCAAATGTTAAGTGTTGTCTTATCTTCCTTTGTTGTTGCAACTGCTGGTGCTTCACCTGTAGATGAGCTCTCAGTAGATGCTGCCTTATTGCCACATGCAACCATTGAAAGTGCCATAGCAGCAACAAGTACTAATGAGACTAATTTCTTCTTCATACTATCCCTCCTATAATTTTAATCTCTTTATATTTCAATCCCTATAGGAATTAAAACCAATACCTTCTCTTATTTGTTCCAGCAAGCAACCATATGACCATTACCTCTATCTGTAAATGGAGGCATCTCACATGCACACTGCTCTGTAGCGTAGCGACATCTTGTTCTGAATGGACATCCGCTAGGCATCTTAAGAGGACTTGGAACATCGCCCTCAAGAATAATTCTCTGGCTCTTTCTAGCTGTCTCAGGATCTGGAATTGGTACTGCTGAAAGAAGTGACTGAGTATATGGATGAATTGGGTTGTCCATAAGCTCGTCTGCATCAGCAATTTCCATCATGTGACCTAAGTACATAACAGCAATTCTGTCAGAGATATGCTGAACTACTAATAAATCGTGAGCGATAAATAAGTATGATAAACCTCTTTGCTTTTGAAGGTCCTCAAACATATTTACAACCTGTGCCTGAATTGAAACATCAAGAGCAGATACAGGCTCATCACAAACGATGAATTTAGGATCTACAGCAAGGGCTCTTGCAATACCGATTCTCTGACGCTGTCCGCCTGAGAACTCGTGAGCATAACGTGTTGCATGCTCAGCATTAAGTCCAACTGTTTCCATAAGCTCCATAATTTTGTCATGGCGCTCTCCCTTTGATGTGTAAAGCTTATGCACATCAAGAGGCTCACCGATAATATCTTCTACAGTCATACGTGGGTTAAGAGAAGAGTATGGATCCTGGAATACCATCTGCATCTGCTTACGATATGGCTGCATTTTTACATCAATTTTTTTCTCGCTATCATAAAGAACATCGCCATCAAATACAATACGTCCGCTTGTTGGCTGGTAAAGACGTAGAAGAGTACGTCCAACTGTTGTCTTACCACAACCTGACTCACCTACAAGACCAAGTGTCTCACCTGGCTTGATTGTAAAAGAAATATCATCAACAGCCTTAAGAGGAACTGTTCTAAATCCATTTTTTACTGGGAAGTACTGCTTTAAGTGGCTTACTTCTAAAATATTCTCGCTACTCATTTACTACTTCCTCCTGCTTCATATTCTTAATATTCATCCAACATGATGCCATGTGTGTCTCGCCAACTCTGATTTCTTCTGGCTTTTCCTTTAAGCAAATCTTCATTGCTTCATCGCAACGAGGACAGAATGCACATCCTTCTGGCATGTTTAAAAGATTGATTGGTGTACCACCGATTGGTACTAATCTCTCTTTGCTGTTTGATTTTGTTGGAATAGAGCGGAGTAAGCCCTTTGTATATTCATGTGAAGGAGAGTAGAAGATATCATCTGCTGTACCTCTTTCACAAACACGACCACCATACATAACGATGATTTCATCACACATAGATGCGATTACACCAAGGTCATGAGTTACCATGATGATTGCCATACCAAGCTTTTTCTGAAGATCCTGCATAAGCTCAAGAATCTGTGCCTGGATTGTAACATCAAGGGCAGTAGTAGGCTCATCGGCAATAAGGATATCTGGTTCACAAGCAAGTGCCATGGCAATCATAACACGCTGTCTCATACCACCTGAAAGCTCATGTGGATACTGCTTGAGACGCTTTTCTGGCTCATTGATTCCTACAAGGCTAAGTAATTCCTTAGCTCTTTCGTTTGCCTGTTCCTTTGTTTTGTCTGTATGTAAAAGAATTGCTTCTTTTAACTGATAACCGATTGAAAATACTGGGTTAAGAGATGTCATTGGATCCTGGAAAATGATAGAAACGCATCTACCACGGAAACCTGCCATCTGCTTAGCATCCCAATCTACAATGTTTTCGCCTTTGTATAAAACCTTGCCCCCGGAAATGCTTCCGTTGTCAGCAAGAATCTGCATTATAGAATATGCAGTAACTGATTTACCAGAACCAGACTCACCTACAATACCAAGAGTCTTTCCTGGCTCAAGTGTAAAATTAACTCCGTTTACAGCACTTACATCACCGTTATCTGTAGTAAAGGTAGTATGTAGATCCTGTAACTCTAATATGTACTTATAATCTTCCATCACTATCACCTCTTATCTAGATAACTTTGGATCGAATGCGTCACGAAGACCATCGCCAAGTAAGTTTAATGCAAGTACAATCAAGCAGATTGCAAATGCTGGGAACAAAAGTCTTTCTGGATATGTCATCATACCGCTTCTTGCTTCGTTAGCAAGTGAACCAAGTGATGGCATTGGAGCAGAAACACCAAGTCCTACGAATGAAAGGTAGCTCTCTGTAAAGATAGCTGATGGAATCTGAAGGGCAGTAGTAATGATAATTACTGATAAGCAGTTAGGTAAAATGTGCTTCAAAATTGTACGTGATGTAGATGTTCCGATACATTTTGCAGCAAGAACATATTCATTCTGCTTGATAGTAAGAATCTGGCCTCTGATAAGACGTGCCATACCTACCCAATATAAAAGTCCAAATACGATAAACAAAGCAATCATATTTGTTCCAAGTTTTGCAAAAATAGTTCCTTTGATAATACTTCCAAGTGTTTCGTTTAAAACTACGGCAAGAAGAATTATCAACAACATGTCTGGTAAAGAATAGATGATATCAACAATTCTCATCATAACAAGGTCAACTCGTCCACCAAGATAACCTGAGATTGAACCGTAAAGCATACCAATCATTAAAACAAGGATCGATGCAAAGATACCAACTACAAGTGAAACTCTAGCTCCATAAATTACACGGATAAAATAATCTCTTCCAAGAGAATCAGTACCAAAGATGTGAGGGAATACGCTTTCCCCTTTTGCTATCTGCTTAAGCTCTGATGCACTGTATTCAAATGGATGTAAGTTTGCAGAACCCTTCATGATATCTGCATAACCGTAAGGAATAACAAGTGGTGCAAAAATAATAACTATGATAAGTGCTATAAGAATTCCAATAGCAAGCATTGCTAATGGATTCTTTCTAAGACGTCTCATACCATCCTTAAAGAATGTTGTAGATTCGCCCATAACATCCTGCTGTCTTTTTTCTTCGTCTGTTGCCTTTTCAAAATCCTGCATAGAAAACTTGCTAAGGTCAATCTGTGCAGAAAAAGGCGCCTTTTTAAAATTGTCCTTCATCGAATATAACTCCTTTTCAATTGATTCTTAGTCAAGCTTAATACGAGGGTCAACAATCTTATAAACAATATCTGTTATAAGGTTTGCAATTACCATAACTGTTGCAAGGAAGATGGTAGTTGCCATGATAAGTGTGTAGTCACGGTTTGTGATAGCACTTACGAACTTTGATCCAAGACCACCAAGGTTGAAGATTGCTTCTACTACCATTGATCCAGTAAGAATTCCAGCAACCATTGGTCCTACATAAGTAATAACTGGAATCAACGCATTTCTAAGACCATGAACGAAGATAACTTTTCTCGATGAAACACCCTTTGCCTTTGCTGTACGGATGTAATCCTGTCCAAGTGCATCAAGCATTGATGTCTTTGTAAGTCGAGTAATATATGCAAGTGGAGATAAACAAAGAGCAAGCACTGGTAAGAATACTAAGTTTTCTCCAGCAGAGAAGGCTTGTATTACACCAAGCTTTACACTAAATACGTAAAGCAAAATAGTTGCTACTACGAACGATGGCATCGAGGTAATTATCGTAATGAAGAAGATAATCAATCTATCCTGCCATTTATTTCTCTTAAGTGCTGCAATTGATCCAAGGATAATTCCAAAGATGATTGCGAAGAATGCTGCAATTAAACCAATCTTTGCAGAGATAGGAAAACTCTCTGCGAAAATATCTTTAATCTCACGACCGTTTTTAAGAGATACACCGAAATCGCCGTGTGCCATATTTTTCATATAAATTATGTACTGCTCCCACAGAGGCTTATCCAAATTATATCTAGCCTCAAGCTGTCTAATAACAGCTTCGTTGACAGCCTTTTCTTTATTGAAAGGACCGCCTGGAATAGCATTCATTGCGAAGAATGTAATCAAACTAATAATGATTACTGTAACGAATGCCAGCAAAACTCTTTTAACAACATATTTTGCCAATTTTTTATACTCCTTTTCTTGTACTACTTTATTTAAAAACCCCGCACAGTTTTTAAATCTAATTTAAAATTTGAAATTCCTTGATAGCTGTTTCGTATAGGTTGTTTCCATCAGAATCAATAACCACGATTACTGGAAAATCCTCTACATAAAGCTTTCGGATTGCTTCAGCTCCAAGGTCGTCGTAACAAATCACTTCTGAAGATTTGATACATTTTGATAGAAGAGCACCAGCTCCTCCAACAGCTGCAAAATAAACAGCTTTGTTTCTAACTATGGCATCTACAACTTCTGGATTTCTTTTGCCTTTGCCAATCATGGCCTTCATTCCAAGGTCAAGAAGCTGTGGGGCGTATTTATCCATACGGCTTGCTGTAGTAGGACCTGCCGACCCGATTGGTCTTCCTTCCCTGGCTGGGGATGGTCCCATATAGTAGATTGTAGAATTTTCAATAGGTATTGGAAGTTCTTCTCCCTTATCAAGAGCTTCTTTCATCCGCTTGTGAGCGGCATCTCTAGCAACATATATCTCTCCTGTTATGTAGACATAATCACCTGAATGAAGTGATGTTGCTATTTCTGAAGTTATTGGAGTTTGAATTTTATGCTCCATTAAATCTCCCTTGTAATATGCCTATTTACGTGGCAACAAATATTGATTGCCACTGGTAGTCCTGCAATGTGAGTTGCATATGTATTAATGTTTACTGCTAGAGCAGTAGTAGTACCACCAAGACCGCCTGGTCCAATGCCTAGATTATTAATCTTTTCAAGCATTTCATCCTCTAGGTCTTTCACCCATGGGGTTGATGGTCTATCGTCGAAGCTTCTTGTAAGTGCTTGTTTGGCCATGATGGCTGACTTTTCAAAAGTTCCACCTATGCCAACACCAACAACCATTGGTGGACAGGCATTTGGCCCAGCATCTTTTACCGCCGTAAGAATAGCTTCTTTAACTCCCTCGATTCCATCAGCTGGCTTCAGCATGAAAACTCTACTCATGTTTTCAGAACCAAATCCTTTTGGTGCCAATGTAATCTTTAATTTGTCCCCAGCTACATAATCGTAATGGATTACTGCAGGTGTATTATCTTTTGTGTTGATTCTTTCAATTGGATCTGAAACTACTGACTTTCTAAGGTATCCCTCAGTGTAACCTTTTCTAACGCCTTCGTTTATAGCATCTGTTAAAAGTCCACCGTCGATATGAACTTCCTGACCAATCTCCACAAAAAATACTGCCATTCCAGTATCCTGACAAATAGGAATCTGTTCCTTATCTGCTATATCAAGATTTTCTTGAAGCTGGTTTAAAATTTTCTTTCCAAGCTCAGATTTTTCAGTGTTAACAGAATTTTTTAATCGTGAATTCATATCATCAGATAGATAATGATTTGCTTGAATACACATTTCACTAACGATGTTAACAATATCTGCTGTTTTAATGTCCTTCATCACTATATCCTGTTAATGCTTTAATTTATCGTCACTTTAAATGAGTAAAGCAATAAGTTTTAAATAAAAAGGGCTGCTATTTTTAAAATAACAGCCCCATTGCTATTACACACTTTTATGATTCGGTTGTTGAACCTTCATTTAATTCTTCAACCTCTTCCGCAAGTATTGTATCACTTTTTCTAACTTTTGCAATACTAATTAACTTAGTATTTTCTTTTAAGTCGATTAATTTTACACCTGATGTAATTCTGCTAAGAAGAGCAGTACCGGCAACATTGATTCTGATGATTGTACCTGCATCATTAATGAGCATTACTTCATCATCTTTTTCTACTGCCTTTGCTCCGATAAGGTTACCAGTCTTTTCTGTAATCTTGTAACACTTAACACCCTTACCACCACGGTGGATTGTGTTGAACTCAGTCATAAGAGTACATTTACCAAGACCATTTTCTGATACAGTCATAAGGCTTTCACCCTGAGATATAAGCTGCATTCCAATAATCATATCATCTGCTGCAAGGTTCATACCGATAACACCCATTGTTGCACGACCTGTTGGACGAACCTCAGTCTCGCTAAAGCGTATTGCCTGACCATATTTTGTAACCATAATTACATCTTCATCGCCATCTGTAAGCTTAACCTCAATAAGCATATCATCATCACGAAGTGTAATTGCTGTAAGACCATTCTTTCGAATATTCTCGTATTCAGTTATCTTTGTCTTCTTAACAAATCCATCTGCAGTTGCCATGAATAAGTATTTATCTTCGCTGTAATCCTCAACAGGAATCATAGCAGTTACCTTTTCATCTGGCTGAAGCTGAAGGATATTTACTACTGCTATACCTCGGCTTGTTCTGCTGCTTTCTGGAATCTCGTATGCTTTGATTCTGTATACTCGACCCTTATTTGTAAAGAAGAGGAGATAGTCATGGGATGACATCATAAGCATTTCAACAACGTAATCGTCATCAATTGTATCCATTCCCTTGATTCCCTTACCACCTCTATGCTGAGTCTTGAAGTTATCCTCATTCATACGCTTGATATATCCAAGCTTTGTGAATGTAACAACTGTATTAGTAACAGGAATCATATCCTCCATATTGATATCGTACTCATCAAATCCGATTGATGTACGTCTATCATCGCCATATTTATCAGCGATTTCTGTAATTTCAGTTTTGATTACTGAAAGAAGTACCTTTTCATCTGAGAGAATAGCCTTCAATTTTCCGATTAATACCTGTAATTCATTGTATTCCTGCTGAATCTTGTCTCTTTCCAAACCTGTAAGAGCACGGAGACGCATATCAACAATGGCCTGAGCCTGAGCATCTGAAAGACCAAAGCGTTCCATCAATGTAGCCTTTGCTGTTGCTACATCAGCTGAACTACGGATAATCTGAATTACTTCATCGATATTATCAAGGGCAATAAGTAATCCCTCTAATATGTGAGCACGTTCCTCAGCTTTGTTGAGCTCGTACTTTGTACGACGAGTAACAACATCCTTCTGATGATTAAGGTAATGTACAAGCATTTCCTTAAGACTAAGAATCTTTGGCTGATTATCAACAAGTGCGAGCATGATAACACCGAAAGTATCCTGAAGCTGAGTGTGCTTATAAAGCTGATTTAAAATGATGTTAGGATTTACATCACGTCTAAGCTCGATACAGATTCTCATACCTTCACGAGATGACTCATCACGAAGATCAGTGATTCCGTCGATTCTCTTATCTTTGTGAAGCTCTGCAATTTTTTCAATAAGACGAGCTTTGTTTACCATGTATGGAAGCTCAGTAACAACAATTCTGTTTTTACCGTTGTCCATTGGTTCGATTTCTGAAACGGCACGAACTCTGATTTTAGCACGACCTGTACGGTATGCTTCTTCAATTCCAGCCTTTCCAAGAATTACACCACCTGTAGGGAAATCTGGTCCCTTTACAATATCAAGAAGCTCATCGATTTCTGTATCTCTATCTTCCTCGATTTGATTGTCGATGATTTTATTAACAGCACCAATTACTTCACGAAGATTGTGTGGTGGAATGTTTGTAGCCATACCAACGGCGATACCAGTTGTACCATTAACAAGTAGGTTAGGGTAGCGGGCTGGAAGAACTGTTGGCTCTTTTTCAGTCTCATCAAAGTTTGGCATGAAGTCTACGCCATCCATGTCAATATCTTTACCAAGGGTGAACTTTTCATCCTTGTAGTTGATACCAAACATTGTCATGGAAATCTTTGAGAGACGGGCCTCAGTGTATCGCATGGCAGCGGCGCCATCGCCATCCACAGAACCGAAGTTACCATGGCCATCTACCAGTGGATAACGTGTGTTCCATTCCTGTGCCATGTTGACAAGTGCGCCATAAATAGAACTATCACCATGAGGGTGATACTTACCCATTGTATCACCGACAATACGAGCACATTTTCTGTGTGGCTTGTCGGGACCATTATTAAGCTCAATCATAGAGAAGAGAACTCTTCGCTGTACTGGCTTAAGACCATCTCTTACATCTGGAAGAGCACGTGAGGCAATTACACTCATGGCATAATCGATGTATGAGGTTTCCATTGTTTGTTTCAGATCAACATCATGAATATTATCAAAAATTTTGTCGTCCATATTTTTCCTTCGTCTTTGCTATCGGGGCTTGCCCCGAAAATTTTTTACGATTAGATATCTAAGTTCTGTACGTATTTAGCGTTAGCCTCGATGAATTCACGTCTTGGCTCAACCTTGTCACCCATAAGAGTAGAGAATGTAACATTGATTTCAGAAGCATCTTCATCATCAATAACTACACGCTTAAGAATTCTCTTTTCAGGATCCATTGTTGTTTCCCAAAGCTGCTCAGCATCCATCTCACCAAGTCCTTTGTATCGCTGAATCTTGTTTGAGCTGTCACGGCCAACTTCTGTAAGAATCTGATTTAATTCTTCATCAGAATATGCATACCAAACCTTTTTGTTTTTCTCCAACTTGTAAAGTGGAGGAGTAGCAAGATATACATAGCCCTGCTTAATAAGCTCTGGCATAAATCTGTAAAGGAATGTAAGCATAAGTGTTGCAATGTGAGCACCATCAACATCGGCATCAGTCATGATAATGATTTTGTGATAACGAAGCTTTGAAATATCAAAGTCTTCGTGAATACCAGTACCGAATGCTGTAATCATTGCCTTGATTTCGGCATTGCTGTAAATTCTATCTTCACGAGCTTTTTCTACGTTAAGAATTTTTCCACGAAGTGGCAAAATAGCCTGTGTTGCACGGCTACGAGCTGTTTTTGCTGAACCACCAGCGGAATCACCCTCTACGATAAAGATTTCGCAGTTCTTTGGATCTTTGTCTGAGCAATCTGCAAGCTTTCCAGGAAGTGACATTCCTTCAAGAGCTGTCTTTCTACGAGTAAGATCACGAGCCTTTCTAGCTGCTTCTCTTGCTCGCTGCGCAAGCAGCGATTTTTCGCAGATATTTTTAGCAATTGTAGGATTCTGCTCAAGGAACCATGTAAGCTGTTCTGATACGATTGCATCAACAGCTCCACGAGCTTCTGAGTTTCCAAGCTTTTGCTTTGTCTGACCTTCAAACTGAGGCTCTTCAATCTTGATAGAAATAATAGCTGTAAGACCTTCTCTAATATCATCACCATCAAGCTGTGGATCAGAATCCTTTAAAATCTTGTAATCTCTAGCATATTTATTAAATACTTTTGTAAGAGCACCTCTGAAACCAGTAAGATGTGTACCACCTTCTGGAGTTACGATGTTATTTACATAACTGTAGGCCTGATCCTGATATCCATCATTGTGCTGCATAGCAACCTCAACATAGATATTGTCCTTTGTACCTTCGCAATAAATTACCTCATCGTAAAGTGCTTCGTTTCCACGGTTGATATACTGAACAAATTCCTTGATACCACCTTCGTAGTGGAAGCTTTCTTCGTGTGGCTCATCACCTCTTGTATCTGTAAGAGTGATTCTGAGTCCCTTTGTAAGGAACGCAGTCTCACGAAGTCTAACTTTAAGTGTTTTATAATCAAAAATTGTTGTTTCAAAAATTGTATCATCTGGAAGGAATGTTACTTTTGTTCCAGTCTCTTCAACAGGACATGTTCCAATTTCTTTAAGAGGATACATTGTCTTTCCACGCTCATATCTCTGCTTAAAGATTTTTCCTTCACGCTTGATTTCTACTTCAACCCAATTTGAAAGGGCATTAACAACTGAAGCACCTACACCGTGAAGTCCACCTGATACCTTGTATCCGCCACCGCCGAACTTTCCTCCGGCATGAAGCACGGTAAATACAACCTCTACCGCAGGGATACCTGCCTTACTGTTAATTCCTGTAGGAATTCCTCGGCCATCATCGACTACTGTAATCGAATTGTCAGGATTAATTGTTACTTGAATATGAGTACAAAATCCAGCAAGTGCTTCATCTACAGCATTATCAACTATCTCATATACTAAATGATGAAGACCTCTTTCAGATGTAGATCCAATATACATACCAGGACGCTTACGAACTGCTTCAAGTCCTTCCAAAATCTGTATTTGGTCTGCACCGTACTCCTGATTTACTTCCTTACTCACCTGTGTTCCTCCGTTATTAATTCTATAGAACCATCTGTTACTTTATAAACTGTGTTTAGCATAAATCTATTTTTTACAAATTCATCAAGACCTGTACAGGTAATGATAGTTTGTGTATCAATTAAATTATCAAGCAAATCACTTTGACGATTTTTATCAAGCTCAGATAATACATCATCTAAAAGTAATATTGGTTTATCGTTTATTGTATTTTCAACTAATTTTATTTCTGAAAGCTTCAGCGAGAGAGCGCAGGTACGCTGCTGTCCTTGACTTCCATATTTTCTAATATCAATTCCATCAACAGTAATTTTGATATCGTCCCTATGAGGACCAACAGAAGTTTGGCAAAACCTCATATCTTTTTCTTTGTTTTTTACTAATTCATCAAGGAAAAATATGTCCTCAATATTTGGATCATAGGTTACTTCAATGTTTTCCTTGCCAGAAGTAATCTTTGAGTGGATATCTTTGACAATAATGTTGATATCATTAATAAATTGCTGACGTCTTGTGATTATCTTTTTGCCATAGGATATTAGTTGTTCATCCCATAAGCTTAAAGTTTCTTTTAATTCAGGCTTATAAATCATCTCTTTAAGAAGAGCATTTCTTTGATTTAGAGCTTTGTTATAATTTGTTAAATCTGAAAGGTAGATTTTATCAATTTGGCAAAGCTCAGCATCCATAAATTTTCTTCTTTCTGAAGGACCATTTTTTATGATGTTTAAGTCCTCAGGAGAAAAGAAAATAATATTTATAAGTCCAAATAATTCGGCTGCTTTTTTTATTGGAACCCTATTAATAGCAATTCCTTTTGATTTGTTTTTCTTAAGGTGAATATCGATTTGATATTCCCTTTCGTTTTTTACAACAATTGTTTTGATATGACTTTCATCAGTATCAAACTTTATTATTTCTTTGTCACGACTTCCCTTATGGGATTTTGTTGTGCCACTTAAATAAGCAGCCTCTAATATATTTGTTTTACCTTGAGCATTATCTCCATAAAGAATAGTAGTATGATCATCAAAATTTATATTAAGTGATTCATAATTTCTAAAATTCTTAAGTTCAATGGATTTAATTATCATTAGTAACTGTTACGCTTTCTCCATTAAATTCAACAACATCGCCAGGATAAATTTTTTTGCCTCGACGAGTTTCTACTTCGCCATTATATTTAACAAGACCTTCCTCAATAACTTCCTTTGCCATCGCACCTGATTCAACAAGATTTGCAAGCTTAAGAAGCTGGCCAAGTTTTATAAATTCATCTCTAATTTGAATAGTTTCCATTAGTTTGCTCCTGGATTATTAAAGTTTACAGGAAGAACGATGTAAATAAATGAACCATTGTCATCCTTGATGAAACATGGGCTCTTTGCATTTAACATGTAAAGATTTATTTCTTCATCGTCTATTACCTTAAGGGCATCGATAACAAACTTTGGATTAAATCCAATCATGATATCTTTTCCCTCTTTTACAATATCAATATCTTCGTTCATTGATCCAATGAATGATGAAATAGAAAGTGACATTGTGTTGTTTGTTGCATTAACAATAATTGGCTTCTTGTCACCTTCGTTAACAAGAATAGTTGCTCTATCAATACAATCAAAGAATTCTCTTTTATTGATTTTGATTTTTGTTTCATAATCAGCTGAAAGCATCTGCTCAATTTTGAAGTACTCACCTTCAATAATACGAGATACAACAGTAGTCTGATCAAATTCAAAAATAATGTGGTTATCAGTAACAAAAATATTTACTTCATCATCAATACCACCATCAATGATTTTAACGATTTCATTAAGTGTCTTCTTTGGAACTACAACCTTTACATCAGGTGCATCGTTCTTTAATTCTACGTTTCTAATTGAAACTCTATGACCATCAAGTGCTACAACTTTAAGCTTATTATCTTTAATTTCAATAAGCTCACCAGTCATCATTTTATTATTATCATTATCAGCAACAGAGAAGATTGTCTGTCTGATGATATCTCTTAATGTAAGCTGTGATAAAACGATTGGCTGATTTCTAGGAATTACAGGAATATAAGAAAAGTCTTCTCCAGATTTTCCTACAATATCAAATTTAGCTTTTTCACATGTGATAGATGTTTTAAATGAAGAATCTGTTTCTATAGTAACTTCATTTTCAGGAAGCTTTCTTACAATCTCAGAAAACTTTTTAGCATCAAGAGCAATGATACCTCTTTCTAAAATGTTTCCATTAACAATAGTTTCAATTCCTATTTCCATATCATTAGCAGTGAGTTTGATTTCACCAGATGAAGCATCAATAAGAATACATTCAAGTATTGCCATTGTAGTTCTGGTTGGCACTGCCTTTGATACAATATTTACTCCTTTAACAAGGTCAGCTTTTTGACAAGTAATTTTCATTTGATACGCTCCCTTTCTTAAACATAAAAAATAAATAATTTTATTCTAAGTATTATTCTTATAGGTTGTTGATTTGTATATAACTGTGAAACACCAGTATTTATACGTAAAACATGAATTAATAACTCATGAAAAACTGTGAATTAAGTATTGATAATTTATGGATAAATTGTGAATAAAAAGTGTCTAAATTTTCAAATATTAACCGTTATGTGATGTAATAAACATGGTTTTAACAATTTATCCAAAGGGTTATCAACAAGTTATTAACATTAATTAGGATTAATCTTTTTCTTAATTGTTTCTACAAGGTTTCTTGTATTTTCATCTTTATCAATTTCATCCTCGATTTTATTAGCACCGTGAATGATTGTTGAATGATCTCTCCCTCCAAGAAGAAGACCAATTGCCTGTAAAGATGAATCTGTCATTGTGTTACATAAATACATGGCAATTTGTCTAGGTCTAACTACTGAACTAGAGCGGTTTTTAGATGCCATTTGATCAACTGTAATATTAAAATGCTCAGCAACAACTTCTATTATAAGCTGCGGAGTAATTTCTCTTGAAACATTAGGAGAGATGAAGTTTTGTAATTCTCTCTCTGCTATATCCATAGTAATATCAATCTTTTCAAGTCTTGAGAAAGCAATAAGCTTATTAAGAGCTCCTTCGATTTCTCTAATGTTTGATTGAATGTTTTCTGCAATATATTTTCTGATTGATT
The DNA here is from genome assembly GCF_000701765.1 of Pseudobutyrivibrio sp. LB2011. Taxonomy (NCBI): domain Bacteria; kingdom Bacillati; phylum Bacillota; class Clostridia; order Lachnospirales; family Lachnospiraceae; genus Pseudobutyrivibrio; species Pseudobutyrivibrio sp. LB2011. Next base: position 240,914 of record NZ_KL370823.1, on the reverse strand, counting down.
CATCAAGATTAAAGTTCTTTTCTTCAATCTTTTTATTAAGAATGGCCATACGTGTTTCATAATCTGGATATCCAATATCTGCCATAAGACCCATATCGAATCTTGATTTGAAACGATCATCTAATGTTTCCATATCCTTAGGAGGTTTATCAGATGAAATAACAATTTGTTTACCCATTGCATGTAAAGCATTGAATGTATGGAAAAATTCTTCCTGTGTAGATTCTTTTCCTATAATAAACTGAATATCATCTACCATTAAAACATCTACTGTACGATATTTATCGCGGAAGCGTTGCATAGCAGTAGCATTATTGTTTGTTCTAAGGTTTTCAATAACCTCGTTAGTAAATTCTTCTGATGTTACATATAATATGTGAGTGTTTGGATTTTGATTTTCGATGTAATTACCAATAGCTTGCATTAAGTGAGTTTTACCAAGACCTGGTCCACCGTAGATATATAGTGGGTTGTAAAATTCTCCTGGTGATTCAGCAACTGCAAGAGCTGCAGTTTGAGCAAATCTATTATTTCTACCAACGACAAAATTATCAAAAGTAAACTTAGGATTAATAGTAGAATTTCCCATTCTTTTTTCTTCAAAAGAAGGTGTTTCTTCTATTTTAATGTGTTCAATATTTTTTTCTTTTTTGATTTGGTTTGCATTGTCTTGAGATATAACTAAGATGTCATCATATTGAATTCCAGTAAGTTCTGCGATTGTGATACGAAGTGGAGTAGTAAACTTTCTGGTTACATAACCAAGTGTCATACTGTTTTGATCACCGTTATAGATGATATATAATTTGTTATCTTCTATTTGAAATAATTCTAGAGGTTTAAGCCAAGAATCATAAGAAACATCAGTGACTTTATACTCATTTTTTAAGTAGTCTAGGATTTCATCCCATTTTTTAACAAGTTCTTCCATATAATTTCCCTTTTATCCACATTTAAACTATTTTATATTCTACCCTAAATACGGCTTTTATTCAATAATTAGTGTAAAAACGTGTAGGGGGTAGTTTAAAGCCTAAAATGGCTTATTTTTTGAATTTGAGCGTTTAAAATTGATATTGTGAGTTATCCACAGTCATAGAAGAGAGTTTTCCACAATTTTAGCCTTTAAAATTCATATATTTTTCTGTTTTTTGTGGAAAAATGTTAATTATTACTATTTTATCCACATGGTTATCCACAGGCTGTAGATAAATAATAAATTTTTTTTTACGATTTTATACTACATTTAGTATTGTTTATTTTAGATTTCATTTATATCTTGTGTTTTTTAGTTATCCACATTCTTTCATTATTATAATAATGCTTTTTATTATTGACTTTATGGGCTTTTCCTTATATAATTTCAACTGATGTTTTCTCATAAAGAGGAGGTGGATATATTATGAAGATGACATATCAACCAAAAAAGAGACAGAGATCCAAAGTTCATGGATTTAGATCTAGAATGAGCACAGCAGGCGGACGTAAGGTTCTTGCTTCAAGACGTGCAAAAGGAAGAAAGAAATTATCAGCTTAGGCCACAGACCATGTGGTCTTTCTTTCTATTTTAAGGAAAATTTTTGTTATGGAATTTAGTGAATCTCTAAAAAAGAATAAAGACTTCACAACTGTATACAGAAGAGGTGTGTCTAAAGCTAATCGACAGCTTGTAATGTATATCTACCATAATAATACAGATCGAAATCGAATTGGAATTTCTGTTAGTAAAAAGGTTGGAAATTCAGTAGTACGACATCATTTGACGAGACTGATAAGAGAAAGTTATAGACTTAATGAAGAGATGTTCAATAGTGGTTTGGACATTGTAGTCGTTGCAAGAGAAGCCAGTGCATCTGCAACTTTTGATGAAATACAAAAATCTTTACTTCATCTTGCAAATCTTCACAGGGTAACTCGAAAATAAATGGAATCGTCGTTTCTATTATGTTGAAGAAGATATTTATATTTTTAATTAGGTTTTATCAAAAATATATTTCTCCAATGAAAACTACCAAGTGTCCTTATTATCCGACATGCTCTTGCTATGGCCTTGAGGCAGTTCAAAAGTATGGTGCTATTAAAGGCGGTGGATTAGCTCTTTGGAGAATTATCAGATGTAATCCTTTTTCTCATGGTGGATTTGATCCGGTTCCATAGTAACTGGAGGTTTTACATTGAGCGATTTATTTCTTACCGCTTACGGTGGATCTATCCTTGGACCTATTGCTAAGGTTTTAGGATGGATTATGGATAAGATTTATGTTTTTCTCGCTGGTTTAGGTGTTGAAAACATAGCTCTTACAATCCTTGTTTTTACTATTCTTATTTATGTTTGTATGTTTCCTATTACATACAAACAGCAGAAGTTTGCAGTACTTACTCGTAAGATGCAGCCTGAGATGAAGGCTATTCAGGATAAGTACAAAGGTTCTAGAGACCAGGCAACTATGCAAAAGCAGCAGGAAGAGACACAGGCTTTATATGATAAGTACGGCATTTCACCTACTGGTAGCTGTGTTTATATGTTAATTCAGATGCCTATTCTTTTTGCACTTTATAGAGTTTTCTATAATGTACCTGCTTATATTGGTTCTGTTAAGAACATTTTTACAGAATTAGTTAACGGTATTGTTGCTACTGATGGTTTTGCTACTACAATGCAGACTATTTACGATGAATCTGGAATCAGATTACAGCAGACACCTGAATTTGCATCTGCAGATCCTGATGCTGTTTCTAACTTTATCGTTGATGTTTTGTATAAGCTTCCTGCTTCAGGATGGGCTGAGGTCACAGACAAGTTCCCAAGCTTATCTTCATCAATCGATTCTGTTGTTGCAAAGCTTGAGCAAATCAACTATTTATTCATTTTAAATATTTCTGATACACCACTTAACCTTGTTAAGACTGGTTGGGCTGGAAAAGATTTTGGATTAATCATTGCAGCTTTAATGATTCCACTTCTTTCATATCTTTCACAGCTTGCTACAATTAAGCTTATGCCTACAAACACTGAAGGTCAGTCAGATCAGATGGCACAGCAGATGAAGACAATGAATCTTATGATGCCTTTAATGTCACTTTTCATTGGTTTCACTGTTCCTGTTGGTCTTGTATTCTACTGGATCGTCGGTGGTGTAGTTCGTATTACACAGCAGTACTTCTTAAATAAGCATTTTGAGAAGATTGATCTTGAAAGTATTATTGAAAAGAATAAAGATAAAGCATCTGCAAAGGCTGAAAAGCGTGGTATTCGCCAGGCTCAGATTTACGAAGCAGCTCGCATGTCTACAAAGTCTTCTTCTATGGCTGACAAGGCAAACCTTGTAAAAAATAATGAAGAAGCACTTAATGCAGCTAACGAGTTAAGAGCAAAAGCTAATGCTAATTCTCTTGCTGCAAAAGCAAATCTTGTAAAAGATTTCAATGAACAAAATAATAAGTAAGGGGGCAATAATCTTGGAATTCAAAGAATTTACAGGTAAAACTGTTGATGATGCACTTACTAATGCTACTGTTAGTTTAGGTGTTACATCTGATCAGATTAAATACGAAGTTATTGAAGAGGGAAGTACAGGTTTCCTTGGAATCGGTTCAAAGGATGCAATTATTAAAGTTGTAATTTCTGCAGATGAAGATCCAAAGGAAGTTGCTAAGGAATTCCTTGATGGAGTTTTTGAAGCAATGCAGCTTGAAGTTAATATTTCAATGTCATTTGATGAAGAAGATAAAACTCTTTCAATTGATTTAGCTGGTCCAGAGATGGGTGTTTTAATTGGTAAGCGTGGACAGACACTTGATTCACTTCAGTATCTTACAAACCTTGCAGTTAATCGTTCATCAGAAAATTATACTAGAGTAAAAATCGATACTGAAGATTACAGACGTCGTAGAAAAGAAACTCTTGAGAATCTTGCAAGAAATATGGCAAGCAAAGTTAAGAGAACAAAGAAGTCAGTTACTCTTGAAGCTATGAATCCTTATGAGAGACGCATTATTCATTCTGCACTTCAGAACGATAATAATGTTACTACTCATTCAGAGGGCGAAGAGCCATATCGTTATGTAGTTATTACTCTTAAGAAATAATTTTTGATTTTTTTAGGGTTAGTCTTTTAAATTGGACTAACCCTTCTCTTTGTTTTTAAAAGAATCTAGATAAATATCATTTTAAATAGTATTTTATAATTAAGTGTTATTTAAAATTATATTTATAATTTTTATGGAGGTTTGATTTGTACCAGTCAGATACTATTGCTGCAATCGCTACATCTATGAATAGTTCTGGAATAGGAATAATCCGTGTTAGTGGAGAAGATTCTATTTCTATAGTAGATACTATTTTCCGTGGTAAGAATAAATTAAAAGATTGCGATAGTCATACAATTCAATATGGTCATATTTATTCTGGTGATGAGATAATAGATGAAGTACTTGTACTAATCATGAAAGCTCCTCGTAGTTATACGACTGAAGATGTTGTTGAAATAGATTGTCATGGTGGTATTTTAGTCCTTAAAAAAGTTTTATCTCTTTTGGTTAAAGCTGGAGCTCGTATTGCAGAGCCAGGTGAGTTTACAAAGAGAGCATTTTTGAACGGACGTATAGATTTATCAGAAGCAGAATCTATTATGGATTTGATTTCTTCAAATTCAGAGCTTGCTATGAAAAATTCTATTAAGCAGCTTTCTGGATCATTAAATAAAATCATTGTTGATTTACGCGATAAGATTTTATATGAAACTGCTTATATTGAATCAGCATTAGATGACCCAGAACATTATGATTTAACAGGCTATCCGGAAGAACTTAAAGGTAAGGTTGAAGGAATTATTGATACTGTTGATGGATTAATAGATTCATTTAATTCTGGTCATATTTTAAAAGAAGGTATCAATACTCTTATTCTTGGAAAACCAAATGCAGGAAAATCTTCTTTGCTCAATACTTTATCAAGAAGAGAGAGAGCAATTGTTACAGATATTCCTGGCACCACTCGTGATACTTTGGAAGAGCAGATTACTATCAATGGTGTTAGTTTAAATATCATTGATACAGCTGGTATTCGTGAGACAGATGATGTCGTAGAGAAAATTGGTGTTGATAAAGCTATCGATTCTATTGATGATGCAGATTTAATTTTATTTGTATTGGATTCATCAAGACCGCTTGATGAAAATGATGAGTTCATTATCAATAAGATTTTGGATAAAAAAGTTATTATATTACTAAACAAATCTGACCTATCAACGGTAATTAGCGAGGAAGAAATATACAATAAATATAATAAATGCGTTATTTCATTCTCGTCAGTAAGCCTTGATGGACTTAAGACACTTGAATCTACTATTACTGATATGTTCTTTAGTGGTGAGGTTCGCAGTGATGATACTTTATACATTACAAACTCTCGTCAAGCAGCTTGTCTTTCTAATGCAAAGAGTAGTTTGGAAAATGTACTTTCTAGTATCGATAATATGATGCCAGAAGATTTCTTTTCTATTGATTTGATGGATGCCTATAGTTATTTAGGTGAAATTACTGGTGAAACAATAGATGATGATTTAGCTAATAAAATTTTCTCAGAATTTTGTATGGGAAAATGACACTTGAAATCGAGCTTTGCGATGATTTCGAGTGTCAGGAGGGCTTTGCCCGATTATAAGAAATAGAAGGAGTTATTTATGTCTGTAGTTGAAGAATCCTATGATGTAGTTGTTATAGGTGCAGGTCATGCTGGTTGTGAAGCAGCTCTTGCATCTGCTCGAATGGGATTAAATACAATTTGTTTTACTGTAAGCATGGATTCAGTTGCTTTAATGCCATGCAATCCAAATATTGGTGGTAGTTCAAAAGGTCATCTTGTTAGAGAGTTAGATGCACTTGGTGGACAGATGGGTATCAATATTGATCATACTTTTATTCAATCAAAGATGCTCAATTCTTCTAAGGGACCTGCAGTACATTCACTCAGAGCTCAGGCTGATAAGAGTGCCTATTCTCTTAGAATGAGAAAGACAATGCAAGATACAGATAATCTTACACTTAGACAAGCTGAAGTTACCGAATTAATTATGGATGGCAAAAAGGTTGCAGGTGTTAAGACTTTATCTGGAGCAATTTATCATGCGAGAGCAGTAGTAATATGTACAGGTACATATCTTAGAGCTAGATGTTTATACGGAGATGTAATTGAACATACTGGCCCTAACGGTTTAAAGGCAGCTAACCATTTAACTCAGTCATTATTGGATAATAATGTAGAAATGAACCGCTTTAAAACTGGTACTCCGGCAAGAGTTGATAGTCGTTCTATTGATTATTCTAAGATGGAAATCCAGCTTGGTGATAATCCTGTAGTTCCATTTTCATTTAGTACCAATAGAGAAGATGTTCAGATAGATCAGGTTCCATGTTATCTTACTTATACTAACGAAAAGACTCATGAAATTATTAGAGCTAATCTTGATAGATCACCAATGTATTCAGGTGTAATTGAAGGAACTGGTCCAAGATATTGTCCAAGTATCGAAGATAAGGTGGTTCGTTTTGCTGATAAAAATAGACATCAATTATTTGTTGAGCCAGAAGGTCTTAATACAAATGAGATGTATATTGGTGGTATGAGTTCATCAATGCCAGAGGATGTTCAGTACGCTATGTACCATACAGTTCCTGGTCTTGAAAATTGTAAAATTGTTCGTAACGCATATGCGATAGAGTATGATTGTATTAAAGCTACTCAGCTAAAAGCATCACTTGAGTTTAAAGATATTGATGGTCTTTTTGCTGCTGGTCAGTTTAATGGAAGTAGCGGTTACGAAGAAGCTGCAGCTCAGGGATTAGTTGCAGGTATTAATGCAGCGTTAAAATTACTTGGAAAAGAGCCAATGATTCTTGATAGATCAAATTCGTATATTGGCGTTCTTATAGACGACCTTGTTACTAAGGAAACTAAAGAGCCATATCGTATGATGACATCAAGAGCAGAGTATAGACTACTACTTAGACAGGATAATGCAGATTTACGCCTCTCTAAAATCGGTTACGAGGTTGGTTTATTACCTAAAAATCGCTATGATCATGTGGTAGAAAAAGAGCGTCAAATCGAAGAAGAGGTTGCTCGAGTTAAAGAAATTAATATTGGTGCTAGAAAAGAAGTTCAAAATCTACTTGAATCATATGGAAGTATTCCTCTTTCAAATGGTATTAAGCTAGTAGATTTGATTAGACGTCCAGAGCTTGATTATGACAAGCTTGCTCCTATTGATCCAGATAGACCAGAGCTTTCTGATGAGGTAAGAGAGGAAGTTAATATTTACATTAAGTATGAAGGATATCTTACAAGACAGGCTAAGCAAGTTGCTCAGTTCAAAAAGCTTGAGTCAAAGATGATTCCTTCAGATATCGATTATGATGATGTTTCTAGTTTACGAATTGAAGCTCGTCAAAAACTTACAAAACTTAGACCAGCTAACATTGGACAGGCATCAAGAATATCTGGTGTAAGTCCAGCAGATATCTCAGTACTTTTGGTTTATTTGGAAACTTATAAGAGTAAAGAAAAATAATCGGTCTGTTTTAAGGGTACTTCTATATACCCTCAAAACAATACAATTTTTTATTATAGGAGATTTATGAGTAGAGATTATTCATATTTGAAGAATACAATTATTGATTGGAATCTTACTTTAGATGACAAGCAAATAAATCAACTAGATTTATTCTATGAAATGTTAGTTGAAAAAAATAAGGTAATGAATCTTACTGCTATTACAGAGTTTGATGAAGTTATTGTAAAGCATTTTGCAGATAGTTTATCTATAGGTAAAATTATGCCATCAAACATTAATACTGTATGTGACCTTGGAACAGGAGCAGGTTTCCCAGGTATACCTATGGCTATAGCTTATCCTAATATTCAATTTACTTTAATCGATTCATTAAATAAACGTATCAAGTTTTTACAGGAAGTAGTAGATGCATTAGGATTAAAGAATGTTACTCTTATTCATGCAAGAGCAGAAGAGGCTGGTAGAAACAAACTATACAGAGAACAGTTTGATTTAGTTGTTTCTAGAGCCGTTGCTAATATTAGTACTTTATCTGAGTATTGTTTACCTTTGGTAAAACTGAATGGATATTTTATTAGTTTCAAATCAGGTGATATAAAAGAAGAGGTATCTTTATCTGGAAATGCTATTCAAAAATTAGGTGGCTCTATGGAAGAACCAGTTTATTTTTCTCTACCTGATACTGATATTAGTAGATCATTTATTATTATTGATAAGAAAAAATCTACACCTAAGGCTTATCCTAGAAAAGCTGGTACTCCTAGTAAGGAACCTTTAAAGTAATATTTTCACATGAAACATTAATATGGGGGATGGTTTATGGTAAATGACTTCCTAAAAAAATATCAGGAAGAACTTATTTCTGAAAAAATACAACTAAAAGAAGATATGGATTTATTAGAAACTAAGATAAAAGAAGAAAAAAAGTTTCTTAATGTATTAGAAGAATCTAATGAATCTTATTTTGTTGAGTTTACTCCTAGAGATATTAATGCCAAAAATAATGAAAAGGCAGCAGAAATACGTCAAATTCTTTCTGAGTTAGAATCACAAATGAGTAATAAAACTAAGCAAATGAAGTTTTATGATAGCAGATTAGTAGAACTTAATGCTTTAATAAACAATACTGCTGTTATAAATAGACCATCTGATACTAATAACAATCAAACTACTATTAACAATAGTATTGATGATAGTTTTAAAAATCAGCTTCTATCTATTAAAGATATTATAGTTTTGGACCCTTATAGAGCAAAAATTGAATTAGAAAAATTAATTTCTACACTATAAAATAGTTACCAAAACTAAATATAGAAAATGTTTCACGTGAAACATTTTCTATTTATTAGCATTATAAACACAAAATATAGTATAAGGATTTTTGAATCAACTTCTATATATTGCTATTTTTAACAATAATGTTTCACGTGAAACATTTCTAAAACAGATATAATTAATCAATATCTAGTAAATAAACATCCATATATCGTAAACCAAAACAGAAATTCTTGGTAGAATTGAATATATTGGAATGATATAATTTTACTGTTCACAAAATTAAATACTAAACTATAAAAGAGGGAGACAATAAATGAAGAGAGTAATTGCAATAGCTAACCAGAAGGGTGGAGTTGGTAAAACTACTACAAGTATTAATCTTTCAGCATGTTTAGCTGAAGCAGGAAAAAAGGTTCTTGTTATAGACACTGATCCACAGGGAAATGCAACAAGTGGACTTGGTCTTGATAAGGACGAATGTGAGAATACTGTTTATGATTTAGTTCTTGATCAATGTAGTATTAAAGAATGTATGTATAAGGTTGAAAATATTCCAAACCTTACTATTATTCCTTCAAATGTAGACTTGGCCGGAGCGGAGATTGAGCTTCTTGGTATTAATGAAAAGGAATATATTCTTAGAAATGCAGTTGACTATGTAAAGGATGACTTCGATTATGTAATCATTGATTGTCCACCATCTTTGAATATGTTAACTATTAATGCTATGACAACAGCTGACTCCGTACTTGTACCAATTCAGTGTGAGTATTACGCACTTGAAGGTATTAGCCAGTTGATTCACACAATCGATCTTGTACAGCAGAGACTTAATTCAAAGCTTAAGATTGATGGCGTTGTATTTACAATGTACGATAAGAGAACAAATCTTTCTTCTGATGTTGTTGATACAGTTAAGAATAATCTTAATGCAACAGTATATCAGACAATCATTCCTAGAAATGTAAGACTTGCTGAAGCTCCATCTCATGGACTTCCAATTAATTTATATGATGAGAAGTCTGCTGGTGCAGAAAGCTATCGTAATCTTGCAAAAGAAATCATTGGAAGAAAGGATTTATAATTATGGCAGCTAAAAAGGGAGGATTAGGTAAGGGACTTGATTCCCTTATTGTTAATAAGAACGAGGGTGTAGTAGTAGCAAACCCAGAGCAGCACGGTGCACCTGTTGAAGTAGAAATTGATAAGGTTGAACCAAATAAACTACAGCCTAGAAAAAACTTTGATGAAGATAAGCTTCAAGATTTAGCAGAAAATATTAAAATACACGGAATCATCAATCCACTTCTTGTTCAGGATAGAGGTTCATATTATGAGTTAATAGGTGGCGAGCGTAGATGGAGAGCTGCTAGAATTGCTGGTCTTAAGAAAGTACCAGTAATCATTATGAATCTTAGTGAGCAGGAATTCGTAGAGATTTCTCTCATTGATAATATTCAGCGTGAGCAGTTAAATCCAATTGAAGAAGCTATGGCTTTTGCAAGACTTATTGATGAGTTCAAGCTTAAGCAGGATGAAGTAGCAGAGCGAGTTTCAAAGAGTCGTACTACTATTACAAATGCTCTTAGATTATTAAAGCTTGATAAGCGTGTTCAGGATATGATTGTAGATGATAAGCTTACTACAGGTCATGCTAGAGCAATGCTTGCAATTACTGATTTAGATAAGCAGTATGAATTCGCTGAGAGAGCATTCGACGAAAAAATGTCAGTTCGTGATGTAGAGCGTGAGGTAAAGAAGCTCTTAAATGATAAGGCTGATAAAAAATCTAAGGCTGCTGGTCTTGATCCTCAGCTTGCTGCAGTATATCAGCAGACTCAGGAAAAGCTTAAGGGAGTACTTGGTACAAAAGTATTTATCAATGCAAAAGATAATAAATCAGGAAAGCTTGAAATCGAGTATTATTCTCAGGATGAGCTTAACAGAATCGTAGATTTGCTTGAATCTATAAAATAAACATATGTTCGATTGGAGAAATAATAATGATAGAACAATATCTTGGAATTAGTACAGACTACATTGTAATAGGACTTGCAGCACTAGTTCTGATAATGACAATACTTTTAATTGTATTTATCGTGCAAATGCATAAGCTTAAGAAGAGATATAAAATCTTTATGCAGGGCAGCGATGCAAAATCATTAGAGGATACACTTGTTTACAGATTAGAGCAGGTAGATGAGCTTATCGAAGCAAATGCTAGCAATGAAAGAAATATTGATGCAATCTTCAAGAACATGAAGGATTGCTTCCAAAAAATTGGTCTTGTTAAATACGATGCATTTAACGAGATGGGTGGAAAGCTTAGCTTTTCACTTTGCATGCTTAATGAAAAGAACTCTGGTTATATCATTAATGCAATGCACTCAAGAGAGGGTTGCTATACCTATGTTAAGGAGATTATAGATGGTAACTCTATAATTCAACTTGCAGAGGAAGAGGAGCAGGCTCTCAATCAGGCTTTAAATGTTTAATGGACGGTATATGATGCATAAATTTTTACCAGCAATTGGATTTAGTAAACTTAATAAAGAAACACTAGAAAATCTTATTCAAGAAATAATTCTTCGACCTGATTACCAGGAGTCTGCAATAGATTTCGAAGGTAATCAGTTTGTTGAGCTTAGATATATGGTGGCAGACAATGTTGGACTTGTTTTGCGTGGAATCTATAACGATAAAGATGAATTTATTTTAGATTACTATTATCCAACTTATCTTGGTGAGAGTATATCATCTAATAACGAGGTAGATGTAATAAAGCAATCTGATAAAGAATGCTATCATGTTATGGTGGATGAATTAAGATTAGGTGTTAATCTTATTTTTCATCTCCAAAACATGGGAGAGTATCTCAGAAGAAATACCACCAACGGTAAAGGTGTTAAGCGTGATATTAGATTGGCAGCATTATCTTTGGAGGGAAAAGTTATTCTTCCTCTTTACGATAATGAAAAAAGTCGTATAAAGGAGAAAATGAATAACAAGAAACGCATTGATCTTGTAGAGCAGGCTAGAGAGGGAAATGAAGAAGCTCTTGAAAGCCTTACAATGGATGAAATTGATTTATATCAGCGTATTACAAGAAGAGTTTCTCGAGAAGATATCTTGAGTGTTGTTACAAGTTTCTTTATGCCATATGGAATAGAGAATGACAAATACGAGATTATGGGTGACATTCTTGATGTTAAATCTGTTGTAAATCATCTCACAATGGAGGAATTATATCTGCTTGTAGTAGAAAGTAACGATGTAGTTCTTGAAGTGTGCATAAACAAGAATAATTTATATGGAGAACCTACAATAGGACGCCGTTTTAAAGGCACTATTTGGCTACAGGGAACTGTTGATTTTTCTTAAGCTTTAGATTAAAATCAAATAGTTGTCGAGTTTGAGTAGCTCAGCTGGATAGAGCGTCCGCCTCCTAAGCGGAAGGCCGTGGGTTCGAATCCCATCTCGAACATGATTGGAAGGAGTCTATGAAATAGGCTCCTTTTTTTAATTAGGAAATATAACACTTTGTCCACACAAAATTCGCAACTTTGGGGTAAAATACCTTTGTATGGAGAATTGTATATTGTATAATATAGAGGAATAACACAATTCTAGGAAAAGGGGGAAAATAAATTAGAGGAGGACGGTAGTGTATGGCAGATTTAAGTTTAACTAAAGAGCAACAGGATACTCTTGGAGAAATTGCGAACATCAGCATGGGTTCATCTGCAACATCTCTGAGTGCATTATTAAATAATTTAAAGGTAGATATCACAACACCCAAAATTGAATTAATTCGTAAAAGCGAATCGCTTGATGACTATCACAATGTTTGCGTGTTGGTACATATAAATTATATTAAGGGATTATCAGGAAGTAACGTATTAATCCTAAAAGAAAATGATGTAAAAATAATCGCTGACCTTATGATGGGTGGCGATGGAACAAATACAAGTGGTGAAATTGGCGAGCTTCAGCTTTCAGCTGTTTCAGAAGCTATGAATCAGATGATGGGAAGTGCAGCAAGCTCAATGTCACAGCTACTGAATAGAGTAGTAGATATTTCACCACCAAAAACAGATAATATCGACGTAGAAAGCGTAAAAATATTCGAGAGATTATTTGAATCACCTGAAATAGATTTTGTCAAAATAACATTTGATTTAAAAATAGGAACGATAATAGATTCAGTTATGGTACAGCTGTATCCTATTTCGTTTGCGAAGGATATGGTATCTCTATTTGAAAAAAAGGATTAACTAGGGGGCACAATGGACGAGAACACAAAGAAAATTCAAACAGAAATAGCCAAGGATAAGATTCAGATTATTCTATCCAGCATAGCACTTGCTGTGTTAATTATCATGGAGTTTTATATCATGATAAATTTCAAAAGCAATTTTATGGCTATGGCGGTAGGAATACTTCTGATGATAGTTGCTTTGTTTTTCCTTATAAGTGCCATGTTAGATATATCTCTTAAACAAAAGAACATGGAGCAGGAAAAGTATGAGGAAATTTACAATGCACAAAAGGCATCGTATCTCGTCATAAAGAAAAGCTTTGATGAAATGGATCAAAGACTTCGAGCAATTGAGGAAAATAGTGCTTTACCTGCAGAAGATATCATAAATGCACAGAAAGCAGTAGCAAAGGTTACTATTTCACGAAGCAAGGAAAATACAGATGCATTGATGAATTCAAATGATGAGTTGATCAATCAGTTGGTAAATATCCAGGAAAAGCTTGAAAACAGTAACAGCCAGATTCTTGAAAAACAGCAAACTTTATTAAAAGAAACAAACCTTGATATACAGCAAAAGATAGCAGCACTTACATCACAGATATCAAATATCGAAGGTAAAATTCAAAATGGAATTCCTGTTATGGCTCAGCCTATGCAGATGCAGATGACACCACCTCCAGTGATGCCAGTAATGCCTGAACCTGCAGTAGCACCTGAACCTGAACCAGAGTCAGTTATGGAAGAACCAATGGTTGAGGAAGTTCCATTAGAAGAACCAGTAGTAGAAGAAGCTCCAGTGGAAGAACCCCCTGCTGAAGAAATACCAACAGAAGAACCAATTGAGGATGTAGGCCTTGACTTAGACGCTGTAATCGAAGAAGAATCTACAGAAGAGCCAGTTGAAGACCTTGGTCTTGATTTAGATGCTATAGTAGAAGAACCTTCAGTGGAAGAGGAAATTCCAGTAGAGGAATTGCCAGAAGCTGAAGAACCAGTTGATGATTTAGGTCTTGATTTGGATGCAGTGGTTGAAGAAGAAGCTCCGATAGAGGAACTTCCAGAAGTAGAAGAGCCGGTAGAAGACTTAGGCCTTGATTTAGACGCTGTTGTAGAAGAAGAGCCAGTGGCAGAGGAAGCTTCAGTGGAAGAAGTAATTCCAGAGGAGCCAATAGTAGAGGAAGCTCCAGTTGAAGAAGTAGTACCAGAGGAACCAGTAGCTGAAGAAATCCCAGCCGAGGAGCCGGTTGTAGAAGAACCTGCAGCTGAAGAAGCTCCAGTAGACGACATAGGTGCAAACTTGGATGCTCTGTTAGAAGAGGTTGGAGATATTCCAGAAGAGGAACCAGAGCCGGAACCTGAACCGGAGCCAGAGCCTGAGCCAGAACCAGAAGATGATTCAATAGTTATTCCAGATGTAGGAATAGATTTAACTGATCCTAATAGGGTAATGAGTCCTGAAGAAATAGAAAAGCTATTTGCAAATATATAAAATTAAGATACCTGTCTCAAATCAGAGGCAGGTATTGTTATTTTTATAATCAATAAATTATAAAAAATAAGTGTGTTGGAATTTTCAGATAACTATAGTAAAAAAAGTTGTTAAAAAACGAAAAAAAATAAAAAAAAGACTTGCAAAAATGTTAATCAGGCTATATACTTATATTCGTTGCTGAGGCAATAACAAATAAATGAGCGCGATTAGCTCAGCTGGCAGAGCACCTGACTCTTAATCAGGGTGTCCAGGGTTCGAACCCCTGATCGCGCATTTGACCATCGAAGTTTCTTCGGTGGTTTTTTTATATCTAAAAAATATATAAAATAAAAGCCTTGATTGTAATAATCAAGGCTTTACTATTATCTACTTGTAATGAGCTTACAAATTGGATTTCCTTTACTAGAAAACTTTTCTTCATATTCAGTCATAATATTGCCGGCGTTCATAGTCTCATCATTATGTAAATCGTAAGTTACAGCATCAAGTTTCCATAAAGGATGATTGTCTATTTCTTCTACAGAAAAATCAAATAAATCTCTGTTGTCAGTTTTGAATTCAATATGTCCTTCTTTAGAAAGAATTGAATTATATCTGTTTAAGAAAGTAGAAGATGTAAGGCGACGCTTTGCATGTCTGTCCTTTGGCCATGGATCGCTGAAGTTAAGATAAATTCTATCTACTTCATGGCAAGCAAAGATATCAAGTATCTCAGCAGCATCAAAACAGATAAAGCGAAGATTAGGAATTTCTTCATCCTGCACCTTCTGAACGGCTCTAAGTAAAACAGAAGTATATCTTTCGATACCTATATAGTTGATATCAGGGTTCTCTTTTGCAAGAGTAGTGATAAACTGTCCTTTACCCATTCCGATTTCAATATGAATAGGATTGTCATTGCCAAATACTTCTTTTTTATATGAGCCCTTGAGCTTTGTAGGATTCTGAATGCAATAAGGACTATTTGCAACAACCTCATCAGCTCCTGGGATATTTCTTAATCTCATAATAACCTCCAAAAATAAAATCAAAATGGATTATAACATAAAAATCGTAAGATTAGTATTGCAACAGACTAAATAGAGAAGTTATACTAAATAGTCGTAAAGGAAAAAGAGTATGAATATAAAAAGAAAACTTGCAAAGGCATTAGCCTTTATTTTTATTGCTAATAGTATATTTACAATGAAATCAATCCAGGCCGAGGCTGCAGATTATTGGCCTAGTGGAGTTGATGTAGTGGCGGAATCAGCCATTGTAATGGAAGAGGAAACAGGAACAATCCTATATTCTAAGAATATGGATGATGTACATTATCCTGCTAGTATCACAAAAATAATGACTGCCCTTATCGTATTGGAAAACTGCGATTTGGATGAGACAGTCACATTTTCTGCAGAAGCGGTATATGGTACAGAGCTTGGTTCTTCCAGTATCGCCAGAGATGTTGGAGAGGAAATGACTGTTGAGCAGACGCTCTATGGAATGATGCTAGAATCAGCAAATGAGTGTGCATACGCATTAGGCGAGCATGTTGCTGGTGATATGGATAGCTTCGTTGATATGATGAACGCCAAAGCCAAGGAGCTAGGCTGCAAGAACACTCACTTCAACAATTCTAATGGTCTTCCTGATGAAGAGCATTATACAAGTGCTTATGACATGGCGTTGATTTCAAGAGCGGCATACAAGATTCCAAAGTTTGCAGAAATAGTTGGAACAAAGAACTACACAATCCCAGCTACAAATAAGCATTCAGATCCAACGCCACTTAATAACCACCATCAAATGCTTCATTACTACAAGACAAATCAGTATTTGTATGAGTATTGTCTAGGTGGTAAAACGGGATATACTGTAGTGGCAGGCGCAACACTTGTTACATATGCAAAGAAAGATGGAATGACACTTGTGTGTGTTGTAATGAAAGATACAACCACAGATGAGTATACTGATACAACAAACCTGTTTGAGTATTGTTTTGACAACTTTAGCAAATACGCAGTAGCGGATTTTGCTTCAATATCAGAGGATGATGTTAATGTAACAGGAATCCTTAGTGAAAACAGTGAATTAATAAAAGTAGATGAAGATGGAATAATCGTTATTCCAAAGACAGCCAGCATATTAGATGTAACCTCAACAGTAGTTCCTTATTCTGATTCAGAAGATTCGTCAGTTATAGGCCAGCTACAATACTCATATGCAGATAAGTCTGTAGGATATGCAAATCTGATATTTACAAACGCAGAAACAGCCGGAAGCTATCCATTCGATAATATTCCTGTAGAAAATGGTGGAAGCGGTAAAGAATATATACAAGTTGACTATCCAAAAATCGGATTAGTAATTCTTATAGTTCTTGCGGTTATTTGTTTGATTATGTTTATAAGAAGTAAATCAAGTGAGATACTTTTATTCAGACATCGATTCATGAGCAGACATCAAAAACAACCAAAGACCAATATGACTATCATTAGAGATAATGGTAAGAGAAGAAAAAGACGTAGATAAACGACAAGAAATGTCCTGATTCTTCATAATAACGACGAAGTATAATAAAAACGACAGCCTATATTTGTTAGACTGTCGTTTTGTATTTTTACAGACATTAAAATTATTTTCGCGTTTACAGAAAATATTTATCTATTTATCAGACTATTTATCAGAATTTCCAACTGATGCTTGTTGTTTGTAAACAATATGATTCCATTTGAAGAGTTAATCATGGTTATTACCTTGTCTGCAAATGTATCGGATTCAGAAAGAAGCTGGAATAGATAATCCTTATATTTTCCATCGGCCTTCAAAAATAAAGTTTCATAATTCTCAAAAGGAGTAAGCTCGCAATGAGACTTTGTCATAAGAAACGCAATTTCTTTATCCTGGCCAAGCTGTTCCTCAGTTTTGTTTATGATGAAATAGCCTCGATCATCCTTTGGCATACCAAGAGCTTTCACTGCACGTTGGACTTGCTTTGTTAAGCTGTCACTAGCAGGATATAGAGACTGGAAGTAGCTCATGAAATCAGAAGCGCTTTTGAAATGTTCATTTGTACCTCGCTCAAGGACCTCGGTCATTAGTATCTTCTTAATCACCTTCTCACATTCTTTACGAGAAGGATTTTTTCTAAGAGTGATTTTTTCTTCAGACATATATTCCTCCAAAAAGACAATATTAATTGCTATATTTGTATTATAGGACAATTATACGACAAATAGAAGACAAATTATAAAATATAATAGAACTAAGGATTAGTTGACACCTCAATAATAGAATGTGATAATGAAGAAAATAACCTCGTAAAGCAAGCAGGAGTGGAAAAAATGGAAAACTTATTTTCAAGAGATGAAAAGAAGCAGTATCAGCTGGAGCAGATTAATGATTTAGTAGAGGCTAACGGCGGATTAATTAAAACAAGTGAAATTGAAGCCCTGGGAGTAGACTATCGTCGCGTGCTTAAGTTCGTAGAAGAGGGATATTTAATCAGAGTAAAAAGCGGATACTACACTACAAAGTATTTTGAATGCAGTGAAGAGCAGTGGATTTATAAATTGTTTGGGGAAGATGGCATCCTCACAATCGAATCTGCATTGTGGGTGTATGGCTATTTGAAGGATAGACCATACAAGTGGAGTATTGCGATTAATAAAAACACAAGTAAATCCAGATTCCATATTGATTATCCAATTGTGGAGCCATACTATACAGAGCCAGAAGTTTTGGAGCTTGGTGTGACAGAGGCAGATTTCGCTGGTGGTCGTATGAAAATCTACACCAAAGAAAGATTAATCTGCGATGTACTGAAATATCAAGAAAAGATAGATAGAGAAATATTCAAAACAGGAGTATTAGCCTACATCATGGATGAGAAAAAAGATGTGGCGAAGCTTATGGAATATGCCAAGGAACGTAAGGTCCTTAAAAAAGTCCAGAATATGATAGGTGTGTGGTTGTAATGATTAACAAGGGCAATATAAAGGAAAAGTCGGAACAATTGAATATTCCTTTCAAGAATTTGCTTTCTGCAGCAGTATGTGAAATTGTAATAGAACTGCTTGCCAATGGAAAATATTGCAACGAGCTATATCTTTGTAATTCAGCAGAATTCAAATCCGATGTCTACAAAGATCTTTGCATCAGTAATATCTACTACGAGTATGTAAGAGACCTTGATGACAAAATGGCAATCCTTTACATGCGAGATATACTAAAAGAAATAATGGCTAAGGGTGCTTTAGAGGGTATGGTGGTAAACGGTTCTGTAGGTGAAACCGGAATCAGTTTAAAAATAACCATTGATGATATGTACATTCCGATAAATCTATATTTCAAAAAGCACGGGGCAAGCCATGAACCAGAAAAAATCACTTTGGAACTGATTGCATACGGAAATAGAAAAGTAGATGTGCTTATCAATCCAAAAGAGGAAGAATTGTCAAAGCATCTGCTTGAGATAATAGATAAACTAGAGCTTATAAATAACATGGATCATTATTATGATGCCTATGAAATCCTTACATCAAATCCAGTAAATGGGCGAAAGGTAAAGGATAGATTAAATGAGCTTGTAAAAGAAAAAGATATAGTCATCGATGACACAAGACTTAATATGCTCAAAAGCTACGGTGATTACACCTACATGAAAAGAAAGTGGAAGGTTGAGCTGAGGCAAAAAAAGAAGTCCGAGCCACAGTGGTCGGACGTTAATAATTGCATAATTAATTTCTTAAGCCCAATCTGGGACGCCATGGAAAAGAACATGGTCTTCCTTGGAGATTGGATGCCACAGCTTAAGCGATTCCTGGATTAAGGATTAGCAAACAAAGTTGTGTTTTAAAATGGAGAAAACAGCATAGTAATAAGACTTTCTGTCGTTTACTTTGTAAAACTGCTGCTCCATGGAAATAGAGGAAATGCTCTTAATAGTTTCCGTATCCACAAGATTGGTATAGCATCTAGCCTGAATGTAACTCTTGGTAGTTTTTTTGAAAAAGATACTTTTGAAAAGAGGGCCGATGCAACGCTTGTGATAAACACCACAGATGGTATCTAAAAATTCACCATCAAACTTAAAAGATGTGATGTCGTAATTATATGAATGGTCATAGAGATAAGCTGCAATGCGTGGATCCATAAATGGAGTGTCCACTGACATGAAAAATGCTCTATCTCCTGAAATCATTGTAAGGCAGGAAAGAATGGCGCCTACAGGGCCGGCGTTTCGATAGATATCAGGAATTTCCTGAGCATCAAGGCCCAAATGAGTAAGGTCACCACGCTCATTTACTGAAAGGTAAATCTTATCAAAAAATGGACTGAATTTATCGTAGATATATTCAACCATAGTTTTATCTTCAAAGGGTAAAAGTGCTTTCTTTGTACCCATGCGGGAACTATCGCCACCGCAAAGGATAACTAAAGTCCTATTCATAACATCCTCCTTGCTTTGATAAAATCCATTATATTGATTCTTTGTAGAAAATAAAAGCTAGAAAATGAGTTTAGAAAAAATATTAGAAGATTATTCAAAATCAAATATGTATCCATTCCACATGCCAGGCCATAAGAGAATGCTTGATGGACCATACAAAATAGATATGACAGAAGTGGACGGAGTGGATGATTTGCATGACCCGGAGGCGGTTATAGCGGAGGAGCAAGAAAGGTTAGCCAGAATTTATGGAGCAGATAAAAGCTTTATTCTGGTTGGCGGCTCCACGGTAGGAAACCTTGCTGCGATATATAGCTGTTGTTGTGAAAATGATTTAATTCTTATCCAGAGAAATTCTCATAAAAGTGTTTATAATGGTGCAATCCTAAGACACTTGAAGGTTGGATATATTAATTCTAGAGCAGATGAAAATGGAATATACAGGGCAGCAACTTTAGAAGAGATTAAATCTGCAGTAGAAAAATACGGTATGCCCAAAGCAATTCTTCTGACAAGCCCTACTTACGAAGGATATCATTGTAAGCTGGAAGATATTTCAAAATACTGTCACGAAAAAGGCATAATACTGATAGTTGATCAGGCTCACGGTGCTCATCTTGGATTTAATGAAGCATTCAAAGAATCCGCAGTAGGAAAAGCAGATATCACTATCCAAAGTCTCCATAAAACTTTGCCAGCGCTTACCCAGACAGCGGTAATGCACGTGAGTGGAAATAGAGTAGATAGCCGAAAGATTGCAGCAGCTTTGGATATTTTCGAGACTAGTTCACCAAGCTATGTACTGATGAATTCCATTAGTCACTGCATGGCCATTCTTGAACAATCCGAGGATATGTTTAGGAATTATGTGGATAACTTACAGGATTTCTACAAGATTAGTGGAAAATTAAAACACCTGAAAGTAGTGGTAGAATCAGGCGAAACAAAGGACCCAGGAAAGCTTGTAATAATTACAAAGCACACAAATATCTCTGGAGTAGAACTGGCTAGAATCCTTAGGGATAAATACGAAATAGAAACAGAGCTTTCAAGCTTTTCATACCTGCTTGCTATGACAAGCATTATGGATTCAAGAAAAGGCTTTGAAAGATTAAAAAAAGCATTGCTTGAAATTGACGAAGGTTTAGATGATGGCAATATTGATGTGCCAATGGTCTGGATTGATAGCGAAAAATTAATGGAGCCTTGGGAAGCTAAGAAAGGCGAAGGCCGCCAGGTCAACCTTTCAAAGGCCACAGGACTTGTATGTCAGGATGAGATTTGTCTTTATCCTCCAGGGGCACCTATTGTAGTACCAGGAGAAATCATTTCAGAGGAAGCAATCAAAATAATCCGCCAGGCAAAAGAAAGTGGAATACACGTAACGGGAATAAATAATGACTGTATCTACGTTGTCAATTAGCCTTGGCTGAATTATACTTTAGATACAAAAGAAAAAAGAGGACAAAATGGGAAGTATTTATTGCATAATGGGCAAAAGCTCATCGGGAAAAGACACTATATTTAAGCTTTTGCTAGACAAAGGGGATTTAGATTTAAAGCGAATTGTTTCATACACAACCAGACCAATCAGAAGTAATGAAAAGCCTGGAGATGAATACAACTTCGTTTCTATCGAAGAAAAGGATAAATTAGTAGAGGCAGGCAAGGTAATCGAAATTCGTAAATACGATACTGTTCACGGTCCATGGTTCTATTTTACAGTAGACGATGGGCAGATTGATTTATCGAAAAATGATTATCTTATCATTGGTACAGTTGAAAGCTTTGTAAAGATTCGTGATTATTACGGAAAAGACGCTGTTTTGCCGATATATATAGAAGTAGATGATGGTGTTCGTCTTTCAAGAGCACTTGAGAGAGAGCGCAGTCAGGAACACCCAAAGTACGAAGAGATGTGCAGACGATTCTTGGCTGACCAGCAGGATTTCTCACAGGAGAATCTGGATGCAGCGCAGGTTTCTAATGTTTTCAAAAACGATGATGATAGCAGAATCACTTGCGATAGAATCGCCACCTTTATAAAAGATAGAAGGGGTTAGCATGGATATTAGAGTAAATGATGTGAGCCAAGTTCAACCTACAGACCAGGCAAAATCCACAGCACCTGTAGATGACACATTCAAATTTACACTTGCAGCAGCCGTAGATGATGCTGAGCTTCAGGAAAAGCTCACAAATCTTTTAAACGACATAACCACTCAGGGAAAGCTTTTGTCTGAGCATATGGATATTCGTGACATGAAGCGCTACCGCGGATTGGTCAAGGATTTCCTTAACGAGGTTGTAAATCGAAGCCATAAGTTTTCACGAGAAAACTTTTTAGACAGACGTGGTCGCCATAGAGTTTATGGTATGATAAAGCTTGTAGATGAGCATATGGATGAGCTGGCAACAGCCCTCGTTCAAGATGAAAAAGACCACATTGATATATTAAATAGAGTAGATGAAATCAGGGGATTGCTCCTTGATATAATCACCTAGATTAGGAGAATTTTGTTAGATGAGCTTTGCGCAGATAGTAGGGCAGGAAGAGGCAAAGAGCCTATTAAGAAATGCAGTTAAAACAGGAAATCATAGCCATGCCTATATTTTCAGCGGTGAAAAAGGCTCAGGAAAGATGATGCTGGCAGAGGCATTCGCAGCAATGCTTCAGTGCGAGAATCCATCTGAAGATGACGCTTGTCTGGAGTGCCATTCTTGCAAACAAGCTCTATCGAGAAATAATCCTGATATTATTTTCGTTAGAAGAGAAGATGGCAAAAACAACATCAGCGTAGATGTAGTACGTGAGCAGATTGTAAATGATGTTGATATCAAGCCATACAGCAGCAAATATAAAATCTATATCGTAGATGAAGCAGAGCGAATGAATCCTCAGGCACAGAATGCCATTCTTAAGACTATTGAGGAACCACCAGAATACGCGATTATCATTCTGCTTACAGCAAATCATAATGCATTTCTTCAGACAATCCTGTCTAGATGCGTTCTTATCCAAATGAAATCCGTAGATACAGAAAGCATAAAGCGGATATTGCAGACACAGTATGAGACTGTTGATTATCAGTCTCAGATGGTGGCCAGCTTTGCCCAGGGAAATGTGGGAAAGGCCATTGCACTTGCTACAGATGTAACTTTCAATGATGTTAAAAATCGTGTTGTTGCCCTTTGTAAAAAAGCAAGCAAAATGGATGAGCAGCAGATAGCTGACGAAGTGAAATCCATCAAAGAGGACAACGATAGAGATAAAAAAGAAGATTCCGATAGTGAGAAATTTCAGCCATTTATCGAGCAATTGCTAGATTTAATAACTCTTTGGTATCGAGATGTGCTATTATATAAATCGACATCGAGGGATGATTTACTGCTATTTTCAGAGGATGCCTTCGATATTCACGACCAGGCACAGAGCCTGTCATATCATGGCCTAAACGAGATTTTCGATGCAATCTCAGAAACTAGAGCCAGACTTAATGCAAATGTCAATTTTGAATTGACCATTATGCTTCTTATACAGAGGATGAGAAATCCTGAAAACTAAAGGAGACACTAGATGATAAAGGTTATTGGAGTACGCTTCAGAGGAGGCGGAAAAGTATATTATTTTGATCCAAACGGCATAGAGCTTAAGCGTGAGGATCAGGTTATTGTTGAAACAGTTCGCGGTGTTGAAATCGGAACAGTTTTACTTGTAGACAAGGAGATTTCGGATGATGAGGTTCCAGGACCTATCAAGAAAATCATCCGCAAGGCTACAGAAGAAGATGCTAAAAAGGCTATCAAGAACATTGAAAAAGAAAAAGAGGCCATGCGAATTTGCGAGGAGAAAATCGCAAAGCGTGAGCTTGAAATGAAGTTAGTTGGTGCCGAGTACACATTCGACAACAACAAGCTTATTTTCTATTTCACAGCAGATGGACGTATCGATTTCAGAGAGCTTGTAAAGGATCTTGCAGCAGTGTTCCATACACGTATCGAGCTTCGTCAGATTGGTGTTCGTGACGAGACAAAGCTTATGGGCGGTATCGGAATCTGCGGTAGAGAGCTCTGCTGTAAAAGCTGGTTGGGAGATTTTGTTCCAGTATCAATCAAGATGGCAAAGGAGCAGAACCTTTCACTTAACCCTACAAAAATCTCAGGACTTTGCGGTAGACTTATGTGCTGCCTAAAGAACGAGCAGGAGACATACGAATACCTTAACAGCCGCCTTCCAGGAATCAATGATTCAGTTACAACTCCTGAGGGAATCAAGGGTACAGTTCAGTCAGTAAACGTTCTTCGCCAGACTGTCCGCGTTCTTTTTGAAGATGGCGATTTAAAAGAGGTAAAGGATTATCCTACATCAGTTCTTAAGTTTAAGCCTCGTAAGAAAAAGGTACAGGTTTCTAAGGAAGAGGCAAAGGAACTTGCCGACCTGGAGGATAATTAATGAATAATCTGTTGCAGGAAGACGAGCGACTAGATGATTTACAAATAAATGGATATCAAATAATTCAGCATCCTGACAAATTCTGTTTTGGCATGGATGCTGTCTTGCTATCGGGCTTTGCTAGTGTCAAGGAAGGAGAAAGAGTGCTGGATTTGGGAACGGGCACAGGAATTCTGCCTATTCTTCTTGAAGCCAAGACCGAAGGAAAGCATTTCACTGGCCTTGAAATTCAGCCTGAAAGTGCAGATATGGCACGACGTTCAGTATTGTTTAATCATCTGGAAGAGAAAATTGATATAATAGAAGGTGACATCAAAAGTGCTAGTGAAATCTTTGGGAAAGCTTCCATGGATGTTGTCACCAGCAATCCACCATACATGACAAATCATCATGGATTAAAGAATCCAAACGACGCAAAAGCTATAGCTCGACACGAGCTGCTTTGCACCCTGGATGATGTGGTGAGAGAAACAGCAGCTGTTTTAAGGCAGCGAGGCAGATGTTATTTTGTACATAGACCATCACGCATAGTAGAAATCTTTGAAGCCATGAGAAAGTACAAGCTTGAGCCAAAGAGGATGCGCCTGGTTTACCCATACGTGGACAAGGAACCAAACATGGTTCTGATAGAAGGTGTGCGTGGCGGCGGAGCCCAGCTTACAGTGGAGGCGCCATTGATTGTTTACAAGGAGCCAGGCCAGTACACAGATGAAATCTACGAGATATACGGATTAGATAAATAATTATCTTCCAATAGGAGATTATAAATGTCACAGACAGGAACAGTATATTTAGTTGCAACTCCAATAGGAAACCTTGAGGATATGACTTTTAGAGCAGTAAGAATCCTCAAAGAGGTGGATTTAATTGCAGCAGAAGATACAAGAAATTCAATAAAGCTATTAAATCATTTTGAAATAGACACACCTATGACCAGCTACCACGAGTTCAATAAAGTGGAGAAGGCCATCACTTTAATAGAAAAATTAAAAGAAGGTCAGAACATTGCGGTAATCACGGACGCAGGCACACCTGGCATATCAGACCCAGGGGAAGAGCTTGTTAGGATGTGTTACGACGAGGGAATCGAGGTCACATCGGTCCCAGGTCCAGCAGCATGTATCACAGCTGTTACCATGTCTGGCCAGGCCTGTAGACGATTCGCTTTTGAGGCATTTCTTCCAAAAGACAAAAAAGAACGTCGCAGAGTCTTAGAGGAGACCAAAAACGAGACAAGAACTGTCATTATTTACGAAGCACCACATCATTTGATAGGCACATTAAAAGAGCTTGCAGAGGTCCTTGGTGAGGATAGAGGCATCACTCTTTGTAGGGAGCTTACAAAGAAGCACGAAGAAAAAGAGAAGACCACAATCGGTGGAGCTTTAAAATCCTACGAGACCAAAGAGCCTAGAGGAGAGTACGTTCTTGTTATAGCTGGCAAATCTAAAGCAGAGGTTTTAGAAGAAGCAAGAGCGGCATATGAGGACATGACCATTGAAGAGCACATGGATATGTACTTAAGCAAGGGCATGGATAAAAAGGAAGCCATGAAGGCAGTGGCAAAAGATAGAGGAGTCAGCAAGCGAGATATTTACAACGCTTTGCTATAGGAGATAGGAGAATATAATGCATTTCATCGTGGATTTGTTTACAAACAAGATTTTTTTAGCACCTGCAGCAGGATGGTTTATTGCGCAGATTATTAAAATCATTATTGATACTGTAAAATCAGGTTTTTGCAAGGAGAGACTATACGGCGGAGGGGGAATGCCAAGCTCTCACTCAGCCACAGTTACAGCGCTTATGGTTGTGACTGGCGCAATTTACGGGGCTTCCTCATTTGAATTCGTAATGGCATTATTCTTTGGAATCGTTGTCATTTATGATGCAAGAGGAGTTCGATTTGAAACACAGCGCCAGGGCAAGGCACTGAACAATCTTAACGAAGAGCGTAAGGAAGAAGGCAAGCAGCCACTTGATATCAACAGATTTAAGGAAAAGATGGGTCACACCATTCCAGAAATTGCTGTTGGAATACTCATCGGAATCATCTGTGCTGCAGTTGTTTTACACCTTAACATTTAGAATTTAAGAAGGGGGGAAATGTTTTGGATAAAATTGAAGAACTGAAAAATATGATAGAAGATTCGTCGAAAATCGTATTTTTTGGCGGAGCAGGAGTATCCACAGAAAGTGGAATTCCAGACTTCAGAAGCAAGGACGGTTTGTACAATCAGCATGATGTCAGATTCGATATGTACCAGCCAGAGTATCTACTTAGTCACAGTTGTCTGATTAGGGAGCCAAAGGTTTATTTCGAATTTCATCGTCAAAAGATGGATACGCGAAACATCGAGCCAAACAATGCTCATAAATATCTGGCAAAGCTTGAAGAAATGGGTAAGCTCACAGGCGTGGTTACTCAAAATATCGACGGCCTACACCAGAAGGCTGGCAGTAAGAAAGTCTATGAAATCCACGGCAGTGCACTTCGTAATTACTGTATGAACTGTGGAACCAGCTATCCAGTAGATTTCATTTTCGATTCAGAGGATGAGATCCCAAAGTGCGATTATTGCGGTGGCACAGTCAGGGCTGATATCACTCTTTACGAAGAGGGATTGCCTGAGGATGCAGTGGAAGGCGCAATCAGAGCCATTTCAGAAGCAGATATGATGATAATTGGCGGAACATCACTTACAGTGTATCCGGCAGCATCATTTGTTAATTATTTCAGAGGAAAATATCTGGTAATAATCAATCAAACCGATTTATCCGTTCGCAGAGCAGAGAACACACTGGTGATTACCGACAGAATCGGACAGGTGTTTACAGAATTAGCAAAGCTTCAGGGAATAGAATTGTAATTCACTGAGAATAATACAAAAAATACAATAAAAATTCAGTTAAGCCTTGAAAAACGCACAGCTTCATGCTATTATCTTAATTCGTGGTATAAAACATTTATATCCTTGCTAGGCTAGCATTGCTAGTTTGGCCAATAGACCAAAAGGAGGTAGAAAGCATGAACAAGTATGAATTAGCACTCGTTGTTAATGCGAAGATCGAAGACGATGCAAGAACTGCCACAGTTGAAAAGGCAAAGGAGTATATCACTCGCTTTGGTGGACAGATCTCAGACGTCGATGATTGGGGCAAGAAGAGACTTGCTTATGACATTCAGAAGATGAATGAAGGATACTATTACTTCATCCACTTCGATGCTGAGCCAGGCGTACCTGCTCAGATCGAGGAGAATGTTCGCATCATGGACAACGTACTTCGATTCTTATGCGTTAGAGCTGACGAGGCTTAATAGTATAAGATAAGGAGATTAATTATGAATAAAGTTATTCTTATGGGACGTCTCACAAGAGACCCAGAAGTTCGTTACGGTGGAGCAAACAACAGCGCTGTTGCAAGATTTTCATTAGCAGTTGATCGTAGATTTAAGCGTGATGGAGATGAGCAGACAGCTGATTTCATTAACTGTGTTGCATTTGGCAAGACAGGTGAGTTCCTTGAGAAGTATGCTCGCAAGGGCACAAAGTTCGTAGTTGAAGGTCGTATTCAGACAGGCAGCTACACAAACAAGGACGGCCAGAAGGTTTACACTACCGATGTTGTATGTGAGAATGTTGAGTTCGCAGAGAGCAAGAATTCTCAGGGCGGCGGAAACAGCAGCTTCGACGGTGGCGCAGGTTTCGCACCAAGCTCAGATGCAGGCGACGGCTTCATGAATATCCCTGATGGAATTGACGAGGAATTACCGTTCAACTAAGTCAAGGCAACGAAAGCTTTGACTAACATCTATAGGAGGTTAAATCATGGCTTTTAATAAGACAGGCGATGGTCAGCAGAGAAGAAGACCAATGCATAGAAGAAAGAAAGTCTGTGTTTTCTGTGGTAAAGATAACGTTATCGACTACAAGGATACAGCAAAGCTTAAGAAGTACATTTCTGAGCGTGGAAAGATTCTTCCACGTCGTATCACAGGCACATGTGCTAAGCACCAGAGAGCTCTTACAGTAGCTATCAAGCGTGCTCGTCACGTTGCACTTATGCCATATGTACAGGATTAATTCTTGATATGATTATAAAGCACTTTCTAGGGAAACCTAGAGAGTGCTTTTTTATGTTTAAACATCTAAATCAGCCTTCCATAACTTGTTACTGGCTTTCTGAATTTTGCAGGATATAGCAAAGAAATAAGTGGTTAATATAATTATCGACTTTTTTATTCAAAGCCTAGTTTTTAGTAGGTCATAAATTTTCCTCAATTTTGTTGTACAATCACCATATACAATTATGTCCAAGGATGGTATCAACCTATGAAGCTTAGTCCTATGAGAAAAATTATATCTATAAATATTATTTCGCTAATTCTTGCTATCCCATTTTTTATATCCGGGGTTTCTTTTGCTGCTTCAAGCAATGAGAATACCATCATTGTCGGCGTTCCAGTGGATAGATGCCCTATGATTTATATAGATGATTCTGATGGTGCAATCATTGGAATTGGACCAGAATTACTTCGTATTGCCTGTGAGAATATCGGTTATAACGTAGAATTTATTGCTATGGAAGAATCTTCACTAAAGGATGCGCTAGATAATACCTCCTATGATATAGTCATGCCTTTAGGAAGCGAAATTGAAAGTGCATCTGGACAGTCATCAATCGTTTCTGACGATTTAATGCTAACTCCTCTCACTGTTGTAACTTCTGAGGGAGATAATGTATCAGACATTAATCATGCAAAAATTGGAATGCTTCAGTCTCAAGCTGGTATAGCAGACACAGTAAAAAGCCTATATCCAGATATTGAAGTCATACTGTATAAAGATATGGCCAAGTGTGTAGACGCCCTACGTAAAGACGAAGTTGACGCATTACTTCATAATTCCTACGTTTGGAGTTATGTCCTTCAGAAGCCTTCATATATCGATTTGCATGTTCAACCAACTACAATGCTTTCTATTGAATTTAGAGTTGGTGCTTTAGATACACCTGAAAATCAGGCTCTTATAGAAAAACTTAATGAAGGTATTGCTATGATTAGTGATACCCAGCGTCAGGCTGTTATTTTAGATTATACTTCTCGTAAACTGTACAAATATGATGTACAGGACTACCTTTACGCCGATAGATATGTCTTTATCATGTGTGCAATTGTAATTGTTCTTGTAGCACTTCACTTTCTAGCAAAGCAACAACTGTTAAAGAAAAGAACCAAAAATCAAATTCGCCAAATGATAGACTATGACTCACTTACTGGTGCTCTTAGTATGGCCGGATTCCGTGAAAAAGTAAAAGAACTACTACTGGAAAATCCTTCCACTCCATATATTATTTCTTACAACAACATTAAGAATTTCAAATTCATAAATGACAAAATGGGAATGAACTCTGCTGATGAACTTCTATGCTTCTGGGTAGAAAAATCATTGGAGTATTTCTCTGACAAAGAGGCTATGGCCAGAATTGATGCAGATCATTTTGCTGTTTTATGCTGCCTACCTGATGACAACGGTTTCGAAGCAATGGAAACAAATGTATTTGAACCAGTCAAAAAATATTATATTAATCAGGGCAACGACTATGAAGTTCAGATATCCAGTGGTCTTTATGTCTTAACTCCTGAAGATTATAAAAATATTAACGTTGATAAGATGCTAGACTGTGCTAGATTAGCTGAAAAGAAAGCACATCTATCTATTAACGGGGGGTACGAAGTATATAACATAGATCAATGGGAAGCAGGAAGACTGCTTTCAGATATCTGCGGTCATTTTTCTACTGCTGTAAAACAGAATGAAATAAAAGTCTGGTATCAACCTCAAGTCAACTATAGAACTGGTGAAATCATAGGCGCAGAAGCTCTCTGTAGATGGAACCACGAAAAGCTAGGTTGGTTGAGCCCAGGTCAATTTATCCCAATGCTAGAACAAACTGGTCTCATCTACGATTTAGATTGTCTAGTTTGGGAAATAGTTTGCAAAGATATTCATAGATGGAACGAGCAAGGATTTAAACGTTCTATATCAGTTAACCTATCTAGATTTGATATAGAAAAGAACAAAAACATCTCAAAGCACTTCAAGAATCTTATCGAAAAGTACGATATTGAACCTTCTCAGCTAAGAATAGAAATCACTGAGAGTGCCTATGCTGATGATAACGAATTACTATTAGAGACAACTGCTCAGCTACAGGATATAGGATTTGAAGTTGAAATGGATGACTTTGGCAGTGGCTATTCATCCCTAAATATGCTTACAGAAATTCCAGTTGATGGAATTAAACTTGATTATGTTTTCCTAAAAAATACTAAGAACTTTGAGAAAAGCAAAATTGTGGTCAAGCATATCCTACAAATGCTTCGTAACCTAAAATATAAATATATTGCTGAAGGCGTGGAAACTAAAGAACAAGCCGATTTTCTTATTGCTATAGACTGTGAACGAATGCAAGGCTTCTACTTCTACAAGCCAATGCCTGTAGAAGAATTTGAAATTCTCGATTTCGATAACATAAACAATAGACCACACTAATAAAAAATCTAATATTTTTCCATGGTCGGAATTAATTTTGCATTCACAGAGGCTGATTGCCTAAAGAAAGCACAAGCTCAATTCAAGAGAGACTACAAGAGCGTTGAGCTCACAGGTATCAGCATTTATATTAAGCCTAAAGAACATAGAATCTACTTTGTTGCTAACGGAGATAAAGTTGGTTCTACAGAGTTGTAATATTGTATTATAGGCTGCCGATGGCAGCCTTTTCTCATGGACTATCTTTCATTAATAGGATCAATACTGATATTCTGTGTGGGCTTAAATTTTTTTGGGGGCAAAGAGATTATGGGTTTTGTTATATTCTTGTAGGAAAATTGTAGGGTTTATGTAAGGGCCCAGAGTCTTTTTCTATGCAATAAATATATAAAAATATATGGGCATTACCATTTGGTAGTGCTCTTTTTTTATACAAAGGTTGTCATAGCAACAACCTTTTGTTGTCGGTTCATACATCGAACTAATAGGTATTACTGGTTATTATAAAGAAGTTAAGAAATCACTTTGAAATAGTCTTTAAATAGCTTTAAGTAGTTATACTGTCGTTATATATGGACATATGTATTCTTCAAAATAGTAAGCATAGACAAGTTGTGTTATCTAGGAGGAAGAAATGACAATACTAGTAGATTACGAAAATGTAACAAATCATAATGGACTCAAAGGATTAGAGTATGTGAATGATAAGGATATCTTGATAATTTTTTATTCTGCCGCGTGTAAGAGTATTAGGAAGGGTGACGTAACCTTAATTGAGCAAAGTGGTTGCAAATGGAGTACATATAAGTTACAAGCTCCTGGAAAGAATGCATTAGATTTTTATATATCAGTACAGGCTGGAATATTAGCGGAGCAGGGAGAAAGACATATTGCCATTATTAGTAACGACAAAGGCTTTAAGGCAGTTGTTGATTTTGTAAACATAAAATATAAATCAGATGGCATGATTATTGTTAAAGCACCAACAATTGAAGCTGCAATTTCTGCTATGAATGATCCTGATGATAATAAGCGAAAAGCCCTTGTAGATTCAAAAATGGCATTATTAAATATAGAAGAAGAGTTTGCCAAATATCAAGAAAAAGAGAGACTATGCCAAAAAATAAAGTATGCATTTGATGATACAGAATATGAAAATCTTGTAGATGAAATAATATCGTTTGTATCTATACATGATAAAGTCCAGAAAAAGCAAATGTATGCAGATTCTATGCATGTATTCGGAAGAGATAGCGGAAGAGAAATCTATAATATTATCAAAGAAGTGGTATAAAAAGAAGTTTAATAGGCAAGAGCAGATAATCATTTTATATGTTCTTATACAATAGATTCAATGATGGTATTAAGTTTTTTCATATGTGACGATATTATAACATGCTTCACATACAAAGCTGACTGAAAAACTTTATGATAGAAGAAAGATAAAAGAGAACTACCCTAAAGATTTTATGTTGGATATTGAAGAATTAAGAAGTTATATTATTGGAAATAGTAAAGAAGAATAGTTGTAGTTGCAAGTTGGCAGTCACAACATATAAAATATTTAGAAATGTAGCTAGAACAATTACTGGGAGGAAAAGATGTTAAGGCTTGAAAAAGTAAACGGGAATAATGTATGGGACATATTAAAACTTACTGTCAATGATTCGCAAAAAGAGTTTGTAGCTAGTAATGAGATAAGTATAATTGAGGCTTATACAGCTATTACTGCTCATGGATATGCTTATCCTTTTGGAATATATGATAGTGATGAGTTAGTTGGATTTCTTATGATTGGTTTTGATAAGGATGATTATTGGAATGATGCACCAGAAATAGCTACTAGTAATTATAATTTATGGCGATTGATGATAGATAAGGAACATCAACACAAGGGATATGGTAAACAAGCAGTAAAACTTGGACTTGATTTTATTAAGACATATCCATGTGGTCCTGCTGAATATTGTTGGTTATCTTATGAACCAGAGAATCAAGTTGCAAAGGATTTATATGCATCATATGGATTTGTTGAGACTGGTGATATGGATGGAGAAGAGATTATTGCAGTACTAAAATTATAAAAGAAAAGCATTAATTGTAAAGAATTAGGAAGTATATAAACATGGATCATTTTTATTTTATTAGACACGGAGAAACTGTTTGGAACGTAGAAAATAAGATTTGCGGTGAAACAGACATCGAGCTTACAGAAAAAGGGCATGAGCAAGCCATAGAAACTGGTAAAAAGATATTAGAGCAGGGAATTACTGCGGATGTAATCCTGGCATCACCTCTTGTAAGAGCAAAAGAAACAGCAAGACACATCTCTGAGATTACAGGAATACCTATGGAAATAGAGCCAAGGCTCAAAGAGCAGAATTTTGGAAGATATGAGTCTACGCCAAGAGATGGAGCAGAATTCCACGAAGCAAAAAAGGATATGGCAAGCAGATTTGGAACTGGTGAATCTATGCTTCATCTTGCTCAGAGAATATACAATCTTATAGATGATATAAAGGCATCAGATAGAGAGGTCATATTGGTAGCCCATAATGGAATTGCAAGAATGGTGGAATCCTACTTTACAGAAATGACAAATGAGGAGTTTTCATCTTGTGGAATCAAAAACTGTGAGGTTAAGAGATACGATTTTTAATATAAGTCAGTAATTATAACATCATGAAAGTTGAGGGGGATAGAATTATGAATAAGAAACTTAGCATAGCACATTTATTGATTATAGTAGCCTGGCTCATTCCTTATATTCCATTATTGGAACTACGTCAGATTGTAACGCCTTTCGTAGTAACGGTTGTTTTCATATTTATTGATGTAGTTAAAAGTAATGCACATAAGGAATATAATCAATATATTTTTAAAGTATTATGTGCCAATATCGTAGGAATGATAATTACGACATTAGAGTATGAATTCTCGAACTATGCATTTTGGCAGGATGCTAACTTTGGACCAGGGATGGGAATTGTCTTTGCTGGGATTTGGGATATTATATATTGTTTTTTATTGGCTATAGCACTTCTAATAGGTTATGTTGCAATCAAAATTAAGCTTAAAGCTTAATTGAATGAGTATAGTGTGTTATGGATAGGTGGCCATCAGAAGAATCAATGATGAAGCTCTCAAAGCTTACCAGGCTTCAAAACGTGGTGGATATGTACATTGCAGATTAGAGGATAATAATAGAATCACTATCAGTGGAGAAGCTACACTAGTTGCTATATCAGAGATTGCGGCTGAATTATAATTTACGAAGGGGCGCCTTATGAAAAGAACTAAAGCTATTTCCCTATATATCGCAGGAGCTTTAGGCCAGATTGCATTAGTATGTCTAGTTGTGTACCTGCTAAGGAATTTCGGATTTACGGTGGACTATACTTCACCATTAGGCATGATAGCTATTGCTATAGGTGGCATTTCATCAGCTTTATGGGGAATAATAGTTTCTTTAAAATATAGAAAAATAACTTTTAAAACAATCGTAGCTGATTTTTTCAATTTCAAGCAAAGCACAAAAGACTATCTACTGGTATTGATTTTTATATTCATCGATTTTCTACCAGTGATATTAGGTGGTGAATTTATAATTAATGCTTGGTATATTCCATTAATGATGTTTGTAAAACATATCGCATTTGGTGGACTTGAAGAGATTGGTTGGAGATATTTCTATCAGCCAGCATTACAAGAAAAGCTTAATTACATTTATTCAACGTTAATAACTTTTGTGTCATGGAGCATATGGCATTTCTTATACTTTTATATAGAAGGAACAATTGCTGGTGTAAGTGTAGTGCCTTTTCTTATTGGGTTATTAACAAACAGCTTTATTCTTTCAGCACTTTATGTAAAAACAAAGAATCTATGGCTATGCGTGATGACTCATTCTTTGATAAATGTATTCTCACAGTTAGCAATTGGTGGGGTTGAATATCTAGGCTATGTAAGTAAATTATTGATTATTTTAATAGCAATAAGAATTGCTTACAGTAGTAACAAAAAGATATAAGCCTGCAAGGAGTAATCTTTGCAGCTATTTACTTTACGGGGTGTGGCTCAGATGGTAGAGCGCTACATTCGGGATGTAGAAGTCGCGCGTTCAAATCGCGTCACTCCGATTATTAAAAAACTGGGAGGGAATTACTGATGGATATATCGACTCAAATCTATACTCCAAACACATTTGAATTCAAATATTTACAATGAGGTAAATCATGGCAGAAATCGATAGATTAAAAGGAATAGTAGAAACACTAAGAAGTGAAAATGGCTGCCCCTGGGATAGGGTACAAACCCATGAAAGCCTAAAGCCAGAAGTAATCGAAGAAGCTGCTGAGGTTGTCAGTGGAATAAACATCCTTGATAAAACGGGTGAGGCAGAAAATCTAAAAGAGGAACTTGGTGATCTGCTCCTTCAAGTAATGTTCCATTCTGTTATAGCAGAAGAGGAAGGCCTGTTTACATTTGAAGATGTAGCAAAGACTGTATCTGAAAAAATGGTCAGACGACACCCTCATGTCTTTGCTGGAGTAACCTATAACTCAAAGGAAGAACAGCATGCAGCCTGGGAAAAAATCAAAAAGGCTGAAAAAGCTGGTAAGGAATGGTACGCAGATTATCTTCCAGAAGCTTTTGAGGAAGCTAAAGAACTTATCGAAAAAGCTAAAGAGCGAAAGGGATATAAGTAGTAATGGAGATTATATTAGTAAATGAGAATGAGACATATTGGGATAAGCTAATAGCATTTTCTAGAAATTGCTCATGGAATCCAGGTAAGAATTTAGCTAATAGGATGGAAAAACATGACTTCAAAGATAAAGAGCAAATATTTGTTGCTATAGAGGCTAACCAGATAGCAGGATTTTGCGTTTTTGAAGAGAACGGATATATTCCACCTGAATATAATTACCACCCATTTATAAATCTAGTATTTGTAGATGAAGCATTTAGAGGAAAAAGAGTTTCAGAAAAGTTAATAGAAAAAGCCCTAAGTTATGGCAAAGAACTAGGATTAAATAAAGTTTATCTAAAAAGCGAACATCGTGGCCTATATGAAAAATATGGATTTAAAAAGATTGCAGATTTTACTCCTATTGTAGGTCTTGCAGATCAAATATTTGAAAAGAACCTATAAAAGAACTAAAAGGATTTTAAACACCCATATCGAAATTCATTCCAGAGAGGAGGCCAGCATCGGCTTCCTTTCTGTTTTTTTGATAAGGATTATCTTCGTTTGGATAGGCAATCTTAGTGTGGGTTGTGCCACCTGAGACATAGGTGCGGCCGCACTCAGGGCAGACAGCAGTATGGATAGAAACAGAGGCCTGAAGGACTTTGCCGCCACTTTCCTCAGCTTTGTCGTAGGCATTGTTTACGTGCTCTTGCTCATGGCCGCGGACACGAGCCGCAGCAGCATTAGGTGATATATGAGCAGCAGATTTAAAGGATACTTGCTCGTCAGATCCGTCTTGATATTTTCTGCTGGCGCAAGTTTCGCATTCAATTATGCCAGCTCGCTTTGCAGCGCGTTCGCTGGTAATATTCTTGGCCAAGGACTCATTTTTGCCCTCAGCACGCAGTTCATCTGCAATTTTAGAATCAACAGGAGTTGTAGCGCCAGAATTAAAAGAATTACTATATGGAGAAAAGTTAGTGTTTATGCCATTAATACCCAACATAGAATCACCACCTTAAAACGGACAAAGGTCATATATAAAGATAATAACATTAATGTACGTCTAAAGTATGAAGTTGTATAATAAGAGCTAAATTTAGCATTTTAGGGAGTTTGGAAGGAAAGCCAATGAAAAAAAGGATAGCTTTAACAATATGCTTGGCAATATTGCTTGCATCCTGTGGCAAGGACAGCACGCTGCAAGAGCAGGTGTCGGCCCAGGAGGCCAACTATAGCCAGCCACAGCCTGTGGAATCTACCACAGAAGATAATGGTGAATACGATTTCACGTTATGCTTCGCCGGCGATATCAACTTTGACGAAAATTGGGCCACAACCCAATATCTGAATACCTGCGCAAATGGTATTGCGGATTGCATTTCACCGGAGTTGATAAGTACCATGCAGCAGGCCGATATAATGTGGATAAATAACGAGTTTACATACAGCGACCGTGGACAACCACTGCCAGGAAAAGCCTATACTTTCAGAGCCAATCCGGCCAGAGTAGAGAACCTGAAGTTGCTTGGGGTTGATATCGTGGGCCTTGCAAATAATCATGTGTACGATTATGGAAAAGACGCATTGCTTGATACCATGAATACCTTGGATACAGCAGGGATTCCATATGTAGGAGCAGGCCATAATCTGGCCGAGGCTAGTGAGCCAGTATACATGGAAGTCCAGGGAAAGAAGATAGCATTCGTGGCTGCATCCCGTGCTGAAAAGAACAAGATGACACCACAGGCCACAGATACCGAGCCAGGAATTCTCAGATGCTATGACACAGCCCTCTTTGACGAAGAGATAAAAGAGGCTGATGCTAATGCGGATATTGTGGTGGCGCTACCTCATTGGGGCACGGAGTATTCCACAGTGCTTGAGCCGGTACAGACATCCACGGCCCACGAGTACATCGACGCCGGAGCAGATGTAATCATAGGCGCCCACACACATTGCCTTCAGGGCTTCGAGTTTTACAACGATGTGCCAATAGTCTACAGTCTTGGAAATTATTGGTTCAACGAAAAGACGTTAGATACCATGCTTATCACACTTCATTGCTATGGTGATAATGATGAGGAAAATATGGACGTTATCATTACACCAGCATTGCAAGCAAACTGCACAACACAGTACGTTGCTGATGAAGCAAAGCAGCGCCAGTTGTATGATAGGCTGGAAGATATTTCGGTGAATGCGCAAATAAGCGACGGCGGAATCGTTACACAAGAAAAGACAGAATAGAGGAGAATATCATGACAGAATTACAAACAGGAAGACCAGCGGACACAACAGGACGATTAGACAGGGAAGTCAGAGTATACGATTATTTGGATAACCTTGGAATTGAGTACAAGCGTATAGACCATGCACCCGCAGACACAATGGAAGTTTGCGCTGAAATAGATAAATCCTTGGGTGCATTAATTTGCAAGAATCTGTTTTTGTGTAATAGACAAAAGACAAACTTTTATTTGCTTATGATTCCAGGAGATAAAAAGTTCAAAACAAAGGAGCTTTCAAAGCAGATAAATTCAGCAAGGCTGTCATTTGCTGACCCAGAGGATATGCTTAAGTATCTGGATATCGAGCCAGGTTCTGTAAGTGTGATGGGGCTGATGAATGATAAAGATCATGCGGTACAGCTTTTAGTAGATGAAGATGTGAAAAACAGCGAGTTTATCGGCTGCCATCCATGCGTAAATACATCAAGCATGAAGATAGCGGCAAAGGATATTTTTGACGTATATCTTCCAGCAGTAGGCCATGAGCCAAGAATAGTTACATTGCTTGGTGAAGACTAGAATTTAAAGGATGGAGGAAATGACATGGACAAGTTGATACTTGGATATTTGGTCATTGTTAATATTGCAGGATTAGCTGTAATGGGAATCGACAAAGCAAAAGCCATCAAAGGAGCTTGGCGCATTCCAGAAAAGACACTGTTTTTATTCAGCCTAATCGGCGGCAGTATTGGAACTTGGGCAGGGATGTACCTGTTTCATCACAAGACAAAACACTGGTATTTTGTAATTGGCATGCCAGCTATTCTGATTATCCAGTTGGTTATAGCGGCATATTTTATGGGCTTGATATAGGAGAAAAATCATTAGTGAAATATAAAAATATAGTAGAAGCAAAGTTCATATCACGTCCAAATCGCTTTATAGCTCAGGTAGATATTGATGGGCAGGAAGTAACCGTTCATGTGAAAAATACTGGCCGATGCAAGGAATTATTGCTTCCTGGAAGGACGGTATACCTGGAAAAAGCCACAAATCCAGAGCGTAAGACCCCATATGATTTGGTTGCCGTTGAGACACCTATTGGGATAATCAACATAGATTCTCAGGCGCCAAATGCGGTGGTGAAGGAGTGGCTTGAAAAGCAGGATTACGATTATATTGATCCGGAGCATAAATATGGCGATTCCAGAATCGATTTCTTCATGAAAAAAGGTGAGGATGAATATCTTCTAGAAGTTAAAGGTTGCACACTCATTAAAGATGGTGTAGGCTATTTCCCTGATGCGCCTACAGAGCGTGGAGTAAAGCATTTGAGAGAGTTGGCAAAGGCTACAAAGCTTGGGTATAAGGCTATGGTGGCTTTTGTAATTCAGGTAGATGGAGTTACAGAAGTGCGCCCCAATGTGGAGACTCACCCGGAGTTTGGTATCGCTTTACAAGAGGCTCGGGACGCAGGCGTACAGGTGCTGTTTTTGCAGTGCCACGTAGAAAAAGATTTATTGGAGATTATTAATTAACAGATGAAACGTGATTATAAAGGAATATTGCTTACAATCTTGGGAGCCTCCTGCTGGGGGCTCTCAGGTTCTGTGGGCCAGTATTTATTTGATGTGCAGCAGATGGATAGTCAGTGGCTTGTGCCGATTCGTCTGGGCATGGCAGGAATTATCTTATTTATTTACTGTCTTATAAAATACAAAAAAGAAACCTTCAAACCATGGGCCACACCTGGTCAGTCTATAAACATGCTGATATATGGACTGCTAGGAGTTAGCTGCTGCCAGTTTCTATATTTCCTAACTATAGAGCTTTCAACCGCAGCTATAGGTACGATTTTGCAGGATTTAGCACCTATTTTCATCCTTCTCGTAACATGTATTCATGGAAAAAGATTACCAAGAGTCGGTGAGATATGCGCAATATTACTGGCAATCCTTGGTGTATTCTTCCTTACAACCCATGGAAACATCGAAAATCTTTCAGTAGCAAAGGGTGCGCTGATAGCCGGCATAGCAAGTGCGGTATGTGTAATGATTTACAATGTGCTTGCGCCAAGAATCACAAACGACACACCAGTAGTTATCGCCCAGGCATGGTCATTTTTGATGGGTGGCGCATTTGGATGCTTAGTCTTTAGAATATGGCAAATCCCTTACACACCAAATATTTACGGACTTCTTGGCATAGCCTTCGTAGTACTTGTTGGAAACATCGGAGCATTCACGCTATACATCAGCGGTGTTAAGCGAATCGGCCCAAACAAGGCCAGCCTTTACAGCTTCGCAGAGCCTATAACTGCTGCAATCATCGGAACTACAATCCTTGGAAATAAGTTCACATTGTACGATGCACTTGGTTTTGCGCTGATTTTCCTGATGCTGTGCAGTATTACGTTTTCTAAAAAAGAATAGAGATTATAAGACAACAGACAAAAACTGTTGTCTTTTTTATTGAAAAAATAGATGAAAGTGTCATACTAGAAAATGCAGAAAAAAGGAGACATAATATTATGAAAAAGAAAGCTTTGTTATTAATGTTAAGTGCAAGCCTTGTATTAACAGGCTGCAAAACAATTAAAATTTCAATTGAGGATGATGAGGATACACAGACTACAGAGTCAGCAGCGTCAGCGAATTCAGAATCAACAACTGATACAAAAGAAGGTTCAACTGAAACATCTGAATCTGCATTCGCAGATGATGATGAGCTTGAAAACAACGATGAAAATATCACAGAATCACCAGCAGCTATCACAATCAAGAATCCTTCATGGGATAAGTTTAATAACACTGGATTAAATGCTGATGATTACCCACATCTTTCCCTTACTAAGACAAAAGAGGAGAGTCAAGAGTGGCTTGATACCGATGTGTGGTGCCAAAAGAATGGTTTTGAGTATCAGAGACTTCCATACTCAGATGGAACATTTACATACATGGGGCTTTATCCAGATGATGATTATTCATGCACAGCACTTACAATTTCATCCGAAAGCACAGGGGATATCCTTTATTATTTGGATTTATACGAGCTTTGTTACGGCCCAGATGAATCAGGAAGATATTCACAGGCAGTACAGAATATTCAGTATGCAGTGATGGATGAAAATGCCAATATCCTTTATGTTTCAATCATGCACAATGGATATTCCAGCGAGAACCCATTATCAAGCCA
The DNA here is from genome assembly GCF_000701765.1 of Pseudobutyrivibrio sp. LB2011. Lineage (NCBI taxonomy): Bacteria > Bacillati > Bacillota > Clostridia > Lachnospirales > Lachnospiraceae > Pseudobutyrivibrio > Pseudobutyrivibrio sp. LB2011. The sequence continues at coordinate 199,746 of NZ_KL370823.1, read as the reverse complement.
CATAGTAGCTATCGACCTTCAGAAAAATGAAGTGATTTGGCGAAGCGAGCCACTTGTATCAGGCCTTTGCAACTTCATCGTTGATGGCGATACAATCATCTGCGGATATGGTTTTACATCGGAGCCAGACTACATCTACTTGCTTGATAAGCACACAGGCGACAAGGTGGATGAGATTTCGATAAAATCAGCACCAGAGCAGTTTGATATCAAGGGTGACACACTTTATGTGGCCACATACAACACAGCCTACGAGTTCACAATTCAAAGATAAAAAAGGATAAATAAATGAGCGAAAACGAAAAACTTCAGTGGGAAGAGGTATCCTGCGAACATATCGTAAATGACGAATGGATAGATTTCAGAAAAAGCAGATACAGATTTCCAGATGGTAGAGAATTTGAGCCATACTACAGCTACAGCCGCCGCGACTATGTGGTAATAGTAGCCACAGATGAAGAAGAAAATTATATCTGTGTTAGACAGTATCGTCAGGGAATCAAGCGAGTGACCACAGAGTTTTGTGCTGGCGGAATTGAGCGAACAGATGGCAAAGAATACGGAAACCGCCAGGATGCTGGCAGCACAGAGGACGCTCTTGCGGCAGCAAAGCGCGAGCTTATGGAGGAAACAGGATACGAAAGCGACGACTGGAAGTTCCTTCTGACAGTTCCATCAAATGCTACTATGGCTGATAATTATGCCTATATCTATGTTGCAAAGAACTGCAGAAAGGTGAGCGGACAGAACCTTGATGAGACAGAAGTCTTAAACGTACATCTTTACAATAGAGCACAGATTGATGAGATGATTGCCTCGGGCGAATTCCCACAGGCTAATCACATTCTCGCGTTGCTCCTTGCAGATAAGGAAGAGAATAAATAATAAAAAAGTGATTACTCTGATAATACAGAGTAATCACTTTTTGAATTCCATAAAATCCATTCATCATAGCCGGCATCATAGACAGCTTGAATTTCGTTGTCGATGGCGGCTTTGTCATATTCTATGTGGCCTTCCACATTTTCAGCGGTGAAAGCCTGAAGCCATGGGCGAACGGTCGATTTATTCTCATCTGGGATGGAAGCAAGTGCATCTGCGGATCCAGATAAAGCAGCAAAGATGGTATCGTAAGGATTGGCATCAGGTACATCTAGACCGAAATCTCCGGCAGCATAATGAGATGGATAAATCATTGGGCTGATGCAATCAACAGTTGAGGCGAAGTCAGTGTAGCTTTGGCCGATGTGCTTTGCATCCACATCACTTGTAATAATTGTTCCGAAGACATTGGCGCTGACAGGAGTAAAAGCTTTTTCATGAACAGCAGAAGTGATTTGTGAAAGGAAGCTGTTGATGTATTCTTGTCTGCTTTCATCATCAGAGGCAACGCCATAAACAGCATCTTCCGAGTTCTGGCCTACTGGAAAACGAACATAATCAAGCTGAATCTCATCAAAACCGAGGAGAGCGCAATCTACGGCAATGTCTGTCACATAATCCCATACTTCCTGTTTGCATGGATTAACCCATGCATTTCCCATTGAATCAACCACTGGCTCACCAGTTGAATCCAGCAACGCCAGCTCAGGATGAGCCTCAGCTAAAACTGGGTCCTTAAAGCAAGAGATTCGGCCGATGACGTAAATATCGTTATCGTGAAGAGTTTGTAAAAGCGCTTTAATATCCTTTATGTATGGGATACAAGCTTTGGTTTCGTCGGTATCTGGATTGTCTAGATAAAAGGAGACGTTTCCGGAATCTTCCTTAATATCAAGTACAACAGCATTCAAATCAGTGGAGTTTATAAGATCTATTAATTCATCCATTTTTTCAGTGCCGGCAGTTGGCGCAGTCACATAGATGCCATGGACCTTAGGATGTGAGAAGGTATGTTCATCAGGTGAAATAATAGGAGCGGATCCATTATCATCACTATGTTCTTTGATAACGGTGGCTTTACTAACCGAACTTATAATCAGCACGGCAACAAGAATGGCCGCGGAAATTCCAAAAGCAATAGCTAAAGGTAAATATCGTTTAATATATTTCATAAAAAATCTCCCCAAATGTATGTTAGGTATAATAATACAACATATTTAAATAATTTTAAAACGCTCTGACAAAATAGTGTTAGAATTAGAACAAGAGATTTGTTGTAATGAGACCGATTCTATGATACAAAATATAGTAAAAATCTTAGGATAATAGGAGTGGATATGACGTATTTAACTTGTTTTTTTCTCGACAACGAGAAGGATATTATTGTAAATCTCTACAAGGATCTAGACAGGATGTACTATGTCCTGACCACGCCAAATCACAGTACAGGCAACCTTATTCGTAATCTTTCAAAGACCTGTAACCTCCCACTTTCACAGGATGACAATGGAATGCTTATCATCACAGATGAGATTCCATGCTTTATAGATGGAAATAATCAGGAGAGCTATATCTTCAAGCTGGCAGACACAGAGATTGCCAGCATTTATCCTGATGGCTCAGTAGATAGAAAAGCTACAATCCCAGCCATTGCAAAGACACTCATGAGCCAGACAAAGGATTTCAAGCTTCCTGCTGGAAAGACAATATTCAAGACATTCATCCGCAAGGATTTAAAATTCAGAGCAGATTTGCACACCCATATGAATGGCAATTTGACAGGCGATATCCTCATCGCACTGGGAATCGCTCATCAGATTCGCTATCCACTTTATTATGTAAAGAAGCTGGAGCTAGAGCTTACAGATGCTCAGTGGGAAAAGGTAAATGCCCAGCGTGAAAAGGTTGCCAGACAGTTCGTATCATCGGATTTGCAGGGCAAGTATTTGGACCGTAGAATCAATGATAATACGTTTATAAACTTCGCAGACCTAATCCTAAACAACCTGGACAATGCTGAGATGAACATCGTAAAGATTAGAAATTCTCTGGCAGTTATCAAGGATGGACAGGCCGTATTTACAAACCTGGAAAAGGTTTACCTGTATCGTTATGTATTCTGTAAAGGAAAGGAAAGCGAGGAGCAGATACCTTTTGCAAAGGTGGATATGATTCCAGATGAGGATGTTAAAAACGCCCTTAAACAGATGCTTCGTGATAGGGAAAATCCTGATTATTGCCACAATACAATCTTCCAGGATAAGCTTCTTTGGATTGCCAGAAGCTACAAAAAGCAGGGCGTTTGCTATGCAGAAATCAGTGACACAACCCTTGTTAAAAAGTACGAATCAATCGAAATGCTTAGACAGGTTCATGCCGTTATGCCAAGCATTTACCAGGAGACAGGTGTCATGATTCGATTCCTTGCAGCGATGCGTCGTATCCCTCTTACAATCGTTAAGGATGCCGTCACTCCAGCCAACTACCTGGAGCAGAACTTAGAAGTTCTTAAAGCAACAGCCCTTGATCCATATGTGGCAGGCTGCGATTTCGTAGGCGAGGAGATAAACGATATCATCACTCTAAAGCCTGCCTTCAAGGAAATCGTAAAGATTGCAAAGGCTGATCCAAGCTTTGTCATCCGTGTTCATGCAGGAGAAAATGATAGTCAAAAGGACAACATCGCCCATTCAATTGCCTGTGTAAAAGAATCATTGGAGCCAGGCCAGCAGATGCCAAGGATGCGATTAGGCCATGGACTTTATACATACAGCCTTGCTTCCAAAAAGGGCAAGGAGACATTAAAAGAGCTAAAGGAAAACAACGTGGTTCTTGAGTTCCAGATCACAAGTAACGTGCGTTTGAACAACCTGAACTCACTTCAGAATCATCCACTTAAGCAGTACCTTGAAAAAGGAATTTCCTGCGTACAGGGTACAGATGGTGCAGCCCTCTATGGTACAAACTCTATCGACGAGCAGCTTTCATTGGAGAAAATGCTTGGTCTTACAGACGAAGAGCTTAAACAAATGCACGATTCCGAAAGCAAGATAATCGAGGAGAGCCAGAAGGCATATTCTACTAAGAAGGCAGCCTTCGCCGAGCTTTTAGGTGACAGAGACATGGAGGAAGTTCTCCTTGAAAAGATGCAGGCCGTTACCATTTCAAAGGCAAAGGCCAAATCTGCACCAAAGCTTGATGCCAACACAGAGCTGAAGGACCAGATTGAGGAAATCACATGGGATAGAACACCAGTGGTTCTCTTGGGAGGAAGCTTTAACACTGAAAATAGAACTACAAAAATCAGCGCCAACGCTATAAAGCAAATGGACGACATGCTTGAATACATGAGCCCGGATGAAGTTTGCTTTGTCATAGGTCACAAGCTTTCTGGTTATGAAAAATATCTTTTAGACCACAACGACAAGGGCTTCAGAATCTATTCATTTGTGCCTGCTCTTATTACAAAGAAAGAGGCAGAAAAGATTAAGGAAGCTGATGTTAAGGTTCGAGTTTCAATCGAGTCTGAAGGAATGGGAATATACAAAAGTATTAACTATGAGATTTTCGAGCGTCGCCCATCAGTGGTAGTAGCCTTTGATGGAAATAGTGCAGCAGCCAATCTTATCCAGGAGGCAAAAAACGGAAAGGGCCGCTCAGCCATCCTTATTTGGAACCATTCCAAGACTCTTATGCAGAAGGCAAAATCCCTTCACGGTTATGTATATTCTTTCGATGGGGAGACACCTTTGACGGATATTTTTGATTCACTAAAAACTAAATTTAAAAGCAAATAAATAGCTCAAATTTATTTACTAAAAAATGCAAATGAGCTATATTTAAAGGAGCGAATTTTAGCGACATAATAACAAAAAGGAAGAATATTTGTTAAGGAGGAAAAAATGGGTTTTTTTGATGATTTTGGAAAAAAGATTTCCGATGCTAGTCAAGGAGCTATTGCTAAGACAAAAGATTTTGCAGATGTAGCAAAGCTAAACTCAAATATTTCAGATGAAGAGCGAAGAATCAACAATGCATATCAGCAGATTGGTAAGCTCTATTTTGAAATGCATCTTGAAGACTTTGAAGATTGCTTCAAGGATCACTTTGCAGCAATTAATGAATCACTTGGAAAGATTCAAGATTACAGACAGCAGATTACAAACATTAAGGGTGTTGTAAAGTGCCCTAACTGCGGAGCTGAGGTTCCTAAGGATTCAGCATTCTGTAGCTCATGCGGTACAGCAGTACCAAAGCAGGAAGCACCTGTCGATGTACCTGCAGCTGAGGCTGAGGTAGTATCAGCACCAGAGGTAGCTCCAGTAGAGGAAGCAGCTTCTGTTGAAACACCTGTAGAGGAGGCTCCAGCAGTAGAAGCCCCAGTAGAAAAGAAGTGCTCATCATGCGGCGCAACACTTGAAGACGGTGCATTATTCTGCACAAATTGTGGAACTAAAGTAGAGGAGAATTAATAGTTATGGAAAAGACAAAATTAGGTTTACCAGTAGGTTTATTTGGAGCATTTGCAATTGCAGCAGTTGGTTTTGGCGGATATGTAGCAACAGCTCTTGTAGTAGGATATGTTCTTCTTAGAGAAGAAAACACATGGTTAAAGAAGGCAGTAGTTAAGGCTGCAGCAACAATGGTATTCTTTGATTTCCTTATTGCATTAGTTGGACTTATTCCAGACGCTGCTGATTGGGTTGTATCTCTCATCAATGTATTTGGTGCAGATATCTACGGAAACTTTGTTTCAGATATCTTCAACCTTGTATGCCGTGTTCTTAGCATTTGCGAAGATATCATCTTCATCGGTCTTATCTTCAAGGCTCTTAACCAGGGCACAATCGCTATTCCATTTGTTGATGGTTTAGTTGAAAAGAATATGTAATACAAATTTCATCATTTAAACAAACTAATTTGTTATACTGACCCCACAGTAAAGGTGGGATGCAGTATGGATTACAATTGGGAAGACGAGAGCAAGCCTTACAGCTCGGATGATGCATACGAGGATTTAGAGAAGCTTAAAGAAATGCTTCACGAAGCTCAGCGCAAAATCAACAGAGGCAAGCTTGAGAAAAGCGATATTGATTTGAGTATCAATATCGAAATGGATGAAAATAATAAATAGTGTTTAAACCCCTGATTAATTTAATCAGGGGTATTTTTTTATATAAACCGTGAAAACTCGGTGAATTTTGTAAAAATGATTGCGTGCTACTTATTAAAAAATATATAATAAACCCGTAAATTAAATAAAGAAATGAGGAAATATTATGTGGTTATTTTTTACCCTCGCAACAACCTTTATCTGGGGTCTTGCGGAGCTATTCTATAAGAAGGGAGCTAACCCGGACGAGAAGTTCGCTCATTTGAAGATATGCGTTTCCGTAGGTGTCATCATGGGTATGCATGCAATCTTTACATTGCTTACTCAGGATATTGGATACAATCCAATCAACCTTGTTCGCTATCTTCCAGTATCCCTTTGCTACATTCTTTCAATGGCATTTTCATTCTTTGGAATGCGTTTCATTGAGGAATCAATCTCAGATCCAATCGAGAACACATCAGGTGCCATCGTATCACTTATGTGCGTAATCATCCTTGGTGAGACAATTGCAACAGGCTCAATCATCGCTATCGTAATCATCGTTATCGGTATTCTTGGACTTGGCTTCCTTGAGAACAACGGCGATACAGACAGAAAGAAAAAGCTTGGAAAGAAGATGGCAATTATCGCATTTGCGATGCCATTCTGCTATGCAACACTCGATGCACTTGGAACATTCCTTGACATCTATTATTTGGAAATGGAAACAAGCCCACTTGCAAACGTAAACGAGGCAACAATCGAAGAGGTAGCTAACACTTCTTACGAGCTTACATTCTTCATCTGTGCAATTCTTCTCTTACTTTTCATGTGGAGCCGCGGAGTGAAGTTTGAGCTTCCAAAGCAGAGAGACAAAGTACTTGCCGGTGTTTGCGAGACAGCAGGTCAGTTTACATACGTATATGCCATGAGTGGAAACGGTGCAATCGCTGCTCCAATCATTTCAGCAGTATGCGTAGTATCACTTACACTTTCAAGAATCTTCTTGAAAGAAAAGCTTACAAGAAAGCAGTATCTATTCTTGTTCTTAGTTATCGCAGGTATCCTTATTTTAGCGACAATTGAGGGAGACTAAAAATCGTAAATACGATATAATCAAGATAATAAAGGAGACAAAATGGGGCGTACATTATATTTAGAATGTAATTCAGGCATTAGTGGCGATATGACTGTAGGTGCGCTTTTAGACTTGGGGGCTGATAAGCAATACTTATCCGAGGTCCTAAGTACAATAAATGCTGAGGGCTTCAAGATTGCTTACAGCAGAGTGAAGCGAGCAGGCTTGGATTGCATGGATTTTGATGTAATCCTGGATGATGAGCATGATGGACACGATCACGATATGGATTATCTTTATGGACATCTCCATGAGGAGCATCATCATGACCACGACCATGAACACCACGATCACGAGCATCACCATCATCATGAGCATAGGGGCATGAAGGAGATAAATCAAATTATCGATTCTGCAGCCCTTACAGATAGAGCAAGAGAGATTGCCAAAAGAATTTTTAATGTGTTGGCAGAGGCAGAATCAAAGGCCCACGGGGTACCAGTGGAGCAGGTTCATTTCCACGAAGTAGGAGCAATTGATTCAATCGTCGATATCATTTCCATAGCAGTTTGCATGGACAATCTGGATATCACTGACGTGATTGTCCCAAAGCTTTATGAGGGCCAGGGAACTGTCAGATGTCAGCATGGCATTTTGCCAGTGCCAGTGCCAGCAGTAACTAATATTGTTTCTAAATACAAAATTGGATTAGAAATTCTAGACATCAATGGAGAGTTAGTTACTCCAACAGGAGCTGCCACAGTTGCGGCACTTAGAACAAGCGACAGCCTTCCAAAGGAATTCGTTATCGAAAAGGTTGGCATGGGTAGCGGTAAACGAGACTATGGTTTAGCAGGTTTTTTACGAGCAATGATTATTAAATAATCGGGGAGAAAAGGGGTTTCTACATGGAGAAGATTGAAGAATTTAAGGATTACTCAGCTAGTGAAGTTTTGTATATGCTAAAGGATTTGCCTGACGCATGCTGCGTTTTCAGGATTATGACAGATCCTTTTGGTACTGTACATGACATGCAGTTCATTTTCGTAAACGAAAAATACGCATCTTTAGTTGGAAAACCAACAGCGGAATTAATGGGTGCAACATACTATACAACTGTTGCAAACAGGGATGAGGATTGGATAAGGCTCAGCTATCAGGCTGCAGTCATGCGCCAATCTGTCATCAACCGCACTTTCAATACACAGTTCAATAAATGGTTCGAATTCTGGGCAGTTCCAGTTTATAAAAAAGGCTTTTGCGCCTTCATCATTCATGATGTTACAGCTGAAAAGCGCAAGGAGGAAACCCAGGAAATTGTATCTAATTCTAATAATCTAATCTTGGATTGCGCCAAGGTTCTTTCCACAAGCGATTTTAAAAGAGGTATCAAGGCTACACTTAAAGCACTTGGAACAAAAATAAAAGCAGACAGAGTCTATATTGTAGAGTCTAAGGACGGTGACCTGGGAGATATCTATGAGTGGACAGACAAAAAGAGTGGCACAGGCTTGCCAAACAGAAAAGACTTTGAGCGATTCGATTTCTTCACAATGTGGGATAAGCAGTTGCTGGAGAATAGAGTTGTAATTGTTGAAGATACGAAAGAAATCATTAAGAAAAATAAAGAAGTATACGAGGATGTGCTTCAGGGAACAATTTCCCGTTATATTATCACGGCTATACAGGACAAGGGTGAGACAATCGGCTATCTTGTTGCCGACAATTTCTCTTTGTACCTGGATATAAATCTGGCAGAAGTATTTGAGACAGTTGCCATCTTCATATCAGAGGAGCTTAGAAACTACATCCTTGGTCAGGAAATGCAATATATGAGTTCCCATGATGCTATGACAAACCTAAGAAACAGGAATGCATTTACAGCAACCCTCAACATGATAGAGGGTATGAAGATACCTGTTGGTGTGTGCTTTGCTGATATTAATGGTCTTAAGGCAATCAACGATGAGCAAGGCCATGATGCAGGTGACGAGCACATAAAAGAAGCGGGAGCCATTATAGAATCAGTCTTTAAAAAGAAATATAGCTACCGAATTGGTGGAGATGAATTTGTGGCAATCGTACCTCAGGTAGAAAAGGAATATTTCGAAGAGCTGGTAGCAAAGCTTCGTAAGAAATGTAAAAAAGTATCAATGGCCATAGGAGCAACATGGCAGGAAAATGCAGAAAATATGGAAGAGATGATTAACACTGCCGACAAGCTGATGTACAATGATAAGGCAGAGTTTTATTCTGCAAATAACGATCGAAGACACTAGGATTTATTATGGCAAAACAGAAAAAGCAGATTGAATACAGATATTATGAGATTCCAGAAGGCCATTATGTAATGGCTCTTTTGGGCGATAGTTGGGTTCGCAGTTACGGAGCGGAGCAGGAAAATCTGCTTCATTTCCACAACTACATGGAAATTGGTTACTGCTACTGGGGCAATGGCCAGCTCACAATCGAGGAGGCTAATGTTAATTACAAAGGCGGTATAATCACCATCATCCCAGAGAATATTCCACACGAGACAAAAAGTATCAACAACGGAATCTGCAAATGGGAGTATCTGTACATCGATATTAACAGCTTCATAAAAAAGGAGATGCAGTTCAAGCGCATGCTTCCTGAGGAAGTAATAAAGCGCCTTAACAGTCAGGGCTATGTAATTCAGTGGAATCAGAATAAGACATTGAATACCATTGTTAGAAACATTATTGAGGAGTATCGTGAGCAAAAGCCTTACTACAAGGAATCTGTAAAGGGCTATCTGAGAGCATTCATAGTGGAGCTGCTTCGTATCAACGAGGATATGAGCTCTTCCCTTACAATCGAGGAGAAACGCTTAAATAGCTACATCGAAAAGAGTATAAATTACTTTGCAGAACACTATGCAGAGGAAATAAAGATGGCTGATGTGGCCGATGAATGTGGTCTTTCTGAAAGTCATTTTAGACGAATATTCGAAGAGACCATGAGCATGAAGCCTCTTGATTATTTGAACATGGTTCGAATAGACAAGGCATGCGAGATAATCCAGAACAAGGATTATGCCATGGAAGAAGTTGGATTCAGAGTTGGATATCAGACTCCATCCACCTTCAATCGTAACTTCAAAAAGCTTACTGGTAAGACACCTTATCAGTGGAAAAAAGAAGAGAATCATTTAGGAATAACAAAAAAGAATTATCAAATCAGTGCCAAGAAGGGATGGTGATTTAGCTAACGCTAAATCACCATCCTTTTTTCACGTTCTTAACATATTTTCGTAGAAAAACAATTATTTAACAATCTTTGATAGTCGAATTTGCACTTTTTTAGAGCAAATTTGTCAGACAATAACTATATATAACTAGTATTATGACCATATGAGGGGTAGGTATTGGGTAATAAGTTGTGCATGATGCACAATAACCCCCGAACAATTTAAACAAATAAGGAGAAGAAGAGAATGAAGAGAAGATTACTTTCACTCATGCTTGTTGGTGCAATGGCAGCTTCTATGGTAGCATGCGGCAGCTCAAGCTCAGACACAGCAGCAACAGGCGATGCTGCTACAACAGAGGACGGCGCAGCAGCTGCAGCCGATGTTCAGTCAGATGACGAGAACACACTTACAGTTTATGCTTGGGACGAAAACTTCAATATCCCAGCACTTAAGGCAGCAGAGAAGGATTATCAGGATGTTAATCCAGATTTCCATCTTGAAATTATCACACAGTCACAGTCTTCAGACGTTGAGAATGCTGTAACACTTGCAGCAGAGGCTGGAGACTACAGCACATTACCAGATATCGTACTTTTCCAGGATCACTACATCCAGCAGTACGTTACAAATTATCCAGATGCATGGCAGGATGTTGACGATGCAGATTGCGATTGGTCAGGACTTGGAGCTGAGAAGCTTTCATACTCTACAATCGATGGCAAGCATTACGGATTCCCTGTAGATGCAGGAACAGCAATCTTTGCTTACAGAACAGACCTTCTTGAGCAGGCTGGTTACACAATCGATGATGTAACAGGTATTACTTGGGATGAGTTCGACAAGATTGGTGTTGATGTTTACAACGCAACAGGCAAGTACTTACTTTGCATGGATGGCGATGGAAACGACTTATTCTACATGATGCTTCAGGCTGAAGGCGCTTCACAGTTCAAGAACGGTGAGCCATACTTCACAGAGAACCAGCAGCTCGTAGATGTATTTAACGTAATCGTTAAGCTTGCTCAGGACAACGTTCTTTACCTTGCAAACGACTGGTCAGATTACACAGATCAGGCTATCCAGGGCGACATGGTTGCAGGTGTTTACAATGGTAACTGGATCATTCCTACAATCGAGCAGGTTGCAGATAACGCAGGTAAGTGGGAAATCACAACAGCTCCTACACTTACAGGTGCAGAAGGATACGCTTCAAACGGTGGTTCATCACTTTACATCACAGCTAATTGCTCAAAGACAGACCTTGCTAAGGACTTCTTAGCTTACACATTTGGTGGTCGTTCAGCAGAAGACGGACAGTCTACAACATATGATGAGGCACTTACAAACGGTGGTGTTATCGGAACATGTGCAGCAGCTGCAGAGTCAGATGTTTACCAGCAGGGTGTTGCTTACTTCAACGATCAGCCAATCTATGCAACAATCGTTGAGTACACACAGCACGTACCAACAGTTGAGCAGTCAGATTATCACTACTCAGCACGTACACAGCTTGCTACAGCTCTTCAGAGCGTACTTACAGATGGCGTAGATGTTGATACAGCACTTGCAAATGCTGAGCAGCAGCTCAGATTTGATATGGGATTATAATTCCAATCAATAAAAAAGTATTAAAAGATAATTTTTGGGGAAGTGGTAAACCCACTTCCCTTTTTTAAAAAGAAGAGGGAATCGCCGTGGAAAAGAAAAGAAGAGGAATGACGCTTGCTAATAAGCAATTAGCAGCGGGCTGGATTTTTCTTACACCAGCAACAATACTCATTTTCATAATGAGCTTTTATCCAATTATTAAAGCTTTTATTACATCATTAAAAACAGGTAAGGGTGTCAATATCGCATTTGCTGATCCACTTACCTACAATTACACTCGAATGCTACAGGATAGTATTTTCATGACATCCATGAAAAATACATTCTTTTATTTAATAATACAGGTCCCTATTATGTTGGTACTTGCCATCCTTTTGGCACAGCTCCTTAACAACAAGGACTTAAAGTTCAAGGGACTTTTCAGAACATGTATCTTTTTACCATGTGCTACATCACTGGTTTCATATTCTTTGATTTTCAAGTCAATGTTTGCAACACAGGGTCTTATCAATTCAGTTCTTATGAAGATTGGTATCATCAGCGAGAACATCAACTGGCTTGGAACTCCAGCAACAGCAAAGGCCGTAATTATCATTGCTTTGATTTGGAGATGGACAGGATACAACATGGTATTCTACCTTGCAGGACTTCAGAACATTGAATACTCAGTATATGAAGCAGCAAAAATCGATGGTGCAAGTGGTTGGAAGACATTCTGGTACATTACAGTGCCACTTCTTAAGCCAACAATCGTTATGACAGCAATCATGTCAATCAACGGTACATTACAGCTCTTCGACGAGTCAATGAACTTGACTAGTGGTGGACCTGCAAACTCAACAATCACAATGTCACACTACATTTACAACCAGGCATTTGGTCAGGGTGTTGGACAGTTAGGATACACATCAGCAATGTCATTTATCGTATTCATTTTGGTTGGAATTCTAGCATTTATTAGTTTGAAAGTAGGTGATACACGTGACTAAAAAGAGAAATAAATCAATGATACAGCGTAGGCTTATACCTACTTACATCTTTTTGATAATCTGCTCGCTAATATCAGTATTTCCACTTTATTGGATGATTGCAGCAGCAACAAATGAATCACTTGCAGTTGCTAGAGGTTCGATCACATTTGGAAATCAGCTTGCAGTAAACTTTGAACACTTAAAGAACGCGGTGCAGGGTACACTTTGGAGCAGTATGGGCAACTCATTCTTCTACTCAATTGTGCAGACTATATTTACACTTTTTGTTTGTTCAATCGCAGGTTATGGCTTTGAGCTTTATCACGACAAGGGAAAGGATAGACTTTTCGGAATCCTTCTTCTTGCAATGATGGTTCCAGCAGTAGCAACAATGGTTCCTTTGTACGGACTTATTTCAAAAGCAAAATTACTTAATAGTGTTTGGGCTTTCATCCTTCCAGGAATCTCAACACCATTTATGATTATGATGTTCAGACAGAATTCTCGTAATTTCCCACCTGACATCATGGAAGCAGCCAGAATCGATGGACTTCCTGAATGGAAGATTTTCTTCAAGATGTATGTTCCAATTCAGAAATCAATCTATGCAGCAGCTGCTGTTATCACATTTATGAACGCATGGAACGCATATATGTGGCCAAAGGTAGTAATGAGCGACAACCGTGCTCAGACAATGCCAATGTTCATCGCAAACATTTCAAGTGGTTACACCGTAGATTACGGTATGACAATGCTTGGCGTATTGTTCTGCTCAGTACCAACAATGTTTGTATTCTTCGTACTTCAGAAGCAGTTTGCAGAAGGAATTACAGGATCGGTAAAATAAAATGAATGAATTCAATTATGAAATTGTAAAAGACCCAAGAGTTTTTCAACAAAATAGATTAGATGCTCACTCAGACCACGAGTATTACGACAGCGAAGCATATGCATACGGTGAAAAATCTAATTTCAAGTACTCTTTAAATGGCACTTGGAAATTTGAATTTGCCAAGAATTATGAGTGTTGCGACAAGAACTTCTATGAGGATGGAAGAGATTGTAAGGGATGGGACGATATTAAAGTCCCAGCCCATATACAATTAGAAGGATACGATAAAATCATGTACGTGAACACTCAGTATCCATGGGATGGTCACGAGGCCGTAGAGCCTGGCGAAATACCAACAGAGGAGAATCCAGTTGGTAATTACGTCAAGTATTTTACAGTTCCAGAATTCATGAAAAATGGTCCAATCTACATCTCATTTCAGGGTGTAGAAAGTGGATTTGCACTCTGGCTTAACGGCCAGTATGTTGGTTATAGCGAAGATTCCTTTACTCCAAGCGAGTTCGATTTAACACCTTTCATCAGAGAGGGCGAGAACAAGCTGGCAGTTCAGGTGTTCAAATGGACAGCTGGAAGCTGGTGTGAGGACCAGGATTTCTTCAGATTTTCAGGCATTTTCAGAGAGGTTTATCTGTATACAGTTCCGGAGACACACATTCGCGACATCCGTATCCAAACCCTTCTAGATGACGATTATAAGGATGCTACTCTTGTAATTGATATGGATGTTGTGGGAGAGGGACTTGTTCAGATGACTCTTTCTGATGATGATGCAGATGTGCTGAACAAAATGGCAGTAGAAAATGGCAAGAATCACATGGAAATTCATGTGAGGGGGCCAAAGCTGTGGAGTGCAGAACATCCTTATCTTTTCGATTTACAGCTCAATGTATTCGGCCCAACAGGCAGACTTTCAGAGGTAGTAAAGGAAAAGGTAGGCTTTAGAAGATTCGAGATGAAGGACCATATGATGCATATCAATGGTAAGCGCATCGTATTCAAGGGTGTTAACCGCCACGAATTTTCTTCATCAACAGGACGTGCCCTTTCAGAGGAGGACATCCTCAAGGACATCATTACAATTAAGCAAAACAATATAAATGCAATCCGTACAAGCCATTATCCAAACCAGACATTCTTCTACAGATTGTGCGATATCTTTGGATTGTACGTAATAGATGAAACAAACTTAGAGACTCACGGAACATGGCAGACACCTATCCAAATCCTGAAAATGAGGGATGATAGCTACGCTGTTCCAGGAGATAGACCAGAATACACAGACAACGTTATCGACCGCGCCCACAACATGTTTGAGCGTGACAAGAATCATCCATGTGTCCTTATTTGGTCACTTGGAAATGAAAGCTACGGCGGAACAAACCTTAGAAAGATGCAGGACAAGTTCCATGAATGGGACAGCACACGTCTTGTACATTACGAGGGTGTTTTCAACGATAGAAGAGTAGATTTATCAGATGTTGAATCTACAATGTACGTCTACGTAAAAGATATTAAGAAGTGGCTTTCAGAGCACAGAGAGAAGCCTTACATCAATTGCGAGTACATGCATGCCATGGGAAACAGCTGTGGCGCCATGAGCAAGTACACAGAGTACGCTTATGAGGAGCCTTTATTCCAAGGCGGATTTATCTGGGATTACATCGACCAGGCCATCACAAAGAAAGATGTAAATGGCGTTGAATTCGAAGGCTACGGCGGAGATTTCGATGACAGACCAAACGACGGCAGCTTCTCAGGGGACGGCATCTGCTATAGCAAGGACAGAGAGCCTAGTCCAAAGATGCAGGAGGTTAAATTCGATTATTCAAACATCAAGATAACCTTTGATGAGGGCAAGGCCATCATTGAAAATAGAAATCTGTTTACAAACACAAACGAATACACAGCCATTCTTACAGTAGAAAAGCTTGGCGATTTGATAGCAGAAGAGGAGCTAGTGATTGATTGCCCTCCACTTGAGACTACGGAATATGCGCTAGAGCTTGATTTGCCAAGGGATGATGAGTATGTGGTAACCCTTTCATTTGTTCTTGCAGAAGATACAATGTGGGCAAAGGCAGGCCATGAAGTAGCTTACGGCCAGACAACAGTTGGCCGCTTCACCTTCGAAAGAGGACCAAAGCAGCAGCTTAAGGTTACTCAGGGATTCCACAACCTGGGCGTAAAAGGCGATGATTTCGAGGTGCTATTCGTAGGACAGAAGGGCCTTAGCTCGTACAAATATCACGGAAAAGAGCTGTTAAAGCGCATAGTAATGCCAAACTTCTGGCGCCCAATGACAGAAAATGATTTGGCAAACCAGTTGCCATTTAGAGCTGCTCAGTGGAAGTTAGCAAGCAAATACATCTCAACATCTGTTATGGATCAGGGAATCAACGAGTTCCCACAGGTAGATGCCACAGATGAGCGAGTAAAGGTAACTTATACATATCACTTGGCTACAAAGCCTGCAGGAACATGTCAGGTAGAGTATGTAGTATATGCAGATGGACTTGTTGAGTGTAGTTTAAGACTTCCTGCATCAGCGGAAATAGGCGAGCTTCCAGAGCTTTCAATGACATTTGCACTTGATAGTCAGCTTGAAAACCTGGAATGGTACGGCAAAGGTCCAGAGGAAACATACAACGACCGTGACCATGGCAAGCTAGGAGTATTTAGAAATAAGGTAGCTGATAACATGGCTAAATACCTAGTGCCACAGGAATGCGGAAATCACCAGGATACAAGGTACGCAAAGCTTACCGACAATCGAGGAGACGGAGTCCTCTTCCTTACAAAGAACAATGGATTCTCGGCCCTTCCTTGCACAGTACATGAAATCGACGAAGCAATGCATCCAACAGAGCTTCCACCAGTTCATTTCACACACGTGAGAATAGGCAAGCAAATGGGTGTTGCTGGAGACGATACCTGGGGTGCGAAAACACATCCAGAATTCATGTTAGATAATAGCAAAGACATGGAGATTTGCTTTAGTTTCAGGGGTATATAAGGTATAATTAGATTCGGCTACACACGTGGCCGGATCTTTTTATTTAGGAGGTAGGATAATGTTTGAATCAAACGACACATTCGTAGAAGAGGCAGTAAAGGTTATAGAAACAGCCCAGGATAAAACAAAAAAAACAGGTGCTGCTGTAGCAACATTCTGCTTATTGGTTGGTACTGTTGGCTATTCAAGAGGGATTTTAACACTTATAATGGCGATTTTGCTCATTATTATTGGTATATTTACGATAATCTTATATTCGAACAAAAACATCGAATATGAATATGACTACACAAATGGTAGCCTTGAGATTGCGAAAATCATCAATAACGAAAAGAGAAAAAAGGTTGTCACAATCGAGTCTAGCGAGATAAAGATGGTTGCAGCAGTTGGAACAAACGAATCACTTAAGTTTGACCATGTTCAGCTTAAGACATATGACTGCTCAGCACACAATGAAGAAGTAAAAGATTACATCTTAGTGGCTCATAGCGAGGCAAAAGGCAACGATTTCAAAGTAATATTCAACCCTTCAGACAAGTTGCTTACAGCAATGGAGAAATACAATAAGAGAGACATTTATCGTTAGAATTAAAGGAGAAATGTGATGAACGAGCAGGAGTTAAAAGTAATTTTTGAGGAAAAGTTCGGTCAGGGTGGCGATATTCGCACATATTTTGCACCAGGCCGTGTAAATCTTATAGGAGAGCATACTGATTACAACGGTGGTCACGTATTCCCATGTGCCCTTACAATCGGTACATATGCAGTTGCAAGAAAGCGTGAAGACAGAGTAATCAAGCTTTACTCAGCAAACATCGAGCATGTAGGAGTTATCGAAAGCTCGCTTGATGACCTTACAAATAAGGATGCATATCACTGGGCAAACTATCCACTTGGCGTAGTTTGGGCTATGATTGAGAAGGGTTCGGAAATTAAATCAGGATTTGAAATGTGTGTTTGGGGCAATATTCCCAACGGTTCAGGCCTTTCATCATCAGCATCACTTGAGGTACTTACAGGCACAGTAATCACTGATTTATTTGGTATCGACAAGACAATGACAGAGTTAGCCCTTATCGGACAGTACTCTGAGAACAATTTCAACGGATGTAATTGCGGTATAATGGACCAATTTGCGGTTGCAATGGGTAAAAAAGACCACGCCATTTTCCTTGACTGTGCAGATTTATCCTATAAATATGCCAGCGTAAAATTGGATGGAGCAAAGATTGTAATCACAAATTCAAAGGTAAAGCACTCACTTGTAGACAGCGCATACAACGATAGACGTAACGAAAGCTCACAGGCACTTGCAGATCTTCAGACAGTATGTGGCATCAGTACACTTGGAGAGCTTACAGACGAAGAATTCGAAAAGTACGGCTCTGCAATCAAGGACGAAGTAAACTATCGTCGTGCAAAGCATGCCGTAGCTGAGAACCAGCGTACAATCAAGGCAGTAGATGCTCTTAATAAAAACGACATCGAAACATTCGGCAAGCTTATGAATGCCAGCCACGTATCACTTCGCGATGATTACGAAGTATCATGTGAGGAGGTTGATTTCCTTGTAGAGACAGAGTGGAGCGTTCCAGGTGTAATCGGCGCCCGCATCACAGGAGGCGGATTCGGCGGCTGCACAGTAGCCATCGTAAAGGACGAGGCTGTTGAGAACTTCAAGGAGACAGTAGGTAAGGCATACAAAGAAAAGTACAACTTAGACGCAGAGTTCTACGTAGTAGACATCGGTGATGGAGCTAGAAGATTAAGCTAATAAAAGATTTTGTAGGGAGGCTATCCGAAAGGGTGGCCTCTTTTTTTATCTAAACAGTTGCATACAACTAATCCTTGTTTTAAAATTACAAAAGATTAAAAAGAATAATGGAGGTATGACATGATTAAAGTTGGTATTTTAGGATACGGAAATCTTGGACGTGGTGTAGAAGCTGCTGTTACTCTTAGCGAAGACATGGAACTTGTAGCTATTTATACTAGAAGAGATCCAAGTACAGTTACAGTAAAGTCTAACGCACCTGTTAAATCTACAGCAGATTTGGATACAGGAAAAGAAGATATAGATGTACTTGTTATTTGCGGAGGAAGCGCTACTGATTTACCAGAAATGACACCAAAGTACGCAAAGCTCTACAATGTAATTGATTCATTTGATACACATGCAAGAATCCCAGAGCATTTTGCAAACGTTGACAAGGCTTCAAAGGAAGCTGGAAAGCTTGGTCTTATCTCATGCGGATGGGATCCAGGAATGTTCTCATTGAATCGTCTTTATGCAACATCAATCCTTCCAAAGGGACAGGCTTACACATTCTGGGGCAAGGGCGTTAGCCAGGGTCACTCAGATGCAATTCGTCGTATCGAAGGTGTTGTTGATGCTAGACAGTACACTGTACCAGTTCCAGAAGCACTTGAGAGAGTTAGAAATGGTGAGAATCCAGAGCTTACAACAAGAGAAAAGCATACAAGAGAATGCTTCGTAGTTGTTGAAGAAGGTGCTGATAAGGCTCGTATTGAGAAGGAAATCAAGGAAATGCCTAACTACTTCTCAGATTATGACACAACAGTAAACTTTATCTCTGAGGAAGAGTTGAAGAAGAACCACAGTGGATTACCACATGGCGGAAGCGTTATCTACACAGGCGAGACAGGATTTGATGGCAACAAGCACGTAATCGAGTACAGCTTAAACCTCGATTCAAACCCTGAGTTTACAGGCGCAGTGCTTACAGCATATGCAAGAGCAATTTCTCGCATGAATAAAGAGGGCGCTACAGGTGCAAAGACAGTATTCGACATCGCACCAGCTTACCTTTCACCAATTCCTGCAGAAGAGCTTCGTGCTCATTTCCTTTAAGATACAAAAAAGCCATTATGTAGGCGTGTTGCCGTAACATAATGGCTTTCATTAATTCTAGATAAATTTATAAATTGTAGTTGAGTGAGCCTTCTGGCCTGCTTTTGCGATTGGCTGCTCAAACTCAGGTACGTTTACTGCATTTGGGAAGTACTGAGACTCGAAGCATACTCCGAAGCGCTTGCCGTAAGGGCAGTCACCCTTGCCTATGTGGCTGTCATCAAGGTAGTTACCAGCATAAAGCTGTACGCCAGGTAAATCAGTGTAAACTTCCATCTTTCTGCCGCTAGCAGGATCTTCAAGTGTACAACTTGGCTTTGTAAGAGATGGATTGTTGAGGCAGTAATTGTGGTCGAAACCGCCTGCCCAGTTGAGCTGGTCATAGTCAGCCTCTGTATCCTGCTTGAGAGCCTTAGGAGTAGTGAAATCCATTGGAGTTCCTTTTACTTCACGGCATTCTCCGTGAGGAATAGACTCTGAATCTGTGTGAGTATATCTGTCAGCATCAATCCAAACGATGTGATCCATAACAGAACCTGAGTCGTGACCGTTCAAATTGAAGTAGCTGTGGTTAGTTGGGTTGAAGATTGTATCAACATCTGAAACCCCTGAATATTCAAGCTTTAATGAGTTGTCATCACCAAGAGTGTATGTGATAGTGATATCCATTTCTCCAGGGAATCCGCACTCGCCATCAGCCTTGTGGCAAGTGAATGTGATATGGCTGTCATCTACGGACTCTACATTCCAGATGCGCTTGTGCATTGGATGGAAGCCTGAGTGAAGATTGTTCTTGCCGTCGTTGGCATCGAGCTTGTACTCAACACCATTTAAAGTAAATTTTGAATCGCCGATGCGGTTGCCATTAGGGCAGATGCAGCATCCAAATCCAGGAGAATTCTCAAAATAATCCTCAATATTGTCATATCCTAAAACAACATCTGTAAGAATTCCTTCCTTATCTGGAACCCAAAGCTCTAAAAGATTACAACCAAAATTCATGATTTTTGCCTGCATACCATTCTTATTGATAAGAGTATATGCAATCATGTCTTCGCCGTTTTTAGTAACGCCTACTTTTTCTTTTTCCACGATAAAAACCTCCCTATAAAAATAACTACCCTAATGATAAATGTATGTGGTTTTTAATACAAGAGATACAAAATAATTAATCAATTTATAAAGGTAAAAATGTCAAAGAAATGACATTATGGTAATATATTTATATCAAAACAAGGCGGTCCGCGAATGAAGGCCAATAACAAGAAAATCTTTCGACTAATCAAACTTCAAATAGTACTGTTACTGCTGCTGGTTTCGGCCGTCACCTATTACTATGCCAGCGGTTATGCAGCTCAAGTCTCTGAGTTAAAATCAGAGGCTACTTCTCTTGTAAAAAAATCCACGGAAGATACATTCAGACAGATAGAAACCAGTGAAGTGTACGATGCAAATGGCAACACAATTTCTGTGTTGAAGGGCGAAAAGGATGTGTACTACATCACCTACGACCAGATTCCACAGAATGCAGTGAAGGCATTGGTTTCCATTGAGGATAAAAAGTTCTTTGAGCACAACGGTATCGATTACAAGGGCATTGCTAGAGCTCTTTACACAATGCTAAAGGACAAGGAAATCACCCAGGGTGGAAGTACCATCACCCAGCAGCTTGCCAGAACAATCTTCCTCAGCAATGAAAAGACATGGCAGCGTAAGGTGGAGGAGATATATATTGCATCGGAGCTGGAAAAGAAGTATTCCAAGGAACAGATATTAGAGTTCTATTTAAATAATGTTTATTTCGCCAATGGATATTATGGCATTGAGGCGGCAGCCAAGGGCTATTTCAGCAAGGATATATCGGAGCTGACCCTTTCGGAGGTGTGCTATTTGCTTGCCATTCCAAACAGCCCAACCTACTACGACCCGGTAGTAAATCCGGAAAACACAATCACAAGACGGAACACTATTTTGTCGTCAATGCTGAAGGACAAGGTCATCAGCGAAGCAACCTACACGTCAGCAGTCAACGAAGAAATCGTGCTGACAAGACCAGATAGTATCAAGAATAATTACGTAGAAACATATGCATATTACTGTGCAACCAGGGCACTGATGAAGGCGAATGGCTTCGAATTCAAGACAGAGTTTGACTCGGATGAAGACGAGGAAGCCTACAACAGGGCATATGATGAAGCTTACAATCAGTGGAACACCACATTATTTACATCAGGATATCGAATCTACACATCCATAGATTTGAACATGCAAAATGAGCTGCAGGCGGCAATAGATTCCCACCTGGAGGATTTTACAGATGTGAACGAAGATGGCATCTATACAGTGCAATCCGCAGGAGTGTGCATTGATAACGAGACAGGTATGACCAAAGCAATAGTAGGAGGACGTAGCCAGGATGTGACAGGCTACACATTAAACAGAGCCTACCAAAGCTTCCGTCAGCCAGGCAGCTCAATCAAGCCGCTTATTGTATACACACCAGCCATCGAAATGGGCTACACTCCAGACAGTAAGGTGATGGATGTGAAGACGGCGGATGGTCCGGAAAATGCAACAGGCACCTACTCTGGAGAAATAACTTTGCGCCAGGCAGTGGCACAGTCAAAAAACACAGTCGCTTGGCAGCTGTATTCGGAAGTGACACCACAAAAGGGAATCCAGTATCTTAAAGACCTGGGATTTTCCCACATAGAAGATGACGACTATGGCATGGCAGCATGCCTGGGAGGTCTGACAGTTGGCGTAAGTCCTTTGGAAATGGCAAAAGGATATGCCACTATCCAAAATGATGGCTATATGCGAGAGCCAGATTGCATTTTGCAAATCACTGATTCTGAGGGAGAGGTTCTTTACGAAGCTCAGGAAGAAGAGGTGCAAGTTTACGAAGAAAATGCTGCCAGAACCATGACAGATATGCTACAATCGGTAGTGGCTGAGGGCACTGCCAGAGGCATCGACCTTGGTGAAATGCCAGCAGCTGGAAAAACTGGTACAACCAATGACAATCGCGATGGATGGTTCGTTGGCTACACCAGATATTACACCACAAGCATTTGGGTTGGTTCTGATCAGCCCAAGAAAATAGCGGGCTTGACTGGCTCATCTTACCCAGCTAAAATCTGGGAAGAATACATGAATACCATTCACGAAGGCTTGCTTCCTGCAGAGTTTAAAAAGCCAGTGGAATACATCGGCACAGAAGAGCAGCAGGACGAAGTGGAAACTGAGGAAGAGGGCGAATCAGAAGAAGAGCCATATGGTGTCTTTGATGAGGAAAATCCTGGGGAAACGCCTCAGGAGCCAAACACATACAAAATTATTACTGAAACTTTCGACGGCACGGAAGTGCCAGAGGGCGCAATACCAGATGGCGCCACAGATATAGAGATAACAACCACCACTGAAGAAGTGGAGAATCAGGTTGAATAGAAGTAATATGGAGGATTTTGAAAGAAATGGCAAAGTACGGATTTGGATTGGATCTGGGGGGAACAACATGTAAGTGCGGCTTATTCACAGCAGAGGGTGAGCTACTTGAGAAGTGGGAGGTTCCTACAGACACATCAAACGGCGGTGTAAACATCCTTAAGAATCTTGCACAGACAGTTGTTAAGAAGATGGATGAAAAGAACATTGCTGCTGACGATGTAGCAGGTGTTGGTATCGGAATTCCTGGACCTGTATCAGATGACGGTGTTGTAAACCGTTGTGTAAACCTAGGTTGGGGCGTATTCAATGTAGAGAAGGAATTCTCTGAGTGCCTCGGCGGTCTAAAGGTTAAGGCTGGTAACGATGCAAACGTTGCAGCACTTGGAGAAGCTTGGATGGGAGCTGCAAAGGAATATTCAAGCTCAGTTATGGTAACACTTGGCACAGGTGTTGGCGGTGGCGTTATCATCAACGACGATATCATCAGCGGTGCAGCAGGTGCAGCAGGAGAAATCGGTCACATCAGAGTAAACTACACAGAGGAAAACACTTGTGGTTGCGGCAATCACGGATGTCTTGAGCAGTATTGCTCAGCAACAGGTATCGCTCGTCTTGCAAAGATTCGCCTTGCACAGAATGATGATGCAAGCAGCCTTAGAGATGTAGAGACACTTGATGCAAAGGCTGTTTTCGATGAGGCAAAGAAGGGCGACGTAGTTGCAAAAGAAATCGCAAGACGTGCTTGTGAATACTTGGCACAGGGCCTTCAGGTAATCTCTTGTGTAGTAAATCCAGAAGCTTTCGTTATCGGCGGTGGCGTTTCAAAGGCTGGCCAGTATCTTGTTGATGAAGTAGAATACAGATTCAATCAAATCGCATTCCACGGCTGCAAGAGCACAAAAATCGTTCTCGCATCACTTGGAAACGATGCTGGTATCTACGGAGCAATGAAGCTTATCCTTTAAATAAGAAATAAAGCAATAAAAAAGGCAGGTCATCTCAAGACCTGCCTTTGATAATTCATATTTACTTTTTAATAACGCCAGCGTATCCCTTGCCAACAAGAACACTTGCAACATCTGTAAGTGTCTTGAATTCTACGTCGCGTCCACTTGCCAACCAATCCTTGTAAATAGATGTGATTGCCTTTGTGTATGAACGTACAATTGAAGGATGCTCAGTCTGGTTGAAGAACTTAGAAAATTCTTCACTGTTCAAAACCTTATCTACAACTGCATTGTAGAAGAATGAATATGACTCATCGCACATAAGCTTCTTCTGTACCTTGCTGCATGACTCAAGATATTTGTAGAAGTATGTGATACATCCACTAAGATCCATATCTAATGCATACTTTCCAATGTGCTCTAATAAGTCTGAAGAAACCTCTTCTTCAATTTCATCAATCAAATCATCTAAAGATGTATAGTGAAGATAAAATGTCTTTCTGTTGATTCCTGCTCTTTCTGTAAGATCGGTAATTGAGATTTCGCGATAGTCACGTGCTAGTACGAGTTCGTTAAATGACTTTCTAATTGCGGTAAGAGTTCTTCTTACACGTAAATCTTTGCTTCGTTCTCTCATGTTATACTCCTTTTCTTATTAATTACTTCCCTAAGGCGGATTAAGCAATAAATCCATTCTCTAACGTTTAGTACTCCCCTATTCAAGTCCTATCATTATGTCTATTGTCTACTATACCACGGATGAGGTCGCTCGTGGACTTTTTAATAGAATTTTAATATTTTTTTTGTTGCTTGGACACAATTTAGAGTGTATAATGCAAATTGTCCGAAACCGAATTGTCCGGAACCGAACATTCCGAAGTCGGACATTCCCAAAGCAAATTAAAGAAAGAAATTATAGAGGAAAGGAGAAAAAATGTGTGCAAAAGAATTTGACAATAAGACACATATAGGTTTTTTGTGCGGAAGCATAGGTCGTGAGGTTAAAGACGCTATTAACAGAGGCGCCAGCGACAACAAAATGGATCTTTGCACTACCAAAAACGGATGGCTTATTGGTTATTTCGTCAGACAGAAAGAGCCTATTTTCCAAAAAGATTTGGAAAAGATTTTCCACTTCCCTAAATCTACATTGGCAGATATGATTCAGACCCTGGAGCGAGATGGCTTGATTGCCAAGGTCCCAGTAGATGGTGACGGACGCAAAAAGCAAATCGTTGTTACAGACAAGGGAATGGAATTCAATCATCTTATAGAGAATCAGATTCTAGAAGTTGAAGAATACGTAACAAAGGATATCTCTGAAGAAGAAATCGCCACTGTGATTCGCGTCCTTGAAAAGATGCAGCAGAACGCTAGGGAATATAAATCTTACGTAGAATTAAAGAAGGAGGATTAAATTTGGTAAAGAGATTATTACAGGAAACAAAAGAATACACCGCAGCAGCACTAGCAACTCCTGTTTTTATGATTCTTGAAGTAGCAATGGAAATGATAATTCCACTTCTTGTAGCAGACTTAGTAGACAAAGGTGTTGAAGCGGGCAACATGAGCGAGATTTACCGAATCGGTGGCTACATGCTCATTTGCGCAGTTGTAGGTTTGTTTGGTGGTGTAATGGGAGCTGTTTACGGAAGTAAGGCTTCTGCAGGATTGGCCAAAAACCTTAGAAAGAAGATGTTTGAAAACATTCAGACATTCTCATTTGAAAATATCGATAAGTTCTCAACAGCAGGACTTGTTACACGTCTTACAACAGACGTAACAAACGTACAGAACGCATTTATCATGGTTCTTAGAATGGGATTCAGAGCACCAGTTACAGTTATTGTAGCTATGGTACTTTCTTTCAGAATCAATGTACATATTGCATCGAACTTCTTTTTTGCAATGGTCATCATTCTTGCATTCATGACTTTTGTACTTATCAAGACAAGACCATTATTCGAAATTCTTATGAAGAAGTACGATGACTTGAACGCATCTGTACAGGAAAATGTCACAGGTATCAGAGTTGTAAAGGCTTACGTTCGTGAAGCATTTGAAAAGACAAAATTCGTTAAGGGCAGCCAGGGCATATACAAGGCAGCAACAGCTGCAGAAAAAATGATCGCCTTCACAATGCCAATGATGAGTGCAGTTATTTATGTATGTATCATCCTTATCAGCTGGTTTGGTGCCCATGAGATTGTTATCGAGGGCACACTTACAACTGGTGAGCTTGTTTCGTTATTCTCATACTGCATGAACATTCTTACGTCACTCATGTTCTTCGCTATGATTTTCATCATGGTTACAATGTCAATAGCCAGCATGAAACGTATTTATGAAGTACTTGAGGAAAAGACAACAATCACAAATGGTGAGAATCCAATCTATGAAGTGCCAGATGGATCAATCCAGTTCAAGGATGTTGTCTTCGGATACAACAAAACAGCAGAGCGCCCAGTTCTTGACCACATCAATCTTCAGATTAACTCTGGCGAGACAATCGGCGTACTTGGTGGAACAGGTTCAGCAAAGACTACTCTCGTTTCAATGATTTCACGTCTTTACGATGTGGATGAGGGTGAAGTTCTTGTAGGTGGCAATAATGTTAAGGATTACGATGTTGAGACAATTCGTAATCAGGTTGCCGTAGTTCTTCAGAACAACGTACTTTTCTCTGGAACAATCGCTGAAAACCTTCGTTGGGGCGATAAAGATGCAACAGACGAGGAAGTAAAGCGTGCAGCAAAGCTTGCATGCGCAGACGAATTCATCGAGAAGTTCCCAGATGGCTACAACACACACATCGAGCAGGGTGGTACAAACGTATCAGGTGGACAGCGCCAGAGACTTTGTATTGCGCGAGCTCTTCTTAAGAAGCCAAAGATTCTTATCCTTGATGACTCTACATCAGCAGTAGATACAGCTACAGATGCAAGCATTCGCCGTGCTTTCCGTGAGGAAATCCCTGGCACAACAAAGCTTATCATCGCTCAGCGTATCTCATCTGTTATGGATGCAGACCGAATCATCGTTATGGATGATGGTAAGGTCAACGACTTCGGTACACACGAAGAGTTGATGGCTAGAAATGAGATTTATAAGGAAATCTATGAGCAGCAGACAGGCGCCGGTAGCGGCGACTTTGACAAGGCTCAGGAAGGAGGCGAGGACTAATGGCTAGAGGACCACAACCAGGATCAGTTCCTAAACTGACAAAAGAGCAGAAGGCCGCAAGACGAGGAGTTCTCGGCCGCCTTGTTAAATATGTAGGAAGCAGATACCCAGTACAGCTTGTACTTGTTATTATCTGCATCTTCCTTTCAGTAATCTGCAATGCAAAGGGAACAGCCTTCATGCAGGAGCTGATTGATTCATATATTTTGCCAATGATACAGACTGGCAGCACAGATTTTGGACCACTTGCAGATGCTATCAAGACTTTGATTGGATACTACGCAGTTGGTATCATCGCAATGTTCTCATACAATTTTATTATGATTTTCGTTGCCCAGGGCTCACTTAGAGACTTGAGAAACGAGATGTTTGAGAAGATGGAGGATTTACCAATCCGCTACTTCGATACACATGCACATGGCGACATCATGTCTGTTTACACAAACGATATTGATACACTTCGCCAGATGATTTCACAGAGCTTCCCACAGATGTTCAACAGTGCAATCACCATCATTACAGTATTTGTTTACATGCTTATGATGTCACCAACCCTTACAGGCGTGACAATCGTAATGATTGCTTTGATTACTCTTGTTACAAAGACACTTGCTGGTACATCTGGAAGATACTTCCGCAAGCAGCAGAAGGCCCTTGGTGCAGTAAACGGTAACATCGAGGAAATCATGAACGGACAGAAGGTTGTTAAGGTATTCTGTCACGAAGAAGAAGTAATGGAGAAGTTCAACGGACTTAACGAGGAGCTTTTCGAGAACGCTTATCGTGCAAACAGACTTGCAAACTGCTTAGGCCCAGTAAACATGCAGCTTGGTAATGTAAACTACGTTATCTGCGCAGTTGTTGGTGGAACACTTGCCCTCAATGGCTGGACAGGACTTACACTTGGAGCGCTTGTTTCATTCCTTCAGTTTACTCGTTCATTTATCATGCCAATCCAGCAGGTATCACAGCAGTTCCAGTCAATCGTTCTTGCTATGGCCGGTGCTGAGCGTGTATTCGAGCTTATCGACCAGGTACCAGAGACAGACGATGGCTACGTAATGCTTGTTAATGCAAGAGAAGAGAATGGCGAAATTGTTGAGTGCGAAGAGCGTACAGGAATGTGGGCTTGGAAGCACTTCCACAAGGCAGAAGGCACAACAACTTATAAGAAGCTTGAAGGTGATATCGTCTTTGATGACGTAGACTTCGCCTACAATCCAGACAAGACTGTCCTTCACAACATCAAGCTTTTCGCAACACCAGGCCAGAAGATTGCCTTCGTTGGTGCAACTGGTGCCGGAAAGACAACTATCACAAACCTTATCAACAGATTCTACGATATCGCTGATGGAAAGATTCGTTACGACGGAATCAACATCAACAAGATTAAGAAGGCGGACCTTCGCCGATCACTTGGTATCGTACTTCAGGATACACATTTGTTTACAGGCACAATTGCTGACAACATCCGCTACGGTAAGCTTGATGCTACTGAAGAGGAAGTAATTGCAGCAGCAAAGCTTGCCAATGCAGACGGATTTATCCGTAGATTGCCTCAGGGTTACAACACAGTAATCAAGGGCGACGGCGGCAACCTTTCACAGGGCCAGCGCCAGCTTCTTGCAATTGCCCGCGCAGCAATCGCAGACCCACCAGTACTTATTCTCGACGAGGCTACTTCATCAATCGATACTCGTACAGAGAAAATCGTACAGGACGGTATGGACAAGCTTATGCACGGCCGTACAACATTTGTTATCGCCCACAGACTTTCAACAATCCGCAACTCTGATTGCATCATGGTTCTCGACCAGGGACGCATCATCGAGCGAGGTAACCATGAAGAGCTTATCCAGGAAGGCGGTAAGTACTACCAGCTTTACACCGGTAAGATTCAGAATGCGTAAAGCTTTGGATTTTGGGCTGGCTCAGGCCTGGTTTCAGGCTGAGTGAGTTTAATAGATTTGGAAACCTTCGCAGTGCTTCGGCGCCGCGGAGGTTTTTTGTTGTGTAGGGGAGTGTAGTCCGTGGCGCATTTGGCTGTGTGGGGGAAATAGGCCTGATTTTTGATGCTGGTGATTATCGGCTATATTGGTTGACAAGTTTGATTTCAGCAGGTATAGTATCAAACGAGTTTTTGAAAGATTTGTTTTCATATAACAATCTAATTTGTGGGTTCATGTATCGAACCCGAAATCCCATTAATACTTTAAATTGAATTAAATCATCGTAGATATACTCTCAGTCTGCCAGCACCAAGCGGCGGCCTGAGGGAATGGGCTTTTCGCTTGTGCGTTGGCTTTTATGGGCTGGTTTAGCCTGGCTGTGATGATAGATGATTCATGTTGAGAAGGAAAATAGTAGTAGAAACCGTGGCTACGACAGTGCGGCTTGGTAAAAAGGAATAATAGGCAAAGATTATTGCTGTAAATGAGGGGCTGCAACCTGGTATAGCTGAAAATAGGTGTGCCGGCACCCGAATGATGCTCGAAAACACGAAGAAATAGGGCAAGGTGGGATTTACGTGTCCGGAAAGAGTCGAGAAGACACGAAGAAAGAGAGAAAGCTGGAATCTACGTGTCAGAGAGGAGGCCTGGAGACACGAAGAAGTAGAGAAGAGGGAGATTTACGTGTCCAAGAAGAGCATGGGAGACACGAAGAAATGAGGAAAGCTGGAATCTACGTGTCTAGGAAGAGACCGGAAGACACGAAGAAAAGAGGAAAGAGGGGACTTACGTGTCAGGGGAGAGGCCGGAAGACACGAAGAAAAGAGGAAAGAGAGAATTTACGTGTCTGAGAAGAGACCTGGAGACACGAAGAAATGAGGAAAGAGTGAATTTACGTGTCCGAGAAGAGGCCGGGAGACACGAAGAAAAGGGGAAAGAGTGAATTTACGTGTCAGCAGAGCGCGCAGGAGACACGAAGAAATGGGGAAAGAGGTAATTTACGTGTCTGGGAAGAGCATGGGAGACACGAAGAAATGGGGAAAGAGGTAATTTACGTGTCCGAGAGGAGGCCGGAAGACACGAAGAAATGGGGAAAGAGGTAATTTACGTGTCCGGAAAGAGACCTGGAGACACGAAGAAAAGAGGAAAGAGGGGACTTACGTGTCAGGGGAGAGGCCGGAAGACACGAAGAAAAGAGGAAAGAGAGAATTTACGTGTCTGAGAAGAGCATGGGAGACACGAAGAAAAGGGGAAAGAGGTAATTTACGTGTCTAAGAAGAGTTCGGGAGACACGAAGAAAAGGGGAAAGAGTGAATTTACGTGTCAGAGAAGAGCATGGGAGACACGAAGAAGTAAGAAAAGCGGGGGTTTACGTGTCAGCAGAGCGCGCAGGAGACACGAAGAAAATGAGAAAGTAAGAATCTACGTGTCGGAGCATAGGAAAGGAGACACGTAGAAAAAAGAAAAAGTAGGATTTACGTGTGAAAAAGGAGCAAGAGGATATGAAAAAGTTTTATGAAGAGTTAACGGAATTAAAGAATGTATTAAATCGAATTGAGAAACTTGAAAATAAGAATATGAATATAGATGGTCAAACAATTAGTTTTTCCAAGCGAAAAAGTGGCTACCAGTACTACATATACCACTCAGATGGAAGCCGCACTTATGTAAAGAAAAGTGATTTGGATATTATCAAGAATATGGCGCAGCAGGAGTACTATCGAGATTTGAAAGAAGCTGTGACTAGGCAAATAAGAGCGCTGGAGCAGTTCCTGGCTGACTATAACGCGGAGACAATAAATAAAGTATACGAGAATCGAAGCCACGCGAAGCAGATTCTGATAGAGCCGCTAATCCAGCCGGATGCAGAGTTTATCCAGCAGTGGTATCAACAGAATCCTGGGAATCAAAATCCATTCCCTGAAAAAGGGAAATATATAACTGACAAGGGCGAGTATGTAAGGTCGAAGTCGGAGAAGATATTGGCGGATATGTTTTACAAGCACAATGTGCCATATCAGTACGAGCCGGCACTTAAGCTTAAATCGGGAAGGACAGTGTATCCTGACTTTGTGTTGCTTAATACAAAGGAGAGGAAGACATATTACTGGGAGCACTTGGGTCTGGCTGCAGAAGATGACTATGCCAGCAAGAATCTGGAGAAGATTAATATGTATGATAAGAATGGAGTTGTTGCAGGAGAGAATCTATTGATTTCTATGGAGACAGAGTTCTCTTCGCTAGATATCAAACAAATTGAGCAGAAAATTAAAGAGAAGTTAGTGTAATCAATTGGAAAACTACAGAATGTGGAGAGGATGAGAGAGGCTACTGTAACTCATTTGGAAAATATAGAAGCAGTAAAAGATATAGAAAGAAGGCTGTTCTTCAATTATGTTGCATTAGTTGAGTCCAACATAAGTCAATACAATTAGAGTAACAGTAGGAGAAATAGAAGAAAATAATTGTCGTTACATAAAATGTAACGTATAATGATGCAAAGCAAAAAATAAGAAATATAGAGTTAACTAAAAAGTAATTAGAATTCATATAGGCATGTGAGAGCCAATCAGTACAAAGAAAAAGAAATGTTTAAAAATAACATATTGGGCTAAATGAATTCTATGAACTATTACATCTTATACAGTGGCAACCTGAAGCGACTGTGAATAGTAACAAGAAAAGATATAAAGAAATTACTGCAAAAAAGAGGGGACCTATGAAAGAGATAATCCTGGATACACCAGAAAAGAACAAAATCTATATGAATCCACAGCGCCAGCGCTTGATTCGTCTTATGCAGGTAAGTGGGGAGGCGATGACTCCAAAGCAGTTGTCAAATGAGCTTGGAATATCACCATCGGCGGCCACAGCCCACATCAAAAAGCTGGAAAGCCTGGGGGTACTGAGGCTTGATCACACGAAAAAGATAAATGGAATCACCGCCAAGTACTATGCGCTGGAGGATGTGAACATCTCCCTGAAAACTAATGAACAGCAGGATGATAGCGTAGTAAATGAGCAGGAAGTGTTCCTAAACTACATGATGAATGAAAACTGGCAGGGATTTTTAGAATATAAGAGAAATCTTTGGGCTAGAGGTGAGAAAAACACAGACGTACCTGCACCGGTCACTGGCGATGTGATAAGTTCAGTAGCATTCCTCACAGACGAAGACGCCGCAGAGCTGAAGAACTATATAATTGATTTCCTAGCGGCCCACGCCGATAAACAACCAAATACTAAGCCATGGAGCACAACACTCCTGGCCTACCCAGTAGATAAGAAGTAGCAAAACCAGAACTGTAAACAGCACACACAACGAGGTAGAGACATGAAAATTTTAACACAGTACAAAGGATTGACGAGGGCAAATTATGCGTTAGCTATCGGAAGAATGGTCACAAATATGGGTGCCATGATTATGCCAATGCTTACGCTGATTTTGAACCAGAAGTTTGGGCTTTCTGCATCAGAGACAGCCTTATGGATAATGCTAGCGGGCCTGATCAACCTACCAGCGAATCTGATCGGTGGCCAGCTGGCAGATAGAATCAGCAAGAAAGCAATGATAATTGCCTGCGACTTGGTATCCATAACTATTTATCTTATCTGTGGAGTAAAGGCCTTCAACTTTGCATCCTTCATTATGATAATGGTGGCAAGCTTTTTCCAGACAATTGAAGGCCCAGCCTATAGCGCGCTGGTGGCCCTTGTTACCCCACCGGGCAAGGAGGATAAAGCCTTTTCCATCCAGTACATGGGCGCAAACGTTGGCTTCATTCTGGCTCCAATCATCGGAGGCTTCCTGTTCAATAATTACCTGTGGCTGTGCTTCATTATTGACGCGGTTACAATTGCCATGTCCACAGTGCTGATTATTCTGTTTGTAGATGAAAAAGGATACCAGACAGAAGATGCAGAAACTACAACAAACAAAGCACCAGCAACCCAGGTAACTCCAACAACCCAGGTAAATCCAGCAGCTAAAGGTTTCATCAGCATGCTTATAAAGACTAACAAACCTGTAATTCTTTTCATGCTGGCCTTCGCATTGTACGAAGGTGGTTACAGCCAGTTCTCGTACCTGATGCCAATCGACTTCGCCAAGTATCACGGGGATATGGGCGCTACCATCTACGGAACAGTAATGAGCGTAAGCTGCTTCCTAGTAGTCATCCTGACACCGATAATAACTCAAATAGTTGAATCAAGAAGCAACCAATGGAAGCTTGTCGCCGGCGTAGCCGCTCAAATCCTTAGTTTTGGCGTATTTCTAGTAAGCCTTGGCCACATTCCAGCCTACTATATCGCCATCGCAATCTTCATCGTAGGCGAGATTCTTACCATGCTTTGCTTCTCACCATACATTGTGCAGGCAGTTGGGCCAGAGTACAGGGGCCGAGCATTTGGCTGGGTGAGCTTCCTGGGGGCAGTGGCCAGCGGTTATGTCATGTGGTACTCAGGCAGATATGTGGATGCAAACGACGACAGAAACGCCTGGATTTTAACCATTGTCATCTGCGTGGTAGCCCTCGCCTTATCGATTTTGCTTGATTTCGTCACCAGAACTAGGCCACAAACCGAAAAAGGCTGCCCAAACAGTCAGTTATAAACCATAACAAAACGATTAAAAAATGTGATATAATAGAGCCATAGATTAACCACCAATTAACAGTCGTTTCGGAATAATAGGTGAAAAATATGGTTTTTAATCCGATAAATAAGGAGAGATTAATGTCTACAGATGAGAAGATAGCTAGCGTCTCTGCCTCGTTTGCAATGGAGGACATGATACTCACACCGCAGGAGCTTGAACGCGGGAGAATGATCATTGAAAAAGAGATTGATGTGGAGGATGTGGTCCGCGAGATTACATCTAGGTATGTTTCAGTAGGATAAGCCTATGATGGATGAATATTACCGCTATGAGTACGAGGATAACGGTCAGTATTGTTATCCCCACACTCACATTCTCAAAAACAAACTTGATATACACGACAAGGAGCAGCTCTTCAAAGCAGAGCAGGAGCTTAGCTCCGCGCGGTACTTTGAAATCAGCCAGCGCCCAATTCCTGGAGATTTTTCTTTGCAACATCTTTGTGCCATTCACAGGTACTTGTTCCAGGATATTTACGAGTGGGCTGGCAAGATTCGCACCGTAGATATTTCAAAGGGCACGATCTTTTGCCTGACGCAATTCATTGAAATAGAATTTAAAAAGGTTCACGATTGGATTATTGCCAATAATTACCTGAAAGATATAGATGATAAAGAAGTGATGGCGAAAAAGCTGGCTTACCTGATTGGCGAGATAAACATGATTCACCCATTCCGAGAAGGCAACGGCCGCGCCCAGCGCGTATTCATCGAATACATCTGCAAAAACAGCAATCACTTTGATATAGATTTTTCTAAAACAACTAAAAACGACATGATTCTGGCCAGCAAAGAAAGCTCCGTTCTGAACTACGGTCCATTCGAGGAGCTTTTGTATAAATGCCTGGTAGAAATCACTGAAGAAGATTCATAACTCCTTCGGTAGAATGGTTGGCTTGCGCGAGCATTGCCTGACCGGCCTGCTGAAGGATATTATTTTTTGAGAGACTAACCATTTCTTTTGCCATATCTGTGTCGCGGATTCTAGATTCTGCGGCTTGGGAATTCTCCGTAACATTATCTAGATTCTTTATAGTATGTTCCAAACGATTCTGATATGCTCCCATCCTTGATCGTTCATCGCTGAGGTAATTGATGGCGAAACCGATTCTTGTGATTGCATCCTCCGGACCATTAGGTACCATGAAATCGACTGTTGTAATATTCATAGCATCACAAGAAACATTAGGAAGAAGGATGTAAATCTTGTTGTCCATGTCTGCTTCCGCACCGCTGTGAATATTGATGTCTGCACTGCGACTTGAAGGTTTTGTACCGTAAGTTGCATCAACGGGAACTGTTTCAGCGTAACCGAGCCCGAAAAGTCCATATCGCGAGGTGGCACGAGTGTTATAAGAATTTACATTTTCCCATCCCGCACCAGTTGAAGCACTAAATTTTTCAAAAGTAACCTCAGTAACGGTACCGGTTGAATCAATTGAAGACCAAACGGTTGCTTGAGAAGCAGAAGAACGGTCATCGTATATTACAAGTGTACTGCCTTCGATGGCGTATTTTGTATAGTGATTATCTGGATTGCCAAGTTCGCCGGAAAAATCTTTTGTTCCTTCCATTATCCTATTCAAAACATCTGTAGCGGAGGTGGCACCTTTTATACCGATTGTATAAATGTGGTGCTGTCCACTTTGTGTGGCAGTATTTGTTTCGGAAGTGGCATCAAACTTGATACTATATCTGTTTTGACAAGAACAACAGGTAGAATATATACCTTTACCATCCAGCTGTGACACAGAATCTGCAGAAATGCCAGAGAAGTCAATATATGTTGCAGAGTGTGGTATGGTTGCAGTGCCAGTAAGCTCTTCATCAGAGCCTTCTAGTTTGTAGGTTACATTAACTGTTGTGTTGTATGTGCTTGCCATATAGCCGTTAGTCAATGAAGCATTATCTATGCCGTTTTGTAACCATTCAGGTAAATCTGCACCTGAAGTTATAGTCTTTGTGTAGGCAGGAGTAATCATATCGCCCTGAATATTAACAGGGAGACCCTTAAGAACAGGAATTTTATTGAAAAATGTTCTAGAACGAACACCGTCGATTTCTTCTTTAATCTGATCAAGCTCGTCTTGGCATGTTTGACGGTCTGCCTGAGAAAGTGTGCCGTTTGCGGCGTGGATAGAAAGCTCATTGGCGCGCTGAAGCATGTCATGAATTTCTGACATAGCACCGTCCGCAATTTGAACTAGGGAGATGCCATTTTGAGAATTAACAGAACCTTCATTGAGACCACGAATTTGCTTTCTCATTTTTTCAGAGATAGCAAGACCTGCAGCGTTGTCTGCTGCACGGTTGATTTGATAGCCGGAAGAAAGCTTTTCCGTTGATTTCTCTATGAGGCCAGTAGTGTTACCAAGAACTCTGCTGCTATTTGATGATTGTAAATTGTGTGTAACAACCATTAAATAAATCTCCTTAATTAGTAACCAGTTATCTTTGATATCGACATTACATATTGAAATATTATAGAAATAATAAAGTTATAAAAAATAATTATCTGAGGTCATTTTTCTATAAAGAAAGCCGACATATGAAGTGTAACGTGGAAAAAGCCTAGAAAGGCGATACAAAGGGTGCGATTAATGGTAGTACAACACAATATGAACGCTAGTAATGCTAGCCGTATGTACAACTTAACAAATGATTCCCTTGGAAAGAGCATGGAAAAGCTTTCCAGTGGATATCGTATTAATCGTGCAGCAGATGATGCTGCAGGCCTTTCTATTTCAGAAAAAATGCGTCGCCAGATACGTGGATTGAATCAGGCTTCAACTAATGGTGGTGATGGCATATCTTTGGTTCAAATCGCAGATGGCGCTCTCAATGAAGTGCACGATATGCTTCAGCGCAGCAACGAGTTGGCGGTTCAAGCAGCAAACGGTACACTGTCAGACAGCGACCGCAAGAACATCAATGCCGAAATTGAAAAGATTAAAGATGAAATAAATTCCATTACAGCAAGAACAAAATTTAATGATATACAGGTGTTCAGCAAGGATGGCTTTGTGCCAAAACTAAAGTCAATCGACGCTACATCAACACAGGAAACAGCAGTAGATAAGCTAGCTGCGAAGATTTCTGATGAGTATTTTCCAAACGCAGTAAGTCAGATTTTGTCTGCATTCCCATCTCTTGGAAATAAGATAAATGAGCTGGCATCAGGGGACAAAACACCTTATGATACAAAGCTTTCAATTGAATATATAGATGGAGTATATGGAACCTTAGCATATATGAGCGCAAGCTTTAGAATATTAGGCTCAACACAGGAATTTGCATCAGGTTCCCTCGGCATGACCGTAGACGAGGAGGATTTTCCATCATTAAATTTAAGCGATTCTCAGTTGCAAGAATTAGAAAGTACCATCGCTCATGAGACCATGCACGGTATTATGGATGTAGCGATGCCAAGTGGAATGTATAGTCGCGATGGTTCTGCAAGTGATATGCCAACCTGGTTTGTTGAGGGTACTGCTCAGTTGGCAGGCGGCGGCTATACAACAGGATGGAATAACAGTCTCATAAATTTGGCTGGGAAGCTTACAAGCGCAGAGGATACCAGCCAGGATTCTGCAATCGCCGCATACCTGAGCCAGGGCGGTGACTATACGGTCGAAAGTAGACCATATGGTCATGGATATTTGGCGGCAGCCTATGCTAGTTACCTTGCAGCAGATGGCAATGGTGTGTCAGTAAGCAATCTGCGAAATGGTGCAGATAAGATTTTTGGAGCCTTGATTGATGATCAAACAGGCAGCTTTAGCTCGATTGTTTCAGGGCAAACTGGAGTTGCAGTAAGCGATATCATTAGTGCTATTGATTCGGGAAGTACGTCAAGCTTTTCGGAAAAACCAGACAAGCTAAGCGCTGTTGAATTTGTTCGTCAACTATCCTATTACAGTGTGGGAGGCGCTGGCTCGCTCATAACTGACGATTTGAAGATTGGTGGAACAGCAATCCTTGGCGATACAGCTAATAAGGACACTCAACCGATACGAATTACAAACGTTGAAAAGAATTACAGCACACTTACATCCACAACCACAAGCGGGGGAAATGCCAATGTAATTCTTCATCTGGGAACAGATGCTGATATGACAAACAAGCTAGAAATCAGGCTTTATAACATGAATTGCGAAGCACTTACAATCGATACAACAGAGGTTTTGACAGAGGATACAGCCACATCGGCAATAGATGAATTCGGCAAAGCGATAAGGATTGTCAGTGGTGTTCGTAGTTATTTTGGAGCCATGCAGAATCGCTTGGAACATACCATAAAAAACCTTGACAACGTGGTGGAAAATACTGATGCAGCAGAATCTAGAATTCGCGATGCAGATATGGCAGATGAAATGGTGACTTTATCCAAGGATAAGATCCTTGCCCAAGCAGGCGAATCAATGCTTGCTCAGGCAAATTCAAGTACAGATGGAGTCATGGCACTATTACAATTCTAAACATTCCGTGAAAGCGTCCATTTTGGGCGCTTTTTTCACATTAAATTAACATATTTTTTCCTGAAACAGGCTAAAGTTAATAATAAGAAGTGCCGATAATGAAATCGTAAAACTATATTTACGTCTATTTTTGCGTGCAAAAAGCACGAGAAAAGGGGAATTGGCCTATGAACAACAGCATGAATATCTTGAAAAGGATGATGGCATTTTTGCTAGCCATGTTGCTACTTACAACCATGGTGGGAGATGATTTCTTCTCATTGGCAGATAGCGATTTGGACATGGTAACAGAAACCATCCAAGACGACGGGGCGGCATCCGACGTAGAAACTACGGAAGGAGAAACTGCGGATACCACTACGCCTGAGCCAGAGGTAACGGAAGAAGTGACAGAACCGGCTGAGACAGAACCGGTTGAGACAGAACCGGAAGTGACAGAGCCAGAAGTAACTGACCCAGAAGTCACGGATGAAGTAACGAATTCAGAAGAAATAAATATAGACGATTCCCAGAATATAGATGAAACGGATGAGATTTTACCAGAGGAAGAGGTTCCAGAGGAGGACGCAGAGGAAGAGTGCGAGCACGATTGGAAAGCTGTGTCTAACGATGACGGAACACACACTTGGGTTTGTACAAAGTGCGAAGAGCAGGGCGAGACAGAAGACTGCGAATTTGGAGAAGACGGAATCTGTATTCATTGCGGTTATGAGCAGCCAGCAGAAGAGGAAGAGTGCGACCACGAGTGGGAGTACACTTCAAACGATGATGGAACACACACAAAGCGCTGCACAAAGTGCGGAGTGGAAGAAGTAGAGGACTGCGAATTTGACGAAGATTGGGTTTGCGTTCACTGCGGATATGAGGATATGTCACTTGAGTATCAGGAATACTCAAAGACAATCCACGGTGTAAAGGTAACTGTAGCCGGCGAAATGCCAAGAAAGTCAAAGGTTACTATCTACACAAAATCACTTAAAAAAGTAAACGACATTGTAAATGAAACAATAGATGAAGGCACATTCGAAGCATACGAGGCCTTCGATATCACAATCTACGACCGTCATGGAGACAAGTATCAACCAAAGGACGATGGCAACTCAGTTTCAGTAACATTCGAAGGTGTCTCAGAACTTGCCGACACTCCAGACGAAGAAATCGTTGCATACCGCATCGAGGACGACCAGGAAACAGTAACAGAAATCCCATCTGACGTAGCAGGTGAGGATGTTAGCTTTGATGCAGAGCATTTCTCGACTTATGTAGTTGGTACGATTAATAATTCAGAAAGCTACATTACGATATATCCTGACTTGATTGATGGAATAGGATATTTAAAGGAAAACGATGTAGCTTCAACATATACAAGTCCATATATAAGAATTAAATCTGCTGATTTTAGAATATATGCTGATACAAAAGGCACATATACTTTCACAGCTACAGTTTATAAAAACGTATCTACATCAAAGGCTTTAAGCTCGGCAACAGCAGTAGCAACTGGAACTAAAGACGTTACAGCTTCAAGTATTGGTTGGATTAATGTATCTATACCAGTAACAGTTAAATCTGGAGCAGATGAATACATCGCTTATGGAGACAACTATGCTGTAATCATCGAAGCAACAGCTACTCCAAATGGATATGTAGATTTTGGATATGGAGATGGAAATATTGGAACATACATCTTAGAAGATGGATGGGAAAACGATGCTCCAGAGGGAGTATTTACAGAAAAAACAAATATAGATTACTCAACTAACTATAATGTGGAAGTAGTTGAAACACCTAGTGATTCATATACTATTACAAGCATAACAGGACCAGACCCATCAAGTGCAACATCATCAGCTGAACAGTTGAATCCTTATACAACTGACACATATTTGTACAGTTTAGGGGATACAGGAACCTTTACTGCTACATTATCTAATACATCAGCGACTAGAACTATAACATGGTCGACATCGAATAGTGCTGTTGTTTCAGTAAATGCGACAACAGGAGCATTTGAAGCAAAGAAGTCTGGTGAAGCAACAATTACAGCTACTTATAAAAGCAGCAAGAAAGAAATAACTGTAAAGGTTATCGAGTTTACAATTGCGGGTTCAGATGACGGCACGACACCATCAGTTGATTATGAAGGTGAAGCAATTGTTCCAACAGTTGTAGCTTATTCAGATAAAGACCAAAATAAAACAGTATCAGTAGAAAGAAGTGCTTCAAACAATACTGATGCTACAACAAACGCAAAGTTAGCAATCAGCTACACACCAGTTAGTGGTAAAACATATACATTTAACAGAACATTTACGATTAGTAAGTTAGCCCTTTCTTCAGCTGCGTTTACCGATGCGACTACTATGACGATAGAGAGCGGCGCAATAACAGCTATTGATAATATTGATCCAACAAATGCTGTATATAAA
Source organism: Pseudobutyrivibrio sp. LB2011 (assembly GCF_000701765.1). Lineage (NCBI taxonomy): Bacteria > Bacillati > Bacillota > Clostridia > Lachnospirales > Lachnospiraceae > Pseudobutyrivibrio > Pseudobutyrivibrio sp. LB2011. Next base: position 159,065 of record NZ_KL370823.1, on the reverse strand, counting down.
GTAAAGGCTAAGCCAGTATTTGGAAAAGATTTTACTGCAACATATACAACTGCAACTACAATAGCAGGTAAGACATATACTGTTTCCATAGTTGCAACAAGCGATGGCAACTTCTCGGGAAGTACAACATGGACTAAGACTGTAACAGCAGATGCTGGGTTAACAGTAGAATTTAGTAGCAATTCAGCTTTAGAAAATTGCACTTACACAGGAGATAAACTTGCGCTTGCGTCAGGATGGCCAGAGGTAGTCTTTAAAGATTCTGAAGGACAAGTAGTTGATTATATAAATTCAGAAACTGCAGATTATGTAATAACTGATAGATCAGGTGCTACAAGTGATGCTATTTTAACTAATGCAGGAGAAAAAACAATTACATTCACAATCAAGGATGGATATGGATTGGCAGGTACAACCCTTTCGCTTGATTTTGAAATGAAGAAAGCAGACATAGGTGCTGCTGGTGTTGCTAAGATTGAATGGATTAATCCTACATTTAATCATGATGGAAATGAACATAAAGCTAAAGCAGGAACAGATTTTACTGTCAAATTCAATGAAAAGACTGTAAGTGAAGACGAGTACTCAGTTTCATATGATGAGACAGCTGATTATGTAAATATAACAGGTTCATCAAAGATACCTACAGTAATAATTACTGGTGCAGGTAAGAATTTTGATTCAGAGAGTAAACTAGAAGGAACCTATAAAATAGTTGCAAGCTATGCCAATGATATGCGAATTCGTATAACAGTTGGTTCGAACAATTATGACGGTACAAAAGATAATAATTATGTAATTCCATATACTATGACATACGACGGTTCAAGCACTAGACCATCTACAATTCGTATGTATATGAATGGGAAATACTATACTGTTGATACAGATTTTACACTAACTATATTAGATAAAAATTCAACAGAATTAACACCAAATGCTGGCACAAAGGTAATTACTGCAACACCAACATCTACTGGTGCGTTAAAAGATTATGTAAGTTCACCAATAACAGCTTACTACGAGATAGGTGCTAGAACATTAACAACTAGTATGGTTGATTTATCAAAGCTTTCTTCGAGAACATATACAGGAAGTCCGATAACATTAACTACTGCTACAGCATCTTCTTCATCTACAGATAACTATGATATTAAAGTATCATATGGTTCAAATGTGCTTACGGAAAGTACAGATGGAGGCGTAACAGGCGATTATACAATAACATATGAAAACAATACTAATGCTGGAAGAGCGACATTCTATATTGAAGGTGTTGGAAACTTTACTGGAAAACTTACATCATCAAGCTATAAGTTTACGATTGATCCAGCTGAACTAACACGTAGTGATACAGATGTAACAAAAGCATATGTTACATGGAAGGATTCAGTAAATAATTTAGTATATAACGGTAGTGAATTTACACCAGAAGTAAAGTTCATTATTGGCTCAAATGATATTACTGATAAGATTACTAAAGATGTAGACTACACAGTTAAATATGATAACAATATCAGTGTTGGAACAGAAACAGCAACAGTAACAGTAACTGGTAGCAATAACCTTACCGGTTCAGTTATATTGAAGTTTTCTATTCTTAGCAATACGTCTAGCGCCTATACAATTAAAATAAAAGGCGATTATGAAGCAATGTATCTCGGCGAGGCTAAAGATGTTACAGCCGGAAGTACAATAACAAGATATTATACTAGTGATGTTCCAATAACTTATACAGGAACAGCTTTTAATGGTAGCGTTGCAGTATATTTAGGAAGTACAAAACTAACATATAAGACCGACTATAAGTATTCCTATATAAATGCTACTAATGCAAAGATTTACAACGAAGCAGATGGCAATTCAAACCCATATTTATACATTACAGGCCAAGGTAACTATAAAGGCAGCAATGCGATTGTTTATTTATCAATCAACCCAATCGACATTTCAAGCGATGATGTAACTGTTACATTAAGCGAAAAAAACAACTTCGAAAAAGCCTACACAGGCAGTGACGTTGCCCTTGAAGAACTAGTTGTATCTGTAAATAACAAAGAACTTACAGTAAGTACCGATGGAGGAACAACCGGAGATTACACAGTAACTTACAATGCTACTGATAAGACATCCGCAGGTGAAAAAACTATCACTATTACTGGTATAAATAATTATAAAGGCGCCGTTGATAAAACATACACAGTCGGTACAGATATTAGCCAAGGTAAAGTATCTATCTTAGGTGCATACTATGACGCAAACAATAATGTTCAAGGAGAAGATTATGCCTGCATATTGGGAGAGATTTCTACATTAGAAGCTAACCCGGTATCTCTCATGTGGAGAAATAGTCAGGCTCCAAAGGTATTGTTATACGACAAACATAGTACAAAGATTTACGATGCTGACGACGGTACCGTAGGAAATGTCTCTATTGACTCTATCACAAGTAGTTTAGACTTAACAGGGGACAAGTTATATGATGCAAGAGAAGCAAAGGGAACAGGTAAGTCCAACCTAATTACTATTGTTGTATCCGGAGAAACCGGCGAAGGTTTCTATGGAACTGCAAAGATTTGCTATTATATCAATCCTCAGCCATTGGGTGGACAGAGAGTTAAGGCTACTACAACAAAAGAACAACCTTATACAGGTAGCGACATAACTGTAGATCCTTCATTTGTCTTTACATATTCATACAGTGATGCAAAAACACCTTATACAACAGTAGAAGCAAATCATTCTATGGCATTAACTGCTGATGATTTTACTTGTGAAGGCAATATTGGCTCAACAGTAGGTACTAACGCAACTTTAACAGTTACAGGTGTTGGGAATTATAGTGGTGATGCGTCTTTAGGATTTAAGATTGTAGAAGGTTATGAGAACGTATATGTTGACACAATCGCAGAAACTCAGTTAGTAGGAACAACTAATGCGGCTTCAAACGAATTCACAATAGCTGATACGGCACATAGATATATGTACACAGGCGAAGCTATTGAACCTAAGATTATTGTTACTAATATGTCGGGTACACCATTGAGCTCAACTGAATACAGCATTACTTATGCTAATAACGTGGAACCAACAACGGCTGACAATTTAGCTACTGCAACAATAACTGTTAATAGCTCTAACTACGCAACAAAGACAATTACAGTTAAGTATGCAATTAATACAAATGCAATCACGGGCTTTTATGGAACAATGAGTGATGTTACATACACTCAGACAACTCTTACTTTGAATGCAATCAATACATTAATTGACACAAATAAAGTCGAAGTACATTTGTATGAAACAAAGGGTGGTAAAGAGCTTACTAGAGGAACTGATTATGAAATAATTGGCGTCGAAACAACGTCGCTTCCTTCATATCAGACTAGTTATTTGACAGTAAAAGGTCTTAATACTTACAGTGGAACAGAGAAGATTTACTTCAATATTGTATTGGATTTGACATCGACAACAGGTTCAAATTCTTTGGCAAGTGTATCCTTTGCATCTAGCAGAAATTTGCTTGTCAACGAGGATACAATAGTTCCAACAATCAAGTATAAGACATTGAATTCAACAGAGTATGATGGAACTATTCCTACAACTATTTCTATTGATGGAAAAGATGAACCTACATATTCTATAGCAAGAACAAATCCGGGAGAGCCAGGTGAAGATCCAGCAGTATCAGTAACTGGACAGTACCTCTGCGTAAATACTGCAGCCCATGTACTAGCAGCTGATGGTTCCGAGATTTACTTCTTGGCAGATTTAGCAACATACTCAGGTATTTCATTAAAAGCAACGACTATTGAATACACAGGCTCAGTGCTGGACCCAACTACATTATTCAATGGATTATTAGGTGATGCAGGTTCGGCAGATACAAATGGCGATTATACAATAAGCTACAACTATAAAAAGACATCGTCAGCAACAGAAACTTCAAATCCAGATGATGCCAAAGAAGTTGGTGTATACAATGTAGTAGTGACAGCAACAGATAATAGTAAGTATTATGCAAAAGACTCTAATACAGGAGCACGCTTTACTTTCTACATTAAATACAATCTAACAAATGCAACTATCAAGATATATGATGAAGCTAACAATGAGATTACAGAAACTTCATACACAGGAAGTGCATTCTCAATAGTTGATCATGTAAAAGTATTTGTAAAAGATACAAGTGAGGCTTCAAAGACAAAGGTTATTTATCACAAGGCATCAAGCTTAGATAGTAATGCGTATATTTCTGTTACACCAGCGACAGTAACAAACATAGACACTTATACTATTAAGGCTCAAAAGGCTACTGGATATGATGATGTTGTATATGGTGAAAAATCAGTAACATTTGATGTTTCAGGAGTTAGCTTAAAGACAAAGGGTACATTTACAATTACTACCCCTGATGATGGATTTATATACACAGGTTCGGGAATTGAGCCTAAGGTAACAGGAACAGTTGATGTAGGCGGAACACCAAAGACACTTACAGAAGGAAAAGACTTCTCTGTAACTTACTACAATAATACAAATGCAACTAATGGTGGTGATAAGGCATACATAGGTATTACTGGACTTGGTTCTTATAAGTGCCCAACATTCTACCCAGATAGTCTTAAGTTTGAAATAGAAAAACTTGACTTATCAGATACAGACCATGTAGTTGTAGAGGTAGAAGATGCGACCTATAGCGGTTATTTCCTTGATCCAACTACAGGCGGAGATAAGGTTAAACTTACACCAGACTATGCTGTTTACTATGTTGATAAAGCTAATGGAATCAAGAACAAGCTTCAAGTCCAGACAGGAACAACAACTACAGGTGATTATTATGCACCAGGTGTTGTAGATGGATCGTTCTATTCAAATAATACAGTAGCAGCAAACAGCACAGATACTAATGCTCCTAAATTAACAGTAACTGCCGGTGCTTCTGGCAATACAAAGAATAGTGCATCAGGAACATTCAATATCAAAAAGCTTGATTTGAATAGTGGTTCAGTTTCCTTTGCACAGAGAACTGCAGAGTACACAGGTGGAGAAATAGATGTAGCCAATATTGTAAAAATGACAACAAGCTACACTGATGCATCAGGAAATGTAGTAACAGTTCCACTTACACAAAAAGGTGCATATCAAGCAGTGGATGATACTAAGTGTGACTACAATGTAACGATTAAGAAGGGTAATACAAATATTACCAATGGTAAGGTTACAGAGGTAGGAACTTACACTATTGAAATTAGTGGTTTAAATAGCTGTGAATCAAGTATTACTGATACATTTACAGTAACTGAGCGTTCACTTTCAAGCAATTATCACTACTACTATAGTGCTGGAAATGGATTCCAAGGAACTTGGACATATAAGAGTGATTTGGATACCAACACTACAACTGCAGAACCTGGATATATTACGACAGGTGGTCTTAAGGACTCAGCAGGTAACATAACTGATACTCTTACAATTATGGTATATGATGTGGTTACCAAAGATGCAAATGGTGGCGATAATGTACCAAAGATTGCCATTACAGATGTTTACAAAGGCGCAGGAACAAATGGCGCAGATGTAACCTATGAATTGGTTCAGAATAAAGACTTTACTCTATCTGTAGAAAATGCAAAGGATACAGGTTCTGCCGAGTGGAGTGCAACGGTTACAGATGATAAACATGCACCAGTTGCATCAACATCACCAAAAGTAATTATCACCGGTAAAGGTACATATACGGGCACTTTGGAATTACCATTTAATATTGGTAAGAATCTTAATAATTTAGGAATAACTGTAACATATAGGTATGGAAGCAACACTTATGAATACAATACTTCTGAGAATAATCCAGAGAAGTTTAAAGATCAGTGGACATACGATTATGATTCTAAAGCCCACAAGCCAGTAGTAGTAAGTGTTGGAAGTATATCAGCAAAGAATTACACAGTTACATATACAGATGAAAGTGGAAACACTGACGCATGTATAAATGCAGGTTACAAGAAAATTGTAATAACGGGTGAAGGCGATTACTGTGGAACAATAACACAGACGTACAAGGTAAATAAGAGAAAGATTAGTGATTCGACTACTTCTCTATTTGAGACTCAGAATCCAATGCAGTCATCTGATGGAATGTTGCAGTTCACAATTTCAGGAACAAATCTGTCAAGAATGACAGCTGCTGATGTTCAAACATATCTTGTGGACACAGGAAAGATTAAAACAACTGATACTGACAATCAGGGTATATTTGTAGGATACTATTACACTACTTACGATGGCGCTACAGTTAAACCAACCGTAAAGATAGAAGATTTAGGATTAAATACAGTTGTAGATAATACTAAAGATGTAAAGATTACATATGAACCTGATTGTGGTACCGCATCTACATTTATTTACGAAGGAAGTACATTAAAATACACCACTAGCACAATTAACATAGAGTTTAGGACAGATAACGATGCGGAGAATGTAGGAAACTATTATGCTCCTACAAATCCTATTACATTTACAATAAAATTCATTATTCTTGAAGATGCGCTAAGTGACTTTGATGTCAAGTTTGTAAATGGAACAGATGATAACATGTATGATTATGCTGATGGTGACGAGATTGAACCAGAGGTAACAGTATTTAATAATAAGAGAGAACTTGAATTAGGTACAGATTATACTCTTAAATATGATGATAATGTAATGCCTGGTAAGGCTACAGTCACAGTGACAGGTATAGGTAATTATTCAGGGGACAAGAGCTTGAATTTCTACATAACAGGAGATTTAAGCAAAACATCTGTATACTATTACGATGAGAATAATAACTTCGTAAAAGCTGGAGATGATATTGGACCAGTTCAAACATATCACGGTGAAGGTATTACAAAGGGTGATCCACAAATGTATCTCGTATTAGAGCGAGATGGTGGAAATCCTGTAGATGATAAGCTTACCTATGATGTTGAGTATAGCTGTGTTAAATCCGATTCAGGCACTCGAACAGGTGAGGTTACATATAGAGGTATTACTGATGCTTCCAAGGATATCTATTGGTCAGGCGACAAGACAGTAACATTCAATGTTGATTTTGATATTTCAAACATTGGTATTACAAACTATAGGTCTGAATATCAGTACACAGGATATCCAATAATACCTGCATTTAAGCTTGACTATAGTGAGTCAGTTGCCTCAATAGAGGATATCACCTATAAGCGTGATGGAAATGTAATTACTTATACAGGAAAAGGTGAGACTGTTACAGAAGCACCAGACTTTGTAGAACCTGGAACAATTGAAGCTACAATCAACTATGAAGTAAATGGTGAAGCAGGATCGAAGACTATTAAGTACAAGATTACACCAAGAAATGTTTCAGTAGCTGAAAGTGATACAAGCTATTGTACAGTAGTATTGGCAAGTGAGCAGAGATATACAGGATTACCAGTTATCCCTTCTTACACAATATTTATTACATCGTACAATTTACAGACAGATAAGAAGCAGATTTTCAAAAAGCTTGTTAAATACGATTCAGAAACTGGTGTTGGTGATTACGAAATCAGCTATCCAACAAATAAGCCTTATTACAGTACTTCGAATGAAGATTTTTACACATTTACACTCACAGGTAAAGGTGGAAGACTTACTGGCACCTACACAAAGAGCTACACGATAAAGCTTCAAAGTGTTGCTAATCTTGTAGTAACAAGTAAGACTTCTGAATCAATATCAGTAGAATGGGTACGTGATATATTCTCTGATGGAACAACATTGACTCTTGAGAAGATTAATTCATCTGGAGATTATGAGGTAATCAAGATTGCTGGTGCAGCAAAGTCGACGACATATACTTTTACTGGATTAACAGGAAGTACAACTTACAGAGTTAGTGCGACTGCATATGCTAATGATCCTGATGGAACAACATTACACAGTGAAGCCGAAACAGTAGAAACAACAACAGATATTTCTACATCAAGCTTTGATGCAAACAGTTATGAAACAGGTAATGCAACATTAACATGGAGCACAACAGGTAATGTGACAATTTACTACATTTACAGAGCAGAAGATGAAACAAGTGAAGGAAAGTTAGTAGCAATCCTTCCTGCATCTACTGGAGCTTACACAAATACTAAGCTTACTTCAGGTCAGACATATTACTATCATATAGATGGTTATGGTCGCGTAAATGGAGTGCGTCAAAAGATTACAGAGTCAGAACATAAGCCAGTAACTATCAAATAATATGTAGAATGAAGGCTCTAGGGCAGTATGCCCTAGGGCCTTTTTGTATATTGTCGAAAAATTTTTAATCAATTAATTGTGTGTTCCTATTGAATTTGATACAATATATTGTAGTATCATGTGCAATAGGAAGAACGATATATGTCAGACAAGAAAAGGTTTAGTATTGGTGGGTTTGAGTTTGAAACTCACTATGAATATCGTGCAGCCCAAGAGGACGTTAAGAAAATAGAGTGCATCAATGAGGAGCTTGATATACAAGATCCAGAGGTTGCCCTACGCCTATATAATGATATTCGTGATGGCATCATTACATTCAACAGTCCAATCGGTGCTCAGTACACAGAGCACGTGGCAGATATTGTGGCAAACAAATCCGCAGGACTTCTAGACGATAGAGAGATAATCGAAGAGGCAGCAACCAAGGCAAAAAGCTCCAGACGCCTGGGACTTGTATTCGTAGCCATGGCGGTGGTACTCATTGGAGTATATGCTGGGGTAGAAATAAAGGACGTTTACGAGACCAGAAAGATAGCTGCAGAGATACAAAATCGAGAAGATAATACCCAAAACACTAATATTTCACAAAATAACGTTAATATTGATAATGATAATGACGATATAGATTCTGTGGAGGACTCAAATGCAGAGGCTAATGAAATCACAGAGGATTTGATAGTAAGTCCTTGGGATAAGAATTATGCAGCAGATGAGCGAGAGATTCTTCCAGATATGACTGAGCTATACTCGCAAAATAGCGATTTCGTAGGGATTCTTGAAGTCGTTGACACGGATATCAACTATCCGGTATGTCAGACTCCAAACGACCCTGAATATTATTTGAGAAGAGATTTCTATGGAGAAACGAGTACCGCCGGTACTTTATTCGTCGATTATCGTTGCGACATAGTTAATCCGACCACTAACACCATCATATATGGTCACAATATGAGATCTGGAACCATGTTTGGTGGATTAAAAAGATACTTAGACTATGATTATTATCAGTCGCATAAGACGATAATCTTTAAAACTCTATATGAGGAGCAAGAGTACGAAGTTGTTGGTGTAGGCCTGTCAGCAGTGGGTTATGATGATGACGACAGCTACAAATACTACAATTTCATCGACGCAGTTACAGGCTCAGAGCTCCAGGAGTTTTTAGATAACATCCAAAGTTTATCGGTATACGACGAGACAATCGACATTAGTTCTACGGACAAGATTTTGACCCTTAGCACTTGCAATAGCTACACCGAAGACGGTCGCATGTTTGTAGTTGCAAAGAGAGTCAAATAAAAAATAACAGAGCCTAAAAACTTGGATTTAGGGATGGGAATGCTATGGTGAAAAAGAACAAGGGATTATTGAAAAAAATAGGATGTATTCTTATTAGCGCATCTATTCTTCTGACGGGCTGGACCTTCTTTGGCAGCTCAATTTCGATTGCAGACGGGGACACGACTATAGTGGACGAAGTTCTGAATGAGGACCCAGATACAACTGAAGAAGATGTTGAAGAGGTGGCAGAGACCGAGGAGACTGAAGAAACAGCAGACGCAGCTGATGCTTCAGATGAAACAACTACAACCTTCAGCACTGATTCATTAGAATTATATAGCTTACCAGCAGCTGCTCTTGGCGCATCGCTTGCATCAACAAATGATGACGGTACATACACAGCAGATGACGGTGCTACTTATGCTGATAGTAGCATGACAGAATTAGTAAAAGTCCCAAAATCAGTTGGTACATCATTTACAGTTCCTAGCTCTGTAACAGTAATTGACGCAGGAGCTTTTGATGGAAGCGATGTTAAAAATCTTACATTTGAAGATGGAACAAAAATCACATCTATTGGAACGCATAATTCTTGGCCAAACACAGGCTCTGTAGATGATATGACATATGTTTCTTGCTTAGGATGTTCTTCAACATCAGTAGTAGTAACCTATTTCCAGGATTTACAGGACGCAGGAAAGTTTATCGAGATTAATTTTGACAACTCAGGAACAACAACAACATTTACTATTACATATGACTATATTTTATTAGCAAAAGATGGTACAGTTCTCAGAACAGAAACTGGAGTTTCAAACGAAACAGTTGTTGCAGGAAAAATACCAAATGGAGTCACAGCTACAACATATACAGATGCTAATGGTGTTGAGTATGCTAGAGTGACAGATTTAGATCCTGATTTAGAGGTTGCGACAAAGAATAGACCTTATGAATATACATTCCAAGCTACAATAGATACATACGAGATTACTATCATATATCAGTTGAATGATGCTGATGGTAATAAAGTAAAAGATGTTACCGCTAAAACATTAGCTTTAGCTTCAGGCTCAACACCTACCTACACAGCCGATTCTACATACACAGACGGCACAACAACATACACACTTACATCTAGCCCAACATTTGAGGAAGTTACAGGCCCTGCAACATATACATACGTATACACAGCATCCTCATCCGGTGGAGAATCAGGTGGTGGCGGAACCACAAATCCTACCTACACAGTTACAATCAAGGGTAACTTCTACGAGAACGATGGCACAACATACATCGGCGAGCGTACAATCACATCCTACACACAGGAAGCTGGCAAGGTTATCACAGCTCCTACAGTAGATGGCTACACAGCATTTGGCACAACAACATACACTGTCACAGCTTCAAACAGCCAGACAGCCACATTTACTTATAAGAAGACCACAGCATCTTCATCTTCTACAAAGAAGTTTAAGGTCACAGTTTACGACGTATTCTACGACCAGACTATGACAAAGAAGATTGAGACAAAGACACGTCAGACTGATACATACTCTCAGGGCGACACATTCAGCTACGATCCAAAGACATACTCTGGATACGAATATGTAAGCGCAGAGAACCAGTCAGGCACAGTCAACGCAGACAGAACAGTTACATTCAAGTACAAAGCAACAACAGCTTCTGGCAAGACAACAAGCAACTCAAAGTATTCAGTTACAGCTGGTGCAAACCAGAAGGTACCATCAAATGTAGGCACAGTTACAATCACATGTGACGGCCCACTTGATAAGATCGTTGCAATCAAGGTTGATGGTGTAACACTTGCTCAGAACCAGTTTACTGTAGAGTCAGGCTCAACAATCCTCACTCTTACAGCATCATATGTTTCAAGCCTTTCAGCTGGCGACCACGTAGTCAGATTTGAGTACACAGACGGCTGGGCAGAGACATTACTTACAATCACAGGAAAGACAACAACTACAGTTACTTACAAGGTAAGCAGCGACGGTTCAATCTCTTCTGGACACACAAAGGATACAACACCTACTACAGCAGATGGATTCGATAGCAGATATTTACTTTGCTTAGCAATCTTCTTACTTGGAGCAGGTACAATTCTTTTCAGCAAGCAGAAGAAGCTTGAGGCTATTCTTGCAGGTGATAGAGACGACGAATAAGTCGGGTGAAAAATATGATAATAGAAACTATTATTTATGTAGCACTTATAATTGCATTATTTGCTGTATGTGATAATAGATTTTCAAGGAGATACTATGTCCCATTAAAGGTGATCTGTAGTATCTCCTTTTTGGTTATTCTATTTATCAATCAGTGGTATTCAGAAAGACTAGGCTTGCTTCTGTGGGCCCTATTAGCCTGTTTTATAGGCGATTTGATGATGGGCCTATACAATACCTATAGTCGCAAACAAGCCATGGAAATAGGCATTATAGCCTTTATGCTGGGCCATGTAGGCCTGCTTAATTACATGTGCCGCATCACGGTAGGCACCAACGTGCTTGTATACATCGTTCCAGTGATTCCATGCCTGATACTTATTGGCATGCAGAAGTGGTGTCACCTCCATATGGGCAGCCTCTTTGCGCCATGCATAATCTACTGCTACTTCGTATCCACAATGACTTTAAAGGCTCTGGAATGCGGCCTCAACGGCACACCAATCCTTGGCATAGCGGGAATGCTTTTCCTGTTCAGCGACTTCACAATATTGTTTTTGTATTTCTACCATTATAAAAACCGCAACAACAAGCGGTTGGTTCACTATGTGAATCTAGGCACTTATTATGCTGCGGTTTTATTATTCATATATAGTTTACTGTATGTATGACACGAATACATTTCCAAAGGATTCAAAATAGTCACTAGCTTCGGTTAGTGACATTTTTTGATTCTGGCTTGTCATAGGATCGAAGTATATGATGGAGCTTGCATCGTATCCTACAATAAGTACTGCGGTGTCATCACCGGTGTATGCGTACACTGGTGTGCCAAGGTTTACATAGTAGAGCACCTGGCTAAGCGACAATCCTGTTAAATCAAGAATGTCGTAATCCTTTAATGTCTTTGAAAGCACCGAAATAGGTGTTTCTCCTGATTCTAATAGTGTGTGCACCTGCACATTTTCCCCAGCCTGAACAAGCATAGCTGAAAGGGCTCTGGCGCTGCCGGAAGCCTCCGAATCACTTGAACCAACAGCGATTCCTGTGATTGCATTCTGATATGACTTACGGCCTCGTTTCCACACATATTTAGGTGTGTTATCAAGCACGATACCCATGTTTTCATCGGCCTCTGTGATTGCGCGATTCAAATCATCAGTGGCCAGCGAAACCTTGCTGCCTACATATACAAAGTACTGTGTAGAGCTTGTGGCAGAGGCAACAGAGATTGAGTGGCTGCCATCAGCAAGTACCAGGCCAGGTACATCGTAATCAACCTTGCCAAGCTTTTCATCTTCCTCCAGCTCGGCCATGGTGAGAACAACAACCTGTTCCTTTGCATCGTCTGATATTGTGCTAACATCAACGGCTTTGTTTTGCTCACCGGCACTGTTTTTGATGGTGTCCCCATCAGCGGCGGTGATAATTCCTTCAGAATCTATCTGAATACGATCCAGATAAATTGTGTAGGACTCGATTGAAACATCTGTAATATAGTAACCGCTCTTCTGATATGTCATCAGCTCACGTCCTGAGCCAGAAGAGATATCTGCGATTGTCAGTTTGTACATTGGATAAATAGTAGAGCCGGCACCGTCAGTAGTGATGTCGTTCTCATTTAAAGTACCGTAAATCAAATCGTCATCCAAAAAGGCCAGTGGCTTTAAAAGCTGTCCTGTGCCTGCTGTAATATCGTAGGAATCTCCAGTCTCCAAATCCATGATGTGGATTGAATCTGACATATCCTCCTGATCCATCCAAGCCAGGTATCTGCGGGATGCAGACACAGCATACTGAGCATCGTCAAGGCCGGTCATCAGCTCCTTGGTAGTAAGCTCGTTTAGATTCATATATAGAAGAGTTCCGTTTACCATGATGTAGAACTGGTTGTCAGCTGTCTCGTACAAAAGCTCAGAGAAGTTGGCGTTCAAAATCTGGTAAGAGCTTGTAGAGGTGATGAACACCTGCTCAGTGGAAGTATCTTCGATTGCATCGTAGTGGTAAAGGTTGATTCCGCATTCGCCTTCGTGGCTACCGGAATTCATGTATCCATAAACAACATAGTCCATAGTACCGGATTCATCGATATTCAAAAGAAGAATCTGGTGTTGGTCATAAATAGAACGGCTGTCAGTAGGGTCCTCCACAAAGCTGAAAATTTGCTTAAGTGTGCGGTCCGTCTGATTGTATTCGTAAAGTGAACCATTCTGTACAAATGAAACAATGGTACCAGTTTCGTTTGACATGTACTGCAAATCAGGATCAGTGATGCCGATGTTCAGCACATTTTTGCTATATGAAACGGACTGGTCATCCAAAATCTGCTCCATTGTTCTGTCGTAAGAAAGCAGGTACAATCTGTCGGAAGTATAGCGGATTCTAAACTCCTCTACGCATGTGTAATATTCTGACTTGCCTGAGTTATCTCTATTTAATAGGTAAGTGAATGTGAGGCTGATGTAGTTGCTACTGATATCAGTGAGAGCTGTATTTACATCACCAACCTGTGTGCCATCAAATCCTCCATAGGAAATCTGAGCAAGATTTGAATTGATAGTAACGTGGTTCAAATCCTCAGATGCAGAAGATGAAGGCTCAATATATGTAGCTAAATCTGTTGCATCCTCTGAAAGAGCAGTGTTGTGGAAATACTGAGCAAAATCTAATATCTCTTCTTCGTTACATCCTTCTGGCTGCATGATTCTGGTGTAGTAGTAGATTTCATCATTACCGCTTGTAATTGTAAGAATAAGAAGATATTCTTCGTTCTTTTCAATCAGGTTTTCAGCCTGGAAGCTGGCGGTAAGAATGCCGTCCTTAGATGTGAATTCCAGCTCATTATTCGAAATGTTTCGCTGTGTATCCAAAGAGCGTATCTCGTATGACAATCCATCCACATCGTAATCCTTGGAATCAACTGTGATAGATACGTTTCTTTCAGAGTCCAAAGGGATAATGGCGTCTCGCATGTAGGCTGGGTCCATCTCTGTCACATAGCCGTGAAGCTCTGTTGTAGCATCACCCAGATAATCGATGGTGACAGTTGGCAGCGTAGGAGAGGACTGGGCGGTCACTTCCTGGGGCTCGCTGATATTTGTGACTATCTCGAAAAACACCACTGAAACCACAAAAACAACCACTAAAATACCCACTCGCTTAAGGATTTCTGTAGGGATGCCCTTCTTATAGAATTGTAACTTCATATATTCTCGCTTTCTTGATTAAATATCTTTTAAGTGTTATAATCCGTTGGAATTTTGATTTTAAGATATTCAGATGTCCTATCTTTAATAAGAAATGATTTTCTTTGATAGGCTCTGAATATTTAACATTTTATCACTATTTTTTCATACTGTCTTGATTAAATTAGATTAGATGTAATTTGTGCTAATCGGAGGATTCATGAAAAGATTTTTTTCAAAAATAAAGTCTGGCTTTGTATGGCTGGGAAAGAACATAAAAAAGCCATTTATCAAACTGGCTAACTCAAAGGCTGTTCAGTCTTATCTAGGAAGTAAATTCCATAAAACATGGTTGATGTTGTGGGATAAATACTCATTCTGGATGCACATTCCACTGGCTATGCTTCTGATATTTGTTATGGAGTGGATGTCTCGTCATTCATTCACAGAGGCATGGGGCTTCGTAGTAAATCACACAGGACCTTACCTATTCAATTCATATTGTATATTCGTAGCACTTTCGATTGTGTTCCTTAGTAAGAGACGTGGTTGGTGGCGAGTATTCATCAGCATGATATTTATAATCCTTGGTATTATAAATTGCGTCATTCTGTTGAACCGTGTTTCACCATTTGGTTACACTGACCTATACATGATCAGCGATTTGCTGACAATGCAGGATTCCAACTACTTCTCAGCGCAAGAAGCTATGCTTGCAATCGCAGCCTTGGTAATCTACATAATCATCATGATTATCTATTTAAAGAATGGCAAGAAAAAGCAGAACGGCAAGCCATTCTGGCAGAGATTGATACTTGTGGTGGCCCTTTGGGTTTCCCTTTATCCATCCACATTGCTTCTTAGAAACTCGGGAATCATGACATCCTACTTCGGCAACCTTGCCCAGGGATATTTGGATTACGGTTATTTATATGGCTTCTCTACTTCGGTTCTTGACCGTGGTATGAATCGCCCATTTGGTTATTCAAAGAGCAAAATCGAAAGCATCGTTAATGAAGATTCTGCTTATGTAAGCACACTTGAGATTCCATCTGAGGACGACTCACAGCCAAACATCGTTGTTATCTTGCTTGAGTCATTCTACGATGTATCTGAGGCAGATTTCATCGAGACAAGTGAGGACCCAATTCCTTACATTCACTACCTTGAGCAGAATTACTCTACAGGCCACTGTATCGTACCTGTAGTTGGTGCTGGCACATGTAACTCTGAGTTCGAAGTTCTTACAGGACTTAGCTGCAACTTCTTCGGCCCAGGTGAGTACCCACAGAAGACCATCCTTAAGGAGACAGATGTTGAGAGCTACGCTGATGTACTTTCAGAAGATGGCTACAGCACTCATGTTGTCCACAACAATGGTGGGAACTTCTATTCAAGAGCAAACGCATTCTCCATGATGGGATTTGATACATTCACATCTAAGGAGCTTTTAGATATTACAGATTACACTCCACTTGGAAACTGGCCTACAGATGACATCCTTATTGATGGTACTCTCGATGCCATGAATTCCACACCAGAGAGTGATTTCGTATACACAATCACAGTTGAAGGCCACGGTGCCTACCCAACATACCAGGTTGAGGAAGATCCAGCTATCAAGGTCAATGCTGTTGGCAAGACAGAAGAAGAAAACTGGGCTTGGGAATATTACATCAACCGTATCTACAACGTAGACGATTTTGTTAAGCAGTACATCGAGGCACTTGATGCCAGAGGTGAGGATACACTTGTCATCATGTTTGGTGACCACCTTCCAACAATGGGTCTTACAAACGATGAGGTTGCAACAGGTGACCTTTACCAGACAAAGTACTTCACATGGAACAACTTCGGTATGGAAAAAATCGACGAGGATTTGGCTTCATACCAGCTTGTATCAGAGTTCTTAAACAGACTCAACATTCACAACGGAAACATCAACGCATACCACCAGACAGCAATGGCTGAGGGCAAGCAGCGTGGAACCAGCGAATACATGAACGACTTACGTATGCTTCAGTACGATATCATGTACGGAGATCGTTACACATACGAAGTCGGCACAGAGTACGGCCCTTCAGACTTAGTAATGGGTGTAAATGATGTCACAATCGACAGTGCATACTTCTTCAACGGAAGGCTGCACATCTACGGTGATGAGTTTACCAAGTGGTCTAAGGTATACGTAAATGACGAACAGGTTTCAACTAAATACGAATCTGGACAGGTTCTTTCAATAAAGGCTTCTGACGTACAAAACGGCGATACAATAAAGGTTTGTCAGGTAGGTAGTTCAAATACCATCTTCCGCGAATCAAATGAGTACACCGTATTTGATCCAAACTATGTAGAGGAAGAAGAGGAAGCAGAATTAGAAGAATCTGAAACATCAGAAGATGCAGATGAATAAAAATAAGGTCGCAAGGCATTAAGCTTTGCGACCTTTGTTTTTATGTGTGATTGCTGCGATATTCGCTAGGCGACAGATTGCTGTATCTTTTGAATGCCTTTGAAAACGTGAAGGAGTCAGAATACCCTACATTAAAGGCAATGGTATTGACACTTTCATTTGATTTTAAAAGCATTTCGGAAGCCTTTTTCATGCGGTAGGTGGCCAGGTAGGATTGAGGTGTGTAGCCGGTGGCATGTTTGAACACACGGGTCAAATAACTTCTGTTTAATCCACAGGCATTGGCTATGTCTTCCACATTTATAGGCTCAGAATATTTCAGCCTGATATATCTGATGGCGTTCTTTACATAGGCAAGGCGAGGGTCCACCTCAGTTGACTCAGTCTTGGTGCTGGATTTATCTAAAATGCAGCTAAACATCTGATAAACCATGGCGTAGCAGTAGCATTCATTGTCATAATTATCGTATATACGATTTATACATTCTACAATTTCACTGGCATCCCCATTAGGAGTAAAGATAGGCTGGTCCAAAGAAATACCGGCTGAATTAAAAAGCTCTGTAACACGTGGTCCATCTACATGTATCCAGGTGTACTCCCAAGGGTCATTGGAATCCGCTTCATAATAGGCTTTCACCTTGGCCGG
Organism: Pseudobutyrivibrio sp. LB2011; assembly: GCF_000701765.1. NCBI lineage: Bacteria > Bacillati > Bacillota > Clostridia > Lachnospirales > Lachnospiraceae > Pseudobutyrivibrio > Pseudobutyrivibrio sp. LB2011. The sequence goes on along the minus strand of NZ_KL370823.1, from coordinate 141,098 downwards.
AATCAGGAAGCCTTGGCCTGCATGAATCTCATATTTCTTATCATTCATATACAGATATCCCACACCGGAAATAACATAGTGAAAGATAGTTCTAGTGCGGATGATAGGGCCATAATTATAATGTGGCTCACATTTATATCGTCCCACCTCAAACAGATAAAAATCATTTGAGGTAGTGATGTCTACAAATCGACATTTATCAACGCCTCTAATTTCCATATGATTCTCCCAAATGTCACATAGTGACATGAAAATGAATAATTGGAACATCTTAATTGTTCTACGTAATCAATATAATGATTATAGCAAAAAAGAAGGGCAAAGGAGAAAATATGGGAATAATTTTTAATGAGCAGGAAAAGCAATTTCATATATTTAATAAATCGCTAAGCTATGTAATCGGCATTTGTCAGGATGGAGATATTGGCCAGCTGTATTTTGGAAAGCCAATACATACAGAACAAAGATTGCAGGATTATCAATCATTTGGCATCAGACCGCTGTGCTGTAATGAAAAGGATGATGAGAAATACACTAAAGAGCTGGCCCTTTTGGAGTACCCATCATTTGGCGATGGAGATTTCGGCTCAAGTGCATATGAAGTGCTTCAGGACAATGGTTCTAGAGTGACAAAGTTTACCTACCAGTTTCATAGAATCTACAAAGGCAAGGCACCTATTCCAGGCCTTCCAGCTACATACACAAATGAGGATGATGAGGCAGAGTCATTAGAGATAGTTTGCAGGGATTTGATATCTGGCCTTGAAGTGACTTTGTGCTATACAGTTTGGGAGAATTATTCTGCCATCTGCCGTCATACAAAGCTAAAGAATACTGGAGACAAGAAGCTAAAGCTTGAGCAGGCACTTAGCTGCAATGTGGATTTTCCAGATACCAAGTTCACATGGCTTCAGTTTGAAGGTGCATGGGGCAGAGAGCGCAGCCCAAAGGAAAGAGATATTTCATCAGGCATCACTGCCATCGAAAGCCTTCGTGGCCATTCCAGCGCAAACTACAATCCATTTGTAATTATCAAAAGAAAGAATGCAGATGATTTCCAGGGAGAGGCTTTTGGCTTCAATCTGGTATACAGCGGAAACTACATTGCAAAGGCACAGGCTGACACTTTTGGAAAGCTTAGATTCAATATGGGAATCAATCCAAAGTGGTTTCAGTGGCCACTTGCGCCAGGAGAAGAGTTCCACACTCCAGAGGTTATCATCACCTACACTTCAAATGGTCTCAACGATTTGAGCCAAAACATCCACAGGCTCATGAACAACAACCTGGTGAGAAGCGCCTATAAAAACAAGCCACGTCCAATCCTTCTAAACAACTGGGAAGCAACAGAGATGGATTTCGATGAGGAAAAAATCCTTAAGATTGCCAGAAAGGGAAAGGAAGCAGGTGTAGAGCTTTTCGTCCTTGATGATGGTTGGTTTGGAAAGAGAAATGACGATTTCGCTGGACTGGGAGATTGGTACGTAAATACGAATAAGCTTCCAGATGGCATTAGCGGATTATCAAAAAAGATAAATGATCTTGGATTAAAATTCGGACTTTGGATTGAGCCAGAGATGGTAAACGAGGATTCCGATATGTACCGCCAGCATCCTGATTGGGTACTTGCAGCACCATACAGACCACGCACATTAGGCCGCCATCAGATGGTTCTGGATTACTCAAAGCCAGAGGTTGTAGACAACATCTACAATCAGCTTCACGAAGTGATTTCAAACGCAAGCATCGACTACATCAAGTGGGATATGAACCGCTCAATTACTGAGTGCTACAGCCAGGATGTAGATAAAAACCAGCAGGGCATGATATATCACAAATACATCATGGGCGTGTACAGCCTCTATGAAAGATTGAGAAAGGCATTCCCTCATATCCTGTTTGAATCATGCGCCAGCGGTGGTGCCAGATTCGACGCAGGTATGCTTTACTATGCGCCACAGGCTTGGTGCTCAGATGACACAGATGGACATGAGAGAGTGAAAATCCAGTACGGCACAAGCTACGGCTATCCAGTGTCTATGGTGGGCTCACATGTATCTGCATCCCCTAATCTGCAGACACATCGCGATATGACTATAGACGATAGAGCTAATGTGGCTTACTATGGCACATTTGGTTATGAGCTTGATTTGAATGAAATATCTGAAGAGGATTTCGAAAGTGTAAAAGAGCAAATCAAGTTTATGAAGGAGTACCGTGAGTTGTTCCAATATGGAAATTATTACCGTCTCCAGTCTCCATTTGAAAACAATATCTCTGCATGGATGGTTGTTTCCGATGACAAACAGACTGCAATCGTCACCACACACAAAACAGAAAACATTCCAAACTGGGGGATAGAGAGAATAAAGCTTCAGGGGTTAAATCCAGATATCGTATATACGATAAATGATAAGGATGATATTTATGGCGACTACCTGATGAACGCAGGAATTTCTCTTATGAACAAGGAGAGAAACTGGTATGAGAGCGATGGAGACTACACAACACACATGTATATCCTAAAAGGGAAAGTCACAAAATGACATCTTTTGGAATAATAAATCCATATAAAGATATGCTAAAGAAAGCTAATATGAATTTAGAATAAAAATCGGCAAAACCGAAAGGGAGGTTATTATGAAGGTAAAGAAAGTAACTAGTTTATTGCTTGCTTCATTAATGGCAATGTCAATGATGGCATGTGGTGGCTCTGGGGAAAGCACATCATATGCAGGATCAGACAGCGGTGATGCAGCAGCAACAGAAATGAAAGGCAGTGTAGAAGGCGAACTTACAGTATCTATTTGGGATGAAAACCAAAGAGCAGGTTTGCAGGAAATTATTGATGAGTGGTCAGAGCAGTCTGGCGTAAAGGCTACGATCCAGGTAGTTGGCTGGGATGACTATTGGACACTTCTTGAGGCAGGTGCTTCAGGAGGTGAGCTTCCAGATGTATTCTGGATGCATTCAAACCAGGCACAGAAATACATGGAAAACGACATGCTCATGGATTTGACAGATAAGATTGAAGCTAGCGACAAGATTGACATGGCAAATTACTACGAAGGTATCGTTGATTTGTATCAGTCAGGTGGCAAGCAGTACGCAGTTCCAAAGGATATCGATACAATCGCCCTTTGGTACAACAAAACAATCTTTGACGAGATGGGCGTTGACTATCCAGATGACACTTGGACATGGGATACATTCGTAGATGCAGCAGCAAAGCTTACAAACGATGAGCACTGGGGATATGCAATTGCACCTTCAAACAACCAGGACTCATTCTACAATGCAGTATATTCAATGGGTGGAGAAATCATCAGCGACGACAAGAAGTCTTCAGGCTATGACAACCCTAACACAATCAAGGCAATTCAGATGTTTGTAGATATGGTTCAGGACGGCTCTTGCCCAGACCTTAACACAATCTCTGAATCAGGCGCAGATGTACTTTTCGAGTCAGGAAAGGTTGCAATGGTAACACAGGGTTCTTGGATGGTATCAGCTTTCAAGGACAACGAATACACAGCAGCAAACTGTGACGTAGCAGTTCTTCCAAAGGATGCTACAACAGGTAAGAGAGTTTCTATATACAACGGACTTGGCTGGGCAGCATCAGCAACAACAAAGAATCCAGATGCAGCATGGTCTCTTATCGAATGGCTCGGCTCTAAGGAAATGCAGGAGAAGCAGGCAGAGCTTGGTGTAACAATGTCAGCATACGAAGGATGCTCAGACCTCTGGGTTAACTGCACAGACGTATTCGACTTAAGCGGACATATGGATATGCTTGATGCAGACTTAGTATTCCGTCCATATTCAAAGTACACAACAGTTTGGGAAGATATGCAGACAGAAAAGCTTAAAGAAGCTTGGACAGGCGAAAAGGACGTAGAAACAGTTTGTCAGGAAATTTGTGACAGCATGAATCAGACTCTCAGTGAGGAATAACTTCTTCTTTATTATTGTTTAAATTGCAGATAAAGGTGCAGTAGTCCATACTGCACCTTGTCTGTCTTAAAGCAGGAGACTAATGTTATGAATAAAAAAAGAGTTACAAAGCGCGAAAGAAGCGAATTTATTTGGGGATGGCTTTTCATTGCGCCAACAATGATTGGTTTAATCATCCTAAACATCATTCCAATTTTTCAAACTATATATCAGAGCTTTTTCAAAACAGGTGATTTCGGCAAAGGAAATATTTTTGTTGGACTCGGTAATTATCAAAGGGTTTTCTCAGATACTGAAGTATGGCAGGCACTATGGAACACAATTAAATATGCAGTAGTTGAGGTACCAATCTCTATCATAATTTCGTTAGTATTAGCTGTATTTTTAAATGGGAAAATAAAAGGTAGAAGTGTTTTTAGAACCATTTTCTTCCTGCCAATGGTTGCCGCTCCAGCAGCAATCGCTATGGTTTGGAGATGGTTATATAATTCTGAATTTGGACTATTGAATCATATCTTGCCAGGAAAGACCAATTGGATTTCAAATCCAGACATTGCAATCTATTCAATCGCAATCATCGGTATCTGGTCAATCATCGGCTACAATATGGTTTTGTTTTTGGCAGGCTTGCAGGAAGTCCCAAGAGACTACTATGAGGCTGCATCTATAGATGGAGCAAATGGAATTCAGCAGTTTTTCAGCCTTACAGTTCCACTTATTTCTCCAACAATCTTCTTCGTATTGGTTACAAGAGTTATTGCAGCTATGCAGGTATTCGACGTTATCTACATGGTAATCGACAATAACAATCCAGCACTGTTTAAAACGCAGTCACTTGTTAGCTTGTTCTACAAATACTCATTTACACAGGGCAACAAGGGCTACGGAGCAACAGTTGTGGTAGTGCTTCTTGTAGTAATTATGCTTTTGACTGTATTACAAATGGTTGGTCAAAAGAAGTGGGTTCACTACAACTAATGTGAGGTGAGAAAAATGGGACGTAAAAATAAAATAATTATTTATATAATTCTAATAATCATGTCGTTTATAATGCTGGTGCCATTTGCATGGATGGTGCTTACAGCATTCAAGACAGTTGGCGAATCTACTCAGATGGATCCATTCGTAATCTTTCCATCAAAGCTTCGGGTAGAAAACTTTGTAAAAGTATTGCACAACGTAAACTTTGGAAGACTGTATTTCAACACAATCATGATGATAGCCCTTCGAGTTTTGTGTGCCGTTTTAACAGCCACACTTGCAGGATACGCCTTTGCAAGACTTCAGTTTAAGGGAAGAGATTTTATGTTTGGATTGGTGCTTTTCCAGATGATGATTCCATCACAGATTTTCATCATTCCACAGTACGTAATGGTAAGTAAGCTTGGCTGGACCAACTCCTTACTTGGACTTTTATTCCCTGGTCTGGTATCAGCCTTTGGTACATTCCTTCTTCGTCAGGCCTATATGGGCTTGCCAAAGGAACTGGAGGAAGCAGCACGACTGGATGGTTGCAATATTGGTCAAACCTTCCTCTTTATCATGGCACCCCTTACAAAGTCAGCCATGGTAGCCCTTGGAATCTTTACAGCAGTATTTGCTTACAAGGATTTGATGTGGCCAATGATTGTTTGTCCTGATACAAACAAAACAACCCTTGCCAGTGCACTTTCAAAGATGCAAGGACAGTTCTCATCGAACTACCCAGAACTTATGGCGGCAGCATTAATCGCATGCCTCCCAATGATTGTTCTTTATGTCATTTTCCAGAAGCAATTCATCGAAGGTATTGCTACATCCGGTGGAAAGCTTTAATAAAACCCAAATACATGAAAGGAAGCCCAAGCATGATGCTTGGGCTTCTTTTGTGTGAAAGTACTGTCAGGGAAACTGAAAGCCAGTCTATAAACATGAAAGAGGTTTCAGAGTAGGGCGATTTCGTTGACACAGATTTTATCAAATGACTATAATTTAGGTAGTACTTAATAAGGAATCTTATTAGGGAGTTAGGGGATAAAAAGGAGGATAATGTATGAAGTTTTTACAAAAACTTGGTAAAGCCCTTATGTTACCAGTAGCGGTATTGCCTCTCTGTGCTCTTTTGATGGGTATCGGATACGCTTTATGCCCAGCAACAATGCAAGGAGGAGATATCACCGGAGCAAAGATGCTTATCGGATTGTTCCTGGTAAAAGCTGGCGCAGCTTTAATTGATCACATAGCAATACTTTTCGTTATTGGTGTAGGTGTTGGTATGTCAGATGACCATGACGGTACAGGCGGATTAGCAGCTCTCGTTTCATGGTTAATTATGACAACACTTCTTGCTACAGGATTTGTTACAACAATCATGCCATCAATCGCAGAAAGTGCTACACGTTCAATGGCGTTTGATAAGATTGAAAATCCATTTATCGGTATTCTTGCCGGTGTAATCGGATCAATGTGCTACAACAAATTTAAGGGCACAAAGCTTCCAGATTGGTTAGCATTCTTCAGTGGTAAGAGAAGCGTAGCAATCATTTCAGGTTTGGTTTCTATCTGTGTTTCTGCTGTATTGCTTTTTGTATGGCCATTACTTTTCACAGGTCTTGTAGCACTCGGTACAGGAGTTTCAAAGATGGGAATCGTTGGAGCTGGTATCTACGCATTCCTTAATAGACTTCTTATTCCAACAGGTCTTCACCACGCACTTAACAACGTATTCTGGTTCGACACAATCGGACTTGGTGATTTAACAAACTTCTGGGCAGGCAAGACATCTGCTGATGTATCTTGGGATTTAGGACTTTACATGTCAGGCTTCTTCCCATGTATGATGTTTGGTATTCCTGGTGCTGCAATCGCAATGATTAGACGTGCAAAGACAAATCAGAAAAAGGTTGCCATTGGTATTCTTTCATCTGCTGCAATCTGCGCATTCGTTTGCGGTGTTACAGAGCCATTTGAGTTTGCATTCATGTTCCTTGCTCCAGGTCTTTACGTAGTATACGCACTCCTCTATGGTGTGTTTACAATTATCACAGGCTTGGTAGGATTTAGAGCAGGCTTCTCATTCTCAGCTGGTGCTACAGACTTAATCTTCTCTGCATCACTTCCAGCTGCTAAGAACACATGGATGATTATTCCACTTGGTATCGCAGCGTTTGTAGTATTTTACCTTGTATTCTATTACATGATTGGAGCATTCAACCTCCAAACAATTGGACGCGAGGACGACGAAGAACTCTTCGGTGAAATCGATAAAGATGCAAAGCTTTCAGATAACAACTACGCTGTAGTAGCATCAAAGGTTTTAGCTGCTCTCGGCGGAAAAGAAAACATCACATCAGCTGACTACTGTGCTACAAGACTCCGACTTGAAGTAAAGGATCAGTCAGTGATTGATGAAAAAGCTGTAAAAGCTGCTGGTGCTGCCGGCATGATTCGCCCAGGCAAAACCTCAGTACAGGTAGTCATCGGAACTCAGGTACAGTTCGTATATGACGAATTCAAAAAATTACTATAATTCACATTCCCATAACTCCATTCTAGAATGTAAAAAGGCCACAGCGAAAGCTGTGGTCTTTTTCTATGTTGTTCATCAAAAAAAGAACGTAGTTTGTCAAAGCAGTATTGAGAATAAATATCGATTAAGTAACATATTTAATATAAGGAGGCAGAAATGAACTACGTAATAAGGGAAGCTTGTATTGAGGATACAGATGAGATTTTTCGATTATGGAAATGTTTGGCAGAGGATCATACATTCAAATTAACTGGGGAAAAGGTGACCTTTGATGATGTTGAAAATAATTATGCCAACTTGATAAATGATAAAGACACAATCATATATGTTGCAGAAAGTGAAAACAAAATAGTTGGATTTATTGAAGCATATAGAAAAGAAAGACTGCACGATTTTGATGAACCAACTATATATGTTTTGCATTGTTATATAGAACCATCATTTAGAAATTCAAGAATGGTGCATAGATTTTTGGCAACGGTGATGCAAGTAGGAAAAAAAGAAGGAATCCAACATATATCTGCGCATGTTTTTGCAAGTAACGAGAAGTTTTATAAAAACATAAAGGTTTTAGGCTTTAACGAATATAAAACATTATTTTTAAGGGAAATATAGATGAAACAAAATAGGTACATAGCTTTTATTGCTGGGTTACTGAATAGGTATAAAAGAAAAGAATGCTTGGGGCTATTAGTTACTTTTTTATATTCAGGTATGGTTTACATAGGTCCTGTGTTATCCCAATACATAATAGATGATGTTTTATTTACCAAGGAGTACATAAGACTTACAAAGTGTTTTGGCTTATTTTTTATTGTTCTAATATTACAGCCCATATTGTCATATATACAAAGTAGAATATTCATCAATATATCAGAACGAATTACAAAGGATTTACGAAATGAAATGTATTCGGGAATTATCAGTAAGAGAATTACTTTTTTTTATGACAATAACGATGGTGAAATATTGTCTAGGATAATAAATGATTCTAGAATGCTAAGCGATTTTGTATCAGATGTGTTTGTTGTATTACTGAAAAACAGCTTACTGATTTTATGTGTGCTTGTTGGAATGATGGTGATATCTGTTCCAATCACATTATGCATCGGGGCTATCTTGATAGTAGGAATTGTTATTATTGATAAATTAAGCAAAGAAAATATAAGGCTTTCATTAGAACGTCAGGAATCATTGGATGATGTGACAGCTTTAATAAGTGATAGTGCAACAAACATATTATCCATTAAAATATACGAACTTCAAAAAATAGCTAGAAAGCTATTTGATGAAAAGATAGAGCTAAATAAGCATAAAAACATAAGAATAAGAAACGCCAATACATTGTTTGCATCATTACTGGAAGCAATGACGGTTATATGCATTATGCTAATTTATGCAATCGGAATAGGCTATTATGCAAAAGGAACATTGACCATAGGAAATATTGTTGGATTGATACTTTACTTTCAACTTATAGTAGGACCAATTATTAGTTTGCTAAATTGTAATCTTGATTTTAAAGCAATCCAACCAATCATTGATAGAATAGATGAATTTGTACAGGAAGAAAGTGAAGAAGAGAGGAATAACACATCCTCTGATGGAAAAAAAGAAGAAAAAAATGTTATTGCTATAAGAGATTTAAAATTCAGATATGACCAATCTGAAGAGATATTCAATGGCTTAAATGTAGATATTGGTTTAAACAAAATATCATGTGTAGTAGGAAACTCAGGTTGTGGAAAGACTACATTGAGCTACCTGATTATGGGAATGCTTAATCCAGATAAAGGCCAAATATTAATTGATGGTAAAGATAGGGCCAACTCAAATAAAAAGATATCTTATGTGCCACAGAACAATCAATTATTTAATGTATCTATAAAAGAGAATATCCGATTATTTGATCCATCTATTTCAGATGAGCAGATATATGAGATATGTAAAAAGCTAAATGTATATGACGATATATGCCGATTGAAAAATGGATTTGAAACAATTATCACAGACAAAATTAATATATCCGGAGGTCAAGCTCAACGAATATTAATAGCGCGAGCATTAATTAAAGAGGCAGACATAATCATAATGGATGAACCAACATCAGCGTTAGATGTAGGAAACCGGGAATTGATAGGCAATGCTTTAAAGGAATTAGTACCGGAATACACATTTGTGATTATTACTCATGATGAACAACTAATGGAGAATGCTGACGAGGTAATAAGAATTGGATGAAAGGAGACAGTATGAAATACATAGTAAAAGCAAAGAGAAGTAGAAACTTAATATCTACAGATGCATATTGTTATAAATGCGTACAGTGCGATTATCAGTGTGACCCTCATTATGTAAAGTACTAGAAAGAATAACTAAAAAGGAGAATAGGGAAATATATTATGAAAAAATCAAAGTATAACATTATTAATGAATTGGAAAATGGAGTTAAACTGGCATTTAATTCCTCAAGCTGTGCATTGGCAGAGGTGGAAGATGATTTCATTAACATATTAGATGAAATCGAAACAATAGATGTTAATGCTCTATCGCCAGAAAGAAAAGAACTAGTTGAAGATATGAAAAAGGGTAATTTCATAATTGAAGATTGCGTAGATGAAATTGAACAACTTAAGTTTATAAATAAAAGAGGAAAATATTCAAATAACTCATTTGGACTAACAATCGCACCTACATTATTTTGTAATTTCAAATGCCCTTATTGTTACGAGACACCACAGAATGAGCAAATGTCTGAGGAAGTACAGAATGGAATAATTGAATTAGTAAAAGAGAATGCAAAATATCTTGGAGATTTAAGTGTTACATGGTATGGCGGAGAACCATTAATAGGAAAAGATGTGGTATTTGCTTTGTCAGCAAAGCTTATTGATTTATGTAAGGAGAATGGAATTGAATACTCCGCATTCATGGTTACAAATGGATATTTGGTTACCGAACAGGTAGTGGAAAAAATGAAAGAAGCTCAAATAATGAGCTGCCAAATTACAGTTGATGGTCCAGAGAGAATTCATAATACAAGACGTATTTTGAAAGATGGAACAGGAAGTTTTAATCAAATCATTAAGAATATAAAGCTGCTAAAAAAGAATGATATTAATGTAAATATCAGAGTGAACATAGATAAAACAAACTTGGATTATGTGGAGGAGCTGCTTACATTTTTGGAAGAAAATGGTTTGCAGGATTTACATATCAATTTTGGACAAGTAACAGCATATACTGAGGCATGTAGCTCTATCGCTGGAAATTGCTTATCAACAAAGGAATATTCCTCTGCAAATATCAATTTACAAAAATTATTACATAAGCACGGATTTAATGCAGATGATTATCCATATTATCCAGGAATAAAGAGTAATTATTGTTGTGCAGATCAGATTAATTCTTTTGTTGTTGATCCTAAGGGATTTATTTACAAGTGTTGGAATAATATCGGTTCAGAAGAAGATGCTGTAGGAAATGTATTACGTCTTAAGGATCCTAAAGTGGAGGAGACAATGAGAAGTATAAAATGGGTTGAGGTTAATCCATTCGAAGGGGAGTGCTTATCATGTAATCTGTTACCAATATGCATGGGTGGTTGTCCTTATATGAAATTAAAGGATGGAAAAAGCGCTAATTGTGAAAAGTGGAAGTATCATTTTAATGAAATGATTAAGTATACATATGAATATAAGTCATTAAAGGAAAAAGAATGTGTATAGAGAAAGGAGTTAAAATGAAAAGTTTAGTAGCAATGCTAGTGGGGCTGAATATACTTCTGTTTGCAGGAGTAGGATCATGGTTTGGATCATGGTTTGGTGGAAATAACGACAACTATGACAATGAAAAAGTATTAATAAGAGACAGTAGTAGCTATTCATACTGGGAAAAGGATGGTGTCGCAGATTCAGAAACTGCCAGCATTAAGTTTTCATTTACTGGAAACGACGTAATCTGGAAAATGGATGCATCCAAAGCAGCAAACGTAGAATGTGCGTACAACGTAAATATTTCATCTGGAAAATTCAAAATAATAGAAATAACAACTGATAAAAAAATAGAAACTTTATGGGAAAACACAGATGGAAATAAGGCTAATGGTTCATTTACGATTTCGCTTAATAAGGGAACCAGTAGAATCAAAATTGTAGGTAAGAAAGCTAAAGGCTCACTTACAATGACATTAACTCCAAATGAAAATGTTAATGTTGAAGCGATTTCTTATTCGCAGGAATAATAATGTGTAGCTACATTTATTATAAAAAAATGAAAGGAGAGACTAGGATATGAAATATATTGTATTGAATGAAACAATTAAAGAGGCATTTTGCTATGCTTGCACAAAGCAAAGGCATAATGATTGCCGTAAACAGTGTTTTGATAAGGGGTAAATATGCGTTACATAATATTATCAACAAATAATGTTCAAGGATACTGCTACACATGTACAAAATGCGATGTACAATGCAAAGGGCTTTTTGAATGTGTAGAATGTCCGAATGTGGCTTATGCTTAAGGAGGTAAAAATGAGATTTATTGTTTTAAACGAGAAATTCACAGTTGCTGGATACTGCTATGGCTGCGGTGGACAGTGTGTAAACGTTTGTGGTACTCAGTGTGTAAAAGATAGGACCAAAAATTAATAGAATGAGGGTAAGCAGATGAAGTATATAGTATCAACAGATAAGTCATACAAAGAGGCATACTGCTTCGCATGTGTTTCTCAGAATGTTAATAAATGTGATAAACAGTGCTTGGATAAGGGCTAGTTAGTATAAAAGTGAATAGAAAATGGAGATGGGGCATGAAATATATAGTGTTAAAAGCTAATAAAAATGTAGATTCATATTGTTATTCTTGTAGTAAGAAATGTCATGTGCAGTGTCTCGAACATTAATATGATAATAACGAATAAAGAGCTGCGAATATACTATTCACCAGAGTTTTGTCTATATTTGATGAAAGGGATTGGAGATAAGATTAAGCATATCAGAGATATGTTTGATTATAGGGATAGTATAAACATTACCGTGACATCTCAAAACGAAATTAAAAACCCTTTACCAGATTGGGTAGTTGCCTTTGCATATGATAATACGATTTATATATTAGACAAACTACTAGATGCTCCAGTGCATTATCAGCAAGAAATTATTATTCACGAGTTTGTGCATTTAGCAACGGAGAGATATAAAAAAAACATGCCACTCTGCTTGTATGAGGGAGTGGCAATGTATCTAGCAGATCAAAAGGAAAAGCTAGTAGACATTATAGAGGTGAGTAAACAAATTGATTTAAATAATGTTGATTATAGCAATCCATTATTATATGTTTATTCATTTAATATTACTTATATGCTTGTGCAAAAATACTCATTATCAATATTGGTAGAGCTAATAAAGAATGGTTGTATTAAAAAAATATACAATTATATATCAAAGTGAAAGGGGGATAAGAAAATGTGGCCTGATATCGGAATTTTTCCACCAAGACATTAAAATGGTTAACGTAAAAAGTCTGGCAAATGCTGGACTTTTTATTTATCTTGAGGCTTATTTATAGTAATATTCTAATAGAGGAATAATGTGAATGAATAATAGATTTACAGTTGTAGTCTGTGATGATAACAAAGAAAGCAGAGATGAGATTAAAAAATATGTCTCAAATTTCTTTTCGTCAAAAAAAGCAGAATATGAAATAAAGGAATATACATCGGGTGACGAGCTGATTGGTTCTTTAAAAGAAGAAAAGAATCAAATAAATCTGGTGTTTTTAGACATAGAAATGCCTGGAATCAATGGGCTTGAGGTGAAAAATATTCTTTGTGATGATGAGAAGGTAGAAAGAATTGTTTTTGTCTCAAACCATATAAATGTGATGCAGGATGCTTTCGGTATGAAGGTTATGGGATTTGTCGTAAAACCGATAACAGTAGACAGCATTAATAAATGGCTCACTCATGTATATAACGTCTATTCCCAAGCAGTGAGAGTGGATTTTGGAAACAATAGAGTAAGAGCGACAGAAATATCATATATTCAGGCAGATGGTAATTATACAAAAATAGCGTTAAACGACGGAACTGTGAGCGATTTAATGCACGTTTCAATTATAAATTGGATAGACGAATTAGGAGATTCATTTGTCAGATGTCATAAGTCATTTCTAGTAAACATGGATTACATTCTAAAAATCAAATATAAAGAATTGGTTTTGACGAATGGAGTAGTACTGCCTGTTGGGAGAAAGTATTATAACGAGTTGAAAGATGATTATAGCAAATATTTGGTAAATAATATTAAAGGGAGATTAGGTTGGGGCGAATAATTTACGCGGTATTATTAGAAGGCCAATTCTTATTCTTTTATACCATTATTTTGAATATAAAATTCATAATGCCTAAATGGAAAAAGCATATAGTGGGACTGCTTATTGTCCTTTGCGCTGTATGGCTGTACAAGACTGGGATCGTTACATTAGATTTGTTTTGCTTCATAATGGGATTATCGTTTCCGATGATATACGATATTGATTCAAAACAGGCATATGGAATGTATTTTCCTATAGTAGGAATCTGCGCTTCATGTAACACTATATGGGATTACTTTTTGTATGATAAAAATATAGTGAATGGATTTGGAATTAGAAAGATTCTATGCCTAGGAATTACGTATGTTATTTTACTGATATTATACGGACTAAAAAGGTATTATAAATATCGTGTTGAAATGAACTTCACAAGAAGTGAGATGATACTCTTTAACGTATATACGATATTTATAGGTATATCTATGGGAGGCCTTGGAATACTCCAAAGGGGGCAATATAATCACAGCACTTTGCAGATATATATAGTTGCAACAACTATAATTTGCGTTCTGATATATTACCTCAGCATAAAATCAATACTTTTGAATCGAAGGATTCTTGAAGAGCAAAATAAGCTAATACATCAGCAGGTTTCTATACAATCACAGAAGGAACAGGTAGAGGCAATCATTGAAAATGAGCAAAGACTTCATGCCTATCGACATGATTTAAATGCTCATCTAAATGCGTTATATTCCTTGTCTCAGAAAAAAGATATAGAGGGAATTAAAGAATACTGTGAAAAATTGCTGGAGCATTCTAAGACATTAAACAATGTCGTTATTTCAGGAAATACTGTAGTAGATGGTATTTTAGGACGTAAATTAGAAAAGTGTGATGAACTTGGAATAAAATTGAATTTGCAAGTGTCATTACTTCAAAAAAATAAAATCGCAGATTATGAGCTTTGTATTATCTTTTCAAATATATTGAACAATGCAATTGAAGCTTGTGAAAAAGGGGATACAATTGATTTAGTAAGCTATCCATACAATGAATACTTATGCATAATAGAAAAAAATCCAACACATAGAACACTTAGTATTCAGGATGGAACAATTCAAACAACAAAGAGTGATAAGATATCACATGGACACGGCTTGTCAAACGTAAAAACCGTCGTAAATAAATACGACGGTAAAATGAATATAAAAGATGATAACGGTGTATTTAGTATTGAAATACTCTTATAACAACGAGTTTTTCTCAATCTCCAATGCTGATAAAGTACGTTTATATTTCTCAGCCTTAAAGAAAGAGTCGTTAGCAAAATAGTAAGAGTATAGAACGTCTATTAATATCAGCAGAGATATTTGTGGCGAAATCTTGGTGCCTTTTTCAAGTTCCTTGAGGTAGGCAACTTCAACGATTTCATCGCAAAGCTCTGCTAATTTTTTGTCCTTAGAGGCGGTGAAAAGAACTACACGTGCTCCGTTTTGCTTTGCCTTTTTGATGCCGTCGATAACAACTTTTGTAGTACCACTGATAGAAAAAGCCAAAACTAAAGATCCTCTTTTAACTAAAGAGGCATTCATGGCAATCATCTGGGAATCCGTAATTGCGATAACATCAAGACCCAGTCGCATGAAGCGAAGCTGGAACTCTCGGGCAACATATCCACTTGAACCCATGCCGTACACAGGAACAGTGTATTCGGTGTTGCTGAGCTTGGTGGCGATGCGTCGCATCTGATCTTCATCAATCAAATCGAAGGCTTTCACCATAATGTCTTTATAGTTTTTGCGAACAGAGCGAGTGATATCAGAGATTTCTTTTTCTTCCTTTTCAGTGAAGTAATCCTTGAAATCCAGCTCGTACATGTAAACAAATTCGCGGTAGCCCTTAAACCCGCATTTCTTGGCAAAACGTGAAAGTGTAGCCTCAGAAACGTATAGCAGCAAGGAGATATGCTTTGATGAAAAATCGCTGATTTCAGTGTTCTCCAAAAAGTAATCTGCAACCTGCTGCTCTGATTTAGTCAAGTTATCGTAGGCTTCTCGAATTTTATCTTTAGTTGTATCAACTGTTGACATATTTACCTCTTACTATGACTTTTTTAATACTTAGATCGGATTTATTAATTATAACAAAATCCGCCTGTTTGCCAATAGTGATGGAACCGACGGTGTCGTACACACCAATAGCTCTAGCGGGATTTCTAGAAGCACAAAGAATGGCATCTGCAAGAGGAATGTTCATTTCCTTAACAGCTGTCATCATGCAGTCGAAGAGGTTAGTGGCAGAACCGGCGATAGTGCCATCGTGAAGTGTGGCTCTGCGGCCCTTTACAATTACAGGCTGGCCACCCAGTTCGTATTCTCCATCAGGCAGTCCTGTGGCACGCATAGAATCACTAATCATAATAAGTCTGTCTGCACCGAACACCTTGTACATTATATTTACTGCAGCAGGATACACATGGACACCGTCGCAGATAAGCTCTGGTGTGACATTTTCATTTTCTGCAGCAGCACCTATTGGACCAGGAGCACGGTGTGTAAATGCTGGCATTGCATTGAACAGGTGAGTAAGATGCTTTGCGCCGAGCTTAAAAGCTTCTTTGCAAGTGTCATAGTCTGCAGTGGTATGAGCCAAGGATATTCTTGTTTCGTCCTTTGCCTTATCGATGAACTCCATTGCGCCATCAGTTTCAGGGGCGATATCGCATAAACGAACTGAATTACCACTGGCTACGTTTATACGGTGGAACATATCGTAATCTGGGTTTTGTATATACTTAGGATTCTGAGCGCCCTTCTTTTCAGGTGAAATGAATGGGCCTTCCATATTTATGCCGTGAATAGTAGCAAATCCTTCTGTATCATTATCGTATTTACGATAGTCTGCTATAGCCTTAGCAATAGTAGTAAGAGTCTCTTCCGGATATGTCATGGTCGTTGGCAGGATAGAAGTGACGCCTACGCTTGCCTCGTATTTTGCCATGGCAGCAAGTGCTTCCTTTGTGCCATCACAAGCATCAAAGCTCATGCATCCATGGAGATGTATATCACACAAACCAGGGATAACATAGCAATCGCTGGCATCAAATATTTCTGTATCGATAGATGAAGCAACATCCTGGCCGATATCTGAAATCAACCCATCCTTACAAACAACATCAACTTCATCAAATTTTCCGTCTTCCAAAAACACGCTACCGTTAATTATTTTCATTTTTAATCTCCTTGATTGAATCGGTAAATCGTTTTGTAATCAGCTGTGGCCTGGTGATTGCGCTGCCAATAACAGCGCAGTGACATCCAAGCTCAAAGGCCTTTTGAAGCTGAGCCACCTCCCAAATGCCGCCTTCGCAAATTACAGGAATACTGAGTGTGGCGACAAGCCTTTCAAGCATGTCAAAATCCGGTAATTGGCGCCCTGCGGTTTCCTTGGTGTAACCAGCTAGAGTAGTGCTGACAATATCGAACCCAAGCTCCTGGGCTTTAACACCTTCTTCGAAAGTAGAGCAATCTGCCATAAAAAGCATATCCGGATACTTTGCTCGAACCTCTTTGAAAAAGCTGTCAAGTGTAATGCCACCTGGCCTGATCCTATCTGTGGCATCAGTAGCAATGATATCCACCCCAGCTTCAGCGAGAGCATCGATTTCTGTCATGGTAGGAGTGATGTAGATTTCTGAATCATCGTATTCCCGCTTCCACAATCCAATAATAGGAACATCGGTAGTTTTTTTTATCTCGGCAATGTCATCAGGCCCGTTTACTCTGATTCCAACTGCGCCGCCTTCCACAGCCGCCTTCGCCATCCTTCCCATAATGAAGCTACTATGGAGAGGTTCGCTTTCAAGGGCTTGGCAGGAAACCACTAATCCACCTTTTATTTGATTTAAAATTTGAGAATTATGATTCATAGGTAACTCCTTATGTCTCTATTGTAAGAAACATATTTCTATTCCTCAATGATTTAGCATGTTTATGAAAGTACTAACATCAAATTTATATCATCGGATTATTTATATGAAAGCCGTTTCAGAAGTGCTCCGTTTAATTGACGCTAAACTCTGGCGGTCCATATAATGAGTTTACGAAAGAGATAGCGCAAACTCTAAACACATATTGTTAGTACAATAATAACATAATAAAACTGAGGTATTTACGAAATGAAGATTTACAAAGAAAAAGATTACGATGCTGTAAGCAAGAGGGCAGCGGCTCTTGTAGCAGCTCAAATAAAAGAAAAAAATGACAGTATCCTTGGCCTTGCCACTGGCTCATCACCAGTAGGCATGTACAAGGAACTAGTAGAAATGTACAACGCCGGCGAAATATCATTCAAAAACGTCCGAACCGTAAACCTGGACGAATACGCAGGCCTTGCAGACGATGATGTAAACAGCTACCACTACTTCATGAATCAGCACCTATTCTCAAAGGTAGACATTGACCATGCAAACACCCATTTACCAAACGGCTTAGCAGCAGACCCTGATACAGAATGTGCATCCTACGAAGAAATGGTACAATCCCTTGGTGGAGCAGACCTTCAGATCCTCGGGCTTGGCGAAAACGGACACATCGGTTTCAACGAACCAGGCACACCCTTCACCGAAACCACTCACTTGGTAGACCTTACCGAAAGCACCATCCGCGCCAACTCCCGCCTCTTCGAAAAAATCGAAGACGTCCCAAGACAGGCCTACTCCATGGGCATCAAAACCATCATGAGCGCCAAGCGCATCTTACTCATCGTAACCGGCACCGCCAAAGCAGACGCCCTTGCCAAAGTCCTAACCGGCCCCGTCACCGAAGCCGTGCCAGGCTCAGTCCTCCAAACCCATCCGGACGTAACCGTAATCTGCGACGAAGCCGCCGCATCCCAACTCTAAACCGCACCCTACGGCCCCAGGTACCACACCCGGGGCTCTTTTTATGCCCGCACCCGCCCAGCCCCCAATCCCCTGGCGGGGTGGGTGCGGGCAATAAAAAGAGCCCCTCATAAGAGAGGGGCCCAGAAGGGTGCGGCTTAGTATTCGCCGTTTTTGTACTTTGTGATGAGCTTTTCGATACGTCCGTATGGGTTGAGGAGCTCTGAGATTGAGCACTCGTGGTTGAGGGTATCGATGATGTATGCGATGTACTTTGACATGTCGCACTTGATGAAGTAGTCCTTGTTGAGGACTTCATCTGTAAGGTATGTAAGGTTTGTTGTAACAACCTTGTAGATGATGCCGTCAGCTACGGCCTTGTCGAACTTCTCCATTCCGTTTGTGAAGAGTCCGAATGTAGCTACTACGAAGATACGCTTTGCGTTGCGCTTCTTGAGCTCTGTAGCTACGTCTATCATTGACTCGCCAGAAGAAATCATGTCATCTACGATGATAACGTCCTTGCCAGCTACGTCATTTCCAAGGAATTCGTGTGCTACGATAGGATTACGTCCGTCTACGATGCGGCTGTAATCACGACGCTTGTAAAACATACCAACATTTACGCCAAGGACAGAAGCCATGTATACGGCTCTCTTTGTACCACCTTCATCTGGAGAGATGATCATAAGGTGATCATTGTCGAGAGTAAGGTCCTTGCAGTTCTTGAGGATAGCCTTAAGGAACTGGTATGTAGGAGAAACTGTCTCAAAGCTGTGAAGTGGAATAGCATTCTGTACACGTGGGTCGTGAGCATCAAATGTGATGATGTTGTCTACACCCATGTTTACAAGTTCTTGAAGTGCCATTGCACAGTCAAGAGATTCACGAGCACTTCTGCGGTGCTGTCTGCCTTCATAAAGGAATGGGATGATAACTGTGATACGCTTAGCTTTTCCCATTGCTGCTGCGATGATACGCTTTAAGTCACAGAAGATATCGTCTGGACTCATGTGGTTCTCGTGACCACAAACGCTGTATGTAAGGCTGTAGTTTGTAACATCTACGAGGATGTATAAATCAAGTCCTCTAACTGACTGGTTGATGATACCCTTTGCTTCTCCTGAACCGAAACGTGGGCAATCAGCCTTTACGATGTAAGAATCGCTGCGGTAACCTGCGAGAGTAATGATTGACTGATCACTCTTGCGTTCCTGTCTCCACTGAAGAAGATAGTCGTTAACGCGTTCTGCGATGGCTGTACAGCTCTTGTGAGGAATAATTCCTAGCTCTGCCATAGGTGGTGTGTTTTCCAACACGATTTCATTGTTTGGCATGTTTTGCTCCTTGCTAATATTAAATTAATTATTTTGATATTACTTTTTTGATGCGAATATCATTTCCAATGAGCTTGATAGTCTCATAGTTAGAGAATACTCGCGAAGTAATACGTTCGCTGTAGGTGTCTCTTAAATCTTCAAGAGAAAAATTAGTTGAAATTATAGTTGATTTACTACGAAGTAATCTTTCATTTAAGCATTGAAATAGGCGTGCTGTAGTGAAAGAATTCTGAAACTCTGTGCCTAAATCATCGATGATTAATAAGTCACAATCGAATATTTGATCATGAAGATCCGCTACGTTTGCGTTCTTCTTAAAAGTCTGTTCTTCAAAAACTCTGAAAAGCTCTGACGCTGTGAAGTAAATAACAGATATGCCTTCGTCTAAAAGAGCTTTTGCGATACAGTTGGAAAGAAAGGTTTTTCCACACCCTGTCTGTCCAAGCAACAAGAGATTACCACCTTTTTCCCTAAAATTCTGCACAAAGTTTTTCGCTCTTTCTAGCGCTATTTTAGCATTTGAACGAGCATCTATATCAGAATTATCCTCATAATAATCCTCATCGTATACATTTAAATCAAATGCATTGAAGTTTTCCTTGGCAAGAATGTTGCTGATATTAGACTGTCTGTAGACAATGTTAATAGCTGCCTGCTTGAAGCAATGGCAGCGTTTTCCATTGATATAGCCAGTGTCTTTGCAATCAGGACAATCGTATGGTGGCTCAAGATAATCTACAGGGAAACCTGCAGATTTAATAAGCTGCATACGACGTTCCTTAAGCTGAGAAAGCTTGCGCTTTGAGTCAGCGGAAGCTTCAGAAATACTTTTACCTTCAAAGATAGCAGTAATAGAAGATACTGAAACCTTTGATACTTCGTCATCTAGCTCTGAAAGGGCTGGAATAGCAGAGTATAACTCGTTTGTGCGGTAAGAAACAATCTGGTTGTTACGTGACTGCTTGTGATTGTATTCGCGCATAAGTGCGTCATACTGCTCATTAGATAATGCCATAAATTAACCTCCCTTTAGTGCCCAAGAAGCTTCTTTTCAAGTGCTTCAAAATCATAATCTCTCTGCGAGAAATTGTGGAACTTGTTGTTGGCCTTTGCACGAGCCGCTGTGGCGCTGTTTGTCTGAGCTGCCTTTGCACGGTTTGCAGAAGAAAGCTTAGCAACAGATGCCTTTGTAAATTCCGAATCAAGCTTAGCAATGTCATCAAGAGACTTTACCCCTGAATTGTGCCAGCTAGTGATGATTGTATCTGCGTATTTAAAGCTTGGTTTATTAGTCTGTGTGATGGTGCGTTCACATGCTTCTGTGATGATATCAAGTGAAAAGTTGTAAACGTTAACCCATTTGTCGATGTAGTTTAACTCTGAATCAACTAAATCGCGATTTCCGATGCCAAGTGCACGCTTGATTGTGTAAGCTGCGTTTGTATGTGCACTGCTGGATTTAATTGCTTCAGCTACTGTAGTGATTCCATCGTCGGCCCAGTTACGGGCAACAGTGTCCATGTAGTGGATGCTGCTGTGACCTTCGTCGATGCTAGTCTCAATGAGATACTGAATCAAATCAACAGACATGTGGAGACTGTCGTACCAGAATAATAGTGTGTTCATATCTGTTACA
Organism: Pseudobutyrivibrio sp. LB2011; assembly: GCF_000701765.1. Classification (NCBI taxonomy): domain Bacteria; kingdom Bacillati; phylum Bacillota; class Clostridia; order Lachnospirales; family Lachnospiraceae; genus Pseudobutyrivibrio; species Pseudobutyrivibrio sp. LB2011. The sequence goes on along the minus strand of NZ_KL370823.1, from coordinate 119,457 downwards.
GAAAGTGGTCTCTTGAAGTAAGTCTGTGTAGCGAAAATAAGATCGCTAACCTCGTCGTTCTCCTTGAAAGCATCAAGCTGGTCTGAGCTGTAGCTTGGTCTGAATGGTACAGTGTTGTTAATAGCCTTATCTGAAACTGCAGGTGCGCCTGTGGCAGCAGCGACAGAAGCTGGAGCCGCAGTGGTAGGTGCAGTGTAGTTTACTGATGTGAATGAGTGCATATCATTCACATCCACTAGACAGATTCCTGAAAGCTCATTATCTGCAGAGTACTCAAGACGAAGCAAGCCTACTTTCTCCCAATAAGTAAATGCACGCATTACATCTTTTTCTGTGTGGTCTAAGCAGTCCGCCAACTGCGAGATGGAAAAATCAAAATCCTCTCGATTAAGACAACGAAGCAGATAAAGGTAAATCTTTACGTACTCTCCATTGGCATCTTTCATGTAATCGTCAATAAAAGTATTAGAAATGCAAGTAAAACCAGTGTTAGTGCTGGTATGTAGCATGATGTCAGCCATATTCAAATCCTCTCCCTCTTAATGAACCGAATTATATCAAAGTAATTCTGAAAAGAAAAGAGGCGAGACCCCGCAAACCCTTGTAAATAAAGGGTTTGTGGGGTCTGTGGATAATGTGGATAACTATTATGACCCATTGAAAATAGGGCATAAAAAAATCCACATTTTCGAGGGGGATAAATCCGTTCAAAAATGTGGATAATGTGGATAACTATTTCTGAAGTAGGTGTTCGCCTACTAAATACACATTTCCTGCGCCCATAGTTATCAACAAGTCATTGTTTACAATATTTTTTTCTAAAAATTTTTCACATTGGTCAAAAGAACCCAAATAATGAACTTCGGTTCCTAGCTTTTCGATTCTATCTGCAATGTCCTTTGAGCTAACACCGTAGATATCTGGTTCTCTAGCTGCATAGATGTCTGCAAGAACAACAACATCTGCTGCTGAAAGAGCTTTAGCGAAATCGTCAAGGAAGCTAAGTGTACGAGTGTATGTGTGTGGCTGGAAGCAAACAACCACTCTGTTGTGTGGATAGTTTGCAGCAGCTGCAAGGCTGGCAGCGATTTCTGTTGGGTGATGAGCGTAGTCATCAATTACAGTTGCACCATTGAAATGTCCCTTAAGCTCAAAACGTCTGTGAGCACCGCCGAACTTTGCAAGTCCTGCCTTGATATGGTCAAATGAAATGCCCATCTCAGTAGCGAGTGCGATAGCAGCAAGTGAATTGCTGATGTTGTGGTCGCCAGGAACATTTAATGAAACTCTTTCCATAGCCTTTCCGTTGAATACAGGAGTAAAGCTTGCAAAGCCCTTTTCATTATATGTAATGTCTGTAGGATAAATATCAGCGCCTTCCTTAAGAGAATAGGTGATAACCTGACACTTTAATCCCTCAGTGAAATACTTAACGTCATCAATCTCATTATTAATAATAAGAATACCGTCGTCTGATGTGTTGCCGGCAAACTTCTTAAATGAAGCGCGATAGTTCTCAAGATTCTTGAAGAAATCAAGGTGATCTGCTTCTACATTAAGAATAATGTTGTATTTAGGGAAGAATGAATGGTAGCTGTTTGTGTATTCACAAGCTTCTGTAATAAATACATCGCTGTCGCCAACATGAACATTGCTTCCAATAGCATCCAAGATACCGCCTACAGAAATAGTAGGGTCGTCTGCAGTCTCAAGGAGAATCTGGCTAACCATTGATGTGGTTGTTGTCTTGCCGTGAGTTCCTGCAACGGCAATTGAACGACCGTAGTTCTCCATAATCTCACCGAGGAGCTCAGCTCTTGTAAGCATTGGCTTGCCAGAAGCTTTTGCAGCAGCAAACTCAGGGTTATCCTCACGGATTGCAGCAGTATAAACAATAAGGTCGATATCTGATGTGATATTTTCAGCTGCCTGTGGATAACTAACCTTTGCTCCAAGTGATGCTAAATGAGCTGTGAGATCACTTTCTTCTCTATCAGAACCAGAGATAGTAAAGCCAGCGCCAAGCAATATCTCAGCAAGGCCGCTCATGCTTATTCCACCGATTCCAATAAAGTGCACGTGTATCTTGTTATTAAAATCAATTTTGTACATGAAAAATTTCCTTCTTTATATATTATTATACCCTCAATAATTTAAACCTAAAAACCTTGAGTTTCAAGGTACATTATATGAATTAGTAAAATTTACGGGGAATTGTCTAACTATTAACGATGTTATAGTAAAAAATTATGAATATTATTGCACCAAAATATTCACTTTGTTATACTAAATGTACAAGATTGTGAATTTAATTACAATTCACAACGGGGAGTGCGTTATGCACATCCTTAACTGACACCATGAGAAAGGCAGATGATAGGATGATTAGAAAAGAAATGATTGCCATGCTTCTCGCTGGCGGGCAGGGAAGCAGACTGGGGGTTCTAACTTCAGATGTAGCGAAGCCAGCAGTTTCTTTCGGAGGTAAATATCGAATAATCGATTTCCCTCTGTCAAATTGTATCAATTCAGGAATTGATACCGTTGGCGTACTTACTCAGTACCAGCCATTAGTACTTAATTCACACATAGGAATCGGTATTCCTTGGGACTTGGACAGGAATAATGGTGGTGTGACCGTTCTTCCTCCTTATGAGAAGAGCGACACAAGTGAGTGGTATTCAGGCACAGCCAACGCCATTTTCCAAAATCTTAAGTACATGGAGAACTATAATCCAGAGTATGTATTGATTCTCTCAGGAGATCATATCTACAAGATGGATTATGAAGCCATGTTGGATTTTCATAAGGCAAAAGGTGCTGATGTTACAATCGCGGTAATTCCAGTACCAATCGAAGAAGCATCTCGATTTGGAGTTGTTATTGCTGATGATGAAAAACGTATCAGCGAATTCGAAGAAAAGCCAGAGCATCCAAGAAGCAACCTTGCTTCAATGGGTATCTATATATTTAGTTGGAAGGCATTAAAGGAATCGCTCCTTGCTCTTAAGAATCAGAGCAATTGCGATTTTGGTAAACACGTTTTACCATACCTCCACGAAAAGGGAGCTCCAATGTATGCCTACGAATTCAACAGCTATTGGAAGGATGTAGGAACACTTGGATCATATTGGGAAGCCAATATGGAGCTTATTGATTTGATTCCAGAGTTTAACTTATATGAAGAGTTCTGGAAGATTTACACTAATCAAAATATCATTGAGCCACAGTTTGTTGCATCTACTGCAGTAGTTGAAAAAGCAATAATTGGAGCAGGTGCTCAGATTTATGGAGAGGTGTACAACTCAGTTCTAGGCGCAGGTGTAGTAATTGATGAAGGCGCGGTGGTTCGCGATTCAATTATTATGGAAGGCGCAGTTATTGGAAAGAACTGTGTAGTAGATAAATCGATTATCGCCGAGAATACAGTCATAGGCGAAGGAACAAAAATCGGACAGGGAGCCGAGGCTGAGAGCAAGCTTAACGCCAGCATCTATTCATTTGGATTGGCAGTTATCGGGGAGAACTCAGTTGTTCCAGCAAACGTTACTATAGGTAAAAACACAGCTATCAAGGGCGAGACTAGCGAAGCAGATTATCCTGACGGACAGTTGGCTAGTGGCGGCTATATTATCAAGGCAGGTGATCGAGTATGAAAGCATTAGGTATTATTCTAGCAGGTGGAAACAGCAGTAGAATGCATGAGCTTACTGAGAAGCGCGCTATCGCAGCGATGCCAGTAGGTGGAAGCTATAGATGTATTGATTTTGTCCTTTCAAACATGACAAACTCACACATCCAGACAGTTGCTGTGCTGTCGCAGTACAACGCACGTTCATTGAACGAGCATCTTAATTCAGCAAAGTGGTGGAACTTTGGTAGAAAGCAGGGAGGTCTCTTCCTATTTACACCAACAGTTACAACAAACAATAGTTGGTGGTACAGAGGTACAGCCGATGCCATTTGGCAAAATATTGATTTCTTAAAGAAAAGACATGAGCCATATGTTATCATTGCAAGTGGTGATTGTGTTTACAAGCTTGATTTCAATAAGGTACTTGATTACCACATTAAGAAACAGGCAGACATCACAGTAGTGTGTGCAAAGTTGCCAGAGGGTGACGACATCAACCGCTACGGTGTTGTAGAGATGGATAGAGACGGCAGAATTACAGAGTTCGAAGAGAAGCCAATGGTTGCTACTTCTGATATTGTTTCAGCTGGTGTCTATGTCATCAGAAGAAGAGCTCTCATCGATTTGCTTGAGGAGTGCAATAGAGAGGGCAGGTACAATTTTGTAACAGATATTCTCATCAGATACAAAAACATGAAGAGAATCTACGGCTACAGAATGGAAGGTTATTGGGCAAATCTTGCAGACGTAGATAGTTACTTCAAAGCAAACATGGATTTCCTTAGAAAGGATGTCAGAGATAACTTCTTCCATACTGAACCAGGAGTTTTCTCAAAGACACACGACCTGCCACCTGCTAAATACAACACAGGTTCAAAGGTTACGAATTCATTGGTTGCAGGAGGATGTATCATTAACAGTACGGTTGAGAATTCTGTACTATTTAAAAAGGCCTTTGTTGGCAACAATTCAGTTGTTAAGAATTGTGTCATTTTAAATGGAGCATACATAGGGGACAACGTGCACGTAGAGAATTGCATTGTTGAAAGCCATGAGACATTGCTCAGCGGATCCACATATATTGGGGAAAACGGAGTCCGCATAGTTACCGGAAACAAAAACAGATACGATATGCCAGTTGGGGAGGTATAACAATGCAAATCACAGACATTAGAATCCGTAAAATCGAAAAAGAAGGTAAGATGAAGGCAGTTGTTTCAGTAACAATTGACGAAGAGTTTGTTATTCACGACATCAAGATTATTGAAGGAGATAAGGGACTTTTCATCGCTATGCCATCTAGACGTGGTTCAGAAGGCGGCTACAAGGATATTGCTCATCCTATTCGCTCAACAACAAGAGAGCAGATGCAGACAATGATCCTTAATAAGTATAAGGAAGAGTTCCCAGAGTAAGATTTATGTTTTTAATTGTTGGTCTAGGCAATCCTGAAAGGAAATATGAAGGAACAAGGCATAATGTTGGATTTGAAGCCATCGACGCCATCTCAAAAAAGTTTGGGATAGAAGTCTCTCACAAGGAGCACAAAGGCATTGTAGGAAAGGGCGTTATAAATGGCCACAAGGTTATGTTGGTAAAGCCTCAGACATATATGAACCTTAGCGGAGAATGCGTTCGCGAGATGTGCGACTATTACGAAGTGGACCCAGAGACAGAGCTTTTGGTTATCTCTGATGATGTATCACTTTCTACAGGCAACATCAGAGTTAGAAAAAAGGGAAGTGCTGGTGGTCACAATGGACTAAAAAATATAATTGCACATACCGGTTCGAATGTGTTCCCTCGAATTCGTGTGGGAGTTGGAGAGTGTGAAAATGGTGACATGGTTAGCCATGTGCTCGGTCACTATGACGCTGAGGACAGAGAGCGTGTTGACGCCTCGATGGACAAGGTGATTGGAGCGTTAGAGTTGTTTTTAGAAGATAATTTGGATGGAGCCATGAACCAATTCAATGTCAAAGAAAAAGTTGAATAGCTGTTATAGCCTGCAGAAAGCTGCAGGCTATTTGGTTATTTACAATAACATTTTGTTATTTTATACTTTTATTTGTAATGAAATGGATTAGCTAAAAAGGGAGAACTATGTACGATTCAAAAATTCTTATTAAAGCAGATTTTTTAGGTAAGTTAGATATCACATGTAATGATGTGCCTATTGTACTAGAACGTAATAACACAACTAAGGTAAATCAGCTTTTCCAGATGCTGGTTTATTACACAAACGGTATTGCTAGAGATCAGGTTATTTACAATCTTTTCCATAATGAAGAGATTGCTGATGAATCTAATAGCCTTAGAGCTATTGTATTTAGATTAAGAAAATCCCTGGCTGCCCTTGATATTCCAGATGAAGACTATGTTTACATCAAGCGTGGAACATATTCTATCAATCCATTTGTGACTATCGAGTGCGACGCAGTCAAATTCGAAGAGCTTGCAAAGAATGCCCTGGGTGCAGAGGATGCAAAGGAACAGCAGAAGCTTCTTGAGGAGGCTTGTGCTCTTTATAATGGAGATTTCCTTGCTACACTTAGTGGCTACGAGTGGGTTGTAACTACTCAGGTAAGGCTTAAAAAGCTTTTTGACCGTTGCTTAAAGCAGCTTTTAGAAATATACGAATTACAAAAAGAATACAAGAAAATGTATGAGCTTAGCCATAAGGCTAACGATATCTATCCTTACGATGGATGGCAGACATACGAAATGCGTGCCCTCATCGAGGTTGGTAACACAAAGGATGCATTAAAGTTATACGAGGATACTGAGACTCTCATGTTTGAGGAGCTTGGTGTTTCCGTTGCATCAGCTATGAACGACCAGCTTGATAGACTAGGCGCACAGATTAAGAACAATACAGATATGATTAGCGAGGTTAAGAGAAACCTCGATACATCTAAGGAAGAAATACAGGGTGCATTCAACTGCACATACCCTACTTTCGTTGAGACATACAGATACATCAAGCGTGTCATCAGACGTTCAGGCCAGGCAGCATGGCTTATGCTTTGCACCATCACAGATGGCAAGGGCTTTGGTCTTAACGATTCCGACAGATTAGAAAATCTTGCTGAGGAGCTTTCAGAAGCAATCCGTACATCAGCAAGAGGTGGCGATATGTACGCCAGATATAGTAACAATCAGTTTGTAGTTTTACTTTTAGATATCACTCAGGAGGACTGCGTTTTGGTTCAGGCCAGAATCAACGAAAACCTTAGCAAGGAATCTAGAAAGCGCTACATCCAGTATCATCTTGCACCAGTTAATCTTGCAAGTGCTGGAACAGATTCAGACACAGCAGAGCTTCAGGATATGGTTAAAGGGGAATAGCTATGAACATCTCTGATAGAATGAAAAGAATGCACAATTGTGTTGGCATCACCATAGAAAGCAAGGATAGCTTCAGTGGCAAGCTGTACAGCTGCTACGACAAGTCGCCAATCAGCTATACCGATGTTGATGATTTCTTCAATATCATTAATAGCTTTCTGGATACTGTTGAGTTCCCAGCGCAAAAATTTAGATATAGAGCTTTCAAAAAGACATATCCTACTCTCAAGATTGTAGATATCGATCCAAAAGAAAAGCTTTTTGAAACTATGGATTTACTTCCTATGATAGGAAATGATAGCTTCATCCTTATGGTGACAGGCAGAGATAATGCTTCATGGCAGGGCAAAATCTACAGTGTTGCAGATGATGAAGAATATGATTTTAACAGTGAAGTGGAGTTAATTAGAATTTTAAATAAATAAGGAACAGTGGAGGAAGCAAGTGAAGAAATACAAATATTTGCTTTCACTGATTGTTCTTACTCTTAGCTTTATGGCTTGTGGCGATCAACAGCCAGCCTTTAATTCCGAATCATCCACCACAGAAAGCAGTTCAAGTGGTGCCATGGCGAAGGAATCAAAGGGCTCCAGGGACAACACCATCCGGGTGCTTACACCTGAGGCAAGTGGCGTGGAGGTTTATTCCAATGTGGATGCATCCATCGATGCAAGCAACGCCTCCGAAGGCTACGTTATGGTGAAATACACAGGTTCAGCGGCTAAGGTTAGAATGCTAATAGAAACGCCAGCAGGAAACACTTACAACTACCTGATGGATTTGGATGGCAACTACGATGTCTATCCTCTATCCGAAGGCAGTGGCACCTACAAAATTGGTGTCTATGAGAACTTGCATGATGATCAATATGCGGCGGCATTTACTCAGTCAGTGAGCGTAACACTAAAAGATGAATATAGTATGTTCCTGTATCCAAATGCTTACGTGGATTTCAATGCAAATTCCAAAGCGGTGAAAAAGGGCCAGGAGCTGGCGGCCAGCGCAAACAACGACATTGAGGTGGTGCAGAACGTTTACCATTACATCACCAAAAATGTTAAGTACGATTATGACAAGGCCGAGACAGTTCAGTCTGGATACATTCCAAATGTAGACAGTACATTGGCTACCAACACGGGAATCTGTTTTGACTATGCATCCCTTATGGGGGCGATGCTTAGGTCCCAGGGTATTCCAACACGGCTTGAAATCGGATACGCCGGCACGGAGTATCACGCATGGATATCCGTATATACGAAGGAGACAGGCTGGATAGATAAAATCATCCAGTTTGATGGAACTGATTGGACGCTTATGGACCCAACATTAGGTTCGTATGCAAGCAACAGTCAAGTAAAGAAAACTTTAGATGACACTACTTACTATCAACTGAAGTATAAATATTAAAGGTGTAACTATGAGCGAAAAAATTAGAAAACAACTTACTCCCGAGGAACTTTATGCATTCTCAGATGAAATGGGAATGATGATTTCCAGTGGTGTTTCAGCAATACAGGGAATCACAATGATGCTTGATGAGTCCCAGGGTGGAGAAGAAAAAGAGCTCCTTACAGAGATGGAGCAGGTAGTTGGAGAGACAGGCTCACTTTCAAAGGCAATTGAAAGTGTTGGCGTTTTCCCAGACTACTTCGTAGAAATGGCAAAGATGGGCGAGTCTACAGGTAAAATGGATTCAGTTCTCATCAACCTTGCAGCACACTATTCACGAGAGATGGCAATTTCAAATGCAATCAGAAGTGCAGTTACATACCCACTTATGATGGTTTGTATGATGCTTGTTATCATCATCGTGCTTGTAACAGAAATCATGCCAGTATTCAACAGAGTATTTAAACAGCTTGGTGGCACAATGGATGGCCTTTCAGCTGGTTTCCTTGCTGTTGGTACATTTATGAAGTCAAACGGTGTGATTCTTTTATTGATTCTTCTTGCAATTATTATTTATGTAATCGTTCTCAATAAAACAGAGTGGGGCAAGAATCATCGTAACGACATCCTTTACAAGAGTCGTCGTTTCAAATCAATCCATTCTAAAATTGCAACAAGCCGTTTTGCATCTGCAATGGCTATGACACTTTCAAGTGGAATGGATGTTATGCAGGCCCTTGATGTCAGCGGTAATATCGTAGAAGCTCCTGATTTCGAGGACAAGGTTGAAAAGTGCAAGGATTCTTTTGCAGAGACAATGGATATCGGAAAGGCATTTTCTATGTCAGGTATTTTCGGTGGTCTCTACGGACGTATGGCAATCCTTGGTGCTAAAACAGGTAATATGGAAAACGTTCTTGAGAAGGTTGCAACAACCTATCAGGAAGAAGCTGATGAAGAGATTAACGATTTAATCGCAGTAGTGGAGCCAACACTTGTAATTATTCTTTCAGTTATTGTAGGAATCATTTTACTTTCAGTTATGCTACCACTTTTGAACATTATGTCGGGGATGATTTAATATGGCAAAGACAAGATTTGGAAGCCTAGACGGCATTCATCAAATCAAACAGAAGAACGTGGCCGGCAGCACTATGATTTCTGCGGGGCTGTTTCTTCTCATATTTATCCTGTTTTTGTTTGCAGTATCAAAGGCATCAGCTGGCTCAGTTACCGAACAGCGCCAGAGCTTAAGTGATGCCATCGACAGGGCAATCATCCAGTGCTATGTCACTGAAGGCAGATACCCTGAAAGCTTTGAATACTTACAGGAAAACTACGGAATCATCTATGATGATGACCGTTTTAGAGTTGATTATGTTATCTATGGTTCGAATATGCGACCAGAGGTTACGATTATAAATCTGGAGGATTAACGTTGAAACAGGGACGACTTAGAAAACATAATATAGACATCATGTTTCTAATGGTCTTATTTTTGATATTCACCTTTTCTGCGGTGAGTGTTCTTTTGATGGCTGTAAATTCCTACAGATCAGTAGTACTAGCAAATGAAGCCAACTCAAGTGCACGTACAGCAATCGCCTACATCCGCGAGGAGGTTAGACAGCACGATTCTGATGGAGCAGTTACCCTTGATACATTTGATGGTGTTGATTGCATCAAAATGTCTGAGGGCAGTGGCTTCAATCTCTACATCTACGAATACGATGGATATTTGATGGAGCTAGAGGCAAAGGATACAGCCGGCGCCACAGCAGATTTTGGAAATAAAATCATGGAAGTTAACAGCATCAGCTTTAGCCAGGGAGAAAACGGCACTATCAATGTGCAGCTTGAGGATTCCCTTGGTGCAAAGCAGGATGTGGTAATAGGTGTCAAGTCAAAGGAGGGCCAGTCTAATGAAGAATAGAAATAACGGCTCTCGAATTTTCATGACTGAGCTTATGTTTGCAATTTTCTTTTTCATTATCGTATCGGCAGTTTGTATTCAGTGCTTTGCTGGAAGCTTTGCAAAAAGTGGTGAGGCAAAAGAAATCACTGAGGCAGTAAATCTTGCAAGTAATGCAGCAGAGGAGTATCTCTGTAATGATGACTATACCGGATTTACGGATTACTACGACGACAACTGGAATCTAGTGGACGATTCAGAAGCAACATACAAGGTTACAAGCCTTGTTATTGAGCCAGAATCAGAGGGCATGTGCCAGACAATGCACGTGGTAGTTTCCACAATTTCAGATGAAGAAATATATAGCTTAGCAGTTGAGAAAGCTCTTAAATAGGAGTGGCAATGGAGCATACAAAAAGAGAAAACAGGACAATAATAAATATAGGTACCTCGCTGATGGTTGTTATCCTGATTGGCATGGCATTTGCAGTAATTGCAGCCCTTGCCATCTCATCCAGTCACAACAACTACAATCTCAGTATGAAGCTTCGTAATCATACTGATGAATATTACAGCGCATCCAACCAGGCATACGAGATAATTGCTGATTCAGATTGGGCGGATCAGGAATTTACAGTTGATATTAATGAAAATCAGGTGTTAAATGTAAAGGTTGAATCTAAAGAGATTACTTGCTGGCAGGTGCAGAATGTTTCATCTTGGGAAGCAGACAGTACACAGCCAGTTATAACATTGGAGGATTGAGGGGGATAAAATGAGTACAAATATTGTAACTTACTTAACAGATGCAGTTAGAAAATACAAGGCTTCAGATGTATTTATTGTTACAGGCCGTGAGGTTTCATTCAGAGTAAACGACCTCGTGCTTACTCGTTCAGAATTGGAGCAGGGCTACACAGAAAAAGCTGAGCCAGATGACGGTCCAGTTATGCCAGCAAAAGCAGAAGATTTGGTTCGCCAGATTTATGAGCTTGCAGGCAGAGATATTACAAAATACATCGAAGGCGGCGATGACGATTTCTCATTTGCAATCAAGGATGTTTCTCGTTTCAGAGTTAATGCATTCATGCAAAGAGGTACTTTTGCAGCAGTAGTTCGTGTCATCACATTCACACTGCCAGATTACAAAGAGTTACTCATTCCAGAATCTGTAATCAATCTTTCAAATGAGTCAAAGGGCTTGGTGCTTGTAACAGGTCCTGCCGGAAGTGGTAAGTCTACCACTTTGTCTTGTATTGTTGACAAGATTAATAAAAACTATAACAAGCATATTATTACCCTTGAGGACCCTGTGGAATACCTTCACAGACACGGCAAATCAATCGTGTCTCAAAGAGAAATCCACTTAGATACAGAGAACTATGTGACTGCACTTCGTGCCTCACTTAGACAGAGTCCAGATGTTATTTTGCTTGGAGAGATGCGTGATGCTGAAACAATTTCCGTTGCAATGACCGCGGCTGAGACAGGACATTTAATTCTGTCAACATTGCACACCATTGGAGCAGCAAACACAATCGATAGAATTATCGACGTATTCCCTTCTGAGCAGCAGCACCAAATAGCATTACAGCTTTCTATGGTTATAAAGGCAGTTGTATCTCAGCAGCTTGTTCCAGCTGTTGACGGTTCACTTGTGCCTGCATTTGAAGTCATGACAGTGACTCCAGCCATCAGAAATATGATCAGAGAAAACAAGGTACCACAGATCGAAGGTGTCATCTATTCAAGTGACACAGACGAAATGGTATCAATGGATTCTAGCCTTTTCAAATTGGTGCGTGAAGGCAAAATCACAAAGGAGACAGCTATGGAATTTGCTGTCAATGCAGAAATGCTAGGAAGAAGATTAGGAGTTTAGTTAGAAATGGAAAGTTTTAAACCTATGCTGTTTACTTGCATGAAGAAGTATAGCAAGGAGCAGTTCTTTAAAGACTTAGTATCTGGAATCATTGTGGCAATCATCGCATTGCCACTTTCTATTGCCTTGGCTTTGGCCTCAGGTGTTGGCCCAGAGCCAGGTTTATATACAGCAATCGTTGCTGGATTTTTGATTTCCTTCTTCGGAGGAAGTACAGTTCAGATCGCTGGACCTACAGCAGCCTTCGCTACAATCGTAGCAGGCATCATTGCAACTGATGGAATGGATGGTCTCATCATTGCAACTATCATGGCTGGTATTATTCTTATCATCTTAGGTGTGGTAAAGGCCGGCGCACTTATCAAATTCATCCCATACACAATCACAACTGGTTTCACAGCCGGTATCGCAGTTACAATTTTAATTGGTCAGTTCAAGGATTTCTTCGGTGTAGATTTCCACGGTGAAAAGCCAATCGAAACAATCGACAAATTAAAAGTATTCTTTGGCAACATTGATTCACTCAACTGGCAGGCAACACTTGTTGGCGTTGTATGTCTTGCAGTGCTTATCATTTGGCCAAAGTTCTTCTCAAAGATTCCTGCATCAATCATTGCTGTATTCGTAAGCATCGCGATGGTACAGGGACTTCACCTTAACGTAAACACAATCGGAACTCTTTATCCAGATTTAAAGGCAGGCTTGCCAACAATCTCAGTTCCACATTTTTCACTTGCAGTAGTTAGAAACGAAATGCCTAACGCATTTACGATAGCAATTCTTGCAGCAATCGAGTCACTTCTTTCTGCAGTAGTTGCAGATGGAATGGTAAACAGCAAGCACAGAAGTAACCAGGAGCTTATTGGTCAGGGTATCGGTAACATCGGATCAGTTCTTTTCGGTGGTATCCCTGCAACAGGAGCTATCGCTCGTACAGCTGCCAACATCAAAAACGGCGGTCGTACACCAGTAGCAGGTATGGTTCATTCAGTTACACTTCTTATCGTACTTGTTGTACTTATGCCATATGCAAAGTTCATCCCAATGCCATGTATCGCAGCAATCCTTTTCCAGGTTGCATACAACATGTGCCAGTGGAGACCTTTCGTAAGACTTGTAAAGTTTGCTCCAAAGTCAGATATCATCGTACTTGTACTTACATTCGTTCTCACAGTAGTATTCGACCTTGTTGTTGCTATTGAGTGGGGTATGATTGTTGCATGTATCCTCTTCATCAAGAGAATGAGCGAGGAGACTCATGTCAGCGGATGGACATATCAGTCAGACGATGCAGAGTTTGTTGATGATTTACGTCCAGTTGAAAAGGAAATCAGAGTATTTGAAATCACAGGACCACTTTTCTTTGGTGTTTCTGATATGCTTGCAGAAAGCATTAACGTAAAGGATTATACAAAGGTGCTTGTCATCAGAATGCGTTCTGTTCCAGCCATCGACGTTACTGCTCTTAGAGCACTTCGCGATTTGGTTGAGCGAGCAAAGAAAAAGGGAGTTACAGTTGTATTCTCACACGTAAATGAGCAGCCACGTCACATGATGGAAAAGGCTGACTTCGTAAATACGGTAGGAGCTGAGAACTTCCAGCCAAACATTGATGCAGCACTTGATAGAGCTGAAAAGATTATAGGCAAATAATTATGAAAACTTTTTTGGAACCATTTAAAAATTTAACAGCTGTTGAGTCTCTTCGCGAGGCTCTAGCTCGTTATGGCAAGGTTTACGATATCACGGGGTGTGCTGATAAAGCGCACCTCATTTTTGGTATTGGGCATGATGTCAGCCACAATCTGATTATCACATCGGACGAGCTGAAGGCCAGAGAATTATACGAGGAATATCGTTTTTACGATAATGATGTGGTATATTTTCCAGCCAAGGATTTTCTTTTTTATCAGTCCGATATCAGAGGTAATGCCCTTACTCGTGAACGAATGAATGCTATTGAGGCAGTTATAAATAACAACAGCTGTACCGTCATCACCACTATCGACGCCCTTATGAATAAGCTACCGGATGTGTCTTATTTTGAGGATGGTGTTGTTGCCATTTCCGATACTGATACTATTGAGCTTGAGGCTTTGCGCCGCAAGCTAGTTGCTATGGGCTACGAGGCAGTGGGCACCTGCGAGCATCCTGGAGAATTTGCAGTGCGAGGTGGAATCATTGACGTGTTCCCTCTTACCGCAGATTTGCCAGTACGTATCGAGCTTTGGGGCGACGAGGTTGATAGCATCCGTTCCTACGATGCCAGCAACCAAAAGTCAATCGAGAATATCAGCTCGGTAATCATCTTCCCAGCAGTTGAGCTTATCCTTTCCGCTGACGAGGTAGAGGCAGGTCTTGCTAAAATCGAGGCCGAGCGAGATGAGCGCTACGAAGCATATCGCAAGGAAATGAAGACAGAAGAGGCATATCATTTGAAAACATATGCCGATAGGGTAGTGGAAGAAACCAGAGAATGGGGCCTTAGCCAGGAGCTTGAGACAAATCTTACTTACTTCTGCGATAAGCTTGGCTCATTCATCGATTTCATGCCTAAGGGCACTTATGTCTTCATCGATGAGGTTCAAAAGGTTATTACCAAGGGTGAAGTTACTCAGACAGAGTTTTCCGATGCCATGACTCGTCGAGTAGAGGCTGGCTACATGCTTAAGGGCCAGATGGAAATGCTTTACGGTGTGGAGGAGATTTTTGCCAAAATCGAAAAGTGCCCAACCACACTTATGTCAGTTCTCGATGCAAAAAACAAGCTCCTTAAATCTGCAGACCATTTCAGCATCGCTGTGCAGGGAGTAAACGCATACAACGGCAGCTTCGAGCTTCTCACCAAGGAGCTCCTTCAGTACAAGAAACGTAAATACAAAGTGCTTCTTGTGACAAGCTCATCTACCAAGGGACAGCGCCTGGCAGAGGATTTGTTGCAGGAAGGATTAAATGCATATTTCACATCAGATTTGGATCATCAGATAAATCCTGGTGAAACTATGCTTTGTGTAGGAAATATAAAGCGCGGCTATGACTATCCTGATAGTGCCTTTGTAATGCTTTCAGATGGTGATATTTTCGGCCACGTCCGCAAGAAAAAGCATCGTGTAAAGAAGTACGAGGGAGAGTCAATTTCATCCTTCTCTGATTTGCATGTAGGGGATTATGTCGTTCATGAAAACTATGGCCTCGGTGTCTACAAGGGTACCGAGCAGATGGAAATAGACAAGGTTATCCGCGATTATATCAAGATTGAGTATGCAAAGGGCAGCAATCTTTATGTCCTTACATCTCAGCTGGATATGATTCAAAAATATTCCGGCCCGGACGGTAAAAAGCCAAAGCTCAACAGCCTCGGCGCAGGTACTCAGGAATGGACTAGAACAAAGCAGAAGGTTCAGTCTGCCGTTGGAGTTGTGGCAAAGGAGCTTGTGGATTTGTACGCTCTTCGCCAGAATACAGATGGTTTCGTATACGGTCCAGATACTGTATGGCAAAAGGAATTCGAGGAAAGCTTCCCATACGAGGAGACGGAGGGCCAGCTTTCAGCAATCGAAGCTGTTAAGTCGGATATGCAATCTACTAAAATCATGGACCGCCTTATCTGCGGCGATGTTGGTTTCGGCAAAACAGAAGTTGCCATGCGAGCAGCCTTCAAGGCAGTGCAGGAAGGAAAGCAGGTGGCATATTTGGTTCCAACCACTATCCTTGCTCAGCAGCACTACAACAACTTTGTTCAGCGTATGGGAGGCTACCCAGTAAACATGGGACTTTTATGCCGATTCAGAACAGCAGCCGAGCAAAAGAAAACAATCGAAGGATTGAAGGCAGGCACAGTAGATATTGTTATCGGAACTCATCGCTTGCTTTCAAAGGATGTGGAGTTCAAGGATTTAGGACTGCTCATAATCGATGAGGAGCAGCGATTTGGTGTAAACCACAAGGAGCGCATAAAGCAGATGAAAAAGACTGTAGATGTGCTGTCACTTTCTGCTACACCAATTCCTCGTACACTTCACATGTCGCTAG
The DNA here is from genome assembly GCF_000701765.1 of Pseudobutyrivibrio sp. LB2011. Taxonomy (NCBI): domain Bacteria; kingdom Bacillati; phylum Bacillota; class Clostridia; order Lachnospirales; family Lachnospiraceae; genus Pseudobutyrivibrio; species Pseudobutyrivibrio sp. LB2011. The sequence continues at coordinate 103,260 of NZ_KL370823.1, read as the reverse complement.
TAGGAATACGTGATATGAGTGTTTTGGATGAGGCCCCAATGGAGCGCACTCCAATCCAGACATTCGTATTTGAATATAATGAGGAAATGGTTCGTGAGGCAATCGTTCGAGAAATGGCCCGCGACGGTCAGGTATATTATGTTTTCAACCGTGTTCGTGGAATTCAGGATATGGCGGCAGAAATTGAGCGACTTGTACCGGAGGCAACGGTGGGCTACATACACGGCCAAATGACTGAGGCCAAGGTTGAGGATGTTATGATGCAGTTCATCAACCATGAAATCGATGTGCTTGTTGCTACAACCATCATTGAAATTGGCTTGGATATTTCTAACGTAAATACGATAATCATACATGACTCAGACAACATGGGATTGTCTCAGTTGTATCAGCTTCGTGGCCGAGTTGGTCGAAGCAACCGTACCGCATATGCCTTCTTAATGTATCGCAGAGACAAGATGTTAAAGGAAGTTGCCGAAAAGCGTCTTGCTGCTATTAAGGAATTTACAGATCTTGGCTCAGGCTTCAAGATTGCCATGCGTGATTTGGAAATCCGTGGCGCCGGCAATCTGCTTGGAGTGGAGCAGCACGGCAACATGACAGCAGTAGGTTACGACCTGTACTGCAAGATGCTGAACGAGGCAGTAAAGATTGAAAAGGGCGAAGTCAAGGAAGAGAGCTTCAACACATCAGTGGACATCAACATCGAGGCTTACTTGCCAGATACTTACGTATCCAACGAGGAGCAGCGAATCGACATCTACAAGCGTATTGCGGCCATCGATTCTGAGGAAGCTCGCGACGAAATGCTGGACGAGCTTGTGGACCGTTTTGGCGAGCCAAAGCGATGCGTACAGAATCTTCTCTGGGTGGCAATGCTCCGCGTAAAGGCTCACGACGCATACGTCACAGCCATCGAGCAAAAGGGCGATTTCATCCGCATCGTAATGTACGAAAAGGCCAAAATCGACGTGGCTCAGATTCCAGCCCTCCTGGAGCGCAACAACCCACACATCACATTCGCAGCTGACCCAAAGAACCCGGCCTTTATCTTCAACACCAAGGCCAACACCCGCATAAAGCCAAACGAAGTGTTTGACTACCTGCAGGACTTCTTATTGGATTTGAAGTCTATAAAGGTGGAAGAATAGAGCAAGGCAAAGGTGTGATAGGTGCTAGGTGGAAAAGCTGTTGGAAATAATTGAGGTTGTTTCAACCTGCTAGCTACAGCATATCAGCAGCTGTCTTGCGTCAAGAGCAAGGCCTTGCGGCGCTTCGCCTCTTGACACTGCGCCAGCATGCAGATATGGGGTAGCCAAGCAGGTTTGAAACTGGGAGTGTGGCGACACCACCAGTGCTGATTACTATCTGAGAGGGAAAATAGAGAGTAGATAGTAAGGAAAGGGCAGAAACTTACTATCTGAATGAGAAAATGGATATTAGATAGTAAGAAAAGGGCAGAAACTTACTATCTGAAAGGGAAAATGGAGAATAGATAGTAAGAAAGAGGAAGAAACTTACTATCTGAATGAGAAAATGGGTATTAGATAGTAAGAAAGAGGAAGAAACTTACTATCTGAAATAGAAAATATAAGCTAGATAGTAAATAGAGAGAAGGAATATGGAGACCAGTAAGTATATTCACATAGTGCAGTACTATGAAACAGATAAAATGGGGATAACACATCACTCTAACTACATTAGGTGGATGGAAGAGGCAAGAGTTGATTTTCTTAATCAAATTGGCTGGCCATTTGACAAGTTGGAAGCTCTTGGAATTGTATCCCCAGTTTTAAATGTTTCTTGTGATTATAAGCTTTCCACTGTTTTTTCTGAAAAGATTGCAATAGCAGTAGCAGTGAAGGAGTTCAAAGGAGTAAAACTCTTTCTTTCATACACAATGGAAAATGAAGAAGGTAAAGTGGTTTGTACTGGCACAACAAGTCACGCTTTTTTGAATACACAAGGTAGACCAATCAGAATGAAACAAGAATATCCCGATTTCTACCAGTGCTTAATGAACATGGTTGAAGACCAGTAAATCTATATTAAGCGCTAGCTTTTACAGGGAAGATATTTGCCTTGTAGAGAGCTGGGCGCAATGCATTGTATAAAATTACACCTACTACAGAATTAATAGCGGCGTTGATAATTGTTGCATAAGTAGTTACAGCTACTAGTGCAGCGATTGCAGCAGTCGCTTTTTCTGCGTCTGGGGTTAATAATGTATACCAAACATATTTCAATACAGGCTCAAAAATACAGTTGAAGCCTAGACCTGCAACAGCAGCAATAGCAGACCACTTGATGATATATGAGCTTTTGTGTGACTCATTAATTTTTGCAATTCTGTGAGCAATCAATCCCACAATAAGACCAATTACAAGCTTTGTAATAAAAGTTCTAGGCGAAGATGCAGCATATCCAGATAAAATATCAGCCAGTGAAAGTCCTACAGCTCCGGCTAATCCTCCATATAAGCCTCCAATTAATAGTGCTCCCAAAACAACAAAAGCATTGCCGAGGTGAACTTTGGTGCCAGAAGCATTGATAGCTGGAAATACAGCGTAGCCAACATAGCAAAGTGCAGCTATTAAACCTGAAATTGTTAGTCGTGTTATGTTTTCGTTTTTCATAAATATCCTCCTGTTCAATTGATTTGTTGAAAAGAATACTAGAGTATTAATGACATTAAAAAAAGTGATAATTTTGTGAATTTTCTGGGGGACAGACATAGATTTATTGTAGATGAATTTAGGAAAGAGTATAATCTACATTATCGTTGTGTTGAGCACAACAGAAAGTCTGGGGAGCAGTAGTTTTATGTTAAATTCACAAAAATTATATAACGATTTATTTTACATGGGAGTGTCCAAAGAGGAATTCAACCAGGTAAAGGATGTGGTTTTCGAGGACAACAGACGAACTGTTGGGGCCGGATCCATGTGCGCAATACAGTTCTGTGTAATGAGTCTATTGATGTCATTGAGGGCTAGCGCGTACAACGCCTGTCGATTAGTCTTTATATTTCACTGATTCTTAGTATTGCAATTTTCATAACTAGTCAAACCATTGCAAGGAAAAACAAAAGAGTAATCAAATTATTAGTGGCTACATTTTCGTTCATGATATTGATGGCAGGTATAGCAATCGCATATTTCCAGCCAGATGTTAGAACAGCAACAATGATTGCATTCACTATCATTGTGCCAACGCTAGTTATTAAAAATACCTTTACAGACTGTGTGATGGAGACAATTGCTATTATCGTATATGCGATACTTTGCAGAAATGTCATCGAGCCAGAGATATATTCTTGGGGATTCACAAACCTGATTATATTCGCCATTGCTGGTATCCTTATGAGTCATGTTATCAGCAAGGAAAGATGTGCTGGATTTGTATATGCCGAGTCTAAAAAGGAACTTGCAAATATTCAGATGAAGTACGCTTACTACGATCAGCTGACAGACCTAAAAAATCGACGTGCATTTGAAGAAGATTTACAAAAGATAGAGGCGCAGCAGGTTGATTTTAGTTTAGCTATGCTAGATTTAAATGGTTTGAAGCAGGCCAACGATACACTTGGCCATGATGCAGGTGACGAATTAATTGTAGCAGCAGCACAGTGTTTGAAAAAAGCATTTGAAGGAAATGAATATATTTATCGCTTCGGTGGAGATGAGTTCTGTGTGATTCACATTGGCACTGCTAATGAGGCGGCAGAAAGCCTAAATACATTAGATGAATTAACTGCTAACTGGAAAGGAAATCTTGTTAATGGATTTACCATTTCACATGGCGTTGCTTCAAGAAACGGCCACAAAGACATCTCAACAATCATCAAGATTGCAGATGAAAAGATGTATGAAAGCAAGCGAGATTATTATAAAAGATGCGTATAAAACAAAAGCCTGACCGGCATGGTCAGGCTTTTGTTTTATTAGTTAATCTCGTGAATTCTAGAGGCATCGAAACAATCCTGCTGGAATTCTAACAATCTCAAAATACTGAGAGAAATATCGAGCCCCAAGAAGAAAATAATGATTAAAGTAAAATTAAAAGTATTAAAATGAATCAATTTTAAAATTTAATACCTGAAAATGGCATAGATTATTGTTATTAAGTATTAAAATAAAGAAAAACTTAAATTCAATACTATATTAATGCTATATTAATACTCATATTACAAAGCAAGTTGAATATCATAATTTTTTAAGTATTAAATCTCAAAATAAATCAAATTCAATACTTTCCGCCCAAGATGACAATGAAAAAAGAATACAATCAATAATCACAGTCCAAGTCAACTATAGAAACAAAAGATTACTATACTTTTAAATCAGAATACGCCCCAATAATTGATTAATTCAGCAGGATTAACTATAATAAAAAGGCTTGAAAAAATATGGGTGGGTTCACTCAGGAGGAATTTATAATGAATAAAAATATGATTAAATCAGCAGGTATTGCTGCACTTGCAGCAGCAGTTCTTTTTACAGGATGTAGTAAGTTCAATCCTGACACTACTCTTGTAACAATAAATACAGGAGATGGCACAAAGGATACAATCTCCCTTGGCTATGCGAATTTCGCAGCCAGATATCAGCAGTCAATGTACGACCAGTATTTGCTTGCATACTATGGTGAGGGCATGTGGTCAACAGATATGACTGGTACAGGCTCTACAATGGAGGATGACACAAAGGAAGGTGTCTTAGAGGATATTGAGAACCAGTATTTAGCAAAGCTTCACGCTAGCGATTACGATATCACTCTTACAGATGAGCAGAATACAGCAATTGCAGAAGCAGCTGCAAAGTTCATTTCAGACAACCCAGCAGAGACACTTGAGGTGATGGGTGCTACAGAGGAATATGTAAAGCAGTACTTAGAGTACAGAACATACTATTCATTAGTTTCTAATGCAGCAATGGAAGAAGCAGGCGAAAGCATTTCTGATGAAGATTGCTGGATGCGTACATTCTCATATGTGCTTTTCGATACAACAGGCACTACAGATGAGGAAGGCAACGCAGTTGAATACACAGAAGAAGAAATCGCAGATTTAAAGGCTAACGCTGAAGAGCTTGCAGCAGCTGATGATTACGCAGCAAAGGCAGAGGAGCTTGAGGCAACAGCATCTACATATTCTTACCTCAAGGGCGAGGAAGAGGATGACACAATGGATATGGCTATCATCGAAGCAGCAGAGGCACTCGATGAGGGCGAGACATCAGATGTTATCGAAATCGAAGGCGTTGGTTACTATGTAATTCACCTTGATGCAGATCACGATGAGGATGCTTCTCAGACAAAGAAAGAATCACTTGAGTCAGATGCATTCGATGATCTCCTTGAGACATGGAAGGCAGCTATCACATGGACAGTTGATGAGAAGGCTTGGGCAAAGGTAGAGTTTGATACATTGTTCAAGACACTTGAGACTGAGACAGAAGAAACAACAGAAGAAACAACAGATGATGCAACTACAGAGGAGACAACTGATACAGAAGAATCTGAAGATGCAACAGAAGACACAGAAGTAGAAGACACAGAAGATACATCAGCAGAAGAGGATACTGAAGAAACATCTGCAGAGTCAGATGAATCAACTGAGGAAACAGAAGCAGAGTAATATGAGTTTTATACTTACTTATCTCAAAAAATATAAAATACGAGCAATACTTGCCCCACTATTCAAAATGCTAGAGGCGATATTTGAGCTTTTGGTACCACTTGTTATGGCGTCAATCATTAACAAAGGTATCGCAAGCTCAGATACCCACTACATCATTAGGATGAGTGGGGTTTTGCTTTTGCTGGCAGTTGTAGGACTAGTGTTTTCGCTTACAGCCCAGTACTTTAGCGCAAATGTAGCTGTATATGCAGCAGCCGAAATCAGAAGAGATCTTTTTGCAAAGATTCTTTCATTGTCTCAGGGTACAAAAGAAAAGATTGGTGACGAGGTGCTGACAACACGAATCACCAACGATATAAATCAGATTCAAAATGCCATTAATATGGTCCTTCGCTTATTCTTACGTTCACCATTTATCGTGTTCGGTGCAACTATAATGGCGTTTATTGTGGATGTTAAATCAGCACTTATTTTCCTGCTGGTAGTTGGCGTGCTTTCATTGATTGTGTTCATTATTATGAAGTACACCTTACCTAGATACAAAACTATCGCAGCAAGGCTTGAAAAAGTACTTCACGCAACATCTGAAAACCTGGAGGGAGCTAGAGTTCTTCGTGCATTCAATCAGGTGGATAAGGAAAAGAAGGGATTTGAAGCCAAGACGGGAGAGCTTGCTTCCATGCAGATTTCCACAGGAAAGATTTCTGCACTTTTAAATCCGGTCACATACGTGGCAGTAAACCTTGGAATTGTTCTTTTGATTTATGTTTCAATGAGACGTGTAGATGGAGGCTTTATCCTCCAGGGTGATGTAGTAGCATTAGTAAACTACATGAGCCAGATTTTGGTAGAGCTAATTAAGCTTGCCAATCTCATCGTCCTTCTTATGAAGGCATTCCCTTCAGCTGACCGCGTGCAGGAGCTGATGGAAATGAAGTCCGATGAAAGAATGCATTTGAACAGCACTGGCAATACTCAGAAAGAAAATGCCGGTTCAATCCAGCTTTCCAATGTATCATTTAGCTACAATGGCACAAATGATTACGATGTAGAGGATATTACGTTGGACATCCCAGCCGGAAGTGTCCTTGGTGTAATCGGAGGCACCGGTTCGGGCAAGAGCACATTGCTCAAGCTTATGAACCACACTTATGATGCTTCAAAAGGGCAGGTATCCATCGACGGAACAGATGTAAAATCCATGACCGATGGCGAGCTATCAAATCTGTTTGGAATCGTTCCACAGAAGGCATCCCTCTTCAGCGGTACAATAAAGTCCAACATGACTATGAAAAAGCAGGATGCTGATGATGAGGAAATTAAATCGGCACTTAATATAGCACAAGCTATGGACTTCGTGGAAGCAAAGGAAGGCGGCATTAATGCAGAGGTTTCCGGCAAGGGCACAAACTTCTCAGGCGGCCAGCGCCAGCGACTTACAATTGCAAGAGCTTTAGTAGGCCAGCCAAGAATCCTTGTCCTGGATGATTCTGCCAGCGCCCTGGATCTTGCCACTGAGGCAAAATTGAGAAAGGCACTTCACAGCCTGCCATGGAAGCCAACCATCATTTTGGTTTCTCAGAGAGCATCATCTGTAATGGATGCAGATCAAATCCTCGTATTAGAGGATGGTAAGGCAGTAGGCCTTGGCACACACAGCCAGCTTTTGGAAAGCTGCGACACATATCAGGAGATTTACTACTGTCAGTTTCCTAGAGAGGAGGCTTGCAATGAATAAAAAGTCTCAATCTCGTATGTTAAATCGCGTTTTAATAGAGCTAAAAACATACAGTTTTAAAATATTTATTTCACTTATCTGCGCCCTGGCAACAGTTTACCTGACCCTGAGAATTCCAATTCTCACTGGTCAGGCGGTTGATTGCATAGTTGCTCCCGGCCAGATTGATTACGACAGATTAATCCAGGTGCTAAAGATTATGACCGTGACAATCGCTGCCACATTCTTCACCCAGTGGATTATGAATCGTGTAAATAATGACATAACATACAGCGTTACAAAGAGCCTGCGAGACAGAGCATTTGTAAAACTTCAGCACATGAAGCTTTCCACCGTGGACTCACATCCACATGGTGATTTCGTCAGTCGAATAGTTTCCGATGCAGATACTTTTGCAGATGGACTTTTGATGGGCTTCACACAGTTTTTCACAGGAGTACTTACAATCCTTGGCACCATCTATTTCATGCTGATGATTTCAGTAAAGATTGCGCTGATAGTAATTATCGCAACACCAGCATCTTTGTTTTTGGCAAAGTTTATTTCCGAGAAAACTTACAAGTTTTTCGGAGAGCAGGCAAAATTACGTGGAACAGAAACTTCTTATATAGAAGAAATGATTTCAGGCAAGAATATCATCCGAAATATGGATTACGAGGATGATGTCTTAGAACGATTTGAGATGATGAATAATAGACTTGCAGATGCATCTATGAAGGCTACATTTTATTCATCAACAGTTAATCCTAGCACACGCCTTATCAACAATATTATCTACGCCGCAGTTGGTGTGTTTGGTGCAATCATGGCAATTGGTGGCGGCATTACAGTAGGTGGCCTCACAAGTTTCCTGTCATACGCCAGCACATACGCAAAGCCATTCAATGAAATCTCAGGTGTAATCACTGAGTTCCAGAATGCATTGGCCTGCGCAGCCAGATTGTTTGAAATGATAGATGCAGAAGTTGAAGTGGATGAAGGCGAAACAACCATCCCTGAAGTAAAGGGCGAGATTCAGTTCAACGACGTTTGCTTCTCTTATGACAAGAGCAAAAAATTAATCGAGCACCTTAACTTAAATGTTAAAAGTGGACAGCGAGTTGCCATTGTTGGACCAACTGGTGCTGGAAAAAGTACAATAATAAATCTTTTGATGCGCTTTTATGATGTTGATGCCGGCCAGATTCTAGTAGATGGCGTTGATATCAGAGATTTGTCGCTTGAAGATTTGAGAAGCAAATTTGGAATGGTTCTTCAGGAAACCTGGTTAAAGAATGCATCTGTAAGAGAAAATCTTAGAATGGCAAAACCAGATGCCACAGACGAAGAAATAATTGAGGCTGCAAAGGCAACTCATGCCCACAGCTTCATTAAAAGAATGCCTTATGGATATGATACAATACTTTCATCGGTGGGCGGCTCATTATCCCAAGGCCAGATGCAGCTTTTGTGTATCACAAGAGTAATGCTAAATATTCCACCAATGTTGATTCTGGATGAAGCGACCAGCTCAATTGATACTCGCACAGAACAGAAAATACAATCAGCATTTAATAAGATGATGAAAGGCCGTACTACATTCATTGTAGCCCACAGACTTTCAACAATTAGAGAGGCTGACGTTATTCTGTTTGTAAAAGATGGAAGCATCGTAGAGCAGGGAAGCCATGTGGAGCTATTGCAGAAAAACGGCTTTTATGCTAAATTATATCGGAGTCAAATTGAGAATTGTTAGGAGTTAATATGGAGCAGTATGTTATAAAAGGCGGCACAGCCCTTTCAGGAGAGGTTGAAATCAGCGGTGCCAAAAACGCAGCTCTCGGTATTTTGGCTGGTGCCATCATGACAGACGAGACTGTTACAATTGAAAATCTGCCAAATGTTAAAGATATAAATGTTCTTATTGGAGCAATCGAGGATATTGGAGCATCAGTTACACGTGTGGATGAGCACACTGTAAAGATTAATGGCTCTAGCATCTCTCGTCTTTCAGTAGATTATGAGTACATCAAAAAGATTCGTGCTTCTTATTATTTAATGGGAGCACTTCTTGGCAAATATAAAAATGCAGAGGTAGCACTTCCAGGTGGCTGCCTTATTGGTTCGCGTCCAATCGACTTACACGTTAAGGGACTCAAGGCTCTTGGTGCCAATGTAGACGTGTCTTATGGTCTTTGGTCTGCACGTGCTGACAAGCTTGTTGGTAACCACATCTACCTTGATAAGGTATCTGTTGGTGCCACTATCAATATCATGCTTGCAGCTGTTCTTGCAGAGGGCAAGACTACTATCGAAAACGCAGCTAAGGAGCCACACGTTGTAGACGTGGCATCATTCCTTAACAGTATGGGTGCAAATATCCGTGGCGCTGGTACAGATGTTATTCGTATCGTTGGTGTTCCAGAGCTTCACGGCACTACTTATGCAGTTATTCCTGATCAAATTGAGGCAGGTACATATATGTGTGCGGCAGCAGCTACACACGGTGATGTTCTTATCAAGAATGTCATCCCTAAGCATTTGGAGGCTACATCAGCAAAGCTTATCGAGGCAGGCTGTGTAATCGAAGAATACGATGATGCTGTTAGAGTTATTGCAAAGGGACGTAAGCTTACACATACTCACGTTACCACATTGCCATACCCTGGCTTCCCTACAGACATGCAGCCAGAAATCACTGCTGTTCTTGCTATTGCAGAGGGTACTAGCACAGTTTCAGAGTCAATCTTTGAAAACCGCTTCAAATATGTAGATGAGCTTGCTCGCATGGGCGCAAGCATCAAGGTCGAAGGCACAGTTGCTATCGTTACTGGTGTTGAGCGTTACACAGGTGCTCAGGTACAGGCATCAGATCTTCGTGCAGGTGCAGCACTTATCATTGCTGGTCTTGCAGCTGATGGCATCACAGTTATCGACGATATCAAGTACATCCAGCGTGGATACGAAGATATCGTTGGCAAGTTCTCAAAGCTTGGCGCAACTTTAGCAGAAGTTGATTCTGAGCATGATCTTCAGAAATTCAAATTAAAAGTTTCATAGAATAGTTAAGGCACTGCGATATGCAGTGCCTTTTATAATCTAGATTTTATAATTCATATTTTGATTTCTTTTTATTTATCTCATTCATATAGGCTGCCGTAATGATACCTGACGGCAAAGCTATCACAGCTACACCCACCAAAGCAGATATCATAGTAATCATTCGACCTATTGGTGTCACAGGAGATATGTCTCCGTAGCCGATAGTTGTAATGGAAATAGTAGCCCAGTAGAGGGCATCGAAAAAGTTGTTGAAAAGCTCAGGCTCCAGTTGGAAAATCAACATGGCTGACATAAAAATATAAACAGTAATCAGAAGTAGAACTGCCATCAGCTGCTTCTTTACCTTCCTGATTACATTAGAAATGACAATCATTGTCTTGGAATAACGTACCAGCTTTATTGCCCTGAAGGCTCTGAATAGACGTAGAAGTCCAATCCAGGATTTAACTGGAGTAAACCAATAAATAATTGGAAGAATTGATATGAAATCAAATAACGCAAGTGGTGAAAGAATGTAGGCAATGTAGGCCTTATAGCTCTTGTAGCCCATCTTATAGTCAGCAGTGTAAACACGAGCAGCATAGTCTATTAAAAAGATAATAGTGACAAATATTTCAAGCCAAAATGTCATTGCCATATCCCTTTTAAAAGTCATAGGAATTAAACTTACGATGATGGCGGTGTTCATCATAACATCGTAAGCTCGGCTAGATTTGTCTCCCATGCTGGAAACTTCTACAACTTCATAGACTCTTCGCTTAAAATCTTCCATATTTCCCCTCAAATATTTCCGTATATCAGATTCAGTACACCAAGAACAATAAGAATGACTGTAACGAGACGACACAGTCCTACAAAGAAGGTTATCTTTTTTACTTTTGTATCTTCATGAATACCAGTGTCATCCACCAGAGTATGAGATTCTTTTTCGTGTTTAAACATACTTTTTACCTCACATAGGTGTTTATAGGGCAATCCTAACAAATAGGTGTGAAAAAATAATGTAGAACTGATGTATAATAACAGTAGGCTTTTTCGAGCAGAGCGATGAAAATACCCTGCTCTAGTAGGATTTTTCGAGCAAAGCTTATAGATAGAGGTATACATATGGAACATTACAAATATTTTCAAAATAGAGAGTGCGAGTATTTCCCTTGCCACAAGACAGACGACCCAGACAATTTCAATTGTCTGTTCTGCTACTGCCCACTGTACCATCTAGGAGACAAGTGCGGCGGCAATTTCACATACACAAGCAAAGGGGTAAAATCCTGCATCAATTGCATGAGGCCACATCTCAAGGAAAACTATGACCTCATCAAGGAGACACTTGTGAAGAATTAGTGAAATAAATAAAACCTTCCTATTAGTTAACAGAAAAGTAACAAATGTGCGCAATAATAGTGAAAGTGAACATATGCAGATTGCGAATCTGTGAAAATAGGAGGAGGGCATCATGGCTAAGAATGGAAAAGAAATGGCTAATGCGCCAAAAGTAAAACGCAGTATAGGAACAACACTGTTGATGATTCTGCTTCCAATTATTGCGATTGGTATTGCAGGAATCATTGTTTTTATTTCCTATAATGCAAGAAAGATTATCACAGAAGTATCTCTTATGGATTTACAGGCTGAGGGCCAGTACAATTCACTGAGATTAGGTTCAGATATCCAGATGCTGACTGCAAAGGATGGCCAGTACTGCGATACATTGGAAAATGTATATTTTGAGGACCATGCAGCAATGCTTCGTTATGTGGAGCCATCTGCAGATTATGATGCAATAGATAATACTGGTATTTATATTGGATTCTCAGATGATTCATATTTCTTTGCAAATCACCAGACTCAGCCAGCTGACTGGAGACCAACAGAGCGTGGTTGGTACGCCGAAGGTGTTGATGAAGAGACCTTTGTATGTACAGAACCATATATCGATGCTAATAACGGCGAGCTTTGCGTTACATTTGTACGAAATGTAAATTTTGCAAACGGCGAATTTGGTGTTGCAGCTGTTGATGTTTATTTAACAGCTCTTCAGGAAGAAGTGGCAGCTCTTACACCTATGAAGACTGGTGGTTCTATGGTGCTTGATGGAGATTATATCGTATCCTACTTTGATACAGCACTTAATGGTGGTCAGGTTTCCACATCAGGAAGTAAATACCTCGAAGATGTAAAGGCATATGTGGAAAGCGGTGCAACAGAACCAGTTATAATCAATCAAGATTCAACAAACACAGATTATTATGTTTGTGCAGCTTCTATACCAGGTACAACATGGACACTTATTTCATCAGTAGCAGTGGATGATGTTATGGCAGAAGCAAATAGCTTTATGCTTATATCACTTGGAGCTATGTTTGCTCTTATTATTGTAATTATCGCTGTTATTCTTATTACAATTAATAAGGTTATTACAGCTCCAGTTAATGGCCTTTCAAATAGCATTCTTAAGATTTCAGATGGTGACTTTACAACAACGATGCCAGCTGATAAGGGTGATGAGATTGGTCTTATCAGCCGAGAGATGACAAGGTTCGTTCAGATTATGAACGGTGCCATTGGTTCAATTCAGGGACGTGCTGAAAAGCTTCAGGAAGATTCCGAAAGTTCAAAGACTGCTTCTGGCAAGATGAGCACTCAGGCTGGGGATCAGTCAGTATCTATGGGCCAGATTCAGGAGACAATGGACGATATTTCAAATGCTGTTGGCGAGCTTGCTGAAAACGCAACAAATCTTGCTCACGCAGTATCTGATTTGACTGATAATGGAAACAGCACAAACGAAACCATGATGGCTCTTGTAGACCAGGCAAAGATTGGTCAGGAAGACATGACAGAGGTTCAGCGCAGCATGGACAACATCAACGAGTCTATGAGCGAAATGAACGACGTAGTTGTAACTGTTGGAGATTCTGCTAAGCAGATTACGGATATTGTTCAGATGATTGATTCTATCGCAGAACAGACCAACCTCCTTTCACTTAATGCCTCAATTGAAGCAGCCCGCGCCGGTGAAGCTGGTAAGGGATTCGCGGTTGTTGCAGATGAGATTGGAAAGCTTGCTCAGAATTCTCAGGACGCTGCCAAGGAAATCGGTGACATCATCAGACAGATTACAGGCCTTATCACAGACTTGGCTGACAAGTCTCAGAGAAACATGGATTCAATCAATGCAAGTGGTGAGGTTGTAGAAAAAGCTGGCACAAGCTTCTCTAAGATTTACGAAGATCTTAACGAAGCAGCAGAGGTTATGAAGCAGATGATTAGCATGATGGGCGAAGTAAACGACATCGCATCATCAGTAGCTGCCATTTCAGAAGAGCAGTCAGCAAGCTCAGAAGAAATCACCGCTACAATCTACACATTGGCAGAAAGTGCAAACGAGATTGCCACAGAAAGCCAGGGCGTAGAAAACGTAGCCAACTCAGTATCAGATTCTGCACTTGCTATCAACGATGAGCTTTCTAAGTTCAAGATTGAAAGCGACATGCCTCAGGAATAAAGCGAATAGTATAAATGTAAAAGGATTCAGAAATCATGGATTTCTGAATCCTTTTTTTACTTTATAATATCCTCATACTCAACTCTGATAATCTTAGAAATATCTTCTACTGCAATTTTTACTTGGTGGCCAACCTTGCCTGCTGAAAAATAGATTTCGTCGAAGTTTTCAGCAGAGGCGTCGATGACTGTGGTAAAGAATTTCTTCATGCCTATAGGAGAGCAGCCTCCGTGTACATACCCAGTAAGTGGGAGTAAATCTTTTTGTTTGAGCATTTCTATCGATTTTTCTGAGACAGCGCTGGCTGCCTTTTTTAAATCAAGCTCAGCGGCTACAGGAACTACGAATACATAGTGATTGCCAGTTTTGCCTGTTGTAACAAGTGTCTTGAATGCCTGGGCTGGGTTTTCTGAAAGCTTATCAGCTATCTCTTCTCCAGAAAGTCCATCGGCATTCTCAAGTGAAAAATGTTCATAAGGAATTTTCTTCTGATCAAGTAATCTCATTACGTTTGTTTTGTCTTCTTTTTTAGCCATATATATGTAAACTCCTTTTATAAAAACAAAAAAATACAAAAAATATTTTAAATCATAGGAATAAAATTCACAAAATGAAAAAATTTATGATTTATACTCTAGTATGACAGTGATTTCATGTGGTACAGTTAATAATATATCACATATTAGTATGGAGGACACAATAATGGGTGAGGCAAATGAAAACATGAGCATCCAAACAAGACAGATGTTCGAAAAAAACAGACTAGCTAGATATTGTGGAACAATCACAGCCATGGCATTGGTATTTTTCAATGTTAGAGCACTGGTTGTGACAGGCATCAATGTGCTGGATATTGTCAGATTGGCTGTGGCAGTACTTGATATCATTTTGTTCCAGGTTTGCTTTAGTGCATTTGGGGAGAAGTATCGTTATAAATATTGTGTAACATTATCAATGGTAGCGCTTTTCTTAATGACGATTATCCGTCCTAACGATGAGCACATGTATGTTTTCATGTATGCCATCATCCTTATTGTAATGATATACGGTGAGGCTGGAACAGTTCGAATTGGCGTTATTATTGCAAACTTTGGACTGCTATTATCGGGAATAAATGAGATTTTAAGAGGTAATCTAGAAGTAAGAGAGCTTGTCACACAGCTTGTATTCAGTTTGATTGCATGTACAATCGCAGTTATCGTTTGTAAGCAACAGCGCCGTCAGACAACAGAGACTCTTGATACTATTAAAGAGCATGCAGCGGATATCAAAGAGACTTCAGAAACAATCGTTGATTTGGCAGAGCAGCTCAATAAGAAATTTGAGGAAGCTAATGAAGTTTCTACAAACCTTAATGATTCAATGAACACTGTTAATGATTCAGTTACGGAAATCGTTGAAGGTACAAAGAATATTGCAGAGGCTATTGAGAATCAGACAAACAAGACTGCAATCATTCAGGAAAGCATTCAGACAGTTGGTGAGGAAGCTACTACAATCGATGAGGTTTCAAGCCGAGTAGAAGAATCTGTAAATGAAGGTGTTGATCTTATCAACCAGCTTAAGAGCCAGGCTGAAAAGGTTGCAAATATCAATATCGAAACAAGTACAACCACACAGGCTCTTAACGATAGCATTCAGGATATCCAGGGTATCACAGAGACAATCCTTGGTATTTCAAGTCAGACAAACTTGCTCGCTCTTAATGCTTCAATCGAGGCAGCTCGTGCTGGTGAGGCTGGTAAGGGATTCGCAGTAGTTGCTGATGAGATTCGTGCACTTTCAGAAAGCACTCGCGAGGCTACAGAAGAAATTGCAAAGATTATCGAGCGCCTTACATCCGATGCTCGTTCAGCTGCATCTGCAATGTCAAAGTCAGCAGAGTATGCTAACAAGCAGAACGAACTTATTTCTGAGACAGGTACAAAGCTTGATACTATCAAAGAAGGTACTGATGAACTTCGTAACGGAGTTGTTCAGGTTAAGTCTTCTGTGGATGAAGTCATTTCAGCAAACTCACAGATTATGGACAACATTACAAATCTTTCTGCAACATCAGAAGAGGTTGCAGCAGCTACAGATACAGTCGGTTCTGTCAGCGAAAACGCAATGGATGCTCTCCATGATATGAATGATACTCTTGAAGTAATTAACCGCATCGCTCGTGAGATGGAAGAGATGGCACTCAAATAAGAAAATTAGTTACAGACCAGCTCAGTCAGGGCTGGTCTTTTTTTGCCAGAAATCAGACATTGTTAAAAATTTATTGTTCTTCTGAAAAAAAGATGGTAATATATGGTTGCTACGCTTTACGCAAGGTTTTACTAGGAGGAGACCCGTCGAGGCTTCTACCAAAAGGAGGAACAAATGCAAAGCAGAAATTCTAAGACCTATGAGCTTGTGCTCACAGCGTTATTCACAGCCATTATTGTAGTAATGGCTTCAACACCACTCGGATTTATTCCACTTGTAGTTATTAATGCAACAACACTTCATATTCCGGTTATCATTGGTTCTTTATTCTTAGGACCAAAGAAGGGCGCATTTCTTGGAGGCGTATTCGGACTCAGCAGTTTCATTAAGAGTTCAATCGCACCAGCAGCATCAGCATTCATCTTTTCGCCTGTAGCTGCGTTGACAATGCTTCCACATGATTCAGTTGGAGCAGCACTCTTAATCGTATTCAAGAGTACATTCATCGCTATCGTACCAAGAATTCTTATCGGTGTGGTACCTTACTTCGTATATGTTGGTATCAAGAAGGCAATCAGCTCTGATAAGAAGGCTGTAGTTGGTTCAATCATCAATGCAGTTGTGTCATTCATTCTTGGATTTGGCGTGTTCGCATTCATTAATAAAATGATTTCAGAAGGCGTACTTGGAATGTCAGTTTCAGTTGCAAGAGTAATCGGTATCGTTGTTGGTATAGCAGCATTCGCTGGTATTGAATACCTTTTCATGAACAAGGATGCAAAGGCTCTTGGCTTTATCACAGCTGGTATTGCAGGCGCAATGACAAATACACTTCTTGTTATGGGAAGCATCTATCTTTTCTATAAGGTTCCATACGCTGAGCTTTTACAGATTGACCCAGATGCTCTTATGGCAGTAATCGCTGGTGTTATCAGCTTCAATGGTGTTATCGAAGCTATCGTTGGTGCCGTAATTGTTTATTTAGTAGGCATCGTACTTGATAAGATTCAGCCAGCAGGTGTATATTCAGATAAGACAATGAAAATCAAAGCTGTAGCTTCTGATGATTCAGCAAAGCAGGCAGCACTTTAATATAAACAACTAGGGAGAAATAAGCGTAAAGTAGCAATCTAGTTAGTAGTTTTCGGAGGTATCAAAAGGATTATGTTAAAAGGTAAATGTGTAGTCCTTGGAGTAACAGGCTCCATCGCAGCATACAAAATTGCAAGTCTTGCTTCGGCACTTGTAAAATTGGGAGCGGATGTAAATGTCATCATGACAAAGAACGCCACCAATTTCATCAATCCAATTACCTTCGAGACTCTTACTTCAAATAAATGTTTAGTTGACACATTCGATAGGAATTTTCAGTTCAACGTTGAACATGTGGCACTTGCCAAGAGAGCCGATATTTTTATGGTGGCACCCGCTAGCGCCAATGTAATTGGCAAGATGGCCCATGGCATAGCAGACGACATGCTTACTACAACAATTCTCGCAGCAAAATGCAAAAAGCTTGTCAGTCCAGCTATGAACACAAACATGTTTGAAAATCAGATCGTTCAGGACAACCTTGAAACACTTCGTAAATACGGATTTGAAATAATCAATCCAGCTAATGGATATTTAGCATGTGGAGACACAGGGGCAGGCAAGATGCCTGAACCAGAAGTACTCCTTCAGTACATTCTTCGAGAGCTTGCCCACGATCACGATTTGGTTGGCAAAAAGGTGCTTGTTACCGCAGGCCCTACAGAGGAGGCAATCGACCCAGTCCGCTACATCACAAATCACAGCACTGGCAAGATGGGATACGCCATCGCCAAGGCTGCCATGGAGCGCGGCGCCGATGTCACACTTGTGTCTGGCCCAGTTGCAATTGAGCCACCTATGTTTGTAAATGTTGTTAATGTACGAAGCGCTGCTGAAATGGCTGAGGTAGTTAAAAACGCGGCCGGGGAGTGCGACATTATCATAAAGAGTGCAGCAGTTGCAGATTACAGACCTATCAATGTTGCAACGGAGAAGATAAAGAAAAAAGATGGTGAAGCTAGCTGTATAGAGCTTGAGAGAACGGAAGATATTTTGGCATACCTTGGTGCCCACAGAAAAGAAGGACAGTTTATTTGCGGATTCTCAATGGAGACGGAAAACATGCTTGAGAATTCCAGCGCTAAGCTGAAGAAAAAGAATGTGGACATGATCGTCGCCAACAATCTACGTACATCGGGGGCAGGCTTCGGCACAGACACCAATGTGGTAACTCTTATCACGGCTGATGGTGCCAAAGAGCTTCCAATCATGACAAAAGAAGAAGTGGCACACGCCATTTTCGATGAAATAGTAGGGAGATAATAAAATGGGCAACCCTTAAGTGGGTTGCTCATTTTTTAGGTAGTTTACTTTTAGAGGTCAAATTGATAAAGTGAACAGGTAAGAAAATGACATACATAGAGGAGGCAGAATATGTTAGACAATAAAGGTTTTGATTTATGGGCAGATGGATATGATGAGGCGGTTGGATTATCAGAGGAGAGCAATGTTTATCCATTTGCTGGCTATAAGAATGTGCTAGGGTATATCTATGAAGTGATTATGGAAAAGCCTGGTGCAGCAGTACTAGATATCGGCTTTGGAACAGCCACACTTACTTCTAAGCTATATGAGCATGGCTGTGAAGTATATGGTCAGGATTTCTCGGCTCGTATGATTGAGCTTGCCCAGGAGAAGATGCCAGATGCAAAGCTTTATCAAGGAGATATCACTAAGGGATTGGTGCCAGAGTTACATGAGAAGAAATTCGATTTCATCGTTGGTACTTATTCAATTCACCATCTTAATGATGAGCAGAAGGTGGAGTTCATCAAGGAACTCCTTGGCTTGTTAAATGACGGCGGGAAAATCCTATTTGGAGATGTTGCTTTTGATACTCGTGAAAAGCTTGAGCAGTGCAAGGTAGAAGAAGGCCAGCGCTGGGATGATGATGAAATCTACTTTGTGTTGGATGAATTGCAGCAGCATTTCCCAGGAATCAAGTACGAACCAAAGAGCTATTGCTCTGGAGTTGTGGTTATTGAGAAGTAGAGGTAGTGGAGTAGCTTGTAGGCTAGTTGATTCTTTGGTGGGGTAGGTTGAGATAGCATTCAGTGCTGTTTCAACCTGCTAGCTACAGCATATCAGCAGCTGTCTTGCGTCAAGAGCAAGGCCTTGCGGCGCTTCGCCTCTTGACACTGCGTCAGCATGCAGATATGGGGTAGCCAAGCAGGTTTGAAACTGGGACTGTGGCAAAGCCACCAGTGCCAGGAGGGGCTGAAGGCGCTAAATGGCGAAAATGTATGGGAAATGGAATAGAAGTAACGAATCCCATACAAAAAAGAGCGATTATCAACTCTTCGCAAGGATTTTGACACGAAGAAACGCCGATAGGCTGGTTTTTCGTGTCATTTTTTAAGGAGAAAGACACGTAGAAATGGGTAAACATCAAATCTTCGTGTCAGGAATAGAGCAGAAAGACACGTAGAATGGAGAAAAACAGAGAATTACGTGTCTAAGAGTTATAAATTAGACACGAAGAAACAGTTGTAGGCTAAATCTACGTGTCTGAAGAAAGAAATGTGGACACGAAGAATAGAGAAAACATCAAATCTTCGTGTCGGGAATAGAGCAGCAAGACACGTAGAATGCTGAAATGCTGAGAATTTCGTGTTGAAAGGAAAAAATGAAGAAGATTTTGTTTATTGGCAATAGTCATACGTACATGAATGACATGCCGGAGCTGGTAAGGCGTATGGTAGAAAATGCTACAGGTGAAGAATGTCAGGTGTTTATGCTGGCTTACTCAGGAAGAAGCTTGAAGTGGCACATGGATGAGGAGT
This sequence comes from Pseudobutyrivibrio sp. LB2011, assembly GCF_000701765.1. Lineage (NCBI taxonomy): Bacteria > Bacillati > Bacillota > Clostridia > Lachnospirales > Lachnospiraceae > Pseudobutyrivibrio > Pseudobutyrivibrio sp. LB2011. The sequence continues at coordinate 83,263 of NZ_KL370823.1, read as the reverse complement.
ATTTCTCAGAAAGATTTAATATCCTGCATGGCCGATATGATTACTGCATCATTCAGGAGTGTGCGCATCCTATGACAGACTTTGAGGATACAATCAAGTACACTCACGAGATTATAGAACTATGTAAGAAAGTGAATACAACTCCAATTATCTTTGAAACATGGGCGGAGAAGGATAAGCCGGAAAATCAGTCGGAGATGAATCGCAGATATAGAAAGATTGCAGAGGATGAAGGCGCGAAGCTAGCTCCTATTGGAGAAATCTGGAGCAATGTTCTGAAGGAATTGGTAAATGAACCTGATGCAGATTTGTATTACAAAGATGGAGCCCACGCATCGGGCATAGGCGATTATCTAGTGGCAATGACTCTTACAAAGACAATCACAGGAAAGCTTCCAGATGCAAGCTTCAGAGAGTCATTTGATTTTACACTATCAGATGACGCTTGGAATCATGTAAAATTATCCGTAGAAGATGAAGGAATTACTATTCCAGAAAACATAGTATCAATCATCAGAGATAATATTGAGAAGGTATTTTCATAGAATCAGATTCCATAAACAAGGGGGAGAAAATGTTTGATTTATTTTTCATAGTGCCCGTTGTAATGGTGGCGGGAGTGTGGCTATTCATATTGGTAAATGTGGGAAGCAATAGCAAAAACATATTGAGGGATGATATAGCCTGCGCAGATAGAAATACAGAAGATGCTGCCAAAAAGTCACTGCGGGTTGTGAGAATAATGGGGGTAGTCTGGGCTGTAGTGGTTGCAGCAATTGTCATTTATTTTATGAACTCACACTCTCTAATTTTTGAATTTGAGGAGGGTGATCTATTCCTGTTGCTTATGGGGATTTTCTTTACAGTTCTGGGATTTGCTTTGGGAAGGGTATTTTCAGTAAGCAAAAACAACTCGCAGGATAAAGATTTGAAGCTGGTAGGAAATATTTTTATGATTTCATTTATGGGGGCAGGAATTATAATGCTGGCGATAGTTGTGGTGAATTGTGTTCAGCTGCCGGGTTAAGTAAAAGTTAAGTTAAAAAACTTGATGCATTTCTAATTCTAATGGACTACAATAATGACAATAGATGTTTTACAAAAGGGAGGACATTTTATGGGATTTTTAATTGTTGTATTAGTCTTAATTTTGATTGCAGTTGGATTTGGAATCCGCATTGTACCACAGGGATACGTATTTGTCATTGAAAGACTTGGTAAGTATCACAACACATTGGTACCAGGTTTCCATGTAATCATTCCATTCATTGATCGTGTTGCAAAGCGTGTTTCATTAAAGGAGCAGGTTGCTGATTTTCCACCACAGGATGTTATCACAAAGGATAACGTTATCATGAAAATCGATACTGTAGTTTATTTCAAGGTACAGGATCCAAAGCTTTACGCTTATGGTGCTGAGCGTCCAATCCTTGCTCTTGAAAATCTTACAGCTACTACTCTTCGTAACTTGGTTGGTGAGTTGGAGCTTGATCAGACACTTACATCTCGTGACAACATCAACTCAAAGATGCGTGTTATCCTTGATGAGGCTACTGATCCTTGGGGTATCAAGGTAGGTCGTGTCGAGCTCAAGAACATCATCCCACCAGAAGAGATTCAGCGTTCAATGGAGAAGCAGATGAAGGCTGAGCGTGATCGTCGTGAGACTCTTCTTGAGGCAGAAGGTCACAAGCAGGCATCAATCACTCGTGCAGAAGGTGATAAGCAGGCTCTCGTTCTTAAGGCAGAGGCTGAAAGAGATGCTGCTATCGCAAGAGCAACAGGTCAGGCTGAGTCAATCCGTCTTGTATACGAGGCAGAGGCTCGCGGTATTGAAATGCTCAAGGAAGCAAACATGGACGAGAGAGTTCTTCTTATCAAGAAGCTTGAGGCTCTTTCAAAGCTTGGTGATGGCCGTGCTACAAAGATTGTAGTTCCTACAGATCTTGCAGGTGCTGCATCAGATCTTACATTCAAGACAGAGATGCTTGGATTTGGCAACAACACTCCAGTAGACAAGGCTCCAGCATCAAAGCCAGTTGAAAAGAAGGATGACCCTTGTTGCAATGATGGAGAGAAGAGTGCCACAACACAGCACTTTGCAACAACACATACAGATTTTGATGGACAGAACTAATCCTATAAATCATAAATAGAATGCAAAAAGCCGCACAGCACCGCTATGTTGTGCGGCTTTACAAATGTTTAAATGGAGAAATATATGAAAAAGAGTTTTATATGCCTGATCCTGGCTACATCAATGGCATGTGCAATCACAGGCTGTAAGAAGGATGAGGCTAAATCAGAGGCTTCCGTTCAGGAGAAACAGACAGAGGCCAAGACTGAAACCACAACTGAACAAGACAAACAGCTTAATGATGAGTATTTTTTTGAATCGGATTATTACACTGATATTTTCTATACTGTCGACGCCGATGGAAATAAGATGAACACCTATGACAGAAGCGTCATTACAAAGATTTTAAAAGACAATGGCTGTGATGAAGATGCAACGATTGAAGCAATCCATGATGGAAAGATGTACTTAAGACAGTATGCCACTGATGATAATGGAAACAGCACATACGAATTCATCTCGCTAGATTTAAGCACAGAAAAGGCTGATGTGTTCTTTGAAATGGACTCAAGCTATTGGTCTAATTACTCAGATTTTTATGACGGAAAGCTGTACATTGCTGGCATAAACAATGATGATGAAAAGTTCAAGGAGTTCTGCTTTGTTCCATCCGATGATGGAACGATGACTGAGGATAAGGATTCTGAGACAGAGATTGACGGATATTCAGTGGACACAAATGATAGCGGTAGAGGAGACTGCATTGCCAGAGAAATAGATATGTTCGGCTATGTTGAGTTGTCCTCATATGATTATGAAAATAAGCGGTTTGCCACAATGGATGCCGAAGGAAACATCACTGAGCTGGATGCCCTTAATAGCAATGCCTCATATGTGATGGCCTACAATGACAAAGTTATTATTTATGACATCGACGATGGTGACGATTACAAAAGCACGTCATATGTCTACAATATTGAAACTGGCGAAGCAAAGCAGTTTGGCGATGCTGAGTCTGTAATAGTAGTTGGCGTGACAGATGACAAGGTATATTACGCTACCACAATCGAAACTGACCAGTACAATGTAACTACAAAAAAGATTACAGAATACGATGCGGTAGCAGATACCTATAGTGAGATGTACGAAAGTGAGTTTGCGCCAGGAGCTTCATATATTGATAATGTAATCTTTAGAGCAGGAAAACCATATGTAATGAAGTTGGAAGGGGCCGATGTAAAATGGTACAGAGTAGATGGAGCTGACAAGCTTACAGATATCGACATTTTAAGTGATACAATCCAAGCATACGAATACGGCACCATAATCTACGGAACAAGCAATTTTGTCTGCCCATATTGCGGCACACCTTTATATTCATGCTATGCAGAAGCATTTGTTCTTGATGGCAAGTACTCACCAGTGGCAGACCAGATTAATGCAAAGCTGAAAGAGCATATGGATGGAGAGGTTTCTTATGAGCCAGTGTCAGTTGCGGAAGCAGCAGAAACTGACTGCGAGGACCATAAGGAATATCCAGACACATACCATGAGACAGATACATATAATGTTTCAGGTGTGAATATCATAAATGACAGATATCTCATTGTGGACTTCAACGGATATTGGTATGGTGGCGGCGCCCACGGCATGCCTAGCATGTACGAGTACATCTTTGATTTGCAGACAGGCGAGGAGCTGACATTTGCAGATTTCTATAAAGGCACTGAGGAAGAGTTTAAGACCTTGGTTGCTGAGAAGGTTCGCCAGGATTACCTGGAAAACAGCACAGATGGTGATAATGGCGGATATTTTGCAGCCACAGATCAGGATGCATATGACACTGCGTACGAATATGCATCTATTAATTCAGGAAATGTTGCATTCCAGGATGATAAGGTCCTTGTATATTTCTATCCATATGATTTAGGTTCATACGCAGATGGTTTCAAGTTCTATGAGTTCTCATACCAGGAGCTATTTGGAACAGCCACAATGGTTAGATAATATGTTAAGTAGTAAAATTGTACTTATTCAAAAACAATGTGAGTATTATTATACTACCTATTGACAAGCGATATAATAATTATTATGATGAATACAGTTCTTAGATAAGGAGAGAAAAATATGAACAAAGGACTTAGAAAGATTTACGACGAAGTAGGTCAGGCAACAGGTTTACGCATAAACGAACAAACAGATACATTAATGGGAGAGGCCAGCGGTTTCCATCTCAAGGTGGATATGGCAAACAATAATTACATGGTCTACGCTTCAGTTCGCAAGAACGGTCAGCTTCCAGACAAGGAATTGTTAAAGAGCATTTGCAAAGCAAATAAGGGCATGATGTCTCTTGGAGTTCAAGGCAATTATGTAATTGCAACAGTCAGAGGCATGACAACTAAAAAGGTCATCGCTTACCTTATCAACGCAATTAAGGCTTTGACAGAAGCTTTCAACATGTACGGTTTTGAGGATGTTTGCGAATCTTGCGGCAAGCCTCACACAAACTTAGGCAGCTATTGCGTTTCAGGTAGCGTATCATTCCTCTGCGATGAGTGTTACACACAGGTGACACAGTCATTGCAGCAGAGTGAAGTAGAAATGAGCAACACAAAAGAAAGTGTTGTTGCGGGAGTTGTAGGAGCTTTCCTTGGTTCAGTTATCGGCGTGATAACAATCATTATTCTTGGTCAGCTGGGTTATGTAGCAGTTATTTCTGGTCTCGTTATGGGTGTTTGTACTGTAAAGGGATACGAAATGTTAGGTAAAAAGATGAGCACAAAGGGCATCATCATTTGTTCAATCGTCATGATTATCATGACATACTTCGGAGAGAAGCTTGATTGGATGATCACCATGATGACAGAGGCAGACTTCTCATTATCAGAAGCTTCCTTCTATTTCTGGGATATTTTGGAATACGCAGATGCAACATCATCATTCATCGGTGATCTTGCTCTTGTATACCTCTTCACAGCAGGTGGCGCAGTTCCAACAATCTTGAATGTTATCAAAGCTAGAAAGCAGGCATTCACTTCTTATCAGATTGGATAAAAACTAAATCTATGCATCTTAAAAAGGAGACAACCCCTTATTTTCAAAAGAAAAAAAGGGGTTGTTTTTATTTTGGGGATTAATACATTTGCACTGTTTTGGAAATGGAAATGCGAGCTTGCGATTAAGAATTAAATATTTTATAATGAATTAAAGGTTAGTGAAAATGTTTTCAGTGAAAACTTATTCAGTGAAAAATAATTCAGTATAGCGCAATAGAGGTAGGAAGTATGTTTGTAGGTAGAGTTGAAGAATTATCTAAACTAAAAGAACAATTAAATAGTAGAGATAAGGCTGCCATACTGATATATGGTAAACGTCGAGTAGGAAAATCTACGCTTATCGCAGAAGCATCAAAAACATTTAATGGTAAAGTCATAAATTATATGTGTGTTCAATCCACGCTTGAGGGTAATTTAACATTAATGTCTAGAAGTATTTCTATTGCTCTTGGAATTCCTGAAATTAGATTTCAAACATTGAAGGATATATTCGATTACTTGGGAAGTCAGAATGGAACATTCCTATTTGTAATTGATGAATATCAATATTTAAAGCAGGCTGGAAAGAAAAATGAAATTGATTCTTACATGCAGATAATAATAGATATGCTTCCTAGTAACGTGAAACTTATTATGTGTGGTTCATATATCACAATAATGAAAGAATTAATGGAAGAAGGCAATCCATTATTTGGAAGATTTACAGAGATAATGCACATAGAAGAGTTCGACTATTACGACGCTTCCCTATTATATCCGGAGGCTGAATTAAGACGTAAATTCGAAAATTATGCCATATTTGGTGGAAGTCCATATGTGCTATCTGCAATAGATTCAAAAAAATCGATAAAAGAAAATATAATAAAGCTGCTGCTTCCAGAAACGAGTATTTTAAGAACATACATCGAAAATGTAATCTTGAAGGAAATTCAAAAGGTGTATGATATTAGGATATTCCAGATTATTGGTAATGGTAGCAAGAAGTATTCAGATTTAACATCAGGATTAGGAGGGGGTGGCAATGGGCTTCTTGATAAGCAATTAAAGAATTTAATTAATATGGAAGCCATAGAAAAAATTGCCCCAATAAACAAACTTGATGACAAGAAAAAGCAGTTTTATGTTATTTCTGATAATCTTATGAGATTCTATTTTACATATATTTTTGGAAATGACATGGTTATTAAGATGCTTGGTGAAGAAGTATTTTATGAAACATATATAGAGAAAAGTATAGATGAATTTATACAGAGGCGTTTTGAAGGGATTGTTGTTCAATATTTCAAAAGAAAAGTTAGATCTCGTTCAATAAAAGGAGTCCTAAATATTGGTTCGTACTGGTATGACGACCCTAAAGAAAAAAAGAACGGACAATTTGATGTGGTTCTACAGAAAGAAGACGAGTATCTCATTTATGAATGCAAGTTTTTTAACCGTAAGATGACGTTAGAGGAGTGCGAAGATGAGGAGAAGCAAGTAAAAAACATCGGAAATCTAGGTGTTATAGAATTGGGGTTTGTTAATCTCAACGGCTTCGAATTTAAAAGTAATAAATACAGTCTGATCGATGGTGAAATGTTGTTATTTACCTAATTCTGAGCTTTTAGTAGAAAATATATTAGAAAGTTATAATTAACAATAACAAAAGGAAGAGAGAAGTTTTGAAGACTTCTCTCTTTCTTTTTAGTAGAAAATCTATTTTTAACCCTTGACGAAAAAATCCAATCGTGCTATAAGTGTATTAGAACACGTAATACAGTGTCATACACACATACCTAGTAGGGGAGGTATTAGATGATTCAGTTAAACTACCGAGATTCGAAGCCTATATATGAGCAGATAAAAGACGGGCTTCGGCGCCTAGTAGTATCTGGTGCGGTAAAGCAGGATGAAAAGCTGCCTAGTGTAAGGGAGCTAGCCACCAACCTGTCAATAAATCCAAATACTATTCAGAAGGCGTATCGAGAGCTAGAGCAAGAAGGTTACATCTACACGATTGCGGGCAAGGGAAGCTTCGCTGCACAGCGAGCTGACGTTGCATCAGGGAGGAATGAAGAATTGATGAAAGAATTCGATGAGATTGTAAAAGAACTTCTGTATCTGTGCGAAGATAAGGACATTCTTATCAAACGTATTGAAGAGCTTGCGAAGGGAGGGACTGAACATGATACAGGTAAATAACGTAACTAAAAAGTTTGACGATTTTGCAGCCCTCGACGGATTAAATATGCATGTTGAGCGCGGCGCCATCTATGGTCTCGTGGGACCAAACGGCGCTGGTAAATCAACAATTATTCGCCATCTTTGCGGTGTATATAAGCAGGATGCTGGTGAAATCACAATCGATGGCAAGCCAGTATATGAAAACACTGAGTTGAAAAAGATGTTCACTGTAATTCCAGATGATATTTTCTATTTCACTCAGGCCAACACCATGGATATGATGAAATTCTACAAGGACATGTATCCAAAGTTTGACGAAGTACTATTCAAGAAAATCATGGATTGTTTCCCAGCCATCAACCCAAAGAAAATGGTTCGTACACTTTCAAAGGGTATGCAAAAGCAGGTTGCATTCATGCTTTCCATTGCAGCCCGTCCAGAGCTTATGATTTTGGATGAGCCTGTGGATGGTCTTGATCCAGTTATGAGACGTCAGATTTGGAGCCTTATCATGTCTGATGTTTCGGAGAATGGTCTTACAGTTTTGGTCAGCTCACACAACCTTCGTGAGTTGGAGGATGTATGTGACCATGTGGGAATCATGAATAATGGAAAGATTCTCATCGAGCGTTCACTTGATGAGTTGCAGACATCTATCACAAAGATTCAAATCGCATTTGATGGTGATATGCCTGCCCTCCCACCAGAAATAGAAGTGCTTAAGAAGATTACAAATGGACGAGTACACACACTTATTGTTAAGGGCGAGCCTAGAGCAGCCGAGCGTGCAATTGGTGCACTCAATCCACTTTTGATGGATGTGCTTCCACTTACATTGGAAGAAATCTTTATTTACGAGTTGGGAGGTGAGAACTATGCAGTCAAAGACATCATTTTTTAACATGGCTTTGTTTAAGAAAAATCTTAGTAGGACTTGGATAGTAGGACTGTTATACTTCATCGCCTTATTACTCATGATTCCTATATCATTTGTGCTTACCATGGCTGATTTTGATAATTCATGGTATGTCGAATCAGGATACACACGTGAAATTATGCTTTATCAGCATATGCAGTATGTGCCAAAGTCAGGACTGGCACTTACAGTTGCCATTGTGGCCACAGGCATTACATTCTGGTTCTTATTTAACAAGCGCGACAACTACATGATGCACGCATTTCCTGTTAGCAGAAAGAGCTTGTTCTTTACAGGATTTACAACAGCATCCCTTGTGAGCCTTGTGCCACTTGTAGTAAACAGCATCATCATGACAATCGTTGCCTTTGTTGAAAAGGCACCAGCTATAGATGCTATCTGGTACTGGACATTGATAGTTGCAGTTGCAACAGAGCTGTTTATTTCCATAGCAGTTTTCTCAATGATGACATCAGGCCAGATTATTACAAGCGTAGTATTCTACTTCATCTTCTGTTATTTATACACACTGATGGAAGTTGCATTTAGAATCACAGCATCATTCCTGATGTTTGGTATGTCATCAGCATTGTCTGATTTAGACTCAACAATGTTGACGCCATCATTCTTCATTAGCGCAAACTGTGGAATAAACGCAGTTGTCGACACAGATGATTATGGCAAACTTATAGGCTTCTCATATGAATTGACTGGAGCCAAATATCTTGCTATTTACGCAGTAGCAGCAGTAGTGATTACATTCATCGCTTACATGCTTTACAAATACAAGAAGCTTGAAACAGTACACGATTTCATTGCCGTACCATTCCTCAAGCCAGTATTTACTGTTGGAATGTCATTCTTCATTTCAATGGTTGCAGGTGGATTTGTTGCAGAAATGATCAATGCGGCAAAAACACTTACATACAGCACAAAGTTTGCTATCGCTATCGTATCGGCCATTATCATCGGATGCATACTTTTCTACGCGACACAGATGATGATAGAGAAGACTGTACGAGTATTCTCAGCAAAGAAGTTTTTATACTGTGCAGGTTATTCTGCAGCAGCTTTGGTAGTTCTTCTTTGCCTTAGACTTGATGTTTTCAAAATCGAAAACAAAGTGCCAAATGCAAACGACGTTGAATGGGTAGGTTTCAACTGTGATTACGCTATGGTATTTACTGATGAAGACGAAATAGGCACAATGATTGAGCTTCACAAGAACTTCCTTGAGGACAAAAAGGAGCTTCGTGATGTAAACGTGCTTTACTCAGATGTACCTGGCAACTCATTTACAATCAAATACAAGCTCAAGAATGGTAAGACAATCATTCGTGACTACTCAGTTGTAGACACAGAATCAGAAGAGGTTAGCGCACAGTATGTTGCAGCTACAGAACCAATCCTTGATTTTGTAAATTCACCAATCCAGATTAAAGAGCATGTCATCGGCAACATTTACGATGATTGCACAATCACAGAGATGAGCTTTAGCGGCTACCTCTATGATGAAAGCCTTGAAGATTATTACTCTACATACGTAGATTTTGATTATCTTACAGACCGTGAGAAGCAGGAAAAATTCGCAAGAGTTTACGAAGCAGTATTGAAGGACGTAGATGCCGGCAAATTATTCACTACAAGCTTTGGCACTGACTACTACAATAACGAAGACCAACTATACAACGACTTCAGCTTCACAATCCAAAACAAGAAGACTCCATACTTCTCAGACACAGACTTCTTCTGGGGCTACGAATACGGAAGCTCATATGTCAGATATGAGCAAAGCATCTACGTACAGCTCACACGAGACTGTACAAACACATTGCAGGCCCTCAAAGAAGAAGGTTTCTACACCGATGATGAGGAAATCCTCACATACGGCGAGTATAACCAGCGTATGGGTTATGACTACTATTAAATTGCTTACATCTTAATTCTCTATCCGATACAATTCTCTAACAGCCCCAGGGACCTCTCACCCCTGGGGCACTTATTTTGCCCAAATCCCGCCGCCCCATGCCCCGCCTGGGTAAATGTGGGGCCCTCATCCCTCCCTATCGTTATACAAAGAGCCTCCCTCCCCTCGCCTAGGCCGTGACACCCTTGCTTATTTACTTGCATCGTCTGCGGATTATGTTTTTCTAAGTATCACGTGTCGCATTTTTTATGGTGCGTGTTCTTTAAATTCTTTGCACTTCTAACGCCGCTGTTGGTAGAGTAGGCAGACACACACTATTTATAAGTATTAATCTCCACAGCAAGCTTAGGAATAATTGCCGCGACATTTGTAATCTACATATGTCTGCCCTCTACCCACAGTGGCTTCGAAGTGCAAAACCAATTAAAGGACACGCACTTAATGCTCCCTTGTGATGCTAAGAAAAACTATAATCCTTGCGCTGTCAGCGTAAATAAGCAAGGGTGTCACGGCCCAGCCGGGGGAGGGAGGTTCCCACAAAATACATAGGGAGGGATGAGGGCCCAGCCAACTAGAGGGGGCGGGGCGGCGGTCCAAGTGTGATTTTTTCAGAAAAATTTGAAAAAAATTTAAAAATGCTCTAAAGTTTTGGTTGGGAGTACCGATAAATGAGTTGTAAAGAAAAGTGTATCTAGAATTAATGTGACATAAAACGACGTAAACACAGGGAGGAAAGGAGTGTGGCGATATGCGTATAGAGGCTTACAACCAGGTAGCTCAGCTCTATCAGACATCAAACACTAAAAACACATCACAGGCTGCAAAAACAAACAGCATGGGTCGCGATGAGGTTCAGATTTCATCTACTGGTCGTGATTTTAATGTTGCAAAGGCAGCAGTATCTGAGGCTTCAGATATCAGAGAGGATCTTGTAGCTGATATTAAGGCTAGAATTAAGGCTGGCACTTATGAAGTTAGCACAGAGGACTTTGCTGATAAGCTTATGTCTCAGTTTGGTTCTATTCTTTAGTTTTGTGAGGGAAAAGCGTGGCTAGTTTACTGGATGAATTGATCCTAACTATGGATGGTGAAAGGTCGAAATATGAAAAGTTAATTAATCTTAATGGAGAAAAGAAGGATTCTATTATCCATAAGAAGCTTGACGTACTTGAAGCTATTACCATTCAGGAGCAGGCCATTGCAGACTCCCTGCTTAAACTGGAGGATAAACGCGCCCATTTGTTGAAGAGTATTGCTTCGGTAATGGGGCATGATGGTGAGCAGGTTACTGTTTCATGGATGATAAATAATCTGGCTAACCAACCTGTAGAGCAGGAAAGGCTTACTGTAGCACGAGATCAATTGGTAAAGGTTGCTGATGAAGTTCAGGTGCTGAATTTTCAGACTCAGAACTTGCTGAAGCAGGCAATTGAAATGGTGGAGTTTGATATTACTCTTATTAAGAGTGTGAAGCAGGCGCCACAGACAGCAAATTACGGAAAAGATGCTACAACTACAGGCGAAATATTAGGTAATATACGATTTGATGCTAAACAGTAGGAAAAGGATGTCCTTAAAGTTTTAGTAAGACTTTGGAGGATAGACTATGGCTAATAGTTTTGGAAGCTTATATGTTGGGGCATCAGGCCTACAGTCAGCATCACATGGATTAAATACAACTGCAAACAACCTTTCTAACGTAAATACTGAAGGGTATGTACGTGAGCAGGTTGTTTACGAAGACAGAGATTATAGAAAAATAGGAAACGCATCGGTCAGCACACAGTACGCTGGCCTTGGTGTGCAGGTAGGAACAATCGTCCACGCTCGCGATATCTTTTTAGATAAAGCTTATCGCTCAGAGAATGGACGATATTCTTTTTATAGCGCTAGTTCAGAAGCAGTGCAGGAGGTTCAGACACAGCTTCAGGAGACCCAGGGCGAGGCTTTCAAGCAGGCAATTGCCGATTTCGAAGAGGCATTTGAGGAGTTCGCCAAGGATCCTTCTGATACAGTTAATCAGAACCTTGTATTGCAGAAGGCTAGTCTTTTTTTGTCTAGAGCTCAGGCTGTAGAGGATGGATTTGAAGATTATCAGACTATCATCAACTCGAAGATTCAGGAAGATTTGGAAACAATCAACGATATCGGAAAGAAGATAGTCGATTTAAATAAAAGAATACAGGCGATTGAAGCAGCTGGTGTTGAAAAGGCCATGGACCTTCGCGATACCAGAGATTTACTTTTGGATAAACTTTCAGGCCTTACAAAGATGAGCTACCGTGAGGATTACAACGGTATCGTTCATGTTGAAATCGAAGGTGTTGAGTTTATTGATGAAAATAACTACTACGAAGTAGGTATTTTAAAAGATAAGAAGACAGGTTTCATCACACCTTACTGGCCTCAGCTTTCAGATATTGTAAGCGAGGATGATGAGTCTCTTAACACATATTATCCTATTTTCAACTTAGGAAATGTAAGTGCTGAAAGAGATACAGATAAAGGTGAAATAAAGGCCCTTCTTCTTGCAAGAGGAGATAGCTGGAGCAATTACCTTGGCTACTGCGATGAGAATGGAAATACCATTTCCGCTGATGTATACGAGGATGGAATTGCAAACTCAATCATGATGAATTCAGAGGCAGAGCTTGATACATTGATTCATAAATTGGTAGTTGATATCAACAATATCTACAGCCCACTTACATCAATGTCATCTGCATTAGGAGATGTTACAAACGTTTCCTACACATATGTAAACGAAGAAGGATATCAGGTTACAGTCAACCCTACTGACGCCCAGATGAAGAACATCCAGGTTATGGATGAGGCAAATTGTTCGGTTGGATCTGATGGAGAGCTTCCACCACGTGAGTTGTTTGTAAGAAATGGTTGCAGCCGCTATACAACAGCGACAATCACTTACACAGACGCAAATAATGAGACTCAAACAAAGACGATATATCTTTACAACGAAGAGGATATTACAGACACATCAAAGTGCTACACTCTCAAATCTTTGACAGTTAACGAAGATTTGATTAAGCAGGAATCTTACATTCCACACAAGGTTTACAAGGACCAGACACAGGTGGATATGACACTTGGTCAGAATCTTAGTGCTATTTGGAACAAGACAGATTTCAATTTGAATCCAAGCGATACAACACCATGTGGATACAACGGATTCTACGTAAAGTGGATTGGCGAAATTGCCAACACAGGTAGCGTTTACTCTAGCACAGAGCAATCTCTTGAAGGCACAAAGGAAGAAATCGAATTCAGCCGTCAGGGTGTTATCGGAGTATCTTCAGACGAAGAGCTTACAATAATGATTAAATATCAGTCAGCTTACAATGCAGCTAGCCGATATATAAACGTAGTAAATGAAATGATAGAACATCTGCTTACATCTTTGTAAAGCAGGAAAGGAAATAGCTTATGTCATCAACATTCTTTGGATTGACAATTGCATCTTCTGGACTGAACACAGCTCAGGCTCAGATCAATACAACTGCAAACAATATCTCCAATGTAAATACTACTGGATATAGCAAGCAGGTTGTAAACACAGTTGCATCATCTGCACTTCGAGTTTACCAGGCATATGGTACAACCGGTACAGGTGTTGAGGTTGAGTCTGTAACTCAGAGCCGTGATTTATATTACGATGAGAAATACTGGAACAACAGCACAGCTTTGGGCTTCTACGAGAAAAAGCAGTACTACATGAATCAGATTCAGGATTATTTCAATGAGACTAATAAGGAATCTGGATTCACCACTATCTACACAAAAATGTTTAACGCCATGAGCACCCTTCAGGGAAGCCCTGGTGACGATACAGTTAGAAAGCAGTTTATTTCTACTGCAAAGCAGCTTACAGAATACTTCAACCAGTTATCCACAAAGCTGCAGGATTTACAGAACTCTATCAACGATGAAATCAAGACTGCTGTTGATGATATCAACTCTGTTTCAGAAAAGGTGGCCATCCTTACAAAGCAGATTAACGTTATCGAGCAGGGCGGTGGTCATGCAAACGAGCTTCGAGATCAGCGTTCACTTTTGATAGACAAGCTTTCAAAGATTGTTGATGTAAAAGCGGTTGAGACACCCGTTACAAACACAAACAACCCAGATATGTACACAGGTGCAACATACTTCCAGGTATACATCAACGGCCAGCAGCTGGTAGATACATACGAGTACAACAGACTCAAGGTTGTATCAAGAGAAACTGACCAGATGTACAACCAGTCAGATATCGATGGTCTTTACGACATTGTTTGGGAAGAGGATGGAAATGCATTTAATGCTACTCCAAGCTCAAGCGGTGGTGAGCTGAAGGCTATGTTCGAGGTTCGTGACGGAAACAACAATGAAAACTTGCATGCAACAGTTTCATCTGCAACTGCAACTTCAATCACAGTTACAAACCTTAGCATCACTGATATAAACGAGTTCAACATGCCAAAATGTGGACAGATAAGCACAAACAACATGTTGTTCAGCTATCAGAGTTTTGACTTCACAACGGATTCAAAAGGCAATGTGGTTTCTGTCACATTCAATTTGGATGACGCAGATGCCATCACAAGCGATGTAGCAAGCAAGCTGGCAGGCCGTTCACTTCAGGTTGGTGACGATGTGGACTACATGGGTATCCCATATTATCAGAATCAGATGAACATGTTCCTGAGAAACTTCTGCCAGAAGTTTAATCAAATCGAGCAGAGCGGTGTGGATTTGGATGGAAATGCAATGACTGCATTCTTTATTGCAAAGGATGATTTGGATTCCAGCTCAGAGCACCAGATGAGAGACGAGCTTGTAGATACAGTAAAAGATACAGATGGAAATGTAGTATCTGTCACAGGAAAAACATTTTCAAATTCTTATGAAACATATTATTTAATGACCGCCGGCAACGTATCCATCATCAAGGAAACTGATAAGGATGCAAGAAAGTTTGCTACAACAACACAGGAAAACTTTACATCAGGTGTTGATGCAGCGGATTTGGTAGTTGAGCTTCAGAAACTTCAAAGCAAAACAACAATGTTCAGAGGCGGCGGTGGTGATGCATTCCTTCAGTGTATCTACGCAGATGTAACAATCGACACACAGGAATGCCAGATTTTCACAACAAACTTTACCAACATCCAGTCTTCAATTTCTCAGCAGAGAATGTCAGTTGCGGGTGTTGATGAAGATGAAGAGGCTTTGGACTTAATCAAGTTCCAAAACGCATACAACCTAGCATCTAAATGTATTTCCGTATTCTCCGAAATATATGATAGGTTGATACTAAATACTGGTGTGTGACAATTCGAGTAAATAGAACAATTTAAGTTTTTCAATGAGTTAGTAGCTATCAAGCTATCATGTTACTCAAGTGAAATGTGTATTGAACTGAGTAATATGATGCTTGAGAGCGTAACTAACGGACTAGAGGTAAGTATTATGAGAGTAACTAATAAGATGATAATGAATAACTCGGCGTCAAACATTAATAGCGCTAAAGAGGTAGTCAACACTAGAAATAAGCAGATGACATCTCAGAAGAGAATTGACAAACCATCGGATGATCCTGTAATTGCTGTTCGTTCGCTGAGACTTGCAACAACATTATCACAGGTATCGCAGTATTATTCAAAGAACATCCCTGATGCAAATCAGTGGCTTGATATTACTGAGACTGCTCTCATTAATATCAGCGATGTTGCTACAGACTGCAAGACAATCTGCGTAGGCGGTTCTACTGGTTCTTACAACAGCCAGAGCGATAGAAAGACAATGCTTACTCAGCTTGAGTCACTTCAGAAGGCTCTTTTTGCAGAGGGCAACGCAGACTATGCAAACCGTACTGTTTTCACAGGATACAGAACAAATAGCAATCTTACATTTACAGAAGACGAGATGAAGACAAAATATCGAATCGACCAGACTCTTAGCATTGAGGATTTAATGGAAGAGCACAGATATTATTCTGGAAATGTAGTTGTTCCTACAACAGAGACAGAGGTTCTTGCACCAAAGAATAATGCAGCTTTGATTTCTGACATCACAGAGACTGACTATTACAGACTTCGCCTTAACTACAAGGATATAGATTCTGTAAATAGTATTAATATAAAGTACGAGGGCAATACCACAGATACACCTGATATATCTTTTACGTTTACAGAAACAAACGGAGTATACAATGATGATACTTCTGGTGGAGCGTTAACATCCAATGGTTTTTCATTGAGGGTATACGAGAATGAAACTGATTGGGCTAATGCAGATACAACCGATAAGATAAAGAAGGTTGACGATAACGAAATAGTTTTCATTAGAGAAACAGGCGATATTATTTTTGGCGATACTGTTGCATCAACTCTTAAGACTAACAAAGCTGAACTTGCAGTGCAGTACGACAAGACAGGCTTCAACGAGGGCCAGCTTCGTCCAGAGTATTACTACAACTGCACCAAGATGATTGATAGCACAGGTGCAACACTTACATCTAACAATGAATACACAAAATTCGATGCAAATGGAAACGTTATCCACTTTGACATCGAATATACAATAGCTGCAAATCAGACTATCGCAATCAACACTGAGGCTTCAGATGTTTTCGACAGCTCGCTTCAGCGCGACATTGATGAAATGATGAATGCAGTACAAAGAGTTATCGCTGCATACGACAAACTTGATACAATCCAGGGGATGAAGGGTGAAACTCAGTATGCTTCTGACGAAGATCAGGAATGGCTCGACAAGTGGGAAGATGCAGCTCAGAAGGAATATGATTACTATAATAACAATATGATAAAACTTTTTGACTCAGAAATAGGCAATATTCAGTCATATTGTGATAAAATATCATTAGCTATAACTGATTTGGGTTGTAAGGAGCAGTCTTTAGACCTCACAAAGGTACGAGTAGGTGATCAAAGAGAGACTGTTCAGCAGTTACAGACAGAGAATGATGATGTAGATCTATCCCAAATCATCATCGACTACACAGCAGCTTACACCGCATATCAGGCTTCGCTCACCGCAGCAGGAAAGCTGGGTGATTCGACATTACTAAATTACATCTAAAAAGGAGAAGGGATAATGCAGGTAAAAACTAGACTGTTCGGCGAAATTGAAATTGCAGAAGAAAAAATCATCAATCTCATCCATGGTCTTATTGGTTTCCCAGACATGAAGAGATACACACTCATTTTCGACGAAGAGAAGAAAGACAAAGGTAATATCATGTGGCTTCAGTCACTTGATGAGACAGACTTTGCTATGCCAGTAATGCTGCCTCACGTGGTTAAGCCAGACTATGCACCTGAGCTCAACGTTGATGCACTTGAGCAGCTTGGCGAGCTCACAGCAGACAATACTTACATGCTTGTCACAGTCAGAGTACCAAAGAACCCTAAGGAAGCATCGATTAATCTTAAGGCACCTATCATCATCAATACAGACACAAACATCGGTGACCAGATTATCATCGAGGGCAATGAGCCAGTACGCTACCTTATTCATGACGCAATACATGGAAAGGATGGTGAGTAACGATGTTGGCATTAACAAGAAAAACAGGCGACGCTATCATGATCAACAACAACATCGAGATTACAGTCCTTGAGGTTCGCGGTGATCAGGTAAAGATTGGTATTTCAGCTCCAAAGGAAGTATCTATCTACAGAAAAGAAGTATACTTAGAAATTCAAAAAGAAAACGAGGAAGCACAGGCAATCAGCATGGACGACCTGGAAGCACTCAAGAATTTACTTTAGTAATAAGGATAAATCCAGCAACTGCGGTTGCTGGATTTTTTTATTTTAGTAGGAAATTTCTCCTGCGGAGAAATCTTTATTTAAAAAGGCCTAAATATAGCATTCTACCAAAAGTAGAGTGACAAAAATGAAAACTTGGTGCATTATAAGGGCATAGATTCATGGATAGTGCTTGGAATTTTTAAGTGAAAAATTATTATGGATGTTTTTCACTTAAAAAGTCGTAGTGCGGTTAAGTTTATTCTAGAAAAATATAAATAAACTTAAAATAGGTTAAAAAATTTGAATTAAAGTTAAGTTAAATTTCAGGATGTATATTTTCACTTAACTAAAATTAAGATAGAGTTAAGTGGAATCTCATTTCTTTCGTATAAACTTAAATCGGTCGAGAATTGAGAAGAAAAAGTTAAGTGATATTATATTTATCCTATTTTCACTTAAGAGCGAAGAGCGATTTTAAGTGGAAATAATCCAAATAGAAAATCCACTTAACTTTCACCCGAGAATTATATAAGTGAAAATTGAAAATACTGAAATCCACTTAACTCTGGCCTCTGAAGCCAGCAAATCATTAAAAACCTCATCAAAGAGCCACCTCAAAGGCCACCCAAAAGCCCATCAATTGAAAGCACACATCAGAACATCATCATTCTTTTCTAAGAAAAAAGAAAATTTTTTAAATTCTCTATAAACTTTAATATCCCACCGGTCGATATAGCAATTAGAAAACTAATAATTTCCCATAGTACAAGGATGTATATTGTCCAAACGGAGTTTAGAATGGGACTAAATTCCCTTGGGCGTAAGGAGGAAAACAATGAAAATAGGCGAAGTAAGTAGTGCAGTTAGCAACTACCAGGGACAGGGAAGTTCAGCAAAAGCGGCGCCAGCACAAGCAGTGCAAAAAGATAATGCTATAGTTGATTTTTCAGCTGCTGTAAAAGAAAGCAAAGCTGCTGAATTTGAGAATAGAAACTATTCTACAAACCCTGAAATCGAAGATGAGGAAAATTCTTCTAAGCAGGCATCTTCTTCTTTGAAAGAAGCTGTAGAAAAAATTAATTCTGCACAAGGAAATGCAGAGGCTGTATTTGGTATCCATGAGGGAACAAATCGCGTAATGATTAAGATGGTCGACAAAAGGACAAAGGAAGTCATTAAGGAATTCCCAGCAGAGCAGACACTTGACCTTATTGCAAAGGCATGGGAGCTTGCAGGAATCATGGTCGATGAAAAGAGATAGGAGGTAGGGTTATGCCTATTAGATTATCTGGCTTGGCTTCGGGCTTAGACACCGAGGCGATTGTAGGTGCCCTCGTATCTGCATACAGTTACAAGAAAGACAAATATGTAAAGGCGCAGACAAAGCTCTCATGGAAACAGGAAGCTTGGAGCACCCTAAATAGTAAAGTATATAGTTTGTATACTAGCGTTGGTACTATGCGCTATTCTTCAAACTATACAGCAAAAAAGACTACAGTTAGCGATACCTCTAAGGCTACAGCAACAGCCAGTGGTAGCGCTATTAATGGTACCCAGTCACTTGAAATCAACCAGCTTGCAAAGACTGCTTTTATCACAGGTGGAGAGCTTGATGGATCAGTTACTGGCTCATCAACTATGGTTTCACTTGGAATAAAGAACAGCAATGCATTAGATAAAGCAAGTATCGCTGTAAGAACAGGTACTAAGACTACAAACATCGAGATCGATAGCTCTATGACTATCAATCAGTTTGTAAATAAGCTTAATGAAGCTGGAGTTATTGCCAATTTCGATGAGAAGAATCAGCGTTTCTTTATCAGTTCCAAAACGTCTGGTAAGGAAGGTGATTTCTCTATTTCTGCAAATAGTTCACAGGGACTTAGTGCGTTAAATAAGCTGGGATTGATGTCTAACACTGAAATTGAAGATATCACTAAAAGCACCAGCAACACTTTGGCTAAGAAGCTCTTTGATTTTACAACTGCAAAAAATTACTATGACCTGTCAGATACAAAGAGTCTGTTAGCAAAAATCAAGGAATATAAAAATGATTCATCAGCTACAGCAAACACTGAGTATGATGAAATTGTTTCATATATCGCAAGCGATACTGATAAATTTGGCGCAGTAGATTGGTCGACTGTTTCAGAGGATGATTTATCTACATTAGCTACAAAGCTTTATAACTCTGCAACATACGACACAACAGGAACAAAGAGTACGGCTATTACAAGAACTCTTAAGTTCTCGGTTGGCGAAGGGGACGATAAAAAAGAGTACTCATTCCAGAAGAATCTTGATGGCTGGAAAGAGTTGCTTGCAGAAATAGGTGACAGTACAGATGAAGATGTTGTTGCCCTCAGAGATTATCTGAACAAGACATTTGCAGGGGAAGTGTACAAGACAGAGACCACAGATGCTGGAATTCAAGTATTGAAGTTTGGTACTGATGGCGAAATAGATTGGTCTGAGATTGCTGGTGACTCTGATAAATTAGAAGCATTGGCAAAGCAGATTTATTCTAAATCAACATATGATATTTCTAATGATGCAACCTATCAGGAGATTTCAAAGTCTATCAATGAAATCAGAGATGGGTATGTGGCAGTAGCTGAGGCAAAAGCTCTTCCAGCTACTACATCAGAAGAAATCGCAATCAGATCTGCTAAAATGCAGGCTGCTCAGGAGCAACTTGATGCTGCATTAGCTGACCCAACAAACCAAAAGTGGAAGGAATATGTAGAAACTAACTTTGGTGTAAAGAATTCAGCTTATGATAGTAGCTACAGCGACTTCTGGATTCAGAGCGATAACCTTGAGTTAGTCCAGAGTGTATTCTACAGAGTAGATTTGGCTGCTAATGTTACAGCAGGAAATATTGCTCTTGATAACTCAAATACTGCAACAAAGGTAAATGGCGAGGATGCAATAATCAAATTAAATGACGTTACATATACATCAAACACTAATTCAATCACTGTCAATGGCCTTACAATTGAAGCTTTAGCAAAGACTACAAGTGCAATCTCAGTAAACGTTTCCAACGATACTGACGCTCTTTACGACAAAGTTAAGGATTTCCTTACATCATATAACAACTTGATGAACGAGATGCAGAAGCTTTACAATGCAGATTCTGCTAAGGACTACGAGCCACTTACAGATGATGAAAAGGCAGAGATGTCTGAGACAGAAATCGAGAAGTGGGAGCAGAAGATTAAGGATTCGCTTCTTCGTAGAGATACAAGTTTGAGCGGTATCATTTCTGCAATGACTATGTCAATGATGTCAGTGTATGAGGTAAATGGTGAGAAAATATCATGGTCTACATTCGGTATCCATACACTTGGTACATTAAATGCAGAAAAGAACGAAGGCTATGCATACCATATCGATGGTGACTCAGAGGATAGCAAAACATCTGGTAATGAAGAAAAGCTCCGCGCAGCCTTAGCTGAGGACCCAGATAGAGTTATTGAATTCCTTAAGCAGATGACATCTGGCCTTTACAAGTCGCTAGATGAAAAGATGAAATCTACGGCAGTTAAATCTGTTTACACTGTTTACAATGATAAGGAAATGGCATCTGAGTATTCAAACTACAGCTCATTGATTAAGACATGGACTGATCGTGTTCAGGACATGGAAGACGCTTATTATAAGAAATTTGCCGCAATGGAGTCTGCGTTGGCTACATTACAAAGCAATTCTTCTTCAATATCATCACTATTAGGTGGTTGATAGTAAGTAATACAATATTAGATTTTTGGAGGCGGTACTATGACACCAACAAATGGTTATGATGCATACGCAAAAAACAGAATACTTACAGCTAGCCCTGCTGAGTTAACATTGATGCTATATGAAGGAGCAATCAAGTTTTGTAACATAGCAATCGTAGCTTGCGAGAATCACGATATTGAGAAAGCACACATCAATATCAGAAAGACAGATAGAATTATCGAAGAGTTTGAATTGACTCTCGATGAGAAATATCCTGTGGCAAAGGATTTCCATGCAGTGTATACTTATCTTAGGAGCTGCTTGAGACATGCCATGATCACCAAGGACCCAGCACAGCTCGAGGAAGTGCTTAAGCACCTTCGAACAATGCGAGATACTTGGAAGGATGTAATGAAGCTCACCGCCAACGGCAAAAAGCTTGACGGTACTTCAACAAATATAGCAGGTTAAAGGATGGCCCCTCGCTCGAGGGGCTGTCTTTATGTGGAGGGTAAGCTATACACTTGCGCTCGTGGAAATCTAGGAGGGAACCATGGATAACAGAGATTACGTAATAATGCTTAGAGAGTCGCTGGAAAAGAAGGCAGATATTCTTAGAGTTCTTCTTATTAGAAACAAGGAACAGGAAGCCATTCTTAAGGATCCTAATTCCACTCCAGACGATTTAGAGAAAAACATGAACATGAAGGCTGAGCTCATCGATAGAATCGTAATGCTTGACGATGGCTTCCAGCAGCTGTTCAACAGAGTGAAGGCAATCTTGGACGAGGACCGCGCTTCTTATGCAGATGAAATCAAGCTCATGCAGGAGCTCATCAAAAAGGTCACAGACCTTACAGCAGATGTGGAGGCTACAGAATATCGCAACAAAGAGTATGCCAAAACTCGCTTCGCCAATGTAAAAAAAGAAGCCCGCGAAATTAAAAGATCCGGCGATGTTGTTTCATCATACTACAAGCACATGATGAGCCCACAAACCACCGCCGACCCAGCTTTTTTGGATAAGAAAAAATAAGGGTGCGGGAGCTTTTGTCCGATGGGCTTCTGAGACTTATGTGGATACTAAGACCTTGCAGCAGTGCAAGGTCTTTTTTTAGTTCTGTCAGCAAGAAGTCTCAGATTTTTGTGTTAGGATTCTCTGTTAGCCTGTGAAAGCTGATTAAAGTGAGGACTGAAGTTTCTTTTGGGAAGTGAGCGTGTTAAATGAACCTAAGTAGAGAAGATAAATAGTCCCAGATACCTGGTTAAGATTATTCTGTCACCCTGTGCAAGCTAATTAAAGTGAAGACTGTAGCTCATCCTGGAGAGGAAGCATAGAAAAGGAAGTTAGGTTGAGAAAAGAATAGGCAGAGATTATTGTGCTGGGACTATTCTGTCATCCTGGTGAGGAAATAGTTAAGTGAAAAAATAAATTCTCTAGGCTTCACTTAAAAACTGAGGGAGCTGTTAAGTTTATATGAGAAAAAATGAAATAAACTTAAAATAGATTAAAATATTTGAATTAAAGTTAAGTTTATTTTATAAGTATGTGTTTTCACTTAAC
The DNA here is from genome assembly GCF_000701765.1 of Pseudobutyrivibrio sp. LB2011. Lineage (NCBI taxonomy): Bacteria > Bacillati > Bacillota > Clostridia > Lachnospirales > Lachnospiraceae > Pseudobutyrivibrio > Pseudobutyrivibrio sp. LB2011. The sequence goes on along the minus strand of NZ_KL370823.1, from coordinate 60,056 downwards.
AAAGTGTGATGTGAGATTCAGTTTATTTCTAATTCTGTAGAATAAACTTAACTTGCTCTCAAATCAAAGCAAAAAAGTTAAGTGGAATTATATAGAACATAAATAAACTTAACAGCAAGTTGTACTTTTAAGTGGAGATTATATAGATTTGAAATTCACTTAACTTTTTACTAATTTCTATATAAGTGAAAATGAGGAATCATTAAATTCACTTAACTCAGGCACTTTTTATCAGAGTGAGCCATCTGTTAGAGACAATGTGTATACCATGTTCTGTAAAAAGTTAAGTGAATTTACAAGAATATAGTGAATCACCTACTAATATATAGAAATGAATAAGCTCTATATCTGGCTAGTACTGATGGATAGTCCTGTAAAGCAGGATTATTGCTGACAATTTCATTGTTTTGTCTTGAAAATAGGCATAGATACTTGGTTAAGACTATTCTGACACCTGTGAAAGCTGAATAAAGTGAGGACTGAAGTTTCTTTAGGGAAGTGAGCTTGTTAAATGAACCTATGTAGAGAAGATAAATAGGCATAGATGTCTGGTTAAGATTACTCTGTTATCCTGGTAAGGGAAAATAGTTAAGTGCATTTCACAGTAATGCCTATAAAGCTTACTTTTTTCCGAAAAAGTTGAGTGTATTCATGAGGAATAGTAAAAACACTTATAGGAATTTACATACTATAAAAAGAAGTTGAGTGGTTTTCATGAGAAGCAGAAATAAGCTTTTCTTATACTATGGCATAGTTAAGTGTTTCCTACAGGGATTGATAAAGCACTCATATCTATATAAGTGTTTATCAACTGTAGCAGGATTCCACTTAACATTTCTCGGAGAAAGTAAGTTTTTTCGGGATATGGAATAATCCCGCTTAACTATTGGAACAAACAGGTAAGTGTTTTAAGGAGAAAATACAATATCACTCAACAATTCATCTAATTTGATTGGAAAAACAAGAAGTAGATTACAGCAAATATATAAGAATCCAGATAATCCAGTTTTAAATCTCAAATCTAAATACAAACAGCTATATTCCTGAAAACAAATTCCTGACACAGCATTTGAACTTCCCAAACACAATGAAAATTCCAATCTAAAAACACTCTGAATCCCTCTCAAATTCACCCTCAAATTCCCGCCAATTTACCCACAAATTATGAGAATATAATAGAATTTATAGCAAATTTTACAAAAATTATGTTATAAATTTTAACAAAAATAAAAGCCTCAAAAATCCAGTAAAATCAAGGGCTCAGCGACTTTTTCCTATTGCACAAAAAATAAGAAAATTGGAACAAAATTAAAATTTTTTGCTTAAAGGGGTAAAGTTTTTTTGCCCCAGAACGATAAATAAGGTGTAAGGAACAATTGAACACAAAAACTTTACCTTACAAATCGAATTCGAATCTTTTTAAAAATCAAATTTAATAACCAGGCCAGACACGGATGTTGGGCTATCACAAAAAACGGATTTAAATGCTAAAAGGATTTAGCAGAATCTCATGGAGGAATTTATTATGGTAGTACAACACAACATGCAGGCAGCTAATGCTTCAAGAACATTGAACATTACAACTGATTCTCAGTCAAAGAGTACAGAGAAGCTTTCATCTGGATATAAAATCAACAGAGCAGCAGATGATGCAGCTGGACTTTCAATTTCTGAGAAAATGAGAAAACAGATTCGTGGTTTGACCCAGGCTTCTACAAACGCATCTGACGGTGTTTCATCAGTACAGACAGCTGAAGGTGCCCTCACAGAAGTTCACGACATGCTCCAGAGAATGAACGAGTTAGCAGTACAGGCAGCTAACGGAACAAACTCAGAGTCAGATCGTGATGATATCCAAAACGAAATTGATCAGCTTTCACAGGAAATCGATAGAATCGCATCTACAACAAAGTTCAACGAGACTTTCTTATTAAAGGGCGATATCGGATTAAAGAGAATGTATATCTCAGCCCATGATGCTGGTCTTGATGGAACACTTATCCAGAATACAACAAAGGCTACATTTACAATGGAATCTCTTGAAGCAGGTGAGAGATATCGTATTGGTGGTGTTCAGTATACAATCGGTGCAGAAGATAACTTAGAAGTTGTTAAGGCACTTAAGTTTACATCAGATATGTATACAGATAATGGAGACGGCACAGTAACATGGAAGATTGCAGCTGGCGATACAATCTCTATAGATGGAAAGACATATACAATTAACTCGGATGATGTCGGAACAGATGTAGCAAATGCAAAGGTAACAAACGGATACCTTGATAAGCTCATTACTAAGGGTTCTACAATTAAGTATAACGGTAATGAAGTAACAAGATTCTCTGATAGCTACAATGAAAGCACAGGTATTGATGATGCTAATGTAACATTAGTTAAGGCAACAGCAGCATATAGCATGGTAGCAACAGAGCTTAAGGCCGCTTCTTCAGTTGGTGCAACAGATGGTTCGGCACAGCTTGTAGATATGGATAAAAGTGATAAAAACGGAACAGGTTCTATTTGGGAAGTAAGAACTATTAGTAAGACAATTGCTGGCGAGACAGATCCTGTAAAGACAACATCTATTAGCTTCACACTTACAAAGGGACATGTAAATGTTCAGAACGCACTTACACTTAACCTTCATGTTGGTGCTGACGCAGCCATGACAAACAAGATCAACGTTACTATCGAGGCTATGAACTCTAAGTCAATCGGTATCAACGGTATCAACGTATCAGATGCAACTGGTAAGGCAGCTACATACGCAATCGACGCTATCGCAGATGCAATCCAGAGAGTATCAGCACAGCGTGCAGAACTTGGTGCTATCCAGAACAGATTAGAGCACTCAATCAAGAACCTCGACAACGTAGTTGAGAACACAGAAGCAGCAGAATCTCGTATCCGTGATACAGATATGGCTGACACAATGGTTGAGTACAGCAAGAACAACATCCTCCAGCAGGCAGGTCAGTCAATGCTTGCTCAGGCTAACCAGGCTACACAGGGTGTTATGAATCTTCTTCAGTAACCTAAGGTTTGAAAAACCATAAATAAAATGTCCCCACCTCTTTCACAGGGGTGGGGATGATTTTAAAAAGAAAATTGAATAGTAACTTTAAAATCGACTGCAACTCCTTCGAAAGAGGGATTTATAGAATAGAGGTAAGGCGTATGGCATATTTCACAAGAAACAAGATGTTAACAATGGTATTAGAGCTTTACACAGCAAACCATAGATTTGCACAGGGAAGTACAGGCGATGACGCAGCAGATTTACAGGTGCTCATCGGATGTCAGCAAAAAGCCTTAGTATTGGGAGAGTACCTGGAATCCATGGGAATGGATTACTCGGACATCGTTGAAAAGTTTGAAAAGTACTGCAATATGATATACGATATAAGTGAGAACTTAAGAGATACAGCATTGATCATGGATCACAAAGCCAGAATCGACATGGTTCTCAGCGATATCTTAAGTGAAATCGAAAACAGAATAATCGAAATTAGAAGTATCGATGTATATGACTTCAGAGGCTTGGTTGAAGCACCTGGCGAAAAGCTCATCGTTAGCAAGGAAATCAATCGCTTGATTGATAGCTGCCTCGGCAAGGTGGAGGGCCTCGTGGAAGGAGAGGAAATGTACAGACCACTTGTAATTGGAACATATTAATATAAATACAGTAAGGCTCGTCAGATGACGAGCCTTTTAGTGATTAAAGGGTGGGAACAATATGAACAACAAACCTAAAACTAAATTGCTTACAATTTCACTTCTTTGCTGCGGCAGACCGGAGACAACCGAGCGTTGCCTCCAGTCCTTGATGCCAATCAGAGAGGCAATCGATTCTGAAATTCAGGTTGTAGATACAGGCTGCAGCCCAGAGACCAGAGCGGTTATTGAAAAATATGCAGATGAAGTTTTTGAATTTGAATGGTGCAACGATTTTGCCAAGGCCAGAAACTTCCAGTTGGATCAGGCCAACGGCAAGATGTTTTTGTATATAGACGATGATGAGTGGTTCCTTGACTGCAAATATATCATCGAATTTTTCCAGCAGCCAGACTGCACAACCTACAATATCGGCGGCTATTTCCAGCACAATTATCTTGATTTTGACGGCAAGGAATACCAGGATATTGAGGTTTGCCGTATGTGCTCTGTTACTCCAGAGACCCATTTCGTAGGCAAGATTCATGAGTACATCGAGCCTTCTTATGGCAGGGCAATGTTCATGGATGCCAAGGCTGCCCACTTCGGATATGTGTACGCCACAGAGGAGGAAAACATCAAGCATTCCATGCGAAATGTGCCTCTCCTTAGGGAGATGATGGAGGAGGACCCAGACAATCTTCGCTGGCCATATCAGCTTGCCCAGGAGCTGAAAGCTATCAAACAGTTTGATGAAATGTACGATGTTTGCAAGGCTGCAGCTGAAAAATCCCTGATTAAAAATGATAGTGACGATATGCGCTATCGCGGAAGCTTTATTTGCGGTATGGCAATCGCCCTTCATCAGACTGATAAGAATAAAAAGTTGGAGGAGCTTTACGAAACACAAGCAAAGAATCCAACAATCATGGAGCTCCCACTTGCCTGCCTGGCATTTTATGTTTCCACTGCATATTTTAACGAGCAGAAAAATGATGAGTGCCTGGCAGCCTGCAATTATTATTTGAAGATATGTGACAAGCTTGCCAACAACAAGGCCGAGATGTTTATCCAGGGCGGCCTGTTTTCAGCGGACACTTTCGATACCACAAAGGTCAATATGGTTTACTGTTTCATCATGACCATCGGCATGGAAAACGACGACTTTGGCCCACTGGTTCATTATTACAGACGCATCGCCTGGGATTCCCCAATCGTTCGTCTGAACCGTGGATTTATTGTTATGCTTCTTAAGAAGTGTTCGGAATTAGGCTATAAAAAAGAACTTCGCGATGTATTGAACAAGTTCTTTACATCCTCAGGCTTCCGTGACATGATTGAGTTCCACATTGATAAGGTGACGCCAGATCTTAGTGAGCAGGAGCTTGAAAACATAGCAGCCGCATTTAAGACAACTGACGGCGAAAAGGAAATTCGCCTATATATCGACATCCGCTTGCTGGAAAAACAATTTGCAGGCATCGAATATTGGGATAGCTATGATGAGCTTATTGAAGCTCTTGCAAACTACGGCAACATGACTTTGACATGGCAGCAGATGCATGACAGCTGGCTCCTTGATGAGGATGATGACAAGCCATTGAATCACTCTACAAAGCTTGGCCAGGGCTTGCAGCAGTTTATTGCAGAGGCAGATGTGGATGTGACTGCTAGCCTGAAGATTCTCAAGAATCTCTTCGGATTTAGGCCAGCCATGACTGGGGCTCTTGGCGAGCTGTCCCGCCTATACACAATGCGAATTAAGATTCGCGACGCTAAGCGCAATGACCCAGATAAATTCAACGAAATGTATAAGCTAGAGGAAACCATCCTGGCTCAAATCGCCGAGCTTGATGCAGCAGGCCGCAGCGACGAAGCCGTAGCTACCTATAAACAGCTGGTGGGTATCCTACAGGGCTCATACGGGGTCGATACGCTACATATTTAGATGAGCTAGTAGACAACAAGCTCTACTATTTCTCAAGTGAGATATGTTATCGAACGGAGAAATCAGTAGGCTTGTAGGCGTAACTAGCGGACTAGAGGTATGAGAACAACATGAAGATTTTGATGTACAGATGGAAGGCGTACAATTACAAAGACATTAAACACACATTTGAAGAATTGGGTTATGAAGTTGAGGAGGTTTACCAGGACCTCCTCAACTATGATGTAGATGAAGAGTTCGCAGAAAAGCTCCGTGGCCTTATCCAGGCGGGCAATTATGATTTTTTCTTTACGGTAAATTATTTTCCTCTGATTTCAAATGTGTGCCAGGAGCAGGGCCTCCGCTACGTTTGCTGGAGCTGCGATAACCCGCTGATTTCTATGTATCACAAGTCAGTTTTCAATGATGTGAATCGCATTTTTTTGTTTGATCTTACAAATGTAGAGGAATTCCGTGGCATGGGAGTGGAGTATGTTTATCATCTTCCCCTGGCGGTGGATTGCAACAGACTTGATTACCTGTTCGGCAACTCAACAGATTTGGAGGCCTACAAAAACGAAATCAGCTTCGTAGGCTCTCTTTACGAAAAGAATTCCTACGACAAAATGGAATACACTTTGCCAGAGTATCTCCGTGGATATTTCGAGGCAACTATGGAAGCCCAGCGTGATTTGATGGGCGTGAATATCATCGACAGGATGCTTACACCAGAGATTCTCATGGAACTTGAAAACTATTTTGAACTGGAGAAATCGGAAGACTCACTTTCAGACCTAAACTTAATCTTTTCAGTAACAACTTTGGGCTTCAAGATAGCTCAAAAGCAGCGCAGACGAATCCTAATCGACCTGTCAAAGCATCATGATGTGAGCATCTACACCAATTCCTTCACCAGGGATTTGCTCCGGGTAAATTACAAGGGAAGCGTTGATTATTGGAGCGAAATGCCAAAGGTATTTAACCAGTCCAAAATCAACCTAAACATGACCATTCCAAATATCAAAAGTGGAGTTCCACTTCGTGTATACGATATTTTAGGAGCAGGTGGATTTTGCCTGACAAACTTCCAGGCGGAGCTGCCAATGTTCTTTGAAAATGAAAAGCATCTGGTCTGGTACTATAACAATGAGGATTTATACGACAAAGTAGACTTCTATCTAAAGCATGATAGCGAGAGAGAACGTATTGCAGCAGCTGGCCAGGAGTACGTCAGGGAAGCCTGCACCTACGAAGCCAGAATCAAGGAAATGCTAGAACAAATATAGACTAAGAGCACATCGATAAGATGTGCTTTTTTACACTCAATTTTTGTAAAAACGTATTTTCACAAAAAATTTATAATTATTACACACAATTTGATTATACACATTATAAAATCAATATAGAAATTTTTCTTTATTTTAAGGACTGACTAAGGAGGTTTCTATGAGTAAGGTGCAAAAAAAGTCTAATAAAAATCTAGCTGGTGGCATTAAACCAAAGGATAGCATTAAAACGAAACTAATTCTTTTGATGGCTGCTTTGGTGGCTGTGCCATTATTAATTTCTATTATTATCAGCTACAACAGCTCTACCTCGAAAGCAGAGGCAGATGCGCTGGAACTTTTAAATTCTAATGCACGAGTTGTTGAGGCAAAATTTGCTGAAATTGTTGAGAAAAATACATCCATGTTGGAGGCAATTGCAACTTCTCCTAGTGCGATAGTTTTTGTTGAATCCTATGGCACAGAAGGACAGGCAGTTCCGGATTCTGCGATGTTGGCCCAGCTTGACGAGTTGAATGCTTACATGAACGATGGTAACGACAATATCATCATCAGTAAAGTCTCGGGTGATCAGCTTGTACGAACAGATAGAGCAGAACTTACAAATATATCAGACAGAGATTACTTTGTTCAGGCCGTTACCACCGGAGAACCAGCTATATCGGATGTTGTTGTCAGCAAGAGTGTTGGAAATAGAATAACAATCATTTGCGTACCAATTTACAACGAAGCCCACACTCAGGTGATTGGTACAGTTCAGCGAAGCTTTGACTTAAATGTGCTTCATGAATTCCTTGCTGAAAATGTTAGTGACGGTTACATTGCCGATACACAAGGTATGATGGTTGCTCATGCTCAGTTCGAAATTAGCCCTGAGGATGAATATGATTTAAGCTCTTTCGGTTTCGTAGAATCAACAGATACTAGTGGACTGATGACATCGAAATTTGATGGTAAAGTTACATATATGTCATGGGTTCAGGAGCCTGTCAGCGGATACTACGTTGCAGTTTCAAAAACCAGAGATGAAATTATGGCGTCAGCAATAAGATCGGCACTTATTACAGTACTGATTGGAACAATAATGCTGATTCTTGGTATAGTTATTTCCCTCGTAGTTGCAACAAGCTTCACAAAACCAATCATGGCAGTAACTGATACCATCACAAAGCTTGCCGATGGTCGATTCAAGAAGATTGACGGATATGCAAAACGTAAAGACGAATTCGGTGAAATTGTTCGAAGCACCAATTCCGTTATCGAAAAATTGGGAAGCATAGTTGCCGCTATTAAGCAATCGGCTTCTACAGTTACAGTTTCTTCTGAGGATTTGGCAGACATGGCAAACCAGATTGCAGCCACAACAGATACAGTTGCAAATGCAGTCCAGGAAATCGCTACAGGTGCTGTACAGCAGGCTGAAGAAATTCAAGAAGCGGCAGAAAATGTTGGAAAGATTACAGACGCAGTCGGTGGCGTACAGGCATCTACAGATAATGTTGAAAGCTTGGCAGGCAGAATGAAGGAGGCATCACAGACATCCAGCAAATCACTTGTCAGTCTTCAGGATTCTAGTAGCGATATGACAGCTAAAATCGAGGAGATTGCCAGAACAATTTCTGCTACCCAGAATGCTGTCGCAAATATTAACGAGCGAGTTGAAGGCATTTCCGGCATTGCCGCTCAGACAAACCTCCTTTCTTTGAATGCTTCTATCGAGGCAGCTCGTGCTGGTGAAGCAGGTAAGGGATTCGCAGTCGTTGCCGAGGAAATTAGAAAGCTTGCCGACGATTCTGATAGCATGGCTCAGGATATTCGTACAGAGATGGATGAGCTTTTGAAGCAGGCAGAAGCAGCCGTGGAGGCAGCAAATCTTGTTAAGCAAGGCAACCTTGAGCAGCAGGAGGCTATCGGAGGCACACTTGAATCTGTAAATGGAATGCTTGAAGATATTGATGGAACAGTTGATGGTATTAGAGATATCGCCGGTGGCGCATCTACATGCGTAACCTCCAACGACGTTGTATCAGATGCTATGTCATCACTTTCAGCAATCTCAGAAGAGAATGCAGCTTCATCTGAAACTACAGGCGCATCTGTACAGGAGCTTTCTGCTACAGTTGCAAGCCTTGCTAATTCAGCCGACGATTTGAAAGACATCGCAATCAAGCTGAACCAGGAGATGGAATTCTTCAAGGATGATGCAGAATAATGGATAATCAATAATGAAAAATCCCCTGTTACATTCACAAGCCTTAGTGTTTCTCAATTCGACAACACGTCTCATTTGAGAAGCCTAAGAGCTTGTGAATTACAGGGGATTTTTAATATCCTATAATCCGTAGTTCATCATCATACCTGAATAAGCGCTTGACGCGTATGGTGCGCTAAGGGTCTTACCAGGATTCTTGTACTCTACAATCGATTTATCTACGTAATTCATCGGATTGATAGAGGCCTTTGATGCAGCTTTTGAAATTGAATTCTTAAGGTTGTTAAGAGTTTCAAAAGCGCTTTCTTTGTTTTCGCTGTTTATCACATCGGATAAAACATCTTTGTCTAAGTACAGGTGATTCATAGAATCGCTCTGAATTCCTACTGCAGCAAGCTCGCTTGCATCGTTCTTTGCAATGGAAGATATCTCATTGAAAAGTGTACGATTCTGATGAGCTTCGTTGTACTTCAGTCCGATATCAAGCATTCCATTGTAGCTGTCTAACAGCTGCGAGATGCCATTTGAAAGAGCTTCAGTATCGTTCATAAGACCGATACTTACTTCGCCATTGGATGGTCTCTTTAAAATAAGCTCGTAGGTCTTGTTTACTGTGAAAGTGTTGGACAATGACTGATGCGAAACTCCATTCAGCTTGAAATCTGAGTTGGAAGGCTGCTGTGTAACATTGTCAATTCCCAGTATGTTCAGCTCTCTCCAAGAGATTGATGAGGAAATATTAAACAATGTGTTTTCATCATCAGCAACACCAGTAGACTTGGAAACAATCTGTATAGCCTTGCTTCCGTCTCTGTCATTTGAAAGTAACTTTGCACTCAAGCCTACATCTGAAGTATTAAGCAAACGCACAATCTTATTCTGAACGGTAAGATTGGTTTCGTTCTTATTTACATTGAACTGGAACTCATATGAGTGATTTCGAATATCCAAATCAAATGAGTACTGGCCTTCTTCAAAATCATGTGCATCTGAAAGAAGGAAATTGCCGGTGTTCACCTGAGGCTTTGCCAGTGCATCAACTTCGATTTTGAAATCCTCAGCGCCATCTGCACTATCGCCAACGTAAAGAACATCAACAGAATTTGGATCTGATGAAGATGCAATTCGCTTCTCTAAAACAGAAGAAATATCCTCGCCGGTAGATGTCAAATTTGATACTGAAAGAGTCATAGCATTGGCGTGCTCTTTAATATCAATTGCAAACTGACCGATGTCCTCAGAATCATTTATCTTGTACAGAGGAGCTTCTTTGTTCGCTTTAACTATTTTGTTGTAAGTGTCGCGTAGTTCGCTTTTCTTATGAGATTCGTAACGTGATCCTATGTTATTACCATAGGTCGTCATGAAATAATTATACGCAGCATCAATGCGTGCCATAAGACGCCCCTCCTTTCTTCCTTGAAAATTGAGTCATCGACAATCCTTTGTCTACGCCAGGGCAAAGATTTCGATATTTATAGTTACTATCATAATACCACAAGTCAAACTATTTGAAAACCCCATAGATTTAGAAATATTTTCAGATTATTCACAATATGTAGGTTGTGGCTAGCCTAGTACGCCTGTTACGTTCACAAACCTGATGAATTCTTCGCTTGACGACATGTCTCGCTTAAGAATTATCAGAGTTTGTGAACTACAGGCTTATAGAATAATCTCATAAGTAGCCTCAGAGCTTGATGCCTACAGACTCATAGGATAATTTAAACATTTAGAAACCAATCACATAATCAACACTTTTTAGTACCGTTAATTTTCACAATCCGGTGGTTAACTATAACTCGTAACGCGCTGAGGTTGGAGCGCAGATAAATATTGACCATTGGGGAAACCCGATGCAGATAACGGAGGACATAAAATGAGGAAAAGACTTACTGCATTAATGATGACTGCAGCACTTGCTTGTGGTTCATTGATAGCTTGCGGATCAGATTCCACAACAGCTTATGCCAGTGAAACTATCTACGGCGAGGTAACAGCAGTCAGTGATACGGGATTTACAATCACCGTAGGAACTTATGAAAACAACGAACTTACATTGGGTGAGGAAACAGCAGACATCACAGTAAATGATGACACAACTTACTCTATGGCAATGGGCGGAGGCGAAGCTCCATCAGGTGATGGCGAAGCTCCTACAAAGCCAGATGATGCGGCAACAGAAGAGTCTACAGATGAGACAACAGATGAGACAACAGAGGAAACAACAGAAGAAACTACAGACGAAGAGACAACAGAAGATACAGAAGATACAGAAGATTCTTCAGATGATACAGCAATGACAGAAGCTACTGTAGAAGCAGGCGCTGAGGCACCAGCAGATGGTGAGGCTCCTTCAGGAGACAAACCAGACGGTGAAGCTCCATCAGGAGACAAGCCAGAGGGCGAGGCTCCATCAGGTGATGGCGAAGCAGCAGATGGCGAAGCACCAGCAGACAGTGAGGCATCAGCCGACGGCGAAGCTCCATCAGGTGACGGAGAAGCACCAGCAGATATGGGCGATGCTCAGACAGAACTTACACTTTCTGATATCGAAGTAGGTACACAGGTTGCAGTTACATTCGATGCAGATGGAAATGTAGAATCAGTAGAAATTCTTGGTGGTACTCAGTCAGCCATGGGTCAGCCAGGTGGAAATATGACATCAGCTGCAGACATTACATACTCAGCATTATATGAGTACAATGCAGATGAGACTGTAGAGGGCGAGACAATCGCCTCTACAGGCACTGATGAAAATGCAATCCTTGTAACAGATGGTGAAGTTACAGTAAAGGATTCAACAATTACAAGAACTTCAGATGACAGCACAGGTGGCGACAATTCTAGTTTTTACGGAGTTGGCGCTACTCTTTTAACTACAGGTGGAACACTTACAGTTGACAATGTGACTATTGACTCAGATGCAGCAGGTGGTGCTGGCGTATACGCATATGGCGATGGTGTGGCTTATGTATCTAATTCAACAATCACAACACAGCAGGACACATCAGGCGGTATCCACGTTGCAGGCGGCGGTACACTTTACGCTAACGACAACACAATTGAAACAAACGGCGAATCTTCAGCTGCAATCCGTTCAGACAGAGGCGGCGGAACAATGGTAGTTGATGGTGGTACATACACATCAAACGGTACAGGCTCACCAGCAGTTTACTGTACAGCAGATATCACAATCTCAAATGCCACACTTACAGCAACAGGCGCTGAGGCCGTATGTATTGAAGGTCTCAACTCACTTACACTTACAGATTGCGATTTAACAGGTAACATCCCAACAAACGAGCAGAATGACTGTGATTGGAACATCATCCTTTACCAGTCAATGTCAGGTGATTCAGAAGTAGGTAACTCTACATTCTCTATGACAGGTGGTAGCATCACTGCAAAGAACGGTGGTATGTTCTACACAACAAATACAGAGTCAACATTCGTTCTTGAAAACGTTGATATCACATACGCTGATGAAAATGATTTCTTCCTTAAGGTTACAGGAAACACTAACCAGAGAGGTTGGGGAACAAGCGGAGATAACGGAGCACAGTGCTCATTCACAGCTATCAACCAGGAAATGGAAGGCGATATCATCTGGGATACAATCTCAACCCTTGATATGGAAATGACAGATGGTTCAGTTCTTACAGGTGCATTCATCGATGATGAGTCAGCTGCAGGCAACGGTGGCGACGGCTACGCAAACCTCACAATCGATTCTTCATCTAAGTGGATTGTTACAGGCGATTCAGTTCTTACATCACTTACAAACAACGGAACTATCGTTGATGAAGACGGCAACACAGTTTCAATCGTTGGTACAGACGGCACTGTATACGTAGAGGGCACAAGCTCATACACAATTACAGTATCTGAGTACGCAGACTAACATACCCTATAAGCACATTTGAATTCTCTTGTGCTTCGGCCAGCCTACGGGCTGGCCTTTTGCTATATATGAGGGGCTTTTCCTGATTTTATAGCAGAAATAGAGTGGGGTTGCTATAAGATGCTGGAAAAGCTTAGGATTATAGCAGTTTTATATTCTTGCTTGCTATTAGATTAGGAAAAAGGCTGAGATTATAGCAGGGATGAAAGTGGGATAGCTATAAGAATAAATAAAGTCTCAAAGTTATAGCAGAAATAGAATTCGAGTTGCTATAAGAATTGGAAAAAGCTTAAATCTTTAGCAGAAATAGAACTTGAGTTGCTATAAGAATTGGGAAAAACTTAAATCTATAGCAGAAAAAGAATCCGGGTTGTTATAAGAATTGGGAAGCGCTTAAATCTATAGCAGAAAAAGAATCCGGGGTGCTATAAGAATTGGAAAAAAACTTAAATCTATAGCAGAAATAGAATCCGAGTTGCTATAAGAACTGGGAAAAGCTTAAATCTATAGCAGAAATAGAATCCGGGCTGCTATAAGAATTGGAAAAAAACATAAATCTATAGCAGAAAAAGAATCCGAGTTGCTATATGATTTGGAAAAAATCTAATCTTATAGCAGAAAGCTGAGAAAATCTGCTATTAGATTAGAGAATTGCTCAAACTTATAGCAAATCCCAAAAAGAAAATGCTATAAGATTGCAGATTAGCCGAATCTTATAGCAAATGACTACATTTCGCGCACGATAGAAAAATATATAGTCCCACACAGCAATTTATGACTATATAAACAAGAAAAGCTGAAGAGATATAGCCCGAAAGAGTCAAGATGACTATATATACTAAAACTAATAAAAAGGTATAGTCAGATGCAGTCAGAACATAACAAAAATGACTATATTTCCCGCACAATAGATAAATATATAGTATCACAAAGCAATTTGTGACTATATAAACAAGAAAAGCTGAAGATATATAGTCAAAATCAACCTTCATAACTATATAAATCCAAAGAGTTTAAAAAGATATA
>NZ_KL370823.1:0-45649 GCF_000701765.1 Pseudobutyrivibrio sp. LB2011 | reverse complement strand
CACACAGCAATTTATGACTATATAAACAAGAAAAGCTGAAGATATATAGTCCAAAAGAGCAAGCATGACTATATAAATCAAAAGATGATGAAAAGGTATAGTCAGAAACAGTCAGAACACAACAAAAATGACTATATATTCCCACTCATCACAGAAATATATAGTCATCCTATCGAACCACGACGAATAACAATCGTCCGATGCGCAGCTATTTGCTCACTACATGCCCTGGATTCCCTACAACTGTGGCTCCGGCAGGGACATCGTGAACAACTACCGCGTTGGCGCCGATGCGGGCACCCTTGCCTACAGTGATAGGCCCGATGATTGCTGCGCCGGCGCCGATGTCTACGCCATCCTCAATCACTGGCACGCCGCGGCCATTTGTGCCAACAACGCAGCCCTGGCGGATTGTGACGCCACTTCCGATGACAGCGTCCACATGAATGACGATGCATGAAAAATGATCAATCATGAACCCGGCCCCAATTGGCTTGATGTGGCTTGGAATATCGATACCATATTTAACAGCAACACTATGAAAGCGAAGCCTGGTGATGAAGGCCAGAGGCTTCATCCAGCTATGTGAATTTTGGTAGCAGAGCTTTCTGTACCAGTAGCTCCAAGCATAGCCAGGCTTCATTTTATAGGCCTTGAAACGGCCGATAAAAGTATCATCATTTGAATATCTTAAAAAATCACTTCTGAGTAATTCCTTGTACTCTTTTTTTGTCATAAATTATCTCCAATAATGATTGTTAAACAGCATTGCGACTGCCATCATACCTTCTATTGAAATGATCTGTAAATGTCTAGCAGCTTTCCGCAATACTCATCGATATTATTATATTCCATGGCACGCTTGGTTGCACCAGAAGATTTGCTGGCATATAAATCAGCATCAGTCAAAAGAGATGTGATAGCAGCCACAAATTCATCCTTACCTTCACAGACGAAGCCACAGCTATCATCCATGATTTTCACTAGTCCGCCGCTATTTGTGCTGACAACAGGAACTCCAAGAGACATAGCTTCTAAAGCAACAAGTCCGAAACCTTCCCATTTTGAAGGCATCATCAAAACCTCTGTGCAAGCCATATAGTCGTAAGAATTCTTTTTGAATCCCTCTAAAACAACCACATCAGAAAGTCTATTATCAATGACAAATTGCTGAAGCTCTGGCATCAACTCACCATCACCTACAATTCGAACTCGCTTCACTAGTCCGGCCTCAGCTAACTCTTTAGCAACCTCAAGCACAAGCATAGGATTCTTTTGCTCTGTAAGACGCCCCACAAAAAGTAAATCACTGTCGTAGCACTGAAACTCCGTGTCAGCCACAGCTGAAATCTCAGCACCAGCCAAGCCGGCTTCACCCGAAACCCCAGCGCCATCAGCTCCAAAAAGCTCCTGCTTCACCTGAGACTTAACCCCATCCACAGAAAAAGGATTTCCCACGATGGTGATAGGGCATTTAATCTTGCTGGTGTAGCGATACTCATCTCTAACAGCATCGGAAACCATCAAAATATGGTCAATATACTTGCAAGCCATTAGATAAGAAATGGTCTTGTAATGAAATTTTTGAATCCATGGTGGATTGTTGTGTAGATGGGAAATGATTGGCACGCTACCCTTAAGCGCAAAAGCACAAAGAACGCTGGCTGTGAAATCGTGGGCGTGAACCACTGTTGGATGAAACTTTTCAACAGCTGCCTTTATTGAAGCAACATCGAGCTTGTCGATGCCGTAGTAATTGTCGTAAAGACCGATAGATTTGAGCTTGTCCTCTATAGGACCATGAGGAGCCATATAAATGAACTCCTCACGATCAGAAAGACCTTTTATAATTTGACAGACAACATTTTCTGCCCCTGAATATATTTTGGATTTGATTACATGTAAAATCATGAATTTATTCTCCTGCAATAGAATAGCGGGCGGTATTGCTGCCGTACACATATGTGCTTAAAAATTCGTCAATTTCGCTGAATGACTTAGGGAATTCCATTCCAAATTCCTCAGCAATTTTTCCGTTGTAAAGCTTAACTGAATCATCTGAGCTGCCGTAGCCGATTTTGATTGTTGTAATATCGTCTCCGTTGAAGACACGTACGGCCTTTTTGCCAGCTGCATATCCAAGTGAATATGGGTCAGAGAAAAGTGTTACAAGTGCGTTTTCGCCGATTGTTGTGTCTCCGGCAACAACAGTAACTTTTGATTCGGTAGCGATTTCTCCGATAACATCCATCTGGTCTGTAAGCATGCTGCCAAATGGGATGTAGATTGCTGAACACTCATCGCAGGCTTCCTGGATGCGAGACTCAAGAGTGATTTCCTCTTCTGATTCCTCAGATGAATCACCGTTCGAAGACTTTACGCTAGCAGATTCAGTCGACTCAGTAGATTCTTCCTCATCTTCCGAAGTCTCTTCATCTACCTTGCTAGATGCCCTTACAACCTTGCCGCCAGTCCAGAAATCTGACTGAAGAGCAACTCGTGTAGATGATGGTGAATTCAAACCTAAAACAGAGTCCTCATTAAGAGCAACTACGTTATTGTCCATTCCCTCTTTTGCAGAGAATGCAACGAATTTACTAGGAGTCAAAGCTGTGGAATTTTGTGCTTCTTCCTCCGCTGCATAATCTGTTGCTGTATCAGATGCTGGAATCAAATATTCCTTCCAAGGGATTCCCGCCTGATCCAGATATGCTTCGAAAATCTCGTTCTGATAGATGGCATCGGTGTCCTCTGGTGAAAAGAAAATGCCGACAGTCTGCAAATCGTCAGTTGCTTCTATCATAAGAGATACCTGGTCAACGATGCTTGGCTTACTGCTGATGCCAGTAACATTTTTGCCTGTAGTCTTGTCCCAGGATTTTCCATCAAGGCTGGCGATTCTAAGTGTGCCCTTGAAATCGATAATGCCAGTGGCGATGATTGGGATAGTATCTGTAGCAGATGTTGCCGATGAAAGTGTTTGTTTTCCAGCAGTGAAAATCATATCCGAACCGTCTTTCACAGCCGCCTTTGCAATTTCTTCACTAGTTGCATCCTCTGATACAGAAGATGTAGTGATTACAAAATGTTCCTCACCTAGATAATCTGAAAGGGCATCAGAAAAGCCCTTTAGTAGATTTTCATTGTAGGTATTGTCTTCGGATAAGAGTGCTGATATATTATATTGATATGAATCCTCAGTGGATTCTTCATTAACTTCTTTTTCAGACTCGGATTCGTTGTTGCTTCCACAGGCAACTGTTGAAAGACCGAGAGTAGCAGCTAATGCTATGCTTAAAAATCTTTTTTTCATATTGTTCCTTTCAAAGATTCAGTTACTAAATAATAATTAGAAATCCCAAATTAGTCAAATAGGAGTCTTATGAAACAATTCGACAAAGGTATTATAGACTTTTGCCTAGAGTTATTATATCCAAAACGATGTGTGGCTTGCGATAAAGTTTTATTAAAAATAGAAAAAGATATGGGAATCTGCAAGGAATGCGCCCCAAAAGTGAAACTGGTGGGAGGTACTTATTGCATAAAATGCGGCGGCCCTATCAATAATCCATCAGAAGAATTCTGCAATAATTGTAAGGAAAACAAGCATCATTTTGATCAGGCAAAAGCAGTGTTCAGATACACAGGTGGCATGAAGGAAGCCATGTACCGCTTCAAGTATTCTAATAGGAGATGTTACGGCAAAGTATTTGCAACTCACGCATTGAGAAACTATGGCAGCTGGCTAAAGGCCATTGATGTAGATGCAATTGTGCCGGTGCCTATGTACGGCCCCAAAGAAAAGAAGCGCGGATACAACCAGGCAGAGGTATTTGCAAAGGCGCTAAGTAAGGAAACAGGCATACCCATCGCTGATAAAATTGTCAGACGAGAAAGGGATACTGTTGCAATGAAAGAACTAAATAGTACAAAAAGAAAGAAAAATCTGTTAAAAGCTTTTATACTAACGGAAAATGTTGTACAATTTAGAAAAGTACTTATAGTTGATGATATTTACACAACTGGCACAACGATGGACGAAGTGGCCAGGGTGTTGAAGAGTGGGGGAGTAAAAGAGGTATTTGGTATGTGCGTCTGCATTGGCGAGTGCAGCGACTAAAGTAGGAGGAATCATCTATGGAGGTACGTAATTGTAGAACTTGTGGCAGATTGTTCAATTATATAGGAGGCAATCCTAACATGTGCCCTGCATGTCGCGACGATTTGGAGAAGAAGTTCCAGGAGGTAAAGAGTTATATCCAGGATAATCCACGTGCTAGCATTCAGCAGATTTCAGAAGACAATGAAGTTAGCACAAATCAGCTTCGTCAGTGGATTCGTGAGGAAAGATTACAGTTTACTGACGATTCACCAATCGGTATCGAGTGCGAAAACTGTGGCGCTAGTATCAAAACCGGTAGATTCTGCGAAAATTGTAAAAATACTATGGCAAATTCTTTGGCTCAATCTATTGAAAAACCAAAGCCAATTGAGGAGCCAAAGAAAAAACCAGATAATAAAAATAAGATGCGTTTCCTTGAAAAATAGTGCATTAATTCAAATACCTGCTAGCAAAAGCTAGTGGGTATTTCTTTTTCAGCCAATTTTATGCTATACTCATTCTGTATTACTAGGTAAAAAGATGAGAGGATTGTTATGATAAATGAAGAGCGCGTAAAGCACATGACATCCATGGCCATTTTCGAAAAGGAATTAGGCCCTGAATATCAGCCTATGCTTCGCTACTCCAAAAAAGAATACATAGCTCTACATGGCTGGGGAGGCTTCCTCGCCGGCACAGTATTTTTTGCGGTTATTTATGTAGGAATTGTTTTGTATATTACAGGCAATGTCCTTGAGAATATCACCACAATGTATATTTTACTTATGATTTTAATCGGGTTGTTGGTATACGCTTTGTACATCATCGTACATGTTCACAATACCCGTCGCAGGGCTGCAAAGCAGTACAGAATGGGCAAACGTCTCATCAAAGAATTGGCAGCTAAATACTCAAAGCTCAACCTCATGTACGAGGATGAAGCTCAACAGACCAAACCATTACTTGCTAGAAACAAAGAAGAAATATACTAAAGGATTATATAAAATGAACGCATTTATCAGATTACGAGATGACATTAGAAGATTCATTCTCTCCAGAGAAATGATTTTTTTGAAAATATGGAGCGCACTTATTGCCTTCGTAGGTCTTATGTGCATCAAATCCAACTTTGGCTATAATGATACAGTTAGCCAGCTTTGGGTTTCTATTATCATTACCATAATAAGCGCATTTTTCCCTATTCAGGGTGTTTCCCTAATTTTATTGTTAGTTTTATTGATTGATTTAGCGGAGCTTGGTGCTCAGGTTGCTCTTGTTGCACTAGCATTGGTGGTCATTGGCTATCTCGTTTGTGCATATTTTAGAAGCAAAAATACTTACAATATGGTCATGGTTCCAGTGTGCTATTCATTCCATTCACCATATGTGATGGCACTTGGCACTGGCCTTATGTCAAATATCAACGAGCTTTGCTCAGTTATCTGCGGAACAGTTACCGCATACTACTTACACGTAATCAAAAACAATGCAGCTGCAATCCTTGATGAGACTAGCGATGTTTCAGTCTTTTCTTTATTAAATGAGCAGCTTCTTAAGAGCAAGATGTTCTACTTCTTCTTGGCTGCCATGGTTGCAATGTTTTTAGTTGTTTATTTACTTCGCCAGGCTAGCATCAATATGTCATGGATAGTTGCAAACTTTGCAGGCGTAGCCGTAGAGTTCATTATCATGATTGCAGGATTTTTGCTCACTAGCCAAAAGGGCGAAATTCCAGGGCTCATCCTTGGCAATATTATCGTCTTAGTTGTAGGTTTCATTTTGAATTACTTCATTCTTGATTTGGACTACTCACGAATTGAAAAGGTTCAGTTTGAGGATGATGATTATTACTATTATGTAACTGCAGTACCAAAGATCAGAATTGTAGAAGAAGAAAAAGAAGTAAAGAAAATATAATCCCCGTTAGGGTAGTAAGGAAGTGGATCATTGGTTGATTTTGTCAATGCTGTAGATGCCTTCATCGATGATTATTTCAATGTAAATATTCCAGATGTTTCCATTACAGATGTAATTGAAATTTTCATAATTGCATACTTCGTATATCACTTATTGGTATGGGTGAAAAACAGCAGGGTTTGGATGCTTATCAGAGGCGTCATTTTTATCATGCTGTTTTTTGTGCTTGCAGCGATCTTCCAGATGAACACTATCCTCTGGTTGGGCGAGAAATTAGTCTCAGTTGCTGTCACAGTGTTGATTGTAGTGTTCCAGCCAGAGCTTCGTCGCGCATTGGAGCAAATCGGTCGACGAAAAATTACTTCCCTTTTCACCTGGAACTTGCTCAAGCCAGGTGCTAAGAAATTCGACGACTCAACCATCACCGGTATGGTTTCTGCATGCTACGAAATGGGCGCAGTTAAAACCGGTGCACTTATCGTTGTCGAAAATGATATGCAGCTTACAGAATTCGAAAGAACAGGAATCAGTCTGGATGCTCTCGTAACCAGACAGCTCCTTATCAATATATTCGAGAAAAACACACCACTTCACGATGGTGCTGTTATCGTCAGAGGAGACAGAGTTGTTTCTGCAACTTGCTACCTTCCTCTTTCTGACAATATGGCTTTATCAAAGGATTTGGGAACTCGCCACAGAGCAGCTGTTGGTATCAGTGAGGTTTCCGATTCCCTTACAATTGTTGTTTCAGAAGAAACTGGAACAGTATCATACGCAAGAGAGGGACGCATCGTTCGCGACGTCAAGGAGGATGAGCTTATTGCAGAGCTTAAGCGCATACAGAATCCTGATGTTGAAGAGGACGGCACAGCCAATACTTCGGAAGGAGGTATGGCATGAAGCAAAAAATTATTAATGCCCTTACAAAGGACGTAGGACTTAAGATTTTAGCAGTAGTATTTTCCTTCCTGCTTTGGCTGGTTGTTGTAAATATCGACGACCCAACCCAGACTAGGACATTCACGGCTGTTGTTACAGTCACCAATGCAGATGTCCTAAAGGAGGCAGGAAAGCTTTATGAAATAAAGGATGGCGTCAACACAGTCAGCTTCCGAGTTACTGCAAAGCGTTCCATCATTGAAAAGCTTTCTCCTTCAGATTTCTCTGCTACAGCAGATATGAACAGTCTGGAAAATGAGGAGCGTATCCCTGTCACAATTGCGGCAAAATCATATGCAAACTACATCACCATCTCAAGCAAGCAAAACTACCTATATGTAGTTCTTGAGGATGAGCAGACAGAACGCTTTGTTATCGAAGCGCAGACTACAGGTACAATTGAAACAGGCCTGACGGTGGATTCTGTCACAAGCAGCCCTACTGTTATCACAGTTACCGGTCCTGAGGATGTGGTTTCTACAATTGATAAAGTAGTTGCTTCAGCAAACATCACTGGTGTTACAAGCAACTTCACAGAAAGTGTTATTCCTAAGTTCTATGATTCTGAAGGCGAAGAAGTGGATTCAAAGGAACTTACGCTTTCGGTGTCTACAGTTAGTGTTAGTGTTACCTTCTCTAATATCAAAACTGTGGATTTAGTAGTCAAGACAAGCGGCACGCTTGATAGTAGCCTGACTCTTGATTCCATTAAAACTGATCCTTCATCAGTTGGTATAAAGGGAGAGGCGACAGCCCTTAATGATGTCACTTCAATCACAATACCTGATACAGTTATCAACCTTTCAGATTTGACTGGTTCATTTACCACCACGGTAGATATTTCATCATACATGCCTGAAGGCATTACTTTGGCAGATGGCTCGTCATCAAAGGTTACAATATATGTTTTGATGTCTGGCGAAACAGCTTCCACAGCAGAAGTCAGCGCAGACAACATTTCACTTACAAACATTCCTGAAGGGCTTGCAGTTTCACTGGATGCTTCTTCAGTGACAGTCAATGTATTCGGTACATCCGATGCACTTTCAGCTTTGAATGCAAGCAGCATCAAAGGCACAATTGACTGCACCAACCTTACAGTTGGGGAATCACAGACAGTTGTGGTTCAGTTTGAAAATATTGAAGGGGTCACCATTCAAAATACATCGGTGACAGTTACCGTTATTGAAGATACATCAGCGGCAACAGAAGATTCAGAGGAGTAATATGGGAAGATTATTTGGAACAGACGGAGTCAGAGGAGTTGCTGGCTCAGAACTTACTATTGAGCTTGCAAAGGCTTTGGGCCAGGCAGGCGCTTATGTACTTACAAAAGAAGCATCACATCAGCCTACAATCATCGTAGGATGCGATACACGAATCTCAGGAACAATGCTTGCTTCAGCACTTATGAGTGGTATCTGCTCAGTTGGTGCTAATGCAGTTTACGTAGGAGTTCTTCCTACACCAGCAATCGCTTACTTGACACGTAAGCACAAGGTAGATGCGGGAGTTGTTATTTCTGCCAGCCACAATCCAATGGAATTCAACGGAATCAAGTTCTTCAATGGCGAAGGCTTCAAGCTTTCAGATGCACTTGAGGACGAAATTCAGGAGCTCATCGAAAGCGATATGAAGGGCATCAGCCTTCCAACAGGCGCAGAAATCGGAAAGGTAGATTTCAGATTCGACCTCGGCCGTGAGTATGTTGATTTCTTAAAGCAGACAGTACCTATGGATTTGTCAGGATTAAAGATTGTTATCGACTGTGCAGAGGGCGCTTCTTACAGAACTAGCGTTGCTTGCCTTTCAGAGATGGGCGCAGAGCTTATCACAATCCACAACAATCCAGACGGAACAAACATCAACTCAAACTGCGGAAGTACACACATGGATGAGCTTAAGGCTCGTGTTGTTGCAGAGAATGCTAACATCGGTCTTGCATTTGATGGCGATGCCGACAGAATGCTTGCTGTAGATGAAAAGGGACGTCTTGTTGATGGCGATCAGGTTATGGCTATCTGCGCAAAACACATGAAGGATAAGGGCACACTTAAGAAAAACACATGTGTAGTTACAGTAATGACAAACCTTGGATTCACTTTGATGGCAAAGGAACAGGGCATCAATGTTGAGTCAACAAAGGTTGGCGATAGATATGTTTTGGAAAATATGCTTGCAAACGGTTATAATATCGGCGGCGAGCAGAGTGGACATGTTATCTTCTTAGATGACAACACTACAGGTGATGGACTTCTTTCAGCCCTTCACTTACTCAGAGTTCTTGTGGAGACAGGCAAGTCACTTTCTGAGCTTGCTTCTATTATGGAAGTATTACCTCAGGCACTTGTTAATGCAAAGGTGCCAAACCACAAGAAAGAAAGCTACATGGAGTATCCTGAAATTGCAAAGGCAATCGGCGAGCTTGAGGCTAAGTTCGCTGGCGAAGGACGTGTACTCATCCGCCCATCAGGCACAGAGCCACTCGTTCGTGTTATGATTGAAGGCAAGAATCAGGAAGAAATCGATGCAGATGCACACGCATTGGCTGAATTGATTACTAACACAATGTTGTAAACTAAACTAGGATATTTGATATGGTTTCAAGAAAAGTAAAGATTGTTAATGCAACAGGCTTGCACCTAAGACCGGCAGGGGTCTTATGCGAGACTGCCATGAAATATACTTCTAAGGTTACATTCACAACTGATAATCATTACGAGGCGAATGCGAAATCAGTACTAGGAGTGCTGGGAGCATGCGTCAAAGCCGGCGAAGAAATCACTATCATCTGCGATGGCGAGGACGAAGCCGCAGCCTTGGAGGATATCGTCAATTCTATCGAGGGAGGACTCGGAGAATAGTTATTATTTGAGTTAATCAAGTTAATGATCTGAAGAACAATCCAATCAAATGGTTTTGTTCAACAGATTCATTCATAGACAAAAAGTAGCATGCACTAAGAGTAAAAATAGCTTTTTATGTTTGACACATAGGTTAAAATAGCCTGTCTATAACAAGCTATGATAATTCTCAAGGGAAAAATTTCTTGATTTGCTAAGCAAATCGAGAACCTGACGAGCCCATTGCGATAGCAATTTGCATGGGCGAGTATCCGCTTTTGTTGACCGGAGAATTCATCATGCTTGTGATAGTAACAGGCGAGAAACCAACTAAAGTAGAACATAACAAGCGAGAGAAAGTCTTTGGGGCATGCGAGATACAAGACTAGGAGGAAGAATAATGTTGAACTACAAGCGTTACAAAGCAAACCCAGTGTTAGAGTTTCCACAGCGTACATGGCCTAACAAGCAGATTACCAAAGCTCCAATTTGGTGCTCAGTAGACCTACGTGACGGCAACCAAGCCCTCGTCGAACCAATGAACGTCGACGAAAAAATGGAACTATTCGACCTCCTACTAAAATTAGGTTTTAAAGAAATCGAGATTGGCTTCCCTGCAGCAAGCCAAATAGAATTTGACTTTTTAAGACAACTCGTTAAGGAAAATAAAATCCCTTCAGACGTTAAGGTGCAGGTGCTTTCTCAGTGTCGCGAGGAACTGATCGACCGCACATTCGAGGCTATTCAGGGAATACCAAATGTTATTTTCCATATTTACAATTCCACATCAACTCTTCAAAGAGATGTGGTTTTCAATGCAGACAAAGACGAGATTATCGAAATTGCCAAAGCAGGCACACAGATGGTAAAGGACAGACTTGACCGTTACAACGGCAACCTTCAGCTGGAATATTCACCAGAATCATTCACAGGCACTGAGGTTGAGTTCGCCCTTGATATTTGTACAGCTGTTCAGGATACATGGGATCATGCAACAGATGCACCTATCATCTTCAACCTGCCAGCCACAGTAGAGATGAACACACCAAACGTTTATGCAGACCAGATTGAATGGATGAGCACGCACTTCAAAGACAGAGATAACATCATCCTTTCAATTCATCCTCACAACGATAGAGGTACAGGCGTTGCTATTACAGAGCTTGGCCTTCTTGCCGGTGCAGACCGCGTGGAAGGTACACTTCTTGGAAATGGTGAGCGTACAGGTAATGTAGATATTCTTACAATTGCTTACAACATGTTCTCTCAGGGTGTTGATCCTGAGCTTGAGCTTGATGATATAAAAGAAATCGTGGAGGTATGTGAGAGAGTCACAAAGATGCCTACCGATGCAAGACATCCTTATGCAGGCGAGCTTGTATTTACAGCTTTCTCTGGTTCACATCAGGATGCAATCAACAAGGGCGTTTCTGCAATGCGCAGTCGCCAGAATATGTATTGGGAGGTCCCATATCTTCCAATCGACCCAGCCGATATCGGAAGAAAGTACGAGCCAGTGGTTCGTATCAACAGCCAGTCTGGAAAGGGCGGTGTTGCTTTCGTTATGGATACAGTTTACGGCTTCAAGCTTCCAAAGAAGATGCAGCGTGAATTTGCTGATGTTGTTCAGTATATTTCAGAAAAGCAGGGCGGCGAGGTTACACCTCAGCGCATTATGGAGGCATTCAAGTCTCAGTACTTGGAAAACAAGGAGCCACTCACACTGGAATATGTTGTTATCAAGGACGACAAGGATACTGACGATACAGTTGCTATTCTTGACTTCAGCTACCACGGAGAGAAATTCCACTCAGAGGCTGAAGGAAACGGTCCTATCGATGCTGTTAAGCTTGCAATTAAGCAGTGCGTACCAGAGCTTGACTTCTCACTTATTGACTACACCGAGCATACACTTGCTCAAGCACAGGGTTCTGGAGCAAAGGCTGCAGCATACATCGAGATGCGCGACGAGCGTCATGGCAACACCACATTTGGCGTTGGCGTAAGCTCAAATATTACTCGTGCCTCAATTCGCAGTATGTTTAGTGCTTATAATCGTCTTATAGCGAAAGCTAAAGACATTTAAAATAGCAAATAATTTGCATAAAGTTAAAGAGGAAATAAAATGAGAAAGATTTTAGTAACAGGATGCAACGGCCAGCTTGGACGTGCCATTCAGAAAGAGTATGGAAATGAAGTAGAGTTCATACTCACAGACGTAGTAGAGGGAGAAAAGATTTCTCCACTCAACATTATGGATTTGGAAGAAGTTCTTAGCTTCGTAGAAGATAAGAAGCCAGATGTCATCATCAACTGCGCAGCAGCTACAAACGTAGATGGCTGTGAAAAGGACTGGGATTTTGCTTACAAGCTTAATGCACTTGGCCCTAGAAACTTGGCTATCGCTGCTTCAAAGGTTGGAGCAAAGCTTGTGCATGTCAGCACAGACTATGTCTTCCCAGGCAATGCAACAAAGCCTATCACAGAGTTTGATCAGCCAGCACCAATCAGTGCTTACGGCAAGACAAAATACGAGGGTGAAAAGTTCGTTCAGCAGTTTGCAGACAAGTGGTTTATCGTACGTACAGCTTGGCTTTACGGCGATGGCAAGAACTTCGTTAAGACTATGCTTTCTCTTGCTGAGACACATGACGAGCTTTCAGTTGTTTGCGACCAGCTTGGTTCGCCAACATCTGCAGTAGAGCTTGCTCGCATGATTCATCACCTTGAGCCTACAGAAAACTATGGTATTTTCCATGGCACATGTGAAGGTGACACAAACTGGGCAGATTTCACAGAGGAAATCTTCAAGCTTAAGGGCATCAATGTAAAGGTCAACCACGTTACTAGCGAGGAGTACAAAAAGATGAATCCAGCTAGTGCCGACAGACCTCACTACAGCATCCTCGACAACTACATGCTTCGTCTTACAAGCGGCTACAAGATGGCCGACTGGAAAGACGCCCTCCGCGAATACCTCGCATAAACCGTTAATGGACGCATGAAACCTTTTTCACGCGTTTAATAAATATATTATTATTAATGTGATTTAAATCGGGCAAATATCATAGAATACCTAGGGGATTTGCCCGCCAAAAAGGAGATTAAAATGAGAACATATTTAGTTACTGGTGGAGCTGGTTTCATCGGCTCAAATTACATTCATTACATGTTTAAGAAATATGATAATGAAATCCGTATCATCAACGTAGATAAGCTTACATACGCAGGTAACCTTGAGAACCTCAAGGACGTTGAAAACCGCGATAACTATACATTCGTAAAGGCTGATATCTGCGACAAGGAAGCTATCCGCAAGATTTTTGCTGAGAACGACATCGATAGAGTTGTTCACTTCGCAGCTGAGTCACACGTTGACCGTTCAATCAAGAATCCGGAAGTTTTCGTACAGACAAACGTACTTGGTACAGCTGTAATGCTTAACTGTGCAAAGGAAGCTTGGGAGCTTGAAGATGGCACATTCAAGGAAGGCAAGAAGTTCCTTCACGTTTCAACAGACGAAGTTTACGGATCACTTCCAGATGATGACAACGCTTTCTTCTATGAGACAAGCCCATACGATCCACATTCACCATACTCAGCTTCAAAGGCTTCATCAGACATGCTTGTAAAGGCTTACATGGATACATACAAGTTCCCTGCAAACATTACAAACTGCTCTAACAACTATG
The DNA here is from genome assembly GCF_000701765.1 of Pseudobutyrivibrio sp. LB2011. Taxonomy (NCBI): domain Bacteria; kingdom Bacillati; phylum Bacillota; class Clostridia; order Lachnospirales; family Lachnospiraceae; genus Pseudobutyrivibrio; species Pseudobutyrivibrio sp. LB2011. The sequence goes on along the minus strand of NZ_KL370823.1, from coordinate 32,156 downwards.
GCCCTTACCAGTTCCCAGAGAAGCTCATTCCACTTATTATCAACAATGCGCTTCAGGGCAAGGACCTTCCAGTATACGGTGATGGAAAGAACGTACGTGACTGGTTATACGTAGAGGATCACGCTAAGGGAATCGATATGGTTCAGGAGCAGGGTGAACTCTTCCAGACATACAACATCGGTGGACACAACGAGAAGCAGAACATCCAGATCATCCACATCATCCTTGATACACTTCAGGAGATGCTTCCAGAGGGAGATCCACGTAAGGAGCTCGTATCTGAGAACCTTATCAAGTACGTTACAGACCGTAAGGGACATGATCGTCGTTACGCTATCGCTCCAGACAAGATTAAGGCTGCAGTAGGCTGGTATCCAGAGACATGCTTCGAAGAAGGCATCAAGAAGACAATCAAGTGGTTCTTCGAGCACGAGGAGTGGATGAAGAACGTAACAAGCGGTGATTACCAGAAATACTATACAGATATGTATTCAGGAAAATAATATGAAAAAATATGATTATTTAGTAGTAGGCGCAGGGTTGTTTGGTGCAACCTTCGCCTACGAAGCTATGAAAAGAGGCAAGTCGGTTCTAGTAATCGACAAGCGCAACCACATAGCCGGAAATATATATACAAAAGAAGAAGATGGAATTAATGTGCACGTTTACGGCGCACACATCTTCCACACTAGCGACAAAAAGATTTGGGAATACATGAACCAGTTCGCTGAGTTCAACAACTACATCAATTCCCCAGTTGCCGTTTATGGCGACGAGCTTTACAATCTTCCATTCAACATGAACACATTCTCAAAGATGTGGGGCATCAAGACTCCTGCAGAGGCTAAGGCCAAGATTGCAGATCAGATCAAGGAGCTTAACATCACAGAGCCAAAGAATTTGGAAGAGCAGGCACTTTCTCTTGTAGGAACAGATGTATATGAAAAGCTCATCAAGGGCTACACACAGAAGCAGTGGGGACGTCCATGCGACGAGCTTCCAGCTTTCATCATCAAGAGATTGCCACTTAGATTTACATACGACAACAACTACTTTAACGATAGATTCCAGGGAATCCCAATGGGCGGTTACACTCAGATCGTTGAAAAGATGCTTCAGGGCGCAGATGTTGTGCTTGAGCAGGATTTCTTCGACATGGTTGGCGGCGTAGAAAACGCACCAAAGTCTACAGAGGGAACTCTCAATGACGGTAGCCAGGTTTCTTGGAATAAGCTTGTTTTCACAGGCCAGATTGATGAGTATTACAATAGCTGCTATGGCGATTTGGAATATCGCTCAGTTCGATTTGAGACGGAAAAAATCGATTGTGACAACTACCAGGGCAACGCAGTTGTAAACTACACTGCAGCCGATGTGCCTTACACTCGTATTATCGAGCACAAGCACTTTGAGTTTGGCACACAGCCAACCACAATCATTTCAAAGGAATACTCAAGCGAGTGGCAGCCAGGCGTTGAGCCATACTACCCAGTAAACAACGATAAAAATAATGCAGTTTACGAGGATTACGCAAAGCTTGCATCAAGCGAGTCAGGTGTTATCTTCGGAGGCCGTCTTGGTCAGTACAAATACTACGATATGGACAAGGTGGTAATGGCTGCATTGGATTGCGTAAAGGAGGAATTTTAAGTGAAAGGAATTATATTGGCTGGAGGTTCCGGCACAAGATTATACCCATTAACTAAAGCTATCTCTAAGCAGATTATGCCAATTTATGATAAGCCAATGATTTATTATCCATTGTCTACACTTATGCTTGCAGGCATCCGTGAGGTTCTTATCATCTCTACACCAAGAGATCTTCCTGTATTCAAGGAGCTTCTCGGTGATGGTAGCCAGCTTGGCATGGATATTCAGTATGCCGTTCAGGAGCAGCCAAACGGACTTGCTGAGGCATTTATCATCGGCGCAGATTTCATCGGAAAAGATGCTGTAGCACTTGTACTCGGCGATAACATTTTCTATGGCCAGTCATTCTCAAAGGTGCTTCAGACAGCGGCACACCGTACAGAGACAGAGCCAGGCGCTACAATCTTCGGTTACTATGTTCGTGACCCAAGAGAGTACGGCGTTGTTGAGTTCGACGAGAACGGCGTAGCTATTTCTATCGAGGAAAAGCCAGCTCAGCCAAAGAGCAACTACGCAGTTCCAGGTCTTTACTTCTACGACAACTCAGTTGTAGAAATCGCAAAGACTATCAAGCCATCAGCACGTGGTGAGCTTGAAATCACAGCTGTTAACAACGAATACTTAAACCGTGGAAATCTTCACGTTGAGACACTTGGCCGTGGATTTGCATGGCTTGATACAGGAAACCACGACATGCTTCTTGCAGCTGCTGAGTTCGTCAGCACATTCCAGAAGCGCCAGGGTATGTATGTATCATGCATCGAGGAAATCGCATTCAAGCGTGGCTTCATCAACAAGGAGCAGCTCCTCAAGCTCGCTGAGCCACTCATGAAGACAGAATATGGTAAATATTTAGTAGACGTTAGTAACGGATTGTAAAAAACTAGCTTGTAACTATCAAGCAAAAAAATTAGAAAGAGTATAGATAAAGAAAATGGCAATTACAGTTGAAAAGAACGTAAATGGTATTGAAGGCCTTTGTGTTATCACTCCTAAGGTTTTTGGTGATGAGCGTGGTTACTTCATGGAGACATACAACGAAAATGATATGAAGGCAGAAGGTCTTGATTACGTCTTTGTACAGGACAATCAGTCTGCAAGCAAGAAGGGTGTGCTTCGTGGCCTTCACTTCCAGAAGAACTTCCCACAGGACAAGCTTGTTCGTGTAATCAAAGGTGAAGTTTATGATGTAGCAGTTGACCTCCGCCAGGGATCAGCTACATTTGGAAAGCACTACGGAATTCTTCTTTCAGAGGAGAACAAAAAGCAGTTCATGATTCCAAAGGGATTCGCTCACGGATTCTTAGTAGTCAGCGACTATGCAGAGTTCTGCTACAAGGTTACTGATTTCTATCATCCAAACGATGAGGGCGGTCTTATGTTCAACGATCCAGATATCGCTGTTCAGTGGCCAATCCCAGAGGGTATGACTGAGGCAGATTTAATCCTTTCAGACAAAGATAAGGTAAACGCATCTTTCAAGGATTACTGCGCAGAGAGAAATATTAACGCATAGGTTTTATTTGGGAGAATTATAAAATGGAAGAATTATGGGAGAGTTTGAAATTCTTTATAGCATCGCATAAGGCGGCCAGTATCGCCGTTGCCAGTGCTGTTGGTGTTACAGCAGCAGGTGCAGGCGGCTATGGCGTTTATAATCTCGTGACTGACGATGAAGAGCCAGTTGAGGTTGTAGAGGTCACAGAGCAGGCTGCTAATAATGATGTCTATATCCCAGAATTTGTTAATGTAAAAATAACAAGTGAATCATTAGAGAAGGATTTGACAATCTACATCTCAGACGAGAACGACAATCCTATCACAGGAATTCCTTTTGAAGTAAAGCTTTTGACTGAGGAAAATGCGGAAAGCCTTCAGTCATATGTTGACGCTATCAAGGATATCGACGCTCAGATTGCTGAGTACACAAAGGATTACGACTTCTCAACAGACACAGAGGAAACAGGTTCTGAGGAAGAAAGCGATGCCCTCCCAGTCGATGGAGAAGAGATTGATTTCTCTAAGGATGATTCAGAAGAATCAGAAGACACTTCAGAGGATACAACAGAGACTGCAAGCAATGAGGCAACAGTTACAATACCAACTAACTCATTCCAGATTATGCAGATCCTCCAGGATAGAAACGCAGCAGTCACTGTTACAGATGAAAACGGTGATGTAGTTGAAACTCAGACTGGAGATATCAGCTCAGATCCATTGTATCTTTTATATCTTGATAAAGAGACAGCAGTTCAGGCTTACACAGTAGCTGTTAATGAGGCAGAAGGTATCGTTTATACAGATGATGATATGGACGGTGTAATCACTCAGACAGATATGGAAGCCGGCGACTATGTACTTTGCTTAGTAAACGACTTGGACACAGAAGTTAGCTACGAGCCTGTAACATACACTACTGCAGCTAATGTAAAGGACAAGGTAGAGTATAAGGTTCAGAAGGAAATCACAAAGCAGATTAAGAAGGATGTGGCTTCTGAGGATGGACAGAAGGCTGCCGCTGCAGAGGTTCCAGTAGAGAACAAGCTTACAGATACAGTTGAGTACGTTGAATCTAAGAAGGTTGAAAACGGCTCAGGTGAGGTTAAGCAGGCCGAGGCCGCAGCACCAAAGAGCACAGCTACAGCAAGCAAGAGCAAGGCAACAGCAAAGAGTGGTGGTATCACAAAGGTAACACACGATGTTGTTAAGACAGCTTCAAGATACTTACGTACAAAGGGCTATGTAGCTGCAGCTAGCAAGCTTGATTACATCGATGCTCTTATGATGAAGGCTACAAAGGTGGCTACTGTAAGTGAAGAAGGCGGTCAGAGTACGGATAAGGCTGATGATACTGATTCAAATACAGAAACAGGTGGTACACCAACTACTGATACAGGCAATGCTGGTAATACAGGTAATAGCTCGGGTTCGGGCTCAAGTTCGGAGTCAGGTTCAACAGGTGGAAGTACAGATAATTCAGGATCAAATTCAGGCTCTACAGGTGGAAGTACAGATAACTCAGGATCTAATTCAGGTTCAACAAGTGGAAGCACAGATAACTCAGGATCAGGTTCAGGAAGTTCAACACCAGCTGAAAAAGCAAAGCATACAATCACTGTTAAGTATGTAGACGAATCAGGAAATGAAATTTCTGGTTACAAAGCATTCACTGAGACAAAAGAAGAGGGCGCACCTTATTCATATAATGCAGAAACAATCAGTGGTTATACATTAACATCAACAACACCTGTAAAGGGTACAGTTGGTACAAGTGATGTAACAGTTACATTCACATACAAAAAGACAACAACTACCAAAACAACAGAAGAAGCCACCCTCGACATGAGCTACTCAGCTGGCACATTCACAATCAAGGCTTCAGCAAATGTTGGTAGCGTCACAGTAAATGGTACAGCTGTTACAATGTCAAACGGTAGCGGTACTTTCAAGGTTACAAAGGATGGAGATTACACACTTAAGGGTGTAGCAACATTCTCAGACAAGGCAACAGATAACACACTTGCTGTTACATACACAGTATCAGGATACGGCTCAGGCGATTCTACAGAAAAGCTTAAGGATGCAGCTGGCAACCAGCTCTATCTTGATGAGCAGTGCACAAAGGAAGCAACTGCTGCTGATTATGAAAAAGGCAAAAAGTATTATTACAAAGAAGCTAGCTATACATACTATGGTTGGCAGTCAATTGATGGCAATACATACTACTTCGACAAGAACGGCAATAAGGTAACAGGCACTCAGGTAATCCAGGGTGTTAGCTACGATTTTGGAACAGATGGCGTTTTAGCAAACAAGGGAACAGGTATCGATGTTTCTAAGTATCAGGCAAACATCGACTGGTCACAGGCTAAGTCAGCAGTTTCATTTGCAATCGTTCGTTGCGGTTACAGAGGTATGTATGATGGACAGCTCCACGAGGATCCATATTTCTACAAGAATATGTCCGGAGCCAAGGCCAACGGAGTAAGCGTAGGTGTTTACATTTACTCAACTGCCCTCAACGAGGCAGAGGCTGTTCAGGAAGCATCAATGGCAGTAGCGATGGCTCAGAAAGCAGGCGGATGTTCATACCCAATCTTCATCGATATGGAGGATAAGGTTCGTGGACAGGGCTCACTTTCAACAGCTCAGCGAATGGCAATCCTTAACGCATTCGTTTCAACAGTTCAATCATCTGGTTATAAGGCAGGCGTTTACTGCAGCAAGAACTGGATGACAAGCTTGATGGATGCAAATTCAGTACCAAGCTCATGCAGCGTATGGATTGCACAATACAATACATCATGTACATATTCAGGAAGAAAGAACATGTGGCAGTACTCTAGCAAGGGTTCAGTTCCAGGAATCAAGGGATATGTAGACATGAATAAGAGTTTCTAGTAGGAGTATTATGAATCAAAACGTAAGAAATATAGAAACTGGCAAAAGAATGTTTCGCTTCGTAAGTAGCGTGGTTTTAGTCGCAGTACTAGCCACGCTCTTTGGCGTTATGTGGTATATGCGTTTACAGATGCTTATGTCACAGCGATTCTTGAGTATCGGTAACTATTTAATGATCGGCCTTTATGTGGTTTTGACAGTTCTCATGATTAACACATTCAAAGGCTTCAACATCGGAAGTGGAAGAATATCAATCCTCACAATGTCTCAGGCCATTGCCATGGGACTTGTAAACATGCTTGAATTTGTAATCGTAATTTTGATGACACGTATCAAGCAGTTGATGTGGATGACATTGGCATACATCATCGTGCTTACAATTGCAGACGCTATTGCAGTCCTTGTGATCACATATGTCAGCACAAAGCTTTATCGCGCAGTGTTCCCACCTTTCACAATTTTAAATATCTACGGAGAATACGAAAACGACCTTGTTCGCAAGATGAATCGTCGTGCAGACAAGTATCGAATCACTGGCGAAATGAGCTGCATGGAGCCACTTGATAAGATTATCCGTGAGCTTGAAAACTACGACGCAGTTCTTGTAAATGACGTTCCATCGGAAATCCGAAACGACATTGTAAAGGCCTGCTTCGCAACAGATAAGCGTGTATATTTCACACCAAAGATTTCAGACATCCTTATCAAGGGCGCTGAGGAGGTTAACCTTTTCGATACACCTCTTTACCTTTGCAAGAATGTTGGAATGGATGGCATTTCAGCTACACTCAAGCGCCTCGGTGATATCGTGATTTCACTTATCGGAATTATTATTTCTTCACCAGTTATGCTTGTGACAGCTATACTTATCCACAATTACGACGGCGGCCCAGTCTTTTATAAACAGACTCGCTGCACTATCGGTGGAAAAGAATACAAAATCATGAAGTTCCGTTCAATGATTACAGATGCGGAGAAGGATGGAAAGGCACGTCTTGCCAGCGAGAACGACGATAGAATCACTCCAATCGGACATTTTATAAGAGCGACTCGTATTGATGAGCTTCCACAGTTCTTCAACATCCTTAAGGGTGAGATGTCAGTTGTTGGCCCTCGTCCAGAGCGTCCAGAAATCATTGCTGAATACATAAAGGATGTGCCAGAGTTTGCATTCCGTACTCACGTAAAGGCCGGCCTTACAGGCTACGCTCAGGTTTACGGCAAATACAACACCACATCTTATGACAAGCTCAAGCTGGATATGATTTACGTTGAGAAATGTTCAGTATTCTTGGACATCCAGCTAATCCTTATGACCCTTCGTGTTATCTTTACAAAGGATGCCACAGAAGGTGTTGCTGAAGGCGAGGTTAATGCAAATGTCCGCAAGTAAAAAAGCTTTAATGCATGCACACACTGCATACATGGTGACTCAATTCAATATTGATAATATTAAGATTTTGCAGGACCTTGGCTACACAGTGGACGTAGCTTGCTGCTGGGCAGATGATGATAGCGCACTTTCTCCAGAGGCTATGAAGGCTCGCAGAAAGATGCTTGATGACCTTGGCTGTCGCGTGATTGAGACAGCCAGCCTTAGAAAGATTTTTAATATTTCAGAGCTTTCCAAGGCATATAAGCAACTAAAGCACGAGGTGGAGACAAACAGGTACGAAATTGTCCACACCCAGTCTCCAATCGGCGGAGTTATCTGCCGCCTGGCCTGCAGAAAGGCCAGAAAGCTTTACGGCACAAAGGTTATTTACGCAGCACACGGTTTCCACTTCTTCAAAGGCGCACCACTTAAGAACTGGTTGGTGTTCTACAATGTGGAAAAGTACTGTAGTAAATTTACCGACCTGTTGATAACCATCAATCAGGAAGATTACAAAAACGCTCAAAAGTTCAAGGCCAAGGAAGTGGTTTACGTACCAGGCGCCGGCGTTGATACAAACAAATTTGTTGCTAGCGCAGACGGTCGCGAAAGAATCAGAAAAGAGCTTGGTATCGATGATGAAACAACCGTTTTATTGTCGGTGGGCGAGCTGATTCCTCGTAAGAACCACATGGAGGTTTTTGAAGCCTTGAAACAGATGAAGGATGCCGGCAAAGACTACAAGATTAAATATCTCATCGCCGGAAGAGGCAAAATCGCTGAGGAGCTTCAGAACAAGATTAACGAACTTGGTCTTCAGGAGCAGGTTCAGATGCTAGGCTTCAGAAGTGACGTAGCAGATGTATTTGCAGCCAGCGATATTTACGTGTTCCCATCTCATCAGGAAGGCCTTCCAGTTGCACTGATGGAGGCAATGGCAGTGGGCATGCCAGTTGTCTGCAGCCGTATCCGCGGCAATGTGGATTTGATTGAGGAAGGCGTAGGCGGATATCTATTCGATTCCAAGGATGCTTCCACACTTGTGACAGCCCTTGATCGAATGATGGCAAAGGCCGAAATCGACCGTAGAGCCATGGGTTCACATAACGTAGCCGTGATGGAAAATTTCGACAAGGTTCACGTGAATGCAAGAATGAAAGAAATATATAGTAACCTATAAACGTAACTTTTTGCGGGGGTAGAAGTACTATGAAAGTTTTACATGTATCTAAATCATCAACTTACAGTGGCATGGAAAATGTGGCGATTAATATAATCAACGCCATGCCAGAAGATATTCAAAGCGTGTATCTCACAGCCACAGGCTCTGTTGAGACAAAGCTATTAGAGCATGACATCGAATACATCGGTGTTGAAAAGGTTGATGAAAACGCTATTAAAGAGGCTATTGATGAGGTAAAGCCAGATATCATTCATGCCTATGAATATGACTGCAGCCTCATGTGCACAAAGGTGACGGACACTATTCCAATCATCAGCCACATTTATTCGGTGCCAAAATGGGTTCAGAAAATTGGCCCTAAATCCGTAATTTACGGCGGAGCATGTAAAAACTTTACAAAGATAATCATCCCAAACAAAATCGTGGAAGAGAAGGCATGGTTCAAGGACAAAATGGCAGGTAAAACTGTGGTCCTTGGCACACCCTTCAACGCTGTAAAGATTTTTGAAAAGGGATATTTACCAGGCACAGAGATGTCAAAAGAAAAGCTGGAAAAGTACAAGTCTGACCTGCTTTTCGTAGGATATCTTACAGATGATAAGAACCCTTATGAGTTTGTAAGAATTGTTAAAGAGGTCAAGGAAACTCATCCTGATGTGAAAGCCATCATTGTTGGTGGTGGCGATTTAGGAAGCGAGTGCCTTGAATTAATTGGAAAATACAATCTTTCCGACAATATAACAATGGTCGGCCTTCAGCACAATCCATACATCTACATGAATCAGACGAAGATTCTTGTGGCTCCTTCCAAGTTCGAAGGCTTCGGTATGGCAGCTGTGGAAGCTATGGCCTTTGGCAAGCCTGTGCTTGTCAGCAAGGTTGGTGGACTTATCACCACCGTAAATGATGATTGTGGAAAAGTATGCGGCACAGACAAGAAGCCTGTGGATAGAGAGGCATTTGTTTCCAATATCAACGAACTTCTGGATAATCAGGAGATATACAGAATCAAGTCTGATGGCGCCAGAAGACGTGCCAAAGACTTAAATAATTTTGAAACATACATGGAAGAAGTAAAGAAGATTTATGAGGATGCTTACCAAACTGCTAGAAAAAATTAAAAGCGCAGATTTCATATTAGTGACTATGTCCACAGTTATCTGCTCGGGAATATCATTTATTTTCAGCGTATACTCAAAGTCTCTTGTTCCTGTAACACCACTGGGTATCTACAGCACTTGCCTGTTGGCCCAGACCTATATGAACTACGCCCAGTTCGGCGTGCTCAACGCCTACAACAGGGATTATCCTCAGGCCCTTGGCCGTAAGGATTATGAAACAGCAAATAAACTGAAAAACACAGCAGCCACATTCATGCTGATGGTTTACCTCATCATTTTTGTGGTATTTGAAGCCTGGGTTTTCTTTTACTATCGCGGCCGCGTTGGTGCTGATCAGTATCAGGCATATTATGCCTTCGGTTACGCCATGTGCCCAATCATGATTCTGCTGAAAAGCTTCGACGACATGTCAAACGCCACAGTCAGAATGAATGGTAAATACAATTATTCCGCAGCTATCGGATTGCTTCGTACAATCATTGCCTTTGGAATCGGCGTTGCTGCACTTAACCTGGTAGGCTACTATGGTCTTTATGCCATGACAATGTCATCAGCGTTACTTGGAATCATCCTGTTCCGCAAGAACGCACTTAAGGGAGTGCGCCTCAGCTTTGACTTCTCATATATGAAAGCCATGATTATCGGCGGCCTTCCACTTTTAATCAACAGCTTGATTTGGACTTTGGTTCAAAGCGTGGATAAATTCGTTATCCTTGGATTTTTGACTACTGACGACTTGGGAGTTTACTCAGTTCCATTGATGGGATTCACCACTATGGTGCTGGTTCCACAGACAATTTCCCAAGTGTTTTACATAAAGGTCTCACATTTGTATGGGGCCAACAAAGATGAAAAGCAGCTCCTTGAAAAAGCCAGCTATTTCACCAACATTACATCAGTTATTTCCGGAGCAGCATGTGTTTGCGTATTCTTCATCATGCCAATCTTCGTGCAGATGTTTATGCCAATGTACACAGATGGAACTCCTGCAACTCAGATTCTTATCATCGGCGTTGCAATCTATTCCACAACCATGCTTTTCGGAAACATTTTCAGCGTGCTGAAGCTAAACAAATCACTGATTGCAAACTCAGTTGCCCTTTGCATTTTCAATGTGATTTTCTCAACCGGTTTGGTTGTTTTTGTAGAGCGAAGCATCAACATGGTTGCCATCGGCACCGGTATGAGCTACGCCCTTTATTCATTGCTTTTGATGATTAAGCTTTCAAGAAAGTTCAACTACTCATTCTTGAAATTATTCGCCAACAGCTGGCTACCACTTTTAGCCATCGTCATCCCTGGCGTGCTTTATTACATGCTCATAGAAAACATCTATGTTGCCGCAGCTTTGGCTTTGTTTACCATACTAGTGGTCTGTGGTATACTTACTAAGTTAATTTTCTTTAGGAGATAAAAATGCTTAACTTATGTTTTATGGGGCGCGAGGCCTTCCTCGACTACACTCCATTGATATTTAAGGATATAAAAGAAAAACACGATAGCGAGGCCAATGGCGTAATTGTTGTGCTGGATTCCAAGGAGAAGCAGTACGTTGAAAGCAAATACGGCGATGCAGTTACCGTTGTGGTTCTTTCAGAATTCATGAACGCCCATTGGGACGAATTCACTTTGGAAAAGCTTTGCGAGTACGAGAAAAAGTACGATGCAGCACCAATGTGGAAATACATCTACACAGATAGATTTTTAATCAACCGAGATTACGATTATTGCGTGCACACAGCCGCCGGCTTGTTTGCATTTTGGGAGTATGTGTTCACCACATACAAAATAGATTTTTACTTTGATGAGGTTATCGCCACACTTTTCACCTATGCAGCATACCTAGTTGGAAAGAAGACAGGAGCGAAGTTCTATTCACTGCTTCTGATGCGTTCAGTTGGAATGGATTTGACTCATCACTACATCTTGAACGACCCATTCGAGATGATTTACAACATGCCAGATGATTATCTGGACAGAAGCTACACTGACGAGCAGCTAAAGCAGGCGGAGGATTATCTCAATTCCTTCGAGGAAAAGCATTCAAAGCCAGCCTTCATGAACTTCTCCGGCAAGGTGCCAAAGTTCAAGCCAAGCTTTTTGATTTTGCCACTGTTTTGGATTCGTCAGAGATTTTTCAATCCGCACACATTGGACAAGGGCAACTACATGTACTACAAGGACTACGAGACAGCCTTTGATCCATGGAAATTTTATAGAAGATATAAAAAGAGCAAGAAGTATTACAACAAGGCAGATTTATCAAAGAAGTTTGTTTACTATCCTTTGCATCTTCAGCCAGAGGCATCCACAATTGTCTGCGCTCAGAAATATGAGAAGCAGCTTTTCTTCCTGGACAATTTGGCCAAGTCAGTTCCAGCTGACACATTGATTTATGCAAAGGAGCACTATTCATTCCTTGGCAGCAGGGATAATAGCTTCTACGAGGAGCTGAAGAAATATCCAAACATTGTCCTTATCGACCCATGGGAGGATTCCTTCGCACTCATCAAAAACTGCCAGTGCGTTGCAACACTTACTGGCACAGCTGGTCAGGAAGCCATGCTTCTTCGCAGACCAGTCATCATGGGTGGCGACATTCTCTACAAGAATGCACCAGGCATTATGCGCATGGAAGATATTTATGACAATTATCTTGAGGCCATGGCAAACTGGAAACAGCCATCTCGAGAGGATGTTATCAAATATTTGGCAGCCTATATGAGCTGCGCTCGCGTCGGCAACACATACGTGCTCAGCGCCGACCGCTTAAAGCCAGACAACATTTCACTTATAGCAAAGTCTATGTATGATTATTTTTTAGAGGTAAAAGAAAATGAGTAAAGTTTTAGTTACAGGTTCAGATGGATTCATCGGTTCACACTTAGTAGAAGAGTTAGTAAAGAAGGGCTACGAAGTTCGTGCATTCGTTTACTACAATTCATTCAACAACTGGGGATGGCTCGACACACTTCCAAAGGATATTATGGATCACGTTGAGGTATTCGCTGGTGATGTTCGCGACCCTAATGGTGTTCGTGAAGCTATGAAGGGATGCGATGCAGTATTCCACCTTGCAGCCCTTATTGCAATTCCATTTAGTTATCACAGCCCTGATGCTTACGTTGACACAAACATCAAGGGAACTCTTAATATTTTACAGGCAGCCAGAGACCTTGGCACAGCCAGAGTATTAGTAACTTCTACATCAGAAGTTTACGGAACAGCACAGTACGTTCCAATCGACGAGAAGCACCCATACCAGGGCCAGTCTCCATACTCAGCTACAAAAATCGGTGCAGATAGACTTGCAGAGTCATTCTATCGTTCATTCGATTTGCCTGTTACAATCGTGCGTCCATTCAACACATTCGGACCACGTCAGTCAGCACGTGCCGTTATCCCTACAATCATCACACAGCTTCTTGCTGGCAAGGAGGAGATCAAGCTTGGTTCACTCACTCCTACACGTGATTTCAACTACGTAAAGGATACAGCTCACGGTTTCATCGCTATGTACGAAAGCGACAAGACAATCGGCCAGGAAATCAACATAGCAACACAGAAGGAAATTTCTATCGGACAGCTCGCTGAGGAGCTCATCCGCCAGATCAACCCTAATGCAAAAATCATATGCGACGAAGATCGCCTTCGCCCAGAGAAGTCTGAGGTAAACCGTCTCCTTGGATCAAACAAGAAAATCCTTGAGCTCACAGACTGGAAGCCACAGTACACATTCGAGCAGGGTCTCGCGGAGACCATCGCGTTCTTACGTGAGAATATGGATAAGTATAAGGTAGATATATATAACATTTAGAGGTAATAGAAATGTCAGATGAATTTATAGCGTTATCTGTTCCAAATTTGAAGGGTAACGAACTTAAATATGTTACGGATGCAGTAGAGACTGAGTGGGTATCCACAGCGGGCCCATACGTTTCAGATTTTGAGAAGAAGATTGCAGAGTATGTAAAGGCTCCAGGTGCTGTCAGCACCCAGAATGGTACATCAGCCCTTCACATCAGCTTACTCCTCAGCGGAGTTACTCGTGAAGATGCAGTCATCGTTCCAACTCTTACATTCATTGCAGCAGTAAACCCTACAAAGTACATCGGCGCCGAGCCAGTATTCATGGATTGCGATGATAGCCTTTGCATGGACCCAGTGAAGCTTCAGAAGTTCTGCGAGACAGAGTGCGACTTCACAGATGGCAAGCTTATCGACAAGCAGACAGGCCGCCACATCAAGGCTATGGTAGTAGTACATGTCTTCGGAAACATGGCCGACATGGAAGCCATCATGCCAATCGCTGAAAAGTACAACATCAAGGTTGTAGAGGATGCAACAGAGGCTCTTGGAACATACTACACTGAGGGCAAGTACGCTGGAAAGTTTGCCGGCACAATCGGTGATATGGGTTGCTATTCATTCAACGGAAATAAAATCATCACCACAGGCGGTGGCGGAATGATTGTTTCAAATGATGAGAAGCTTCTTGCTCACGCAAAGCATTTGACAACTCAGGCCAAAGCAGACCAGGCCAACTTCATCCACGATGAAATCGGCTTCAACTACAGAATGACAAACCTTCAGGCAGCACTTGGAATGGCTCAGTTAGAGCAGCTTGAAGATTTCATCAAGACAAAGACAACAAACTATCATTTATACAAGGATGCAGTCGACAAGATGCCAGGACTTCACGTTCAGGATTTCAGAGAAGGCATCCGCAGCAACTACTGGTTCTATTCAGTAGTATTTGAAAATGACGAGAAGGGCCGCGACCAGCTCATCGAAGCATTAAAGGAGGCCCACATCCAGTCTCGTCCAATCTGGGGACTTATCTCAGATCAGCTTCCATATCAGGGAGCTCGTACATTCGAACTTGAAAAAGCACCATGGTACTGGAAACGCGTTGTAAACGTACCATGCTCAACAAACCTCGATGAGGCCGGCGTACGCCGCGTTCTCGACGTGGTAAAGACTTTTGCGGAGTAAATTTTATGGAAAATGTATTTATACATGAGGAAGATTCTGTGCTTCAGGCTATGCGTACTTTTGACGCCAGCGGCAGAAGAACAGCCTTTATAGTCGATGACAATAACAAATTGATTGCTGCACTATCCGAAGGAGATGTAAGAAGATTCATCCTCTCAGGCGGAGATTTAAATGATGAAGTGCGCACAATCGCAAACTACAAGCCACGCAGCCTCAAGGCCGATGAAAAGGAGGAGGCAAGAGATTTCTTGCGCCGCCACAACATCGAAGGCTTGCCAATCGTAGATGAAAATGGCGTTGTTATCGACACAGTCTTCTGGAGTGAAAATCATTATAAAAAGCAGAGCGAGTTATCTTGCCCAGTTGTCATGATGGCAGGCGGTAAGGGCACTCGTCTTTACCCATACACACGCATTTTGCCAAAGCCACTTATCCCAGTTGGTGAGAAGCCTATTGCAGAGCTCATCATGGATAGCTTCGCAGAGTATGGCATCGGCAGAATGATTCTTGTAGTTAATCACAAGAAAAATATGATTAAGTCGTACTTCGGTGAGGTTGAAAAGCCATACACAATCGAGTATGTGGATGAGGACAAGCCACTTGGTACAGGCGGCGGTCTATCACTTCTCCGTGGCAAGGTTAATGAGACTTTCATCCTTACAAACTGCGACATTCTTATCGAGGAAGATTATTCCAAGATTTACGCTCACCACAAGGCTGAGGGCAACATGATTACCATGGTTTGCTCACTTCGCAACTTCCAGGTTGCCTACGGTGTCGTTGAATTTGGCGAGCACGGCAACATCCTCGATATGAAGGAAAAGCCAGAGTTCAGCTTCTTCACAAACACAGGCATCTACATCGTAGAGCCAGAGGTTTTGGATTATATTAACGATGACGAATTCATCGGCTTCCCAGATATCATCAACCGCTTGAAGGACGATGGTAAGAAGGTTGGTGTCTACCCAATCAACGAAAACACTTGGATGGACATGGGCCAGCTGGACGAGCTTGGCAAGATGGAAAATCGCCTACGTGGAATTAACAAATAATAGATAGAGAGGATTATCCTTGGAAAAATTAAAGAGTTTCTTTTATCCAATGACAATGGATAAGGCGTTCAAACTGGGGACAGTTTTAGTCAGCGCATTTGGAATCATCTTTTCAATTGTGTTCTTCTGCCTCAACGCATTCGACACTACAAAGACAAAATTTTACAACGGTTATTTCGCCCTAATATTGATTGTGATGATAGCTCTCACTATCTACCTTGCAAGATTTTTGCTTCTAGATAAAGAGTGGAGTTACTCAAAAATCTATCTGGTTTTGGCAATCGGCTGGAGCATCTGCATGCAGTTCGTTATGCCTCCTATTTCCGGAGCCGATGAGGTTCAGCACTTCTACAGCGCATACCATTGCTCCAACATTTATCTAGGAATAAAAGACCACGATTTCGACACCACTCCAGGTAGCTACGGCAACTGGATTGAAGGCACATCTTACTTCTACATGCGAGCAGAAGACTACTACAAGCTGCCTTACATCGATGTCACATTCCCATATCAGTATCAGATTTTGGCCGATGGCAATTGGTTCCACACTGATGACGATATGAAGGAATTGGTTCAGTGCTACACTAAGCCTACCCAGGCAAGGCGCTACTTGCTTTCCGGCCTTGGAATAGCAATCGCCCGTCTCCTTGGATTCGGTTTCTCCGGTGTAGTTTTCATGGGTCGAATCATGAACAGCTTGACCCTTGTGCTGGCTGGTTGGATCTGCATCAAGCTACTTCCTGTTGGAAAGCTGCAGCTGCTGATGTTTTCACTTTTCCCAACCACCTTGCAGCTTTGCTCATCATATTCATACGACAACATGAGCATCCTGTTTTCATTCATTTTGCTGACTACTTGCCTATATCTCAGCCAGGAAAATGTGAAGCTTCATGCTTGGCACATATATTTGATAGCCATCATCGTGGTGATTCTTATACCAAACAAAATGGTTTACACACTGTTTGCAGTATGGTTCTTCGCCATCCCACTTAAGAAATGGTGGACAGATGTTGGCAAGAGCAAGAAATGGTACGAGTATACATTGGCAGGCGCATTTATCGCAGGAGCACTTCTTGTGGTAAAGAAATTCGCCGGCAAATACATGTACATCCTTTACGATATGTTCGTGCTTGCTCACAATCACGCAACCATCGAGCAGGACGCCAGCCGTGCAGCATACAGCATGTACGATGTTTTGGATGATCCACTTGGCACACTTCAGTTTGCCTGGGAAGGAATCAAGGTCGATTTCTGGTACAACATCCATCATGTAATCGGCTCCGAGCTTGGCCACATCAAGCTCAACGCAACAGTACCAATGGCTTGCGTAGTTACAATGCTTATCGTTCTCATTTTGGGACTGATAATAAACAAAGGAAAACGCCTCAAGAAATGGCAGTACGTAATCATCGGCCTTGGCCTTTTGATTTGCGTAGTTGCAATCTTCGCAGGCTGCCTGGTTCGATTCACACCTGCAGAGGGCAGTGAGCGTATCCAGATTTCTTACCGCTATCTGATTCCAGTCTACATGTGCATGTGCATCGCCCTTGGAACAGATGCAAAGGAAGACAAAAAAGCACTAGCTTTGATTTTGATTCAAAACGTAGCCCTTATGGTTGGCTTGTGCGGCACCATCTACTTCTTACTTCACTTGAGAGATGGCATGGCAGCACCAGAGATTTTGAACGCAATTGGAATATACTAATTAACTGATTTTGGAGGAATTAATAATGACAAGAGAAGAAGTATTCGCAACATTAACAGATATTTTTAGAGATGTATTTGACGATGATGATATCGAACTTACAGATGCAACAACAGCTGACGACATCGAGGATTGGGACTCACTTGAGCAGATTAACCTCGTAGTAGCTTGCGAAAAGAAGTTCAACGTTAAGTTCGACATGAAGGAAATCCAGGCCCTCAAGAACGTAGGCGAAATGGTTGATACTATTGTAGGTAAGCTTTAATGAATAACTATACTTTTGATGAATTAACTGTGGGGATGACTGAGAGCTTCAAGGTGACAATCACTGAGGCCATGCTCAATGCTTTTAAGGGCATCACAGGGGATGTCAACCCACTACATAATGACGAGGAGTTTGCTAAGGCAAAGGGCCATCCAGGCCGTGTGGCTTATGGCATGCTCACTGCAAGCTTCCTTTCTACATTAGCTGGTGTCTACATCCCTGGTGAGCGCAGCCTCATCCAGCAGGTGGAGACAAAGTTCGCAAAGCCAGTCTACATCGGCGACGAGCTCACAGTCACAGGCGAAATCACAGAGCTTGTGGAAAGCGTCCAGCGTCTTGAATTAAAAGTAACCATCACAAATCAGGATGGAAAAAAGGTACTCCGAGGAACCATGGGTATCCTCGTGGTATAGAGGGAGATTAAATGAGAGAAAACAAGACATTATTCGTGACCGGTGCGTCCTCTGAACTAGGAACTGCACTTATTGAATTGGTGGCTGACAATTACGATACCATCGTGGCTCACTATCGCAGCAGCGCCTCACGTCTTCTTCCATTGGAGGAGAAGCTTGGGGAAAAGCTTGTTATGGTACAGGCTGATTTTGCTGATGCAATGTCCGTGAGAAAGATGCTTGATTTTATGGCTGAAAGAGAACTCAAGCCTGATCACGTGGTACATCTTGCCGCAGCACCAATGGAAAATGAAAAATTCAAAAAGCTCGGCTGGTGTGATTTTGCAGCAGCAACCGAGACTGACCTTCGTCCAATAGTTGATATACTGGGCGATTTTTTGCCCTTTATGACAAAGCAAAAATATGGCAAGGTTATCTTCATGCTCACATCATGCACAGTTGGCATGCCACCAAAGTACAAGAGCGTCTACACTACTACAAAATACGCCCTTCTTGGCCTTATGAAGTCACTTGCTGTTGAGTACGCAGACAAAGGAATCACAGTCAACGGCGTCAGCCCAGAGATGATAGAGACACGCTTCCTTGACAATCTGCCAGATCTTATCAAGGAAATGAATGCAGCAGATATGCCAATGGGCAAAAACCTTACAGTTGACCAGGTTGTGCCAACACTTGCATTCCTTCTTTCTGACGGCGCAGATATGATCAGCGGCCAGAACATTGCTATCACAGACAGCAAGCACTAATTAACTTTAGTAGAGAATTGAATTGGAGAAAATATGAGAAACTTAGTTATTGCAGGAACAGGCGGTGCCGGCAAAGAGACAAAGTGGCTGGCAGAGCGCATCAATGCAGTAAATCCAACATGGAACATATTAGGTTATATAGATATTGAACCAGGCGAAGGCGTAGTTGGCGATGATAGCTTCATTACTGAAGCTACCGAGGATTTAGACGTAGTCATCGCCATGGGTTCAATGGAGCGCAGAAAGTTTTTGTACGAGCTTTACAAGAAAAATCCTCATGTGCACTTCCCTAATCTTATCGACCCATCTGCAACTTTGTCAGATAGCGTTGAAATGGGAGAGGGCAATGTTATCTGCGCCGGCGCTATCCTTACAGTTGATGTGAAAATCGGCAATCAGAACCTTATCAACTTCAACTGTACCGTGGCCCACGACAGCACACTTGGTGATTTCAACACCCTCAACCCTAATGCCAACATTTCCGGAGCTTGCACACTTGGCAACCTCATCGAAGTTGGCACTGGCGCCCAAATCGTACAGGGCAAGACAATCGGAGACGAGACCCACATTTGGGCCGGCTCCTGCGTTATCAAAAACACGAAGGGAAGATGCGAAGTCGTCGGCGTCCCAGCCAAAACCGTACGCCGTTTCGACTAGCGAGAGATAAATTTGAAAAAACATATATTGATAATTTGCCAGTACTTCTATCCTGAGCAATTTAGGATAAACGACATGGCCTTCGAGTGGGTGAAGCGCGGCTACAAAGTAACTGTAGTCACAGGCATTCCAAATTACCCAGAGGGTAAATTCTACCCAGGCTATGGCTGGTTCAAAAATACAAAAGAAACAATAAATGGCGTGGAAGTCCACCGCATTCCTCTCATCGCCAGAGGAAAAGGCAAGTTTGGATTGGTAATGAATTACTTCAGTTTTCCATTCTTTGGCTTTTGGTGGAGCTTGTTCACAAAGATAAAGGCTGACGAGGTGTTCATGTTTGAAACATCTCCTATGAATCAATGTAAGGTGGGAGTGAGATATGCAAGAATGCATCACATCCCATGTTATTTGTATGTTCAGGATTTATGGCCTGACAATGTGGAAATGATTACTGGAATCCACTCGCCACTTGTGCTTAAGCCAATTGAGCGAATGGTTAGAAAAATATATAAAGGCTGCACTCACATCTGGGGCACCAGCCCAAGCTTTGTCACAGAGATTCGCAAGCTTGTAGATGAGGACGAGCAGGATAAGGTTTCCTTCTGGCCACAGTACGCCGAGGAATTTTATCAGCCTCAGCCAAAGAAGGAGCACAAAGGCTTCAATGTAATTTTCACAGGAAACATTGGCCAGGCGCAGGGCTTGGAAATCCTTCCATTTGCAGCTAAAAAGATTCGCGACGAGGGAATCAAAAATATCAGATTCACTATCGTTGGCGATGGTAGAGCTAGAAAGTCATTTGAGCATTCCATCACTCAGCATGGTGTGTGGGATATGTTTGAGTTTGCAGGCAGAGTAAAGCCAGAGGAAGTTCCAGCACTTCTTGCAACAGGCGATGCAGCCTTCATCTCATTCGCAGATGATGAGCTTTTTGCAAAGACAATCCCAGCAAAGCTTCAGTCATACATGGCCTGCGCAATGCCAATCATTGCCTCAGCCCGCGGTGAAACAGCCCGCATCATCAACGAGGCCGACTGTGGCATGTGCTCAGACATCGGTGACGCAGAGGAGCTTGCGGTAAGTATTATCGCCATGAGCAAACTTTCACCAGAGCGCCTCGCACAGCTTGGCGAGAACTCTCGCAACTACAACAAAGCCCACTTCGACAAGAAGACTCTCATGGACGAGATGGATGCATTTGTTGGCTAGCTATTATGTTTTATACATGAATCTACATTTACAAGAGGTAAGCAGTATGAAGGCTGTTTTAGGGACAGTTATATACAAGCAGGCGGAAGTTTTCCTCAAGGATTTACTCACATCCGTGGATAACCAGCAGGATAAAGACTTCGACTTGTTGATAACTAATGACAATTACACAGATGAGGATTTGATTAGGCTTAATGTGATTAATGACCAGCAGGATGCAAATCAAAACTTGGTCCAGCTTAATGGCAAAGTCAATTTCCTCAACCTGCGTCCGCTGGGTTGCACCATCGCCCAGACTCGCATAGAGATGATAAAGAAAGCCAAGGCGCTAGGCTATGATTTGCTGGTGGTTTGCGATGCAGATGACACATTTGTGCAAACCAGAATCGGGGCTTTCAAGGAGGCCTACCAATTAGACAAATCATATGCTTTCTACTATAATGGATTAGTTACAGAGGATGGCAAAACCGTCCTTGAAAACATGCCTAAAACAGTTGATAGTGCAAGGCTTATTTCCCAGTCCAACTTCATCGGAATGGGCACCACAGCAATCAATCTCCACATGCTGACCGACGATTTCATCGCCACACTTTCAGAGGGAGATTGCCCAGTGTTTGACTGGTATTTCTTCACAAGGCTTCTTATGGACATTGGCCCAGGCAAGCTTGTTGACAATGCCGACACCATCTATCGTATTCACGATAGCAACCAGGTTGGCACCAGCCACAATGTGGAGCAGGAGTACCAGGTAAAGCTGACACACTATAAAAACTTGGCAAAGAGATATCCATACTTCGAGCACCTGTATCAGGATTTGCAGAAGCTGGATATTGATTCAATAGATACAAGCCATGACCGTAACGGTTATTGGTGGAGCAATATTTTAATGGAGGATTCCTATGAGATTTAATTATCAGGATATGGTAACAGGTGGCAAAAAGCCATACGTAATTGCAGAGCTTGGAGCAAATCACAATGGTGATATGGAGCTTGCAAAGACAATGATTAAGACAGCAAAGGAGTGCGGTGCTGACTGCATCAAGCTTCAGTCTTTCACAAAGAGCAATGTATTCTCAAAGAAGAATTACGACGACAACTATTTCTTAGGCGATGACTATCGCAACAGAACAGACTATACACTTGAGTCAATCGTAGAAGCTTACGCTCTTTCAAAGGAGCAGCATCACGAGCTTAAGGCATACTGCGACGAGCTCGACATCGACTTCACATCAACACCTTTCGATAAGGCAGGCGTTGATCTTCTTGTTGATGAGCTTCACGTTCCATTCATCAAGGTTGCTTCTATGGACGTTGAAAACGTACCATTCCTTAAGTACATCGGAAGCAAGGGCGTGCCAGTAGTTATCTCAACTGGTCTTACAGGCATGGATGATGTTGTTAACGCTATCGCAGCTATCGAGGCAGGCGGATGCCACGAAATCTGCGTACTTCACTGCGTATCAATCTACCCACCAGCAGACGAGCAGGTTAACCTCAACAACATCGATATGTATCGCATGGCATTTGGATATCCAACAGGATACTCTGATCATACATTTGGTGTGGTTGCACCTATCATGTCTATTGCAAAGAATGTTTGCATAATTGAGAAGCACTTCACAATGGACAAGAATATGAAGGGATGGGATCACAAGATCTCAGCAAACCCAGAGGAAATGAAGATTATCTGCGACGCTGCAGAGCAGGGCTACAAGATGATGGGAAGCTTCCGCAAGGTTGTAAACGAAAGCAAGCACCAGCGTGAGGAGTACAAGCGCTCAATCGTAGCAGCTTGCGACCTCAAGAAGGGCCACATCCTCACAGAGGAAGACCTCGACTACAAGCGCCCAGGTACAGCCATCTCACCTAAGTTCTACGAGATGCTCATCGGTAAAGAACTCAAGCGTGACATCGAAGCCGACGAATTATTCCAGTGGGGTGATTTTTAAGAAGCAAATTGTTTTCTACACTTTAGTGTAGAAATACTGTTTGCCACAGCGCGCCCATCGCGAAGCGATTTTTAAATGGGCCGCGCTTTCCCGTTAGCCTTATAGGAGGTAGATTATTAGATATGTTATGTATAATTCCAGCACGTGGGGGTTCAAAAGGAGTCCCAGGAAAAAATATTAAAGAGATTTGTGGCAAGCCTCTTATCGCATATACGATAGAAGCCGCCAAGAAAGCTAAAGGCGTAGATCGCGTCATCGTTACCACAGATGATGAGGCAATCGCTGCAGTTGCACGTGAGTACGGAGCCGAGGTTCCATTCATGCGTCCAGCAGAGCTCTCAAGCGATACAGCATCTGCCATCGATGTTTATCTTCATGCAACAGAGTTTGTCATGAACGAAACAGGCGAGCAGATTGAAAAGTTCATGGTGCTTCTTCCAACAGTGCCTCTCCGTACAGAGCAGCACATCGATGAAGCATTGGAGCAGTTCAAAAATGATGGAGCCACTACACTTATTTCCTTTGCAGAGGCAGAGGTTCCAGCTAGCTGGTATCACAAGCTCAATGAGCAGGGCCGTGTTGAAAACGCAGGTTTTGGCCAGGGCATCACTATGACAAACCGCCAGAACAACGAGACATATATCGTGCCAAACGGAGCCATCTACATTTTGGATTACAAGCTCCTTAAGGAAAAGCGCACATACTACTGCGACAACACAGTTGCATACATCATGAAGCGCGAGGATTCAATCGACATCGATTATCCAATCGACTTTGAATTTGCAAAATGCCTTTTACAAAAAAGATTAGATGAGAATAAATAATGATTTTAATTAGAGCTTTAGCCTTCCTGCTACATTTCACGCTCGTGCCTGTAGCAGTGGGCAGACTAATTACATACAGATCGCAAAACCATATTTTAAAATCACCTACAGTTAGATACGTCACTGGTTTCTTCGGTGCCCAGGCCATTTTCTTTTTACTGAACTTCGGCTTCCTCTGGTACCAAAACAAAACCATGACCACCCAGCTGGTTGTAGGCGGCTTCCACAGATTGACTATCACATATTCAGTGATTGTGGCAGCCTTGGTAATCTTGTGGCTTGTTCTTGATTTCAAGACATTCAAAAAAGATATCCTTGCCTACAGAATTCGCATCAACACTATGCTTCACGAAGTAAAATACAACAAGCTGACTACCGTATATGCGATAATCTTTACTATCCTTGTTGTGCTTCAGCTTTATGCAGCATATCGATACGAAGTCAACGAATGGTCTTACGATGATTACGATTACGTGGTTACATCTGTTGATGATATCGATAGCGATATGATTACAAATGTAAACTTCATCACTGGCGAGGCGCCATACACATCACCAAAGCGCGCAGCCCAGTCGTGGACCACATACATTTCGTACCTTTCTGTTGTTTCGTCTTTTGATGTCACAACAGTTTGCCATACAATTTTGCCAGTCATTCTGCTTTTGGTGGCATACGGCATCTATTTTTACATGGCTAAGTTTTTGTTTGCCAAGGTAGAAGATAGAATGATTTTCATGGTCATCCTAGCTACGGCATACATCATGGGAATGTTTTCACACTATTCCCCAACCTTCCGCCTGCTATGTACATTGTGGCAGGGCAAGGCAGTCCTTACTGCCCTGGTTGTCCCATTTTTGATTTGTTTCCTCTCGCGAGTTTTCGCCAGCGAGCTGGACAATAATGTAGCTTTCGCCATCGCATTTATATCCCTTGGCGCTTGCTCACTTACAGTTTCTACAGTGTTTGTAATGGTGATGACAGTTCTTGGAATCTTCATTTCCATGTCCATTTATCACCGAAAAATATACGGAGTGCGATATCTTCTGGCAGGTCTTTTCGGACCATTCGTGCAGTCGATTGTCTACATCTGCGTTGCACTGTTACTTCAGAGACAATGGGAGCCTAAATTCTTTATAAATTTATGGAATGGATTAATATCATAACCGGCATTTCAGCCACCTTCTGGGGCAAGCTTGCATTTGCGCTGCTTTTCGTGGTTGCTCTGGGGCTGATAATGCACTTTGAAAAAGAAAAAATAAAACGATACACCTTCCTGTGGTACACAGGCCTGGTGCTAGTTTTCATATACAATCCACTGACCCTTATCATAGGAAAATGGATTCTAAACGACGGCACATTCGAGCAGTACTATCTGCGCCTTTACAGTGCCCTTCCGGTGCTGATTATTGTGGCATACGGCCTCACACTTTTCGTGATGAGATTTGAGGGCAGGAAAAAGCTTTTTGCACTTCTTGCAAGCCTTGCAGTTGTTTGCCTTTGCGGCAGCTGCCTTTACACTCAGGATTGGTTCACAAAGGCTGAAAACCGCAACAAGGTTCCACAGGATGTAATCACCATTAGCGATATTTTTGCTGACTACGAAGGCGACACCATCCGCATCATGGCACCTCAGGATGTGGCCATTTATTTACGCCAAATCGACAGCAGATTTTCAATGCCATACGGCCGCGATATTCCGGATGAGGCTTACGAGCTTACAAACCCAACACCTAATCCAGAAATCGTTGCAGATTATTGTGCCGAAAACAATGTTGATTACGTGGTGGTTTCCGCAGTTGATGATATTTTAAACACATATCTCAACTACGGCTTCAAGCTTTACGGCCGCACCACTTACTACGCAGTTCTCACTCCAATCTACGGCGATTGGGTTTTGACAGAATATGATGATGGTTCAGATTTGCAGTGTATGTGCTACACCATGTACAACAAAAACGATGGCACACTCATCGTCATCGATGGTGGTCATGGTGAAAATGACGACACACTTCGCGAGAACATCAAAGCTTTGGGTGGAGAGGTTGATGCCTGGATAATCACTCATTATCACATGGACCACATCGACGCCTTCAATGCCATTTACGAGGATCCACAGGGCATCACCATCGACCAGGTTTATATCACATCTCTCGATGCTGATTTGTTCTACAGCGTGGCTCAGGAATGGGATGATGTTGATTCCTTCAACAAGTTCCAGGAAATCACAGCGGAGGCGGACAACATCAACTATGTGCAAAGAGACGATGTTTTGACCTTCAGCGACGATTTGACTATCACTTTTTACAACGCTTTCGATGATGTTGTTGTAGATTGTGCCGAGGATATTCCAAATAACGATTCATTAGTGTTTAAAATGGCTACACCAAACCGCAGTATACTTATCTGTGGAGATTGCCACAGTGAGTACATGGCCAAATATTTGGTGGAGACTTACGGCGATGAATTGAAGGCAGATATCCTTCAGTGCGGACATCACGGCAACAACAGCATGCCTACCGAGACAGGCTTTTATGAGTTGGTCGACCCAGAGGTTGCTATCTTCGATACAACCGATGCAATCATGACTAGCCCTAACTATACAGCAGGCGCCTTGGCAGCTTACTTAAGCGAAGCCGGCGTGCGCTTGGTTTGGTTCAAATCTGCGCCAAACACATTTGTTTTTGATTAACTATTGGAGATTTAGATGGATAAGATTTACAAACATAAACGACTTATATCCATAATAATTGTGGCGGCCATCGTGTACGCCAGATGCGACCTTGGCATCGCCCTTGGAATGCAGTACGTTCTTGCAAACGTCCTTGCAAATGCCCTTGGAGTAGCATGGTGCCTTGCTCTTTTCGTAAAAGACAAAGCCACCACCAAAAAGGCGCTGCTCAATCCGGCCATGGCATGGGCTCTTGCATTTTCGATTTTGGTGTTCATTTACGGACATTTTAAATTGGGAGTTTACACTGACATGTACAGCCGTCAGTACCACATCCTCACTGTGGTTCCGGCCATCCTCATAATGGTGATTCTCTTTTATCATAAGGATGATATGCTTGATGTGATTTCAAAGGCAGCTTGTATTGTCATTCCACTTACACTCGTTACAAGCTTGCTTTTCGATCCAGTTTGGAAGCAGCTTTTCATGGGCAACGCTTACCGAGTAGGCGCAACACCAGCAGGTACCTGTGTTGATACAGGAAATCTTTTGCTTATCATGCTGATACCACTGATGTATCAGCTCATCATAAATCGCAAGTTCAAGGCTTACCTTTGGGCAGCCATTCTTGCAATCGGACAGATTTTTGCATCCGGTTCCAAATCGTCGGTGCTTCCAATCATTCTGGTATTTGCAGTGATGTTACTTGGAGCAGCCAAGGACAAAAAGACAATCCGTAGAAACATCATCATCCTTGTGATTATCGCTGTTTGCGGCTCTGTTGCAGTCATGGTTATCCCAGCACTCTACAGCATCATCGGCGAGCGAATCGTGGAGATGATTTCAGGCGTAGGCTCTACAGACTACGATTTGCACACCAGCACAGGCCAGCGAATGGCCGTTATCGCAGCGGTGAAGGAGCACTTCTGGGAGCATCCAATTTTCGGACACGGCTTCTACGCATTCAAGCAGATGGCATACTCACAGCTTGAAGAGTACAGACCAAACGACGGTGTGGAGATTGCCTACCGCAACATTCACACTCACATGAATTATCTGGAGCTTTTGTTCTCATTCGGAATTTTCGGATTTGTAATGTACTACTGGTTCCCGGTTTACTTAATCATCAAATCTTTCTTTACCAAAAATAAAATGGCAAAGTTGATTATATTTTCATTTATGATTTCATTTGTGTTCATGGATTTAGGCATCGATATGTTCTATAAATACATGACACCGTACTACACTTATTTAGTGGCGTATTGTTTGTTGAAACAGGAGGATAAATAATGAGATATGCAATAATTGGATGCGGACGTATTTCACCAAACCACGTAGTAGCATCACAGAAGACAGGCCTTGATTTAGTAGCACTTTGCGATCTTGACCTTAAAAACACAGAGGACAAAATCAAGAAATTCGATCTTGATGCTGATTATGTTAAGCAATACACAGATTACAAAAAGATGCTTGAGGAGATGAAGCCAGAGCTCGTAGCAATCGCTACAGAGTCAGGCAAGCATGCACAGATTGCTCTTGATTGCATCGAGGCTGGCTGCAATGTTATCATCGAAAAGCCAATCGCACTTTCACTTGCAGATGCTGATAGAATCATCGAGGCAGGTCACAAGAAGGGTGTTAAGGTTTGCGCTTGCCACCAGAACAGATTCAACAAGTCAATCCAGATGATTAGAGAAGCTCTTGAAAAGGGCAGATTCGGTCGTCTTTTATACGGTACAGCTCACATCCGTTGGGCTCGTGACCACGAATACTATGACCGTGCTTCATGGAGAGGCACATGGGAGCAGGACGGTGGCGCACTTATGAACCAGTGTATCCACGATATCGACCTTCTCCGTTGGATGATGGGCGACGACGTTGTTCGCGTTGTCGGTATGACTGACAGATTAAAGCACGACTACATCCAGGCAGAGGATCTTGGTATCGCCCTCGTTCAGTTTGCAAACGGCAGCTATGGTATCATCGAAGGAACAACTGACGTATTCCCTAAGAACCTTGAGGAGACACTTTACATCTTCGGCGACAAGGGCACAGTTAAGGCCGGCGGCGATGCTGTAAACCTTCTTGAGGAGTGGAACTTCTCAGATTACATCGACGAGCCAGAGCAGGTTAAAAAGGAATGCTCAGAACTTCCTCCAAATGTATACGGATTTGGTCACACAAAGCTCTACCGTGATGTTATCGATGCTATCGAAAACGACAGAGAGCCATATGTAAATGGTGAGGCAGGCCGTCGCGCCCTTGAAATGGTTCTTGCTATTTATAAATCAGCTGCAACAGGCGAATCAGTTGAGTTCCCAATGAAGGATTGCAGCACAATGGACTTCGTAGGAAGATTCGACAAATAATTGGAGGATAAAAAGTTGCGAGAATTCGGAGGATGTCTTCCGCTTGAATTAAAGAAACTGAATACAGACTTCTTCCCAGGTTTCGACTACGTAGCTTTAAACTCTGGAAGAAATGCTATTGCCTACGCTGCGTTAGCTGGCGGCTTCAAATCCTGCTACATTCCTTACTACACTTGTAAGACAGTGGAGGCAGGATTGCAGGAAGTTGGTGTAGAGGTTAAATATTACAACATCGATGAACAGCTGATGCCAATCGAGCCAGAGGGCGGTTTTGATGACAGAGCTCTCTTCGTATATACGAATTACTTTGGCATCATGACTCATGTAATGCAGCAGGATATTATCGCTGAGCACAGCCACGTGCTTTTCGATAATACCCAGGGCTTTTTCACTAAGCCAATGCGAGGCACCTACTCAGCATACAGCTGCCGCAAGTTCTTCGGTGTGGCAGACGGAGCATACCTGGTGGGAGATAAGCTCACTCGCTTGGATATTCCAACAGGTGAAAGTGCTGATGCAGCAGGCTTTTTATTAAAGGCAATCGAGGCTGGCCCAAATGCAGCCTACGCCATGTCAAAGGACAACGAAGAACACATCAACGTTGAAGGCATGGCCTACATGTCAAAGCTTACAGATGCTATGATGAGTGGCATCGATTTGGCATCAGTCAATGAAAAGCGAATTGCAAATTTCAACAGGCTTCATGAGTTATTGGGAGAGCTCAACGAACTAAAGCCGGTTTTGGAAAATGGAGCACCTATGGTCTATCCATTCTTGTTTGAGAAGGAAGGCCTCAGGGAGATGCTTGTTGAAAACAAGATATACGTTCCACGTTGGTGGAGATGGATTGAAGAATCCAAAGAAACAAACAGCTTTGAGAAGAAGCTTTCTAAGTATTTGGTGCCACTACCAATTACTCAGACATATGACACAGGGGACATGGATTATATAGCAGGGGTTTTACTTAGACACATACAATAATGCTAGAATAAGACTGGAGTGTATATGGAAAAATTTGAAAAGAAAATATCCTTCGTAATTCCATGCTACCATAGCGAGAATACAATTGAAGCGGTGGTAGATGATATTTGTAAGGAGTTTCCTTCCGAAGAGTACGATAAAGAAATTGTATTAGTAAACGATGGTTCAAGAGATGGCACATATGCCAAGCTTCGTGAGCTAGCTGATAAAAATTCAGAAGTGGTTGCCATCAACCTATCCAAAAACTTCGGCCAGGATGGCGCTACAATGTGCGGCCTTTCTCAGGCAACTGGCGAATATATAATAGTCCTTGATGATGATGGACAGAACCCTCCATACGAAGCACACAAGCTTCTGGAGCAGATTGAAAAGGGCTATGATGCAGTCTTTGGAAAGTATCGCACTAAAAAGGATACTCTCTTCAAGAAGTTTGGTCACGACATCAACGATATGATGGCTACATCATTTATCGGAAAGCCAAAGTCACTACAGCTCAACAGCTACTTTGTTATCAATAAATTCGTCCGTGACGAAATGCTTAAATACAAAGGAGCATACCCATACATCTGGGGCTTGATCCTTCGCTGCACAGACAACACAGCCAATGTATACGTAGAGCACAAGGCTCGCGAGGAGGGCAAAAGCACTTACACACTCAGTAAGCTTTTAAACCTTTGGTTTGATGGATTCATTTCCTTCTCTGTAAAGCCACTTCGCCTTACATCATGCCTTGGATTTGTATCTTGCATCATGGGCTTCCTGCTCACAGGTGTAATCATCATAAAGACAATCCACCACGGCGACGTCCCTGGCTGGCCAACAATGATGGCTGCCACACTTGTCCTCGGTGGCCTTCAGATGCTGATGGTCGGAATCGTCGGCGAATACGTTGGCCGTATATTCATCAACGGCAACCACTCACCACAGTTCGTCATCCGCGAAAAGTATCAAAAGGAAGAACAAGAATAGAATATCTGGCGCCCCTCGGGGCGCTTTTTTTGTTTCAACCTGCTAGCCACAGCATATCAGCCTTCGGTCCAGCGTCAAGAGCAAGGCCTGCGGCGCTGCGCCTCTTGACCCTAGCCCTCCGACTGATATGGGGTGGTCAAGCAGGTTTGAAACTGGGACTGTGGCGAAGCCACCAGCACCATGGGGAGGACGGAGACACGAAGAAGTGGCGGTAGGCCAAATTTTCGTGTCTGGATTGGAGTGAATTGAAACTAGAAAATGGCATATTCATGTGTAGATGAGGGGCAGTGCTGCTGTGATAGCTGATTGAAGGGGTTGAGGCTTTCTCTAGTTTTCTGGCTAGCCTGAAGAGTTTGTTTCAACCTGCTAGCCACAGCATATCAGCCTTCGGTCCAGCGTCAAGAGCAAGGCCTGCGGCGCTGCGCCTCTTGACCCTAGCCCTCCAGCCGATATGGGGTGGTCAAGCAGGTTTGAAACTGGGACTGTGGCAAAGCCACCAGTACCAGGGAGGGGGCTGGGACACGAAGGGCTGGTAGAAGCAGGAATGTTGAGTCGGACTTTTACAGGGGGGGAGGCTTGCTTTAGTTTAGTAGGTTAGCCGATAGAGTTGTTTCAACCTGCTAGCCACAGTGTATCTGCAAAGACATCTCAGTCAAGGGCAAGCCTTCGGAGCTACGCTCCCTTGACTTCGTGCCTTTTTGCAGATAAACAGTAGTCAAGCAGGTTTGAAACTGGGACTGTGGCGAAGCCACCAGTACCAGGGGAAGGCCTGGGACACGAAGAACTGGCGGTAGGCCAAATTTTCGTGTCTGGATTTAAAGCGAAAGACACGAAAATTGAGTAAATGTTGGAATTTACGTGTCTGAAAAAGGGGCGATAGACACGTAGATTCGGGAAAACCAGGGAATTTCGTGTCATTTTTTCAGGTGATAGACACGAAGAAATTGATGAAGCTTTAATCTTCGTGTCCATGAAAGAGAAAAAAGACACGAAGATTAAGTAAATGCCGGAATCTTCGTGTCGGAAGAAGGATTTTAAGACACGAAAAAATAGAGAATACCCTGATTTACGTGTCTTGGTATTGAAATATAGACACGCAGAATTGAAGATTTGTAGAATCTGCGTGTCGAAGGATTAGTCGGAGACACGCGGTAATGGAAAAAGTGTAAATCTGCGTGTCTTCTAGAAGGGCGAAAAGCACGCGGAAAAGAGAAAAAGAGGAAAGGGCGTGTCTTCGGAAAGGACAAAAAACACGCCGAAAGAGAGAATGAAGTGGTAACGTAAAAGTAGACACTACACGCATTATGTAGACATCTGTATTTTATAAAGGTAACATCTATTTATAAAAGTATTCTTGTTTACATAATCAAAGACAGCGAGGTGCTATATGCGATACTCTAAAGAACAAAAATTAGACATAGGACGCCAGATTTATAACCATGAATTAACCAGAGCGGAGGCAATGGAAAAATATGGTTGTAAAGGAACTTTTCTGGATACAAGCATCAGAGCTTATAAAGAATCCATTGGGGTTCCTACATCTACAACAATCAATGGAAAAAAATCTAAATGCAGCAACATAACTGAGCTTTCTTCCAAAGAGGCTGATATTGATGCATATATG
>NZ_JNJS01000004.1:0-328397 GCF_000701765.1 Pseudobutyrivibrio sp. LB2011 | reverse complement strand
TTCCATTGATTGTTGTAGATGTAGGAACCCCAATGGATTCTTTATAAGCTCTGATGCTTGTATCCAGAAAAGTTCCTTTACAACCATATTTTTCCATTGCCTCCGCTCTGGTTAATTCATGGTTATAAATCTGGCGTCCTATGTCTAATTTTTGTTCTTTAGAGTATCGCATATAGCACCTCGCTGTCTTTGATTATGTAAACAAGAATACTTTTATAAATAGATGTTACCTTTATAAAATACAGATGTCTACATAATGCGTGTAGTGTCTACTTTTACGTTACCACTTCAAATCCTCTTATTCTTCGTGTCGAAAATCTATTCTTCTGACACGTAAATTAAAACATTTGCTCAATCTTCGTGTTTTTCACTCTCTCATAGACACGTAGATTTCAACTTTCTCAAAGTCTTCGTGTCTATGAGCACTTTTACAGACACGTAAATTTCTGTTTTCCCAGTATCTTCGTGTCTTTTCACTTAAAACCTGACACGAAGATTCATCCCATCGCCAATTTTTCGTGTCCTTCCCCTCCCTTAGCGCTGGTGGCTTTGCCACAGTCCTAGTTTCAAACCTGCTTGACTACCTTTTATCTGAGGAAGGCTGGAGTGTCAATAGTGCGAAGCACCCGAAGGGCTTGCTATTGATACTACTGGCTTCCCAGATAAACTGTAGCCAGCAGGTTGAAACAAAAACCTTAGGCTAACCTACATTTTAAACAGGCCGCAAACAAAAAAGGAACTTAGCCATACGCTAAGTTCCTTCAATAAATTCATATTAACCTTGCTGTTATTCCACGGAATTAATAAGAGCGAAGATTTCGTCCTTGATTTGTCCGTTTACTTTAAGTGCATTCTCTCTGCTATCCTGGTTTGAATAGAAGTAGAACTTAATCTTTGGTTCTGTACCTGATGGGCGAATTGCAAACCATGAGCCATTGTCTAAGAAAAGGCGGATTGCATTCTGTGGTGGGATATCCTCGTATCCATTGATGTAATCAATAACCTTTTCAACCTTTGCACCAGCTACTTCTGTAGGAAGGTTCTCGCGGAACCACTTCATCATACGCTGGATTCGCTGTGCACCAGGAATTCCCTCAAGGATGATGTTTGGCTCATCCTCTGCGAAGTAACCATACTTAGCGTAGATTTCCTGAAGAACGTCCCAAAGTGTCTTGCCCTGCTTGCGATAGTATGCAGCTGCCTCTGCAACCATCATACCAGCTGAGATACCATCCTTATCGCGAATATCTTCGCAGATAGCATATCCTACAGACTCCTCATATCCAAAGAGATACTTGTATCCGTTCTCGTGAAGATAAGGAATCTTTCCACAAATGTTCTTGAAACCAGTAAGAGTTTCAAACATTTCTACGCCATAAGCCTTTGCCATGATAGTAGAAAGTGTTGATGTAACGATAGACTTAACCATAGCTCCCTTTGCTGGAAGTGTGCCGGCATCCTTGTGTCCCTCAAGAACATAATTAACAAGAAGGTATCCTGTCTGGTTACCGTTAAGAGGTACATAGTTGCCCTCGCTATCACGAATCTCAATAGCAAATCTATCTGCATCAGGATCAGTAGCCATAAGAAGCTCTGCTCCAAACTTACGTCCATACTCCTCAGAAAGCTTAAATGCCTTTGGATCCTCTGGGTTTGGATATCCAACTGTTGTAAAGTTAGGATCTGGATTCTCCTGCTCTGGAACGATTGTCCAGTTTGAGAAGCCTCTATCGTTAAGCATCTGTCTGAATGGAATTGATCCACATCCGTTAAGTGGTGTGTAAACAAGAGGAATAGAAAGATCAAGCTCATCACCTTCATGAATAGCTAAAGCTTCAATCTTATCAAGGTACTCTCTGTCATATTCTGCACCTAAAACGATGATTTTGCCGTCCTTAACACCCTGCTCAAAATCTGATTTCTTGATGCCTGTCCAAATATCTACAGCATTGATGCACTCTGTCATACCATCTGCAATTTCAGATGAAACCTGACATCCATCATCCCAATATGCCTTGTAACCATTGTATTCTCTAGGGTTGTGGCTTGCTGTGATGTTGATACCTGAAACTGTACCAAGACGTCTAATCATAAATGCAAGCTCTGGTGTAGGTCTAAGATCTGGGAATACATAAACCTTGATTCCATTTGCTGCAAAAATACCAGCTGCAAGCTGAGAAAACTCCTTTGAAAAATGACGTGGGTCGTGTGCAATAACAACACCCTTTTCGCAGGCTTCTTTACCCTTTGAAATGATAAAATCAGCAACACCCTGTGTAGCCTTACCAACAGTAAAGAAGTTCATTCTATTAGTACCTGCGCCAACCTTACCACGAAGTCCAGCTGTACCAAAAGAAAGATCCTGGTAGAATCTATCCTCTATTTCCTTTTCATCTCCAGCGATTCCCTGAAGCTCTGATTTTAATGGATCTGTATCTGAAAGCTTTTCAAGCCATTCATTGTAACGTGCTTTATAATCCATAATTCCTCCTAAAACTAAATTAATCACTTAAGTCGATGTCCAAGCTAAGATTAAATGTATATTGTGGATATTTTTCCTTAAGTGCATTATTAATACTTTCAAAAGTCTTTTTTCTATTTGGGTCATCGAAGCTGATAACCACATCGAAGTTGACACTCTTATTAGCTTCATCATAGTAGAATCCATGAATCTGCTTAACATAATCGAATGTCTTCACAAACTTTGAAAGCTCCTTTCTAAGTATATCAGCTGGAGAATCCTTTTTGTTTTTGCAGTAGATGCCGATTCCTTCAAGGCCTACGCCTGTCTCCTGATATACCTTATGAAAAATTTGTCTTTGAAGCTGATCAAGATGAGCCATTCCCATATCCTCATCAACCTCTATATGTATCGAACCAACGTATCGGTTTGGTCCATAATTGTGTAAGCTAAGGTCGTATGCCCCTAG
Organism: Pseudobutyrivibrio sp. LB2011; assembly: GCF_000701765.1. NCBI lineage: Bacteria > Bacillati > Bacillota > Clostridia > Lachnospirales > Lachnospiraceae > Pseudobutyrivibrio > Pseudobutyrivibrio sp. LB2011. The sequence goes on along the minus strand of NZ_JNJS01000004.1, from coordinate 325,467 downwards.
AACTTCATCAAAGCTGACAACAGCTCTCTTTACATCATGAGATAGCTGCATTTCTACACGTTCTCCAAGAATCTGTGAGATTGTTTCTGAAATCATATCGTAGCCTGATTTGATGATGATAACTGAGATGATGGCACCAAGCCAAGCCTCAAGACTTATACCAAATACAATAAAAATGATTGCAGCTACAAGTGTTGTTGCAGAGATAACCGAATCCAGCTTTGCATCCTCACCAGATGCAATAAGTGAACCTGAATTAACACTCTCTCCCACTTTTTTAACGTATGTTCCAAGTACAATCTTTACAACTACAGCAACAGCCACAATAACAAGGCTTGCTGTATTGTATTCTGGGTACTGTGGCTCAATTATCTTTTTAATTGATTCCACCAGTGATGTAATACCTGCATATGAAATGATAATTGCAATGATGGCAGCAGAGATATATTCAACTCTGCCATGTCCAAGGGGATGCTTTTTATCTGGTGCCTTATTGGCAATTCTTGTACCGACAATGGTAATTACCGATGATAAGGCATCACTTAAGTTGTTTACTGCATCAAGGACAATTGCAATTGATCCTGTAACAAGACCAACAAACGCTTTAAATCCTGCCAAAAAGCAATTGGCAACAATACCAATCAAACTGGTTTGAATGATCTTTTTATTTCTGTCCATTTTATTTCTTATTCCTTAATCCCTTAACATAATTTGTAAGCTCTTCTTTTGTTTTCTTGTTGAGCTTTTCCATCTTTTTGAGTACAGCATATTCAGCAGTTCCTTCGCTGGCGATGAGGAAATCTACCTCTCCTGCCCCTTTCGAAGGAATTGTGTCCTGAAGTAACTCAAAAGGTGAAACATCAAGTACGTCGCAGATTGCCATAATCTTGTCTGACGATGGATTTGTTTTCTTTCTCTTCCAATCGCTGATAGTGCTTTGTGCAATACCAGTCTTTTCAGCTAACTGAAGCTGAGAAACACCCTTTTCATCCATCAACTTAAAGATACGTTCACTAATAATCATCCTAATACCCCTCCATAACTGTAAAATCCCGCGTTAATAACTCTATTGTATATACGATAACACAATATAACTTTATCCTCAAGATAACTGGTGATGTGACTGTTTTTCCACATACATCAGTTTATCTATAAGTTCTTGAAACTGTTTTGCAGTAAGGCTGCTGTTGTGACTATAGCTCTGGAATCCACAGCTTATGTCAACTCCTTGAGGCCAATTATTGCGAGCACTCTGCTTTGCAACGTAATCTCTCACCTCATCTATCTTTTCGTTTATCTGCTTCATGTCCAATTCATCAGTAATAACACAGAACTCATCTCCGCCAAAACGACCGATAGCTGCTGCTCTTCCGAAGGTATCTACAAGAATATCAGCAATAATTTTGATTGCCTTATCCCCTTCCTCATGGCCCATACTGTCATTAATATCTTTGAAATTATCAACATCCATCATGATTGCAGTAAAGTCTTTTCCACTGGAAATGGAACTTTTAACCATGTCCTGCATTTTGATATCCAGCCCTCTTCGGTTTAGTACACCGGTTAGATAGTCGATATTTACGTCTCTACTTTGATAGTAGAAAAAGACAATCAAACATCCCAAAGATATACCTGCGTATGTGCAGTCAATATTGGCAATAAATATTTGTAGCAGTGCCCCAATTAATGATAATGCCGGCAAAAACAATACTGCTGCCTTGTATTCACTCATGATGTGTTTATTAAATACAAGTGCATAAACAAGTAGCATGAAAATAAACAACAGCATGAATCCAGCTCTTATCAAGAAGAATGGACCACGATAGTAAATACCATTTTCAAAATAGAAAAACCATTTCAACCCGAACAACGCTGATATTGAAACGAATACCATATTCAAAACTGCAAACAGTTCGAAGCAGTATCTGATTGGACGTCTATGCTTTAAATCCTCATCATCCATCCAGCAATCCAGATAATACAGAGCATACAATATATCAAATGGATCTAATAGGAAGATTAAAAAGTACCCAATGTATCCCAAGAATAAATACTTGTCTGGATACATCTCACCTATACGACCAATAGTTTCAGATAGTAACAAAATCAGCGTGCATACAAGGATTGCCGAATACTTGCGCCCTTTCTGCAACCTGGAAATCTGATTTTGAAATATCAGCAATAATATTAATAAAAATGATGTAAAAAAATTAAGTATAACCCAGCTCTCAGCCTCTACCATAAAAAGCCTTTCATAATTAATCTTTAAAGATAAAATATGCTAAAACAAACACTCCGTTTATTTTAGCATATTAATTGTGTAAAACTGTGAATTATTAATTCGTTTTGTCGATAATGCTCATTACCTGAGCACTGTATTTAAGCAATTTTTCATTAGCTTCAAAATCCTTTTCCTGAATGATACGCTTGAACTCTGCAAATTCAAAGTAAAGTCTATGACTTCCATCAGACAACGAAACCTCTTTTGTTTCTGTATCAGCATCATTGAAAAGGACGTCGTATTCTGTCATGCCATTTACATGAGGGTAAATGCAGATTGTTGCATCAACACCCTGGATTGTAGATGGACCAGGTGCCACACAATCCTTTGCTCCAATGCAAAGAACCTTGAAATTGCCATAGTCGGCAGTAAGTACGCCGCTTGTATCTATGCCCTTTTCCATGTTTGCATCATATCTTACAGAATCAGGCGCACCAAATAGACCAACCATTGCAGATATATTGTAAACATTTAAATCTCGAAGAGCACCGCCGTTATGAGCCGGATCAAACACCGCTGGCACCATTTCACCGCTATGGAACTTGCTGTATCTGCTGGACATCTGGCTGTAGTTGAATACGCATAGCTTTAAATCTCCAACAAGCTTAACATCCTGCTGTAACTGCTTGTAGGCTGGCATATGATAGATGCTCATAGCCTCAAAATACATAACATTATTGGCCTTTGCTAACTCCACAAGCTCCTGGAATTCAGCAAGACTATTTGTAACAGGCTTTTCGCATATTACATGCTTTTTAGCCTGAAGGGCTCTCTTTGTATATTCATAATGCAAATCATTAAGTACACCTACATACACAACGTCAATGTCAGACTTAAGCATTTCATCATAGTCCGTAAATACGATATCTAAATGATATTTTGCTGCCATGGCATCCAGCTTATCTTTGCTTTTCTCTCTGCCACAGATATAAATCTTTTCAAACTCAATCTCGTCAATAAACGAAAGCACTTCCCCAACAATAACACCGTTTCCTGCTATTCCTAAAACCATTATTCTCCTCGCTTTCTTACTGTTTTATTGCCCATCTCATCTTGGTAGATTTACTTCTAGGATTGATTCTGCATTCCTCCGCCGATGGACGTATCACATCTGAAGAAACATCAGCATAAACTCCCGCTTTCTTCAATTCCTTAAATGATTTCTTTACTAGCCTATCCTCTCCTGAATGGAAGGTAAGGATGGCAACTCTGCCACCTGGCTTTAAAATCCCTGGTAGCTTTTCAAGGAATGAGTATAACACTTCAAACTCGCTATTAACGTCTATACGAAGTGCCTGGAATACTCTGGCACAACTCTTTTTAATAGCCTGGTCCTTCTCATCCTTTGGAACCTTCCAAAGTGCTTCAGCAATTGCCTCTCGAAGGGCTGTAGTTGTGTCCATAGGATTTCCTTTTGCCATAAGTGTAAATACCTTATGCGCGATTTCCTCAGCGTATGGCTCATCAGAATTTTCTATCATCATTCCAACAAATTCTTCTTCAGTTATATTGTGAAGACGTTCTGCTGCACTTTCACCATGGTCTGGATCTAGTCTTAAATCCAAAGGGCCATCTATCTTATATGAAAAGCCACGCTCAGGATTATCAATCTGCATTGAGGATACACCTAAATCCGCAAGAACAAAATCAAACTTGCCTGCCTCTTCGGCAACTTTATCTATGTTTGCAAAATTGATAAGTCTAAACTGGAAATTGTCCTCTCCGAAACCGGCGGTGCGCAAGCGTTCTACTGTTTTGGCCGATTCGATTGGATCTACATCCAAACCGTACATAATGCCCTGCCCCTGAAGCTGCTCCAGCATCTTTCTGGTGTGTCCACCATATCCAAGGGTGCAATCCAAACCCTGCTGCCCTGGCTGTATCTGCAAGAAATCAAGAATCTCCTGCACCATAATAGAAATATGCATGCCAGCAGGTGTTGAGCCCTTGCTGATTACATGCTCAATTGTATCTGCATATTTTTCAGGATTATGCTCTTTATATTTTTCCTCAAATTTCCTTGGATATTTTCCTGAGTAATGAACTCGACGTTTATGCTTTTTCTCTTCCATATTTCTCCATATTTCTAATTTTTTCTTATTTAACAGATCTATTAAATTATAATATAAGGCCTCAAACAGTATCAATAGGATTGAAAGTTCTACAACAGTTTTGCTAAACTATTAGCTGACGTTTATATTTAGGCTTACATGTAAAGGGGATTATCATGATAAAAACTATTATTTTTGATATTGGCGGAGTCCTTATTGGATACGATTGGACTGCATATATGATGAAGGAATTTAATAACGATGCTGAGCTAGTTGAGCGAATCAAGGCTAATGTCTTTGGTGAGAAATGGGCTGAGGTTGACAGAGGCGTTCTTACAAATGACGAATTAGTAGCCTCTTTTATCAAGGATGCTCCTGATATAAAGGATGAAATCATTCACTTTTGGGAGACTGCTGGTGATGCTCTTTGGCAGTACGACTTTGCAAAGGATTGGATTCGCGATTTAAAAAATCGCGGCTATCAGCTGCTTTACCTTTCAAACTGGTCTTCTCACATGAGGGAAGGCGCACTAAAGCAACTTGATTTTCTGCCAATGCTTGATGGTGGCGTGTTCTCATATGAAGAAAAGCTTATCAAGCCAGATCATGCCATCTATAATCGTATAATCGAAAAATATAATTTAGTTCCTGAGGAATGCGTATTTATTGATGACAGCGAACCAAACGTAATCGCTGCCAGAGAATGCGGTTTGAATGCCGTATGGGCAAAGGACAAGAATCACGAAATTGCCCTTAAAGAATTAGAAGCTCTTTTGCAATAAAAGAGCTTCTATTTTTTATATTTAATTATTAATTAGCTGTGATAAAGCTTGTTGCCCTCGTAACGTGGCTCACATGTAAGGTGAACCCCAAGCTGCTTAAATACACCTACGTCTACAGAAGAAAGAATAACTGATGAATGTACCTCTGCACCTTCCATCATTGGAATGCAATCATATGCCTTCTTTGCATTTTCGTTGCTGATTGATTCCATTGAAAGAGCAATAAGAAGCTCATTCAAATGAAGGTGTGGATTGTGGTCACCTAAATGCTTTGTCTTAAGATTCATAATAGGTGTAAGAATCTCAGGTGAAATAAGCTTAATCTCATCAGGGATGCCTGCTAAATGCTTTAGTGAATTAAGCATCATAGCTGATGAAGCACCAAGCATCTGAGATGTCTTACCTGTGATAATCTGACCATCTGGAAGCTCCATAGCTGCACATGGTACTCCAGTCTGCTCTGCCTTGATGTTTGCAGCAGATACAACTGGTCTGTCTGATACAGAAATGCCTGCCTTTTCCATTAAAAGCTCAAGCTTCTGAATAGCTGAATCACTTCCATCGCCCTTGCGCTTAGCAACTACGGCCTCATAGTAACGACGGATGATTTCCTGATTTGATGCATTTCTACAAACATCATCATCAACAATTGCGTTTCCTGCCATGTTTACACCCATGTCTGTAGGTGACTTGTATGGAGATTCGCCAGAAATCTTCTCGAACATTGCCTTAAGTACAGGGAAAACTTCAACATCACGGTTGTAGTTAACAACAGTCTCGCCGTATGCCTCAAGATGGAATGGGTCAATCATGTTGACATCATTCAAATCTGCTGTTGCTGCCTCGTATGCAAGGTTTACAGGATGATTAAGTGGTAAATTCCAGATTGGGAATGTTTCGAACTTAGCATATCCTGCCTTTACGCCGCGCTTTGACTCATGGTAAAGCTGAGAAAGGCATGTTGCCATCTTTCCACTTCCTGGACCAGGTGCAGTAACAACTACAAGTGGACGAGTTGTTTCGATGTAATCATTCTTGCCAAATCCCTCATCAGATACGATAAATGGAATGTTTGATGGGTAACCTGGAATGATGTAATGTCTGAATACCTTAAGACCGAGAGCCTTAAGCTTTTTCTCGTATGCTACTGCTGATGGCTGCTCTGCAAACTGAGTAAGAACAACAGAACCTACGTAAAGGCCATAGCTTGTAAAAGCATCGATAAGTCTGAGAAGATCCATATCATAAGTGATACCGATATCTCCACGAACCTTGTTTTTCTCGATATCGCCAGCCTTGATAGCGATTACGATTTCTGTTTTGTCTGCAAGCTCCTTGAGCATAGTGATTTTTGCATCTGGCTTAAATCCTGGCAAAACTCTTGATGCATGGTAATCATCAAAAAGCTTTCCACCAAACTCAAGATAAAGCTTTCCACCGAATTGGTCGATACGCTCTCTAATTCTTTTAGATTGCATCTCTGTGTACTTTTCGTTACTGAATCCTAATTTTCTCATGTTTTCCTTCTTCTAAATAAAATCAAATGATTGAAATATATCTTTTAATGGCTATAAGTTTATCATGGATGGGCTTTTAATCCAATAATTTTAGTATAAAAACAAATCAATTTTTAGCCACTAATAGTTAAATAATTGCTACGACAAATAACTCTGCTCGTTATAGTATCTTATTAGGATTTAAGGTAAATAATGTACTAGGAGGATAATTATGGAAATTTTAAAAGTAACAGATCCAGAGTTTACCAATTATGGTCGAATCATCGAAGGATATGACGCAGAAAAGAAAGCCATCATGGAGGCTTTAAGAGACAACACTCCTATTCCAGAGGGCACAGAGTATGTTGCTGAGGAACCAGCTCTCCAGAGCTTAGCTGCTGCAGACAAGATTTCTAACTCACTCTTTGGTGGCTCTCCAATGCAGTTTGGTTGGTGCAATGGTCACAACACAAAACTCAACTGCCTCGAGTATCACCGCTCAAGTGAAATCAATATGGGGGCTACAGATTTCATCCTTCTTCTTGCAAAGAGAGAAGAAATCGTAGATTTCAAGCTTGATTCAAGCAAGGTAAAGGCTTTCTTATGTCCAAAGGGAGTAATGATTGAAGTTTATGCAACTGCTCTTCACTACGCTCCATGCCAGGCTCACAAGGATTCTGGTTTCCAGGTTTTAGTTGGCCTTCCAAAGGGCACAAATGTTGGCAAGCCAGAGTTTACTGCTGACAATAAGGAGGATACTCTTTTGACAGCTACAAACAAATGGCTTCTTGCTCACGCTGAAAGCTCTGAAGCAAAGGATGGCGCATGGGTAGGAATTACAGGCGAAAACATCGATATTGTGAATGATATTAAATAATGAAACAAAAAAAATGGCGGTTTAAACCGCCATTTTTTTTATCTCTTCTTCATGAACTGTCTGAATATGATCCAATGCCGAAAGCATAGGCTTTACATCCTTATGAAGAATCTTTCTTTGAACATAGTTTTGAGTAATCTTCATAACTGTTCCGCTAAGTGCAAGCACACCGATAAGGTTTGGAATAGCCATCATACCATTGAGAGTATCTGAAATATCCCAGGCAAGGCTCAAATCCATAGTAGCTCCTACTACGATAAAAGCTACGAAAATCACCTGATAAATCTTTACATTTTTTCTACCAAATAGGTATTCAAATCCCTTGCTACCATACTGGCTCCAGCCAAGTGTTGTTGAGAAAGCAAAAAGCAAAATCGCAATTGCGATAAAGCCGTATCCAAACTTACCAAATACAGTAGAGAACGCCTCTGCAACAAGGGCTGTGGATACCTGTTCTGAAATAACTGCTCCTGTTTCCAAATCTACAAGTCCGCTTGAAAGAACCGTAAATGCGGTAATCGTACATACGATAATTGTATCTGCAAATACCTCGAAGATACCCCACATTCCCTGAACTACTGGCTCTCTAACATTCGAGCTGGAATGAACCATTACAGATGAACCAAGACCTGCTTCGTTGGAAAATACTCCTCGCTTCATACCCCACTGAACAGCCATGGCAACACCACTACCTACAATACCGCCGCCAACAGCACGCATACCAAAGGCTCCCTTTAAAATAGAAGTGAAAACTGCTCCTGCCTGATCAATATGGACAATACAAACGATTAGGGCACAAATCAAATAAATAACTGCCATGAAAGGCACTAGTTTTTCTGTAACTGATGCGATTCTCTTAAGACCGCCAACAATAACAAGACCGCCAAGAATCATAAGGAAGATACCAGTTGCAATAGCTGGGATTCCAAAGGCTGATTTGATATTTACTGCAATTGAATTTACCTGGCCCATGTTTCCAATACCAAATGATGCGCCGATGCAGAAAACACTAAACAATACTGCAAGCCCAGAACCTACATGTCTCATTCCCTTCTTAGAACCAAGACCATCTCTCAGATAATACATGGCGCCACCGCACCACTCATTTCTCTCATTTCTTCTTCGATAATAAATACCCAACACATTTTCTGAGAAGTTTGTCATCATTCCAAAGAATGCAACAATCCACATCCAGAAGATTGCACCAGGACCACCAGATGCGATAGCCGCTGCAACACCAGCAATATTACCTGTTCCGATTGTAGCTGCAAGTGCTGTACAAAGACTTTGGAACTGAGAAATCTGAGTATCCTCTTTATCTGTGTGTGCTGTAACATGTGAGTCCTTGAAAATACCACCGATAGTATTCTTTATCCAATGCTTGATGTGAGTAATCTGGAAAAACTTGGTCAAGCAAGTCATCAAAATACCGGTACCCACTAAAAGAATGAGCATTGGCAAGCCCCATACGAATCCATTTACTGCACTATTAACCTTTTCTACGATTGATAAAACTCTTTCCACAGGCATATCTCCCTTTACATCTTATTTGGCTAGTTGCGTCTTGTGCGGACATTTGTCCTCCCACGTAAGACAATTTTAGATATATTCTAACGCTTCACCAAGCTAAAGTAAAGTATTTTTTTATTCTTATTATTTTGTTAGCAATTATTGCTAAGACATACCCTAAAAATGCAGATATAATGTGGGAAAAGTGCCATAAGGAGAACGACATATGACAAGCAAGAATATTACAGATATGACTCAAGGAAACCCAACTAAACATCTTCTGTTATTCGCCCTTCCAACCCTTATTGGCAATATCTTTCAGCAAATATACAACCTTGCAGATTCTATCATCGTTGGCCGATTTGTAGGTGCAAACGCTTTCGCTGCTATCGGTGCCACCAGTTCTATCACATTTCTATTTTTTGCCTTGTGTAACGGAATAGGCGGAGGCGGCGGAATTGTTGTTTCCCAATTTTACGGTGCACACGAAGATGCCAATGTAAAAAAATGTATTGTTAATACTGCATTGATTATGCTTATCGTGCCACTTGTAATAGGTACTTTGGGCTTTATTTTTGTTCCTCAATTTTTACGAATTCTAAGCACACCTGAAAATATTCTTTTTGATGCCATTTCCTACACTCGCTATATGTGTGTAGGTTTGCTTTTTGTTTCTTTATATAATTTTCTATCCTCTATGCTTAGAGCTTTGGGGGATTCAAAAACACCTTTATACTTCTTGATTTTCTCAATCGTTTTGAATATCACACTAGATATCATTATGGTTTGTATTCTTCATAAAGGAATTCAAGGCGCAGCACTTGCTACTATCCTTTCCCAGTTAACATCAGTTATTCTTTGCAGCATCCATGCCTATAGAACCAATCCGTATTTCCGTTTTACCTGCAATGACATCCAATTTTCCCGTCAGATGTGTTATAAGGTCATTCGCCTTGGCGTACCTATGTCTATTCAATTTGGATTGATTGCAATATCTTCCATGGCCGTTCAGCGAATTGTAAATTCCTACGGCACAATAGTGGTGGCAGCCTTTACAGCTACAAACAGAATTGAACAGCTTATTCATCAGCCATATACAACACTTGGCACCTCAATTTCTACCTTTAGTGGGCAGAATTTCGGTGCCAAGAAAAATGATCGTGTATTATCAGGATACTATTCTGGTATACGTATCATGATTATACTAACCGTCGTATTAATTTTTATTATGCAGTTCTTTGGCCGTGCCATCACAGGGCTTTTTGTAGAAGATGAAGCTATCATCTCACTTGGCGCAATGGGCCTTCGAATTACTAGCCTGTTTTATCTAGCTCTCGGAATGATTTATGTCATCCGCGGTGTCCTAACAGGAATCGGCGATGCCTTCTTTTCATTATTCAATGGAATTGTTGAGGTCATCGGCCGCTTCACTATTCCTGCATTATTCTGCAGTTATCTGGGATTTGGCGAAGCAGGAATTTGGATTTCTTCAGGCGTTGTTTGGCTCATTAGTGGCGTCACTGCATGGATTAGATACCTTACCTACTTTAGAAGCAAGATTTCCATTGAGACAGGTTCATCTATTTAAAATACCTGGATATCAAAGCTTACCTGGAATATGTCTGTGATACTTAACGTATTTCCGTATTCACGTTCTTCAAGCTTTTGATTAAAGCCTACTCTATCGCATCGTCCATACCATGGTTCGATACATACAAATGGTGCGTGCTTTCCTACTGGAGACCATACACCAAAAAGTGGTGCATCAAACTTAACTGCTATTACATCCTGACCTTTGTCATCAATAAGTGTCACTTTGTCTGACTGTCTGTCCTCAATGATAAGAGCATCACGGCTGAAAAGCTCATCTGACATTACAAGTACTCCATTTTCAAGCTCAAACTGCTTCTGCTCATCTCCTAAGCAACCGCTGCCATCATCTGCAATGATATTTGCGGTAATCTTTGAATTAGGCTGATTGTCTTTTTCGAATCGGAGTGTATAAGTATCTAAATCACAGTTGAATGCAGGATGGCCTCCAATTGAGAAATACATAGTTTCTTCATTTGGATTTTCAACCTTCCACTCAACATTTACAGTATCATTTTCCAATCTGTAAGTGATTACAAGGAGGAATGAAAATGGATATTTCTTTCTCGATTCTTCGTTATCTTTAAGTAAAAAAACAAGCTCATTTTCAGTTTGTCTGCCAAGCATAAAATCCATATCTCTGGCAAAACCGTGCTGCCCCATTTCATATGTCTGGCCCTTGTATACTGACTTTTTCTGATAGTAGTTTCCTACAAGTGGGAAAAGCACTGGTGCTGTACGTCCCCAGTATGCAGCATCTGCCTGCCACATAAGCTCCTTCCCATCAGCTTTTCTAATAAGTGATTTAATCTCAGCTCCATGTTCAGCAACTGTAAGCTTAATTTTGTCATTTTCTAATGTGTAGTTCATAATAACATGTCCTTCCAATTATAGTTCCATTTCATAGCAAAGCATTGGTTGCTCGTACAACTCACATTCCCCAACCTTATTAAACTTAAATGCTGAATAGCATTTTAGCGCTTTTAGATTATGCCTATTTACTAGGAAATGAAGGCTCTTATAGCTTCTATTTTTTAGCTCTTCCAGGCCTTTTTCAATCATCTCTTTAGCTAAGCCTTTGCCTTGGCAATCCGGGCTAACCGCAAGCCTTGAAAGCTCTCCACCTGGCTGCAATTCATCTGTCCAGCACTCTAAATTGTTAACAGAATCATCGTCATCTATTGAAATAGCAGCAATTATCTTGCCATCTTCTCTCATTACAAGCAAAGCATCCCTAGATAAATCAAAATCTATCTCTTCCATTGTAGGATAGTACTCATTCCAAGGGCAATATTCCCTACCAAGCTGTGCCTTATAGAGTTTTAAAATTTCGTCTTTATCTTTTGCTGTAGCTTTTTCTATTACTCGCATGTTGTCCTCCCTTTCTTGCTAGACACATTATGGCATTTTGTGTCTGTTCTATCAAGAATTAGTCTTCAACAGTCGCTCTGCTTCCTTAACAGCTACACAGTCTGCAAACCTCTCAGGCCACATCATCTCATTGTAATATCTGTATGTAGTCTCAGCATTCATGTAGTTATTATCAAATGTAGAATTGCATCCAGCTGGGACAATAACCTTATAACCTCTATCAAAAGCAGACTTTACTGTGGCATCTATGCAGAAGTTGGTCTGGAGACCTACTATCATGAGTTCCCTTGTGCCAGTCTGCTGTAAATAAGATACAAAGTCTGGATTACCAAAACAGCTATTCACTGTCTTGGTAAAAATCTTCTCATTGCCTATTGGCGCAACCTGATCTGCAATTTCATAATCCTTATCTCCTACAGAAAATCCTGAACCTGGGCCGTCGTCATGCTGTACATAAATGACCTCCACATCATTCTCTCGCGCTGTCTGAATCAACCTTGATGTATTTTCTATAAACTCCTGATAATTGTATAATCTCTCGTCTGTAATTCCTTTTTGTACATCGATAACAAGTAAAACCATTATTGCCCCCATTTCTATAAGTCAGCCACATCAACTACTTTTATTCCATTCTGCTTGAGAAGCTCAACGAACACGCCATTTCCTGGAATTAGATTTCCTGAAAAAGTTCCATCATAAATAGTATTAACACCACAGGATGGACTCCTTGATTGTAGTATCACAAGCTCTGCTTTCTTATCTAGAAGAATTTGCAACGCCTTCTCTGCACCATCTCTAAATTCAGCATCCACAGAATATCCATCCTTGTGCTTTACAACACCATCTACTATTTCTGCTGATTCCCTTGGTGTAGGAAGCCCTCCTAAAACTTCAGGACAGACAGGTACTAACTCATGACCTTTTAAATATTCAAGGGTCTTTTCACTATAGTTATTGCCCCCGTTATATTTGCAATTCTCGCCTAGTAAACATGCACTAACGCCTATGACCATATTAGTATTCTCCACTATTCCCATTCCAAGCTTTTATTGCACACATTATGTCATTTGTCGTTCTATAAATCAACAATTATCATACGCAATATTTCATTATTTCTCGTATAACATCCTTACTATTAAGCGGAGTATCAAATGTTTCCATAGACAAAATCAAATTATCCCCCAAATGATAGTATCAACTGCCCTATACAAGCCTAATTCGCTTATACATCTGGGAACACCCCTTCATCAATCATTTCTATCATAATATCCGCAAACTTAGGGTCAAACTGGGAGCCTTTACCCTTTTCTATCTCTCCGCGGACCACTTCAACAGGCAGAGCTCCCCTATAGCTACGGTTGCTGGTCATGGCGTCATAGGCATCTGCCACAGCGATGATTCTGGCTTCCTCAGGAATGTCGTCGCCAGCAAGGCCCTCTGGATAGCCTTTTCCATCGTATCTTTCATGATGCCATTTAGCGCCTGCTGCAAGGGAAGGCATTTCCTTTATATTGCCTAGAATCTTGCCACCAATGCCCGGATGCTTCTTAATCTTGGCAAACTCTTCGTCTGTAAGTCTTCCTGGCTTGTTAATAACTTCATCAGGAACTCCAATTTTTCCAACATCATGCAGAAGCCCCATCATGAAAATCTGTTCCTGGTGCTTCTCATCATAGCCATATCTCTTTGCTATCTCTTTTGAATAAATCGCTACTCGTCCTGAATGGCCCTTTGTGTAGTTGTCTTTGGCATCGATGGCATCTGCAAGGCTTTCAACTACGTGCAAAAAAAGGTTCTCGTTCTCCCTTGTTTTCTCCTCAACCATGCCTTCAAGATTTCTCTGGAGCCTGATAAGTTCCACAGCATGCTTCACTCTAAGCACCAGCACACTTGCCACAAAAGGCTTTCTAATAAAGTCCATTGCACCAAGTGAAAGCCCCTTTGTCTCTGTATCTTCATCTTCATTGCCTGTCAGGAAAATCACAGGTGTATCCCGCCAGCCAGCTTCACACTTTTTAAGCTCTTTAACTACTTCAAATCCATCCATTTCGGGCATACTTATATCCATAAGAATAAGGTCTGGTGCAGGATTTTCCTGGGTGTACTCCAAAAGTGCCTTTCCGGATTTCAAAACTACTGCTTTGAGCCCAGAGCTTGTAAGAGTATTCCAAGCCTTTTTTAAAATAATAGGATCATCGTCTACAACTACAATCTGTGGAATCATTTTTTGCCTCCCCAATGCATTCCTCCTGCTAGTTTATACCGGATTTTAATAGTGGTATACTCAACTTATGGAGGAGTACGATTTATGAATATTAATATACCTGGTATTGATGTAGAAAAAGCTATCAAAAACGCTGGTTCAGAGGAACTCTTTTTGGAGCTCCTAGGTGATGTATACAAATTAATGGATGACAAGGTCGCTTCAGTAGAATCCAATCTTGCATCTGGGAATATATCCAACTATACCGTCGAAGTACATTCACTAAAAACCACCTGCCGCATGATTGGAGCCATGGAGCTTGGCGAGGATTTCTTTACTCTAGAAAAACTCGGCAAGGACAATGACGTGGAGCAAATCAAGATGCTTACACCAGGTGTTTTAGATACATTTAAAGGTCTAAAGCCTTATCTTGAGCCATTTGCTTTAAATAACCTTGGGCCTCAAAAAAGCTTTGATAAAGAGGCCCTGTCAAATAATCTAAATATGCTCATCAATGCTGTGAACGACTTTGATTTAGGAAGTGCAGAAGATGCTGCAAAACAGCTTCTTTCCTATAAATGTGATGAAGCTCTTTCAACCCAAATCAAAGACTTGGATAAGCTCGTTTCTAATCTGGATTTCGATGAAGCAAAAGAGCTTGCACTGCAAATCCTTAGTAGCTTATAGACCTACTCCGTCGGTATTGAACCATAGTTTGCAACGGCTTCATCCACTGTCATTTCTCCATTTACAATTGCGTAGGCTGCTGCTCTATATTGCTTTACGGCTGTATCGAGAAGCTCTGTATCCCTGAAGTTTACAGTTCTATCCTCTGGGAAATCTGCCAGGGAAGCGTACACTTCATCAAGGGAATAATCTGTGGTAGGTGTAATAAGTCTTTTCTCTGCTGCCATGAGTCCAAGTTCTTTTTCACTTGTAAGGAATCTGATAAACTCATTTGTCATGTCCAGGTTTGCACTGTTTTTATTAACGCAGAATAATATGGAAACTGAATCCATATAGTATCCACCTTCATCTCCAGAAGGTGCTACGTAAAAATCATAGTTGAAAGGGTTAGCCGAAAAAGCTTCGGACTGTCCTTCTCTCTTTTTTGTTCCAGAGACAACATCGCCTGAGCAAAGCATCATAGGAACATCTCCTTCGAAAAATCTCAAGATTACTGAATTGTAGTCATCTTCGATTTCCGCTGAACATTTAGCTACATCTATGCAACCAGAGTCTACAAGCTCTTGTAGTCGCTCTAAAGATGGCCTCATTGCCTCACCTGCTGATGGTTCCAAATTATTGAGGCCCTCCTCGATACTTCTATCATCCTTTACAGTCTTGGCAAACATAGGATAGCTAAATGCATAGCCGATGCCTGGCGTAGTTGTAGTGTTTGCTCCCATAAGAGGTGATTCATAGCCAGCTTCTTTAAGCTTTCCACATACATCCTTCAATTCCTCAAATGTGGTAGGAACCTCAAGGCCTTCCTTTTCAAAAATGTCCATATTTACAAGCATTCCGTAGGATGTGGCAAATACAGGCAATGTGCGGATTTCTCCATCATCCATCTCCCATTTAACGCTAGTACGAATGCAATCTAAATTGATTTCAAGCTCAGGGTCAGACAAAATCTCTGCCCCATCAAACAGTGGTGCAAATTGCTCATCCCCGTACATCCATGGCTGCACAACATAGATATCTGGTGGCTCCTGCCCAGCAAGTGCAGGACCGATTGTATTTCTATAATCATCCAGATATGTGTACTCAATCTCACCATTTGGATAGTGCTCGTAAAATCTGTCGATGGTGCTCTCCAGAGATTCAAAGTTTGAATAGGTTCCCACCACAGATAGCTTATACTCAGTGTCTGCTTCATATTTTGGGGAGAACTGGTTCGTTGAATTTTCTTGCTGATCAACCTGAGTCTCACTTTGTTCCAGACTCTGATTTTGAGTCTGTCCACAGCCTGCCGATGTAATCGCCAGCATTGATATGAAAGTCATAGCTAATATTGTTTTAATCTGTTTATTCATGTTCTCTCCTTTCTTCATCAGCAACCTTTGCAAAGAAATCATCTATTAAAGATGTTATTTCAGTTTCACTCTTCTCCTTAAAACTATCTCGAATGATCTTGTCCATTTCCCCCTCAGCCAGATTATCAAACTTGTCGTCCATGATAATTAGGTCCGCCTCATGAGACTTTAAATATGCTGTAGCCTGGGCCGTAGATTTTGACACTGCCACCTCGTATTTATTCGATAGCAATTCCATGAGCTTGCGTAAGAATTGGATATCTTCGTCCACTAACAGGATTTTATGCTTCTGCTCAGGCTCCATGTCCACCTGCTTTATCAAATCTGAAGATATGTATGTGCAAAGCATATTCTCAAGCCGGCTTGTATCAATAGGCTTAGTGAGGTAATCATCAAAGCCTGCATTTATATACATTTCCCTCATTCCGGATACCGCATTTGCAGTAAGGCAAATGACAGGTGTTTTAGCGTTCGGCGTGTCAGTGCACTCTTTCATTTCCTTTATCGTTTCAATGCCATCCTTATCGGGCATCATATGATCCAGGAAAATCACATCATAGAAATTTCGTTTAAATAAAGTCAGGCATGCATCTCCGCTCTCCGCCGTATCTATCTGAATTTTTGTTTCTCTAAGAAGATTTACAAATACCTTTAGATTAATCTCATTGTCATCAACCACCAGAATTCTCGCATCTGGCGCCACAAAACGTACTTTGTACTGCTCTCTTTCCTTAAGAAAACTCTTGTAAGCCGAGTCAAATTCCCCTAGCGGCTCCCATTTCACAACCTTTTGTTTTAAATCAAAGGAAAAAACGGAACCCCGACCATACTCACTTTCTACCTGGATTGAGCTTCCCATCATATCCAAGAAGCTTTGGGCAATGGCCATTCCCAGGCCAGTTCCTTCTATGTTGCGATTCTTCTTTTCATCAATTCGCTCGAAGGCTGCAAATAATTTGTCCAAATCCTCCTTTTTAATGCCAATTCCTGTATCCTCCACGCTCACGTGAAGCATTACATAATCAGGATTGTCTTCACATTTAGTGCTGTTGATTGAAAAGGTTACGCCGCCCTCCTTTGTATATTTCACAGCGTTTGAAAGAATATTGGTAATTACCTGCTTGATTCTTATTTCATCACCGTGCAAACATCTTGGAATATTTGGGTCCACATCTAGCTTGAAAATAAGATTCTTTTCATCAGCCTTCCTCTGAACCATATTTACAATATCATTCAAAAGCGATGCGCAATTATAATCCACATTAATGATTTCCATTTTCCCTGCTTCAATCTTTGAGAAATCAAGGATATCATTGATAATTCCAAGAAGCGTATTTCCTGCGGCCCTGATATTTTCTGAATACATTAGGATTTCGTCATCGTGGCTGTCTCTTAAAATCATTTCATTCATGCCGATTATGGCATTCATTGGAGTCCTAATATCATGTGACATGGTAGACAGGAAATAGGATTTTGCTTCATTTGCCTGGTTTGCAGCCTCAGCAGCCACCGTTAGCTTGCGGTTGAAATTAAGAAGTATCATCAGGTTAAAATGAAGAAGAATCAAAAGTCCTGCAACAACAATTCCCAGGATTAGCCAGTCAATGGACCTGTTAAGGGTTAGCTCGTAAGCTGGAATGTAAGCAACCAAAAACCATGAATCCAGACCGCTTAAAGGGGTATAAGCTATCACGCAATCCTCGTCCTTAGAATTGTAGATATGCATAGAGCCAATGTCAGTGCGAATCGTCTCTACCACCTGGTTATATTCCTGAGCCGACATCGGATTATATGACTTGAAATACTCAAAGAAATTGCTATTTTTCAAGGACTTTCCATGAATCATGTAGTCCCCATCCCAATCTATTAGGGATATCTCCACATTTTCATACTCCCCCTTCAAAAATACCAGCTTCTGCTCCAGACGGCTTACAGGAACCACTCGAATTATAAGGGCGTCTCGCATCTCTTCTGTCTCACTATCCAAGACCTTAATGTTGTTTAAAAAAGCGATAGACTGAACACCATTCAGTGGATTAGTGTAAGCCCTAGTCAAATTGACCGCACCATCCACGTTACTGATTTCCAAGTTTTCAAAAATATTAATATGGGAATAATTTACTGAGTAATCCGATGGATCTGTAGACCTGGCGTTAGTGGAAATGCCCGCCATAGAGCCATCGTCTATATAGATAAGATGTCCTGAAATCTCAGGAGAAATTTTTGCTTTTCGAATATAAGAAATGGCCTCATCAACTGTCATAGGAGTCCCTGCCTCCGCAGACCCGTTGATGTAATTAGCCCAAATATCACACAGATGCTGCTCATCCTCCAAATAATTGGCGACAATCTGCTCTGTTGTGGTTGTCATTTTCTCAAAAGACGCAATCGAAGACTGATTTGATTCTACCGCTCTATCGTTAGCATACTTCACGATAATGAAAAGAATCAAACCTACTATCAAAATATTAATGATAACAATATATCTTTTCTTCAACTCTCGTCCCCTGTACTTAGTTCACAATTAACTTATAATGTACAGGTTAATTATAACATTTAACATGCAGGGAATTTGTTAACAAATCTTTAATTAATACAAATTTCTAGATTTCAAAGTCCAGACAGCTTCTGATTTTAGTGTAAGGTCTCACCTTTCCATCTGCCACAGCAACATGCTCTGGATGTACGGCATAGCCTTTAAGAGCCTCCTCACTTTCAAATGTAGAATCAAGCATTAAATCTGCATTTGAGCTTGCAAGGCCATTGATGTTCACTTTGATATCAATCATTCCTGGGATTTTTCCGGCCAAGCCTTCTAAACCTTCTTTGATTCCAAGCTTTACCTGCTCCTTTTCCTCAGCTGAAAGCTCATCCTTAAGTGTCCATAAAATAATGTGTTTTACCATGTCTATTCTCCTTTTATTAGTTGTTTCGTTACTTAAGTGCCTGTGTCCACTCGGCCTCTTTGAAGCCCAGAAGAACTGTATCATCAGTAATAACAAGCGGGCGTTTTACAAGCATTCCATCTGTTGCCAAAAGATTAAGCTGTTCTTCCTCACTCATATCTGGAAGCTTCTTGGAAAGCTCCATCCCTCTGTAAAGCTGGCCGCTTGTGTTGAAGAATTTCTTAAGAGGCTGATTACTTTTTTCATATGCGGCTTTGAGAGTAGCTTTGTCTGGATTGTTGCCTTTGATATCAATTAAATCGTACTTGATTTTGTTATCATCAAGCCACTTCAAAGCCTTTTTACAAGTAGTACATCTTTCATAACAATACACTTTAATCATAATCCTAGTCCTCCTCGTATTTTAAATATTATTAATATCCATTCCGAATTTACCAAGATCTACCTTTCCGTTTTGGACGACGATTCCATCAGCCTCTAAAAGATTCTGCTGAACGCCAGCCCCTCCAAATACGTACTCATCCGCCAGCTCACCTTTGGAGTTTACTACTCGATAGCAAGGAATGTTTTCAAAATCTGGATTTTTGTGTAAGGCATTCCCCACTGCTCTGCTCATTTTAGGATTGCCTGCCATAGCAGCCACCTGGCCGTATGTAGCAACCTTGCCCTGTGGGATACGTTTCACAGCTTCGTATATACGTTTTGTAGGAGAATCAGTCACAAGATCATAGCTTTCTGCAATCATTCTCTTAACATCATCATCTGGAATGCTTCCATCTAGAATTACAGTATTCCAATGCTCCTTATTCTGATGATACCCCGGTATTACCGCATCATAGGTGCGCCTCCAGAAATCTCTCCATTCAGGGTCACATTTCAAATTCAAACAAATCTGCCCGTCTTTTTCATAGGACCAAAGGAACGCCTTTTTACTTTGCTTCACCCTAATGAGTTGCCAGTTAGGATCGTGAAATGGCGCCTCCTGATATGTATAAGGAAATGTAAGCCCGTAGCTTAATGCTTCCTCTCTGGTTTTCATTATATTCCCCCTTTTACCAAACAAATGGAATAATCCTATATTTTACCCGTTCTTTGTACTGCTTGTATCCAGCAAGCCCTTCTTCTAGAACCTTCTCCTCATTTCTAATACGCTTTGCAATGATTGGAAGATATACAAGCATTATTACAAATGAAAAAATAGAGCCTAGGATAATTGGCATAGCTAAAAATAGCAGAACTGTTGCCATATACATTGGATGGCGGACGATTCCATATAGGCCTGTATCAACCACCTTCTGGCCGTCCTGCACTTCTATGGTTCTTGAAAGATATTCATTTTCCCTAAGCACTTCGGCATACAGCGCATAGGCTAACAGAAAAAGTACTGTGCCTAAAATCGTCACCCACGCTGGTAGCACCAGCCATGAAAATCTGAAATTCAAACCAGCAATTATGAAGGATGACAAAAACATTAGACCGCTGAACAAGACCACTTCCTTTTGCTCCATCTGTTCTTCCTTTGCATTTAATCGCTTCCGCAAAAGCTCTGGATTTTTCTTCATCAGAATCAATCCAGCTACAAACATAGGAATAAAAAGCACTCCCATAAGCAACCATGCCTGCCAAAAGGCAAAGCTTCCTGCCGCTGGAAATAGCAGCAATACCACTAATATTACTCCAGCAAAAAACTTAATTAGTGCAGAAATCAGTAATTTATTTGTCATAGCTTGCTCCCCCCCAATAATCAGCTTACATCCAGCTGTTTACAATTGCTATTTCCTCGATATATCCTGCATCATCATTTGGTGTTTCCAAAATAAATGGAAGATTTTGGAGAGTAGGATGTGTTGCAATTCGTTTCATGGCTTCCATACCGATGTAGCCCTGGCCTAACTTCTCATGGCGGTCTTTTGCTGCTCCGCATTCATTTTTACTATCATTAAAATGAATTGCCTTCAATCTGTCCAGACCGATGATTTTATCAAACTGTGTAAGCACACCATCAAGGTCATTTACGACATCATAGCCACCATCCCAAACATGGCAGGTATCAAGGCAAACTCCCAGTTTGTCACTAAGCGTAGTGCGGTCAATAATTTCTCTTAATTCCTCAAAAGTTTTGCCCACCTCTGAGCCTTTGCCAGCCATTGTTTCAAGAAGTACTGTAGTATGCATATCTTCAAATAATGCCTCATTAAGTCCTTCAGCAATCTGCTGAATTCCGGTTTCTGGGCCTTGGCCCGTGTGAGAACCTGGATGGAAATTGTAGTACTGATTTGGAACCTGCTCCATTCTCTGCAAATCCTGCTTAAGCATATCGAGAGCATTCGCTCTGGTCTCTGGCTTTGCAGAGCAAAGATTCATAGTGTAGCTGGCATGAGCTACAAGTGTACCAAATTTCTTCTCCTGCAATATTTGCTGAAGCTTTTCAACATCTTCCGGCTCTATATCCTTTGCTTTTCCACCACGTGGATTTCTTGTAAACCATGCAAATGTGTTTCCTCCAAAATCCACCATCTGGCGTCCCATTGCTTCATATCCGTTTGTCACTGATAAGTGACAGCCTATGTATATCATTAAAAATCTCCTTAGTTGTCTTTTTTTCGATGAGCTTATGCTTCCTCAACAAACATTCCGGTAAGTCTTGGTACATTAAATCGGCTTACAAACAAATCGCATTTGCATAAAAAAGTGAAAAAAGCATGGTGCCCATCACCTGCGAAGGATTCATAATTGGCCTGCCCTTTAGATAGAATAACATCAGCATTATCAACTGCATCTTTAGCTAAACCCTGCAATCTTCTATAAACTGTACCTGCGATTTTTTCTCCATTCGTAATTATGGTAAACTCGTCTGTCAAACCAACATATTTTGCATCTTCTATAGTAGCATCATTATATGCTTCACCGCCACGAACCATTACAGTTATTTCAAGATTTGGGAACTGCTTTTTAAGCTGGCGAAGGAAAAGTTTATCCAGCACAATCTCTCCACAATTATCTGTGAGAAGTAAAAATGTTTTCGCACTGCTGCACTGCTTGCAAAAAGATTCAAATGTCGCCTGCTCATCAGCTCTCATGTCAGTGTCTTTGAATAGCTCAAAAAATGTATTTTCATCTACATCCTGCATCACACCAAAATCGATATAATTCCCAATTCGAGCCATCACAAGAGCAGTAGCAAGCGGATTATCGCTTGCTTCTATTTTCTCTTCTAAGCCATGTTCCATGGAAAGTACTAAATCATTATATTTTTTATTGATGTCTCTAAAACTAGGCATTGGTCCAATGTATTTTTCATATGCCTTATTAAATGCAAAATTCATCTCTGCACTACATGCATTTTCATCACGATTATCAAGTATATTTTTAACCTCTTTTAAATATTCCTTGTCATCAGTCTTTAGCTGTTGTCTATCATACATGCATTTTGCACAACTTGGTGTCAGTTTCATTCAGTATAATCTCCTCTTCCATATGCAAACTCTTGAGCCTGCCTTGCAAATGATTATATCAAATCTAGCGTCAGCTGTTCATATCTCTCGGGTAAATCATTCAAGTAGCTAAAGCAATCATCAGGTTTATAAAGGATGTTATGCGCTTTACAAGTATCCTCAAATAGTTGCATTAGTTTTTTGTCGTTAGGGCTTGGTACATTATAGGAATTGCCATAGGTTCTAATGTATTTTTCTTTCAATCCTGGAAAATTTTTATCCAAGGCCTCATAAAAATATTCCCTGTCACCTTCCCTCAGGGTCACGCCCATATCAAAACAAATAATGCCCTTCACACCTACGCGAATACATTCTTCTAGTATCGCATTTACGTTTTCTTCTGTATCGTTTATAAAAGGCAGTATCGGCGTGAGCCAAACCACTGTTGGAATGCCACGCTTTTGCATCTCCTCTAACACTTGTATCCTTCGCTTTGTGTTACATACGTTTGGTTCTATGACAGAACACAGGTCATCGTCGTAAGTGGTCAGTGTCATTTGCACAACAGCCTTTGCCTTCTGATTAATTTCATCCAAAAGATCAATATCCCTAAGAATCCTGTCTGACTTTGTCTGAATCGCTATGCCAAATTCATATTTAGAAATAATTTCTAGGCATTGTCTTGTGAGCTTTAACTGTTCTTCGCAGTGCATATATGGATCTGACATAGAACCTGTGCCAATCATACATTTTTTTCTTTTTGATTTAAGCGCAGCCTCTAAAAGCTCTGGAGCATTCAGCTTCACCTCAATATCCTCAAAGGCATGGGTAAACTGATAGCATTTGCTTCTGCTATCGCAATAAACACAGCCGTGAGTGCAACCACGATATATGTTCATACCGCATCGGCCATTATTTGCAGTTAATATCCCCTTCGCATTTACGAAATGCATTCTAGTCCTCCATCGTCAATGATAATTCTATCTCATCCTCGTCCGCTACCCCAGTCTCTGCAAAACCCATACCATGATACAGCGCTAAGGCGTTATCATTCTCTAGATTACATGTTAGTGTCACTCTATCCGAGTTTCCAAAAGGCTTGGTTTTAATGTAGGCCATGACCCGCTTTAGAGCTTCTTTTCCATAGCCTTTGCCCTGATGTGCTTCGTCAATCATCATATGCCAGATGTCATATTCTGGAATGTCATAGTCGTAAATCACCATCACATATCCAACCATCTCATCATCATTATAAATCCCAAATGGCTGACATTGGTCACGATATACATATGCCTGAGCTAGGCTGCGTATTGGATTAGAAACAAACTTCTCCTGTCCCTCGCCCAATTTCAAATTAAACGCATCAATAAAGTTTTCTTCTGTTATTTTCCTAAGATTAATCATGTGAATCCTCCATAAAATGTTTATGCTAGTTTCTAAAATCTTGTATGAACATCTATGAAGACTTGTGAAATGTTAAAGAACTGCCCTTATTATACAAAAACACCGTGGCACTTAGCCACGGTAAATAGAATTCTTTTTATGAAACAACCGAGGCCTTCAACAGATATTCAGAAATAGTATTTTTTCTATTCATCATAATTGAACACCTCCTCTTTCTTTGATTGTTTATAAAATGGATTATACACAGGTTTTATAAGTTGCGCAAGAGTACTAAAATGATTTATGTAATTTCCAAAAATCGATAGTCTCCTGCAAATCTGCCTCATCTGCAAAAAGATTCATCTTTTTTCCTATAGCTATGGCCATATCAACATACATATTGGCCCTTGCAGTAATTACATACTCGCCAACAACCAAATCATCATTAGTAGAATGTGTTGATTCTATCCCTGTTAATACTCCTGCGTTGTCTAATTCATCCACACCATTGCATATTCCTGCAACAATTCCCTTATTGTCCACAACTGCACGGATAAAGGAATATACTTCTTCATTATCAATGGTTGAAATGTCGCCACCTGGCACCAAGAGAAGTTCCACATCTTTAGGGTCAATCTCTCTTAATGCACAAGTTGCATTCAAAGAAAACTTTTCCTGTGCCGTAACTGACTTTCCATCTACTGTAGCAAATACTATTTCATGTCCAGTGCACTGAAGAAAATAATTCGTAATTACGATTTCATAAATACAACAAGTCTCATATAATAATACAACTGTTTTCATAAATATAATTCTACCTTCCTATCTAGTTATTAATCCGCATTATAACAATATTGTGTATTGCCGTCCATATCTACAACAAAAACTCTCGTATTTTCTCTTCTACAAGCCTAACATCAATTGGTGCATCTGATGACTCCATAGTTGTAATCAAATTCCTCCCTTGAAGGTAACCATTTTTCTCATAACTATGTATCTTCTTAAAATTCTTTGTTGCATAATCCATATCCGAAAGAATCCCTAGATGCTCCCAATAAATAGTCTTTCTTGTAATTGTATTCAATGCAACAAAGTCAGGATATACCGTACTATAGCCCAGTTCTAACATCGACTCATATTGATAAGGAACATTATACTTATCCAAAGCATCAGCAATAATCTTTTCCGACTTTGATCGTACCATCTCTCCTCGATTTGTCTGAAATAGACCTTCTTCTGGGAATGGATTCTGCTGCCCCGGATGTTTTTCTAACCAGTTTTGAATATATATATCATCAGGCTCTATTAGTGGGGTTACATATCTTTTCCGTCCTTCATTCAAATTGTCATATACATCCGTTAATTCTTTTATATCATATAGACTGATAAACTTGTCTATACGTTTATGCAATATCTTTAATTTCTCATTTAATGCAAGTTCATAATCTTTTTGAATATATTTTCTAATAGCTTTCTCATCCTCAGCCCCCATATACTTTCTTATGCCATTCATCTTATCAACATAATAATATTGAAAATTGCCACGGCATCGAGATACATGAATCTGCCCATTGCCTAAATCCTTGTACTTAGATACATTTCTATCAGAGCGCTTTATAAGAATATTTAGCTCTTGTATCTGTTCTTCTAACTTCTTTTTATGATTTTCCATTACTCCTCCACGTCAATTATTTTGTTAATACATCCTTGCCTATTCTAAAGCTCCTCATTTCAAATAAGTTGTTGCCCTATACAGTTATTTTAGAAATCTCCTCAAAAAAACTGTATTGAAATTTTCTGTTTACATAAATGTACAGTTATTTTTTATCTCTTGTGATAAATAACTGTACAACAAACCGCTCATTTTAAACTTAAACAGTGTTTTCTGGCTATAGTATAAAAATCACTGTCGATATAAATAAACCATGACAGTGTTTTTAGATGACAGCATCAAAAAAACTGTATCATCATAATCTAAGCTCTTTTCGCTTTTATTAGCGTACAGTTATTTTCATAAAAAACCGTATAATCACTGTACTTCTGCTATTTCATTCTCTTTCCAACCGTGAAAACTGTGGCGAATTGCCAAATAAGTGATAAAAATAGAACACTTTTCATAACTTGAATGATAATATAACGTCCAAAAGCAACTTTGTCAATACCCAATCCTGAAAATCTGAATGATAAACCAATCTATCTACAAATCAAATACCAGATATTGTCATTTTATTGTCACGAGACAATAAAAAAGCTCTGAGGACATTGAATTCTCAATGTTCTCAGAGCAATAAACTCTACTCTAATTCCACAGTTCCTGGTGGCTTAGAAGTAAGATCGTACATTACGCGGTTGACGCCCTTAACCTCGTTGATGATGCGGCTCATTACACGCTGAAGAACTTCGAATGGAATCTCAGAAGCTTCTGCTGTCATGAAGTCTACTGTTTCAACGGCGCGAAGTACTACTGCGTAGTCGTATGTACGCTCGTCGCCCATAACGCCTACTGAGCGCATGTTTGAAAGTGCTGCGAAGTACTGATCTGGGAGCTTTGCAAGGCCTGCCTCTGCAAGCTCTGTACGATAAATATAATCAGCATCCTGAACGATGCGAACCTTTTCTGCTGTAACCTCTCCGATGATACGAATACCAAGGCCTGGGCCTGGGAATGGCTGACGGAATACAAGGTATTCTGGCAATCCAAGCTCTAAACCAACCTTACGTACTTCGTCCTTGAAAAGATTGCGAAGTGGCTCGATGATTTCTTTGAAATCAACATAGTCAGGAAGTCCACCTACATTATGGTGAGACTTGATAACTACTGACTCACCGCCAAGTCCTGACTCAACAACGTCTGGATAAATAGTTCCCTGTGCAAGGAAATCAACAGTGCCAATTTTCTTTGCTTCTTCCTCGAATACTCGAATAAATTCCTCGCCAATGATTTTACGCTTGCGTTCTGGCTCTTCAACACCAGCAAGCTTTGCGTAATAACGCTCTGCTGCGTTGACACGAACAAAATTAATATCAAATGAGCCTTCTGGACCAAATACTGATTCTACCTCATCACCCTCATTTTTACGAAGAAGGCCATGATCAACGAAAACACATGTAAGCTGCTTTCCAATTGCCTTTGCAAGAAGCGCTGCTAGAACAGATGAATCAACACCACCAGAAAGAGCAAGAAGCACTTTTCCTGAACCTACGCGCTCTCTAATTTCTCCGATTGTCTGCTCAACAAAGGAATCCATACGCCATGTGCCAGCTGTCTGACAGATGTTTCTTACAAAGTTATGAAGGATTTCCTTTCCACGAACAGTGTGGAGTACCTCTGGATGGAACTGGATAGCGTAAAGCTTTTTTTCTTCACAAGCTGCTGCTGCAACCGGGCAATCATTTGTATGAGCAATGATATCAAACCCAGGTGCCACTGAAGAAATATAGTCAAAGTGACTCATCCAAACAACTGTTGAGTCCTCAACACCTGCAAAAAGAGTATCCTTTGATCCGTCAATAAATGTCTCAGTTTTGCCATATTCACGAACTGGCGCTTTCTCAACCTTACCACCAAGGACATGCATCATAAGCTGTGCGCCATAGCAAAGCCCAAGCACTGGTATACCAAGTTCAAAAAGTTCCTTAGTATAGGTAGGTGCCTCTTCCTCATAACATGAATTAGGACCTCCTGTCAGGATTATTCCTTTAGGATTCATCTCTTTAATTTGGTCGATAGGGGTACGATAAGAATAAATCTCACAATAGACATTACATTCTCTGACACGACGTGCCACAAGCTGATTGTATTGTCCGCCGAAATCAATAACAATGACTTTTTCTTGATTCATAGCAGCTCCTTACTAGATAAATTTTTCTAAAGTATAGATTAAATTTTCAAAATCTTCAACAAAAAAACTTAATATTAACAGGATTTCATTCGATACAATATTTAGATATGAAGATAAAGGAGTTTCTATGAGTGTAAGCGTAACCAATTCATTAAGCATAAGATTGTTTTACAATCACTATTCTTCGGTAGCAAGTGGCTCTACTAGAAAGAATTCTACCACTGGTACCCTTTCTTTTGCTGACGCTACTGCTCTGCGCAACGCCATCAGAAATCTCCAGGATTATAAGTTCGAAGATGTAACCAAAGACCAGATTCAGGAGAAGCTAAAAGCCTTCACTGACACCATGAACAATACCCTTGAATCTGCAGTTAAATATGGTAAGGGAAGCACTTCTGTAAAAAATGCAGCATCTACTATTAAAAACCTTAATACTCAATATGCTTCTGATTTGGCCAAAATTGGTATTACTGTAAATAAAGATGGCAGTATGTCACTATATGAAAATGCTTCAAAAAACTACTCTGTCAGCAAGTTCTCAGACTTCTTTGATAAAGACTCCCAATACTTGTCTGATTTATATAACGCTGCAAAGCGTATTACTAGAAGAGTCGATGTGCGAATTTAACTTGAATTTTTGCCTCTATTCGACTACATTTAATATGTAATATTTTGTTTATTCGGAGGCAATAAAATGGCTTTTGGCAAATCCTCAAAACGAGGACTTAAAATAATCATCGTAGGATGCGGTAAAGTTGGCCGTACCCTTGTTGATAGACTTTCTAAAGAAGGTCACGATATTGTTGTAATCGATCAAAAACAGGATCGAATCGATAATCTTACAAATCTATACGACATAATGGGAATTCAAGGAAATGGTGCCAGCTACAGCATTCAGGTTGAGGCTGGCATTAAAGATGCAGACCTCATTATTGCCGTTACAAACTCTGATGAGCTGAATCTACTATGCTGTACAATTGCAAAGCAGGTAGGTGACTGCGCTTCTATCGCCAGAGTTAGAAATCCAGACTATTCAAAGGAAATTTCATATCTTCAGGAGAAGCTGGGTCTCGTTATGATTATCAACCCAGAGTTTGAAGCTGCTAGGGAGATTTCTTCTATTCTCTCATTGCCATCTACTCTTGAAGTCTCTTCATTTGCTCACGGCCAGGCTGAGCTTGTTGAGTTCGCTATTGAAGAGGGAAATGTTTTGGATGGTCTTACTATCAAAGACTTAAGTTCAAATATTTCCAGCAAGGTTCTGATTACTGCTGTAAAACGCGGCAGTGATGTTGTAATCCCATCCGGTGATTACACTCTCAAGGCTGGTGATATTGTTTGTGCCGTAGGTGCTAGACGATTTGCACGTACCTTCCTTAATGAAATCGGATTCAAAACACGCCAGGTTCGTGATTGCTTAATTGTTGGTGGTGGAAAATCTTCTTTCTACCTGGCAAAACTATTGCTCCAGGCCAGAATCAATGTACGAATCATTGAGCGTGATAAGGAGCGCTGCGAGGAGCTTTCTGTTATGCTTCCAAAAGCTACTATCATTAATGGAGATGGTGGTGATGAAGCCCTACTTAGAGAAGAAGGCATTGAATACGTAGAAAGCTTCGTTCCTCTCACTGGAATTGATGAAGAAAACATCCTTTTAACTCTTTATGCTAATCAGGTTAGCAATGCAAAGGTTGTTACAAAGGTTAATAGAATCAGTTTTGATAACGTACTGTCTCAGCTCAATTTAGGTTCAGTGGTTTATCCACGACATATCACAGCCGAATCAATTATCGCTTATGTACGTGCAAAGAGTGCATCTGGCGATGGTGATGATATTCTTACACTCTACCACCTGTTCGATCAAAAGGTAGAGGCCATTGAGTTCAATATTAGTGAGCAGTCAAAGGCAACTGGAGTCCCATTCTCTGTTCTCCAGTTTAAAGACAATGTGCTTATCGCCTTTATCAACCGCAACGGTACAATCATCATCCCTAGCGGTTCTGACACTATTGAAGTTGGTGATACTGTAATGGTTGTCACAACCCATACTGGCTTCGGCTCTATACTTGATACATTGAGGTAATCGGATATGAATACTTCCGTTATTCGTTTTATTTTAGGATATGTTGTTGGATTTTTAGGCTTGTTCCTTATGCTTCCTATCATGGTAGCTCTCATATATCACGAGGATGTATGGATTTACTACGCAGTTGTTGCGTTCCCTTGCCTAATCATTGGAATCCTAAACAGCTATTTCCGTCCAAAGAAATTTGTTTTCTATTTAAAAGAAGGATTCTTCTGCACAGGTGCTTCATGGGTTGCCCTTTCTGTAATCGGTGCCCTTCCACTTCGCCTTAGCGGAGAGATTCCACATTATGTAGATGCTTTATTTGAGGCAGTTTCCGGATTCACCACCACTGGTGCATCCATACTTGATAACGTAGAGTTGCTTACTCACGCCTCACTATTTTGGCGAAGCTTCACTCACTTTGTTGGTGGTATGGGAGTTTTAGTATTCCTGCTTACTGTCATTCCACTTGCCGGTGGTGAGGGCTCTCAGTTCAATCTGATGAAAGCAGAATCGCCTGGACCTTCTGTTGGAAAGCTTGTTCCTAAGCTAAAAAACACTGCCCAGATGCTTTACCTCATCTACATTGGACTTACACTTTTAGAATTCATACTACTACTTATTGCAGGCATGACACCATTTGAAGCTATCAACACCTCTATCGCTACAGCTGGTACTGGTGGATTTGGTATCTATGCCAATAGTATTGCTGGTTTCAACGTTGCATGTCAGTGGATTGTTGCCGCATTCATGTTTATATTTGGTGTAAACTTTAACTTTTACTACTACCTACTCTTCCATCACGCAAGAGATGCGTTCAGAATGGAAGAAGTTAAAATGTACACCGCACTTACAGTTGGTTCTATTGGAATCATCACTATAAACATTTTAAATAGCAGTGCAAACCTATTTGATGCTGTAACAAAGGCAGCATTCCAGGTAACATCAATTCAATCATCTACTGGTTTTTCTACTGCAGATTTTGCCCAGTGGCCACAGACCAGCCGATGCGTACTTGTACTTCTGATGTTTATTGGTGCCTGCGCCGGTTCAACCGGTGGTGGTATCAAGGTATCCCGATTCGTACTTATGGGAAAGGCTGTCCACAAAGAGTTAATCAGCTACATCCATCCTAGAAGCGTCAGAAAAACTCGCATGGATGGCAAGCCGGTTAACCACGATACAATCCGTTCCAACAACGTATTTTTTGGAACATTCATGCTCATCTTCTTTGTAAGTGTATTTGCACTTTCATTCGAAGATTTGGATTTTTCAACTATATTTACAGCAGTTATCGCCACAATGAGTAACATTGGACCTGGACTTAGCATGGTTGGCCCAGCAGCAAACTTTGCTTTCTTCAGTGATTTTTCAAAGATTATCCTTATCTTTGATATGCTTGCCGGCCGACTTGAATTGTTCCCAATTCTCATGCTCTTCCATCCTAATATATGGACTGATTTATTTAAGAAACGTCGCTGTAAAGAATTGAAACACGCAGGAAAAGTACTTAAAAAATGAAATTAAATACAACTATTTTAGAAATGACTGATGCCTATTTGCATCAGTCATTTTATCAATCTAACGAAAAACTTAATATTATAGACTGTCGAGATATTGAAGGCACCAGATGCTATCTTGACGATGTGGCCAAGGCAGAGCTTATAAAACGAATAAGCAACGAACCCTCCGATGGTATTCACTTTATCGATTCCGGCAACTACCACTATCTCACCCTTCTTTGGTTGAGCAAAATAGATGTAGATTTCAATCTGGTTTTATTTGATCATCATCCTGACGATCAGCCTCCAAGCTTTGGAATGATAACCTCTTGCGGCGGCTGGGTGTTGGAGGCAAAGGAGACATTGCCTCACCTAAAGAATGTTTATACTTTTGGTGTTGGTGAAATGCCTGATATTGCTGATATTCCCACTGATTTACCACTATACATTTCTATCGACAAGGATATACTATCCACCGATTATGCCATCACAGATTGGGACCAGGGAACAATGACATTGCCTGAAATGACAGATATTCTGGAAAAGATTTTTTCCACACATGAAATATATGGTGTAGATATCTGTGGAGATTCCGGAGAAATGGCAGAAAATGGGGCTTCAATCAATAATCAGACAAATACAACTCTTTTTGACTTTTTGTCACAAAAAAAATAAAATAGAAGTAAGAAAAGTATCAAATCAAATGTGATTGGAGGGAACAACTATGTATCCAGTAATTACCATCTCAAGAGAATTTGGCAGCGGCGGTCATAGCATAGGCGAGGCTGTGGCAAAACAGTTGAACATCCCATTTTATGACGGAGAAATTGTTAATCGCGTAGCAGTTGAAAGCGGTTATGCAAAAGAACTTATAGAGACTCAGGGTGAGTACACTTCATCCACAGCAATGTGGTTTGATATCTCTGCGGCAGGAACAATGTACTTCCAGAGCCCACAGGATGAAATCTTTATTGCACAGAAAAAAGTCATCCTTGACTGCGCAAGCAAAGGACCATGTGTAATTGTTGGACGTTGTGCTGATTATATCCTTAGAAAAGAGGGAGTTCGTTGCATGAATGTTATGATTCACGCAGATATGGAGCATAGAAAGAAACGTGTTTTAGAGCGCTATGAAAATATCGAGAATGTCAGCATTGAAAAGAGACTTGCAAAGAAAGACAAACAGCGTAAAACATATTACAAGTACTACACTGACAAGAATTGGGGCGACTTCCGTGAATATGATGTAATCCTTGATAGCGGCACCCTGGGTGAAGGAATGTGTGTAAAGACAATCTGCGATTTAGCAGCAGCATTCCCTGAATAAATAGAAACAAAAAAGCTAAATGTAATAGACAAAGACTATTACATTTAGCTTTTTTATTGCATTCTGTGCAAACGACCCTGGATAGGCATTAATATTAATACGAATAACACTCCATAAAACAATGACAGCACTGCTACCGCCATGTTTGGCCCAATTGTATCTGGTGACTCACTCCACACTATAGCAAGCACTGCTACAAATCCCATTATGCTGGAAAGTATTCCGCCAAGAATTGCCCCTCTTTGGGCGTATTTCATAGCAAATTCGCATTTTGCGGCTTCCAATGCAACATCGTCCTCTATCTCTGCTTTCTTTCCAAAAATCAGCTTAAATGCTCCCAGAAAACTTTTCATCTGCCCACCAGCTCCTAAAACAATAAGCTGTATCGCCAGTACAAAAACTGCTGATGGAATATCAAGGAAATATACTACTCTGCTTCCGCTGACTGTAACTATACCAATCAGCCCTAACATCAGCAATACAAAGCCTAATGCTAAACCTAGCACTACTGATTTTTTGTCATTCTTATTCTCCTGAACATCCTTTACTAAACTAACCATTATTTCTTCCGCCTTTCCACTATATGCCTCAGCGTTCAGGCGCTCACCGGATAACAGCTCATTTACATTAATATCAAGTGCCTTGCACAGTTCTGGCATGATGCTGGTGTCAGGCAATCCTTTGCCAGTCTCCCATCTGGAAACTGCTTTATCACTGACTCCCACCTGATCTGCCAATTGTTTTTGTGTAAGTCCTTTTTCCTTTCTCATCTCAGAAATAAATGAACCTGTCTTTATTAAATCTAACATGTGACCTCCTGCCGCTTCTTTTGTTACACCTTTAGGCTATAAGAAAAGACGCCTAGAATAAACCTATGTATGCTAGAATCCGCCTAGAATCAAACTCCACGGAAACTAGAACTCCCTAGATTACTGACTCCCAGAACTCTACTGCCCTATCAAGCCAGCCTTCAGCCTTTGTGCGAATGCCAAGGCCAATGCCATGAGGTACACCAAAGTACTTCTCATAGATATGATTAACGCCATGTGCCTTGAGGGCGCTTTCAAAAACATCAGCATGACGACTTGCAGGAACAAGAACATCCCAAGAGCCTGAATACATGAAGGTTGGTGGGTAATCATCTTCAATATATTTCTGCACATCTAGAAGCACACGACCTCTTCTGATGTGACGTAATCCAAACATATGGAAGCTGCCTCTGTTGCTAAGCCAAATGCCCATCAAACCAATCCAAATGTTCCAGTAAGGATGATGAAGCCAATCGTTAACACAAGTCCAAGGATATCCTAATATGACAGCTCCTGGCTTTGGTAAACCAAAATCCATATATCCATATTTATGGCTAGAGAAGATTCCCGCTAAGTTTCCTCCAGCAGAAAAACCAATAAGCCCATATCCATCCATCTGAACATTATATTTATCAGCATTTTCTGAGATAAGGCGAAGAGCCACTCCTAAATCCTCCATTGGAGCAAAGGCTTCGCAATCTCTTCCAGCACGATATTCCAAAACAAATGCATTAATCCCCATTTTATTTAAGGCTGCCGCAACGGGATATCCCTCTTGCTTTGTGCAAAGATGTGCATAACCTCCACCGGGAAGAACAACTACAAATCGCTTGCTCTTAGGGTTATCTGCTGGAAAATACATAAGCCTAACATCTCTTTTATGTTTATCCTTAGACATTTCCTCCATGGAATACACCGGAATTTGCCTAAATCTACCGGATGTCTGCAGCTCTTTTACTCTGGCTCTACC
This sequence comes from Pseudobutyrivibrio sp. LB2011, assembly GCF_000701765.1. Taxonomy (NCBI): domain Bacteria; kingdom Bacillati; phylum Bacillota; class Clostridia; order Lachnospirales; family Lachnospiraceae; genus Pseudobutyrivibrio; species Pseudobutyrivibrio sp. LB2011. The sequence goes on along the minus strand of NZ_JNJS01000004.1, from coordinate 291,027 downwards.
GCCCTTCACATTATTTGATTTATGCTCAATATAGTACATTCTGGCTACAGAATATACCGTAAATACGAATGTAAGAATAAGATACGCGATAATCAGTGTTCTCACCGTCTCGCCAAATCCGTTTGCAAATAAATAAATATTTCGCATATATCCCTCCTATGCCTATATAATAGCATAATATATACCTATTCTCTGCCACAAAATAAATTGAATTATCTTTATTTACTTATGATATTAGCAATTTATTTACAGTTAAGTTTCATCTATGAATTTCTCAAATTCACTTATATATAAATCTACTAACATTTAAGTGAATTTCATTATTCAATAACTTTCACTTAAAACTGAGAAATCCACTTAAGTGAATTTGCTTTTCACCAAAAATAAACTTAACTTTTTGTTTCTAATTTTTTAGTTTGTTAAGTTTATTATTCATAAACATGAATAAACTTAACTAACACCTAAAATAGTTAAGTGAATATTCTAATCTTGAAAATAAACTTAAAATAACCTAAATATTTTTAACTTATTTTAAGTTTATTTCTTTTTTTCTCATATACACTTAACCACTCTTCCACTTTTTAAGTGAAATATACCATTATCACTTTTAAACTTAACTAAATAATCATTTTCTCAACCCCCAAGTATTTTGGGTAACTATCAAGCCATGATAATACTTAGATATAAAAAAGCCATGGTTAACTATCAAGCTACAATAATACATACTATTAAAAAACAACCCGTAGGCATCAAGCTCTGATAATTCTTAAGCGAGGCGTGTTGCCGAGCGAAGAATTCATCAGGCTTGTAGCCGTAACGGGTTGTTTATCAACCTATAGTTTATTTAATTATCTGTGCTTGAAAGCAACCTTAATACGCTGCTTTAATCCGTTAGGAAGAACATACTTAAGCTTGTCCTCAGATGGAGTCATCTTTGAACACTCTGGATGCTCTCTGTAAAGCTTGATAGCATCGAATTCGCACTTAGTTGTACATACACCACAACCAATACACTTATTCTCATCTACTACTGAAGCACCACACTTGAGACATCTAGCTGTCTCTTTCTTAATCTGCTCCTCTGTAAGCTCTACTGTCTTGTCGCGGAATGTAAGCTCTCCATCAACAGTTGTCTTTGAAACGCCCGGAATCTGACGTGCGCTATGATCATAATCACCAATCTTGATGTTTTCCTTATCAAGCTCGATAAAGTCACGACGGTTACGTCCGATTGTAAGTGAGCTGTGTGGCTGTACAAATCTGTGGATTGAAATAGCTCCCTCACGACCTGCTGCGATAGCATCGATAGCAAAACGTGGGCCTGTGTACATATCACCACCAACAAAGATATCTGGCTCATCTGTCTGGTATGTAAGAGCATCAGCCTTAGGGCCTCTCTCGATAACAACCTTAGAACCCTTGAAGAGATCTCCGTATACGCTACGCTGTCCTACTGAGAAGATAACGTGCTTACACTCTACAGTGATTGTATCATTCTCATCGTACTGTGGAGAGAATCTACCTGTCTCGTCCTTAACACGAGTACACTTCTTAAGAACGATTCCCTTAACAGCTCCTGCCTCATCAACGAGAACCTCCTTTGGTCCCCATCCGCAGTTAAGCTCAACGCCCTCTGCCTCAACGATTTCGATTTCCTCTGGAGATGCAGGCATGATATCTCTGCTCTCAAGACAGAACATAGAAACCTTTTCGTTTCCAACACGTCTAGCTGAACGAGCAACGTCGATAGCAACGTTACCACCACCGATAACAACAAGGTCACCCTTGATATCGTATTTCTCGTTCTCTGAGCACTCGTGAAGGAAATCAACAGCTGTTGCTGTACCGATAGCATCATCACCTGGTACGCCTGGCTTGTTACCACCCTGGCAACCAATAGCTACGTAGAATGCCTTGTAGCCCTGGCTACGTAACTCATCAAGTGAAATATCCTTACCAACTTCAACGCCACACTTAATCTCTACACCAAGCTCCTTGATGATTTCGATTTCAGCGTCGATAACATTGTTCTCAAGTACGAATGATGGAATACCGTAACGAAGCATACCACCTGGATACTTGCTCTTTTCAAAGATTGTAGGCTTGTAGCCCTTAAGTGCTAAGAAGTAAGCACAAGAAAGACCTGCAGGACCTGCACCAATAATAGCTACCTTCTCTGTGAACTCACCCTTCTGTGAAGGAACGATCTTCTTAGGGATGTAGCGTGTCTCTGACTTAAGATCCATCTCTGCTAAGAAACGCTTAACTTCATCGATTGCAATTGCCTCATCGATTGTTCCACGTGTACAAGCTGCCTCGCAACGTCTGTTACATACACGACCGCAGATTGCTGGAAGTGGATTGTCCTGCTTAATAAGAGCAAGAGCTTCTTTGTAACGTCCCTGAGCTGCCATACGAAGGTAACCCTGGATAGCGATATGTGCAGGACAAGCTGTCTTACATGGAGCTGTACCTGTGTCATAGCAGTTGATTCTATTTGTGTCACGATAGTTGTCGTTCCACTCGTCTGTTGACCACTTGCGCTCTGTTGGAAGAACCTGCTTTGGATACTCAACCTGTGAACCATCAGCCTTGCAAAGCTTCTGACCAAGCTTAACAGCACCAGCTGGGCAGTTCTCAACACACTTACCACAAGCAACGCAATCCTCAGCTGTAACGTGAGCAACATATGCTGAACGTGACATGTTTGGAGTATTGAAAAGCTGTGATGTACGAAGTGCATAACATACATTTACATTACAGTTACAGATAGCGAAGATTTTGTTCTCGCCATCGATATTTGTGATCTGGTGAACGAAGCCGTTGTCCTCAGCCTGCTTGAAAATCTCAAGAGCTTCTTCACGAGTGATGTAAACACCACCCTTGTTTGTCTCAACAACGTAGTCTGCCATATCACCAACTGCGATACACCATCCTTCTGGATCATCAGCGCAGCCCTCGTCATATGTCTTTCTAGAAAGACGGCAAGAACATGGTGACTTAGCATACTTTCCTTCGTATTTATCGAGCCAGTAAGAAATCTTCTCAAGTCCGATTGCTTCCTGCTCCATTGAAATAGCGTCCTCTACAGGGATAACGTGCATACCAATACCAGCGCCTCCTGGTGGTACCATGTGTGTAAGTCCCTCAAGTGGAAGACGGCTCATTCTCTCAAAGAAACGTCCCATCTCAGGATGCTCAGCCAAGAAATCCTGATTCATATTTGAGAACTCTGCAGAACCTGGAACGAACATAGGAAGTACCCACTGCTTTTCGTGAGCTTCGTTCTCATAGTTCCACTCTAAAAGACCTGTCCAGCTAGCTTTCTCAAGTCTTTCCTCAAGTGTCTTTTCATCAAGGCCAGTGATTTCAAGAAGTTCCTTGAATGTCTTTGGCTTTCTAATGCCACCCATAGAAAGTGCAAGCTCTGCAATTTCCTTTGTAGGTGCAAGATTTGCTACAGCCCAGTACTCTGGATCGTACTTTGTAATCTTCTGAAGACCAAGCTTGATTTTAGCTCTATCTGTGATTACCTTTCCAAGCTGAAGAATTTCTGGACGTAAATCTTCATCCTTTAAATCATTTACCCAATCAGGATAAAAATCGCCCAAATTGTCTGGTCCGATACCCATATTAATTTCCTCCTTTAATTGCCCTAAAAAAAATAATATTTATACTTCCCTCAAAAAGTCTCAATTCCAAGCATTAAGCCTGCCACTGCTGAACCTGGCCCCTCAACCAGTCAATCCACTCATCGAATCCTTCGCCAGTTTTTGCTGAAACAAAGATAACCTTTGCATTAGGATTAAGACTGTGGATTCGTTCCACAACAGCCTCCTTTGAGAATTCGCTAAACACTGGAAGTGTGTCGCATTTGTTGATAAGCACTACATCACACACTGAAAACATCAGTGGGTACTTAAGTGGTTTGTCGTCTCCCTCGGGAACAGAGAGAATCATGGCGTTCTTTGATGAACCGGTATCAAATTCCGCTGGACAAACTAAATTACCAACGTTTTCCAGGAAGACAAGATCTAAGTCTTCTGTTCCAAACTCATGCAAGCCCTGACGGGTCATATCTGCATCAAGATGGCACATTCCCCCTGTATGTATCTGAATTGCACGTGCTCCTGCCGCAGTAATTGTGGCAGCGTCCACATCAGAATCAATATCTGCCTCCATTACACCGATTTGCATTTCGTCCTTAAGACGTGCGATTGTTTGGCATAATGTGGTTGTTTTGCCAGAACCAGGAGCGGACATCAGATTAACAAGAAATGTTTTCTGTTCTTTAATCTCCTGTCTGAGCTTATCAGCATCTGCATCGTTGTCCTCAAAGATGCTCTGCTTAACTTCGATGATTTTGTAATCTAGCATAAGCTCTCCTAACCAAATTCTGTTAGTAAACTCTAACTCATTTTTTCAGTTTCCTGTATATATAATATACTCTAATTGATAAAAAATTGTCAATAAGTTTTTTCGCCACAAACCGGTATAAATTCTAGGACAAAGCTACTTTATTACACAGGGTGTGTATTATCACTGTGAATTCTTTGTGAACACGGGCTTTGTACAAATTTTATTCACCATTTAAAATTATAATCTGATAATAGGATGATTTTCCTTTGAAAACTACTATTTTGGGTGATGAGATATGAAAAACAGAGTTTGTTCGATTTGTCTTTTAATTACATTAATATTTAGCATACATTCTACCACATTTACCAGCACTGCGCTCACTTCAAGTGAACCTTTATACCCATATTTACAACTTCTTAATTCGGACCAACTTTCCGTATATAATCAGATTTACCAAAATATCATGAACTTCAATGACGAGCTTTTTGTATTGGATACTCCTATATCTGAAAAAAGCCTGGAAGATACAATGAATTCTTTATTCAACGATCATCCAGAGCTTTTCTGGGTGTACACATCTTATCAATATGCCGTAGATTCATCTAATATCGTTCATAAAGTTCGACTAAAATTCTGCATTACAAAGGATGAATTGCCTCAGGCTCAAGCAAATTTCAACGGTGTTTTGAATTCGCTGGTTTCTGGTGCAAAGCAATTCACCAGCCAGGTAGACCAGGAGAAATATTTGCATGACACTATCTGTCAAATGAACACATACGATCCTGACAACCATATGAATCAAAGCGCTTACTCTGCTCTTACAACAGGCACCTCAGTATGTGCCGGATACGCCAGAGCATTTCAGGCAGCCTGCCAGCGCCTTGGCATAACCTGCTATTATGTAACTGGAACTTCCATGGGAAGCACCCACGCCTGGAACATCGTTAAGATTGATGGAAAGTTTTACAACGTGGATTTGACTTGGGACGATTCAATCTCTGAATGCATTGGAGTAACATCCTATGATTATTTCAATAAAAGCGACGCCGCTTTTGCTTCCGACCACAGCCGCTCGAGCCTGTCCGGAAGAATCGTGGCGTGTAACTAAAAAGCCAGCCTGAAAACCAGGCCGGCTTTTGTTATATCACTCGCTCAGCTATGATTACCAAGCGGTGCGTTGCTATGTAAATAGGTGTGCAGGTATAGAGAGTAAGTGTTTCTTTGCCTTCGATAGGTTCTAGAATCTCCACATCTGTAGGGTCCACCACCTGAATGTCTGTAACCACATATGTGTATGTTTCTGTGGCTGAATCCAGATAAATCAAATCATCTATCTCAACCTCATCAAGACGATTAAAATATTTGCCGAAGTTGTAATTACGGTGGCCAGCGATTACGCAGTTGCCTTCCTCTCCTGCAAAAGCAGTTCCCGATTCGTGTCCAAGAGAATCTGATAACACATTCCTTTCTGTACCCTCTCTCACAGGATTTTCTGAATCGATAGATGGAATTCGAAGAATGTAAAGCATATCTCCTGTGACAGCTTCATTGCCATCTGTATCAAGAAATGCGTCACCGCTTTCAATGTATTCCTTGAACTCCTTCACCGTCTTCTTTTTCGAATAGTATTGCTTTAGGTTTAATGCAATAGAACTGAGCAATAAGCCCAGTCCCAATGCGATTAACGTTAAACCTATTATCTTTTTAATAGATTGTTTATTTGTCATGTTCCTTTTTCTTTCCAAGTGTCAAATACAAACCAGCAATGATAAGCGCCACTGCTGTGAGATATCCAAACAATGTACCTACAAAGCCGCCTGTTTTTGCAAGGCGTGGGGCAGTCTCACTTGTGTTTGCCAAATCAGCCCCAGCTTCTATGTCTTTATCCTTCAATACCAATCCATCATCTGTAGTAGATACTGCTGCACTGCCATAGTAGACAGTAGATGTAGCATCGGTTGATTGAGTACCAGATGTTGATGATGACTCTGCTGTAGGAACTATAGGAGTGAGCTGTGGTGTTACCAACGCACCAATTGTTCCAAGTGATGTTGTTGTGTATTCACCGCCAAATGTCTTCGACATAATAACAGGAGTATTCTGTCCATCACTATCCTCTTGGCTATCCATTACCTTAATAGTAAGTGGTGCAACAGGATCATATCCTTCTATTTCGCCCTCTGGCTTGATTACATATTCATCCTGATAATTAAGTTCATATGTATACTCACCAGTTTCTTCGTTATAGCTTGTAGGTTCAACCAGCTCTAACTTGTTAGTAGTTGTATTAAATGTATACAAAGCAAATTTCATTGAAGTGAAAAGTGCAGGATTAATACCTAATGTTTCAGGACTAATAGTAATAGTAGCCTTCGTTGATGAATCATATTCGTCAATCATGGTAATCACAGTATCTTCTGCATCCACAAAATTGCCATCCTCATCTGCAATCTGAAGCTTGTAATCATTTGTAATCTTAAAAGAAATGCTATCAGCCACAGTGTATCCTGTTGGAGCTGATATTTCATACAAATAGTAAGTTCCACTAGGAAGAGCAAATTTCTTTGCTACACCGTCTGATGTCCATTTAGCTACATAATCAGTTTCAGCCTGAGTAGCGTCGGGATTTTCACTTATAATAAGCTCTGCCCCAACAAGCTCATTTCCTTGACCAGCAGAAACTTTGCTGATAGAAACCTCACATGTATCAAGAGGCGCATCTACCATCTCTAGAGAATCTTTTTGTACCCATTTGCCATTTACATACTGATATAATTGACCATCTGTAACCTTGAAATGAATATCCGAAGCATTCGCATATCCAAAAGGTGTTTCTGTTTCTGCTAATGTATATTCAACACCATAACTAGCTGTAAAGCTGTGAGTTTGCGAATTTGATGTCCAGGTATCTGCTGTAATTGTATCACCACTTGAATTAACCCATGTAATCTGTAGTGAAGCGCCTTCTACTGCATTTCCAAGACCATCAGTCTTTGCAATAGAAATATCCTTTGAAAGCTTTTTATTCTCAATTGTGATATTTGCTGCATTATTTGTTATAGTAACCTCCACAGGATCTGACACTAGCACGTAGTCATCCTGGACGGATACCTGAGTTATTGTATATGTTGAACCATTTTTTAGCTTTCCACCAATGGTTCTTGCAGTACCATCAGCCTTTGTAACAATGGTTCTAACCACATTGTCATCTGTATCTTTTATAACAAATGTTGAATTAGCAAGGACTACCGCGTTATCATCTGCATCCACATTTGTTATCACAATCTTTGGCAATGACGATGCCGTTCCACTAACTTTAGCTAAAATCTTTGCCTCAACGTTTACTGTTGATATAACTGTATTAGTATAACCACTTATTGAAACAGCATTTCCATAATCGTTAGCATCAAAATCAGTAGCAGATGCAGAATATGTTAAATAATACGCATCTTTATTTCCTGCTAAGTTTTCAAGCTTTACCGAAAGCACAGTCTGATTGCTGTCATTTACAGCAGTAGAAACTGTATAGCCAGTTGCTTCTGTACCGCTATTTGTAACTTCGCCTGTTGATGCATTTACTTTACCAATATATAGTTTCACGGAAGATAAATCTAAATCCATGCTTGCCCCCAGTGTATCTGTTATTAATACATTTTCTGGAAGCTCAATCTGATTAGCGTTAAAAGTAACTACATAAGCCACACTAAGACTATCTGAATCTACTGAAGCAGATTTAATAATGATATTATCATTAAACGTTGTTGTTTCTGAGTCCGTCTCAGTAAAAGCATCCTTATACTCAGTAGTTGCTGATAATGTTGCAGTATTTTCAATAGTCAACTCCTGAGAATTGGCTGTTGCAGATAATAGTGTTTCATCAGTGACCTTTGCAGTGAATGTAATAGTAGATTTTGCTGCATCAGTTCCCACTTCACTGCTAGAAACATCATCTGCATATACCGTAAGTTTGCCATTTGTATATGAATAACGAGCCCCAGTAGATGTACCGCTTGAAAGCAATGTTCCATCAAGCTTAACCGTTCCATCAACAAGTTCTAAGCCAATAGAAGCTAAGTCATCTGCTACTGAAATACCATTCATGAGCATTTTATTATCGTTAACCACAATAGTATATATTATCTCATGAGTGTCATAATTATAATCGCTTGCTGTTAATTCAATAACCTTACTTGTACAGTCACAGCTTGCTGTTACTGTAAGTCCATCTGTAGAAAGTTCCTTCGCTGTCAAAGTGAATGGATTATAATATGTTTTCTCAACATTCTGTGCCCAGAAATCATCGTATTGATCATCTGTAAGCTGAGTGACTACTTCAAATGTAATAGGTTTTTCATTTGCAGCATCACCTATATCAAATGTAATAGTATTTCCGTCTTCTGTAACTCTGGCTCCACTTACATCATCCGATATTGTAGATGAAACGTAAGTCTGGTCTGATGGTATAACGTCTGTTATAACTGCCCCTGTCAAACCTTGCGCTTCTTTGTTTACTGTAACGGTCCATGTAATCTGATGTGTTGAAGCATCGTATTTGCTACTGGTTCCAGTAGATACTGAAATACCTGCATTTGTAGTGATAGTACTTGCTACCTCCATTGAAGGGCCTTCCACCTGCACCCAAGTTCCTGTTCCTTTTTCATACTCATATGTCATAAAAGCATTATTATATGGGGCTGTGGAATGATTCGTACGAAGATACTGGGTGTAATTTGATAATAATGTGTTGTATGTAATTGTATATTTTTTATCTGCTTGCACACTAGTAAATTCAATATACCAACTATAAGCATTACCATCTGAATTAGTACCAGCTGTTGTTACAAGCTTATAATTCGAACCTTTAGTAAGAGTATTATCTCCACTTTTTACTTCTACAGATGATTCATCCAAAGTAAATTTGTAATCAGTGGAACTATCTCCAAGAACCATATAATCGTAAATTATAAGATTCTGAAGTGCATATCCACCTGAATTAACTGTAATAGTCCAACTTCCAACACCATTATCATTGCTATCTTTTGTGAACCTTCCGTCAGTGTTATTAATAGCCTTTGCAATGATTGGAACAGCCTTTACAGCAGCTACTGCCACACTTCCAGTAGCATCAGCAATATTCTCTGTAGACGTTGTGGATTCAGCAATGCTTACATCATTAGTGACAGTCTTAGAGCTAGAAGCCTTTGCAGCTCCCCCATTTCCTAAGAAGTCCACTGATGTGTTGTATGTAATAACTGTCGAACCACTATTTTTTTTATCAACCTTATCTCCATCTATCACGTAAGTAATAGTGGTTGTGCCATCAGCATTTGGAGTAACCGATAATTTTGATGTATCCGTAACATCCTTATCGTTAGTAGTTATCTTAAAACTGCTCTTATCTAGGATCTGTGACTTATCCAAAACTCCAGTAAATACATAACCCGTACTAGAATAATCAATTGGATTAGCATCATTAGTAATAGTGGTAGTCCATGTAACAGTTTCTGTACCATCTGCCACCGCTCCACTTGTTTTCATTGTTGGCTCTTTAGCAATATTATCACTAATTGATAAGCTGTATGTTTGACCACCAATTTCAAACTTATACTCCGTAGCTGTGCCGATGCTATCTTTATTCAACGAAAATGAAATAGTGAAATCATCAATTTTAATGCTGGTTCCATCAACAACGCCTGATGCTATTTGCAATGTAACCTCTCCAGTAGAAGTATCTACTAATATGTCGCCTATGTGTGTGGTTGTTTTTGTAGCCTCATCTGTTAAATCTACAGATGCAGTTAGAGTACCAGTACCACTAAGCTTTAGTTTTGATACATCAATGGTCGGTAATTTATATGTATTACCTTGTTTTAGGATGACATAGTCACCGTCTATTACGTTAGGGTCTGTTGCAACTACAATATTCTCTTTAAACTTATATGTAACAGACAATCCGTCCGCAAAGCTTACATCATTATCGCCTGATGTAGAAAGTTCTGTTTCACCGTTCTTAACAACCACATTATCTATAAGTGCAGTCTCGTCTAATTTCTGAGAACTGTCCGATTCATTATCCTCAACAGATACAACTACATAAAGTGAAAAATGCTCTGCCTCAAAGCTAACCTGACCATCTCCAATAGAAGAGCTAACTTCCTCAGCTGACGCCAATGTATCTGTAATATGGAATACTTCCATATCCTTGCCGGAATCAGCTTGTGCGCTGGCAGTATCCACATTATTAAATGTTACCTTTACTGTTCCTTTATCAGTATTAGGCTGCACTTCATTGCCATTGGAATCATAAATTGTGATATCGAATGCCTTAACATCTGTAACTGATTTGTCATCAGAAAGCTGAGACTCAATTGAATCCTGAATTTTTGTTATAGAGCTGTCATCTGTGATAGCTACAGCTTGAAAGCTTGCCCCCTCTGGAAGAACTCCTTCTGGTGCTTGGACAAGAATCTCTACTCCATCTACAACCTTAGTCATAGAAAAAGCAACCTCGTTATCCTCTGAAACCTGTTCCTCACTAGTTATTTCTTCTTCACTCTCAGAAATTACTTCTTCAATTTCTGAAGAATCTTCGACAACTGTAGAATCTTCGATTTCTTCCGTCTCCTCCGAATCCACAGTCTCTTCAATAACCCCGTCAATCCCCTCTGCCTGCGACACTAAATCTGAGCTGAAGGTGCTAAATATAATAGCAAAGCCCAGCACTGCCGCCATAATCCTTTTTTTCATTATCTATAGTTCCCTTCTTATGCCACAAAACTCTTGCCTCCCCACCTGGAAACTAAATCATTCCAAACCAGTTTATTATTATAAAATGTAATGTTTTAAAGTCAATACAATCCTTGTTCTAAAATTGTATTTTCAGACATTTAGGCGACAAAAAAATAAGACTGGCAAAAAACCAGTCTTATCCGTTTAATTGTAACTAATTTTGCAATCCAAAACCATTGTTACTTCTGTTCCTAAGTTCTTTTTCGACATAAGTGTGACATAACCGCCCATAAGCTCCACAAGCTTTTTGGTGATGGTAAGTCCCAGGCCGACGCCTGTAAGATTTGCTTCCAACGCATTTTCCTCTTTAGTGAAAGCATCAAAGGCAATGTCTTTAAACTCATCGCTCATGCCAATACCGTCATCCTTGATGGTGAAAGCCATCCTTGCCATGCTCATGTTGCTGCAAGGCTGTTCTTCCACTGTTACCTTTATGGTACCACCTGCACCTGTAAACTTAAGTGAATTATCAACAACCGCTGTTATTGCCTGAGTCAATCGTTCTCGATCAACCATAATATCTTTGGTCTTAATCTTCTTTGTCTTTACAGAATAATTAATACCTTTCGCATCAGCCCGTGGCTGTATATAGCCTTCAATATCTTTTGCAAAGGCCGCCACGTTAACCTTTCCTTTATTAAGAACCAGCCTGCCCTTATCAAGAATACTTGCATCGATAATTTTGTCGGCAGTAGTCTGGATGCCTTCGCTGTCATCCGCAATCTTTTTCAAGCTATCACTTACTAGTTTTTCATCGTCCATCACCTGACTAGCTGTACTTGAAATATTGTGAATTTCAGTAATAGGCTCCTTGATACTTCTTGCAATATTTTCAATCAGAACTAATTGGTTTTTGTTGGAATTGCGAAGGGCAAGTATCACCCTATTCTTTCGAATTGTTCTCACATGTAGGATTATCACCGAAATAACAACAATCAATACAATGACAGTAAGAACGCCCATCAAATAATCATCCAGCCAGTCTATAAATGAATAGTTATATAAATCCTTAGTATATTTGTAAGCAATACTCTCAGAATAATCATCTGCAAGAATATTAATACCTCGGTTTAAAAGACGGAGCAAACCGTCATTACCAATTAATACGCCAAGGCATCTAGCATCTTTTTCTGACAGCTGTCTAACGGATAAGCGATTGTATTTGTAATTCTTAAGAATCTCACCTGCACGCAAACCATTGAGAGTAGTACAATCAACTTCATGCTTCATAACAGCTTCCAAACACTGTTCGATATTGTCGTAATAAACTATCTCTGCCTCTGGATAATATGTCTTTATGTAATAGTACTGCATGCTATTACTGCTATTTACAGCAAATGTAGCAGCGCTAGGATTAACTACAACATTATCGAATACCAGCTCAGTACTGATAGAAACTATTGGCTCTGTCTGGTAAATACCATTTTGCTCAGAGTGATATATACCACCACCTACTGGAAAGGCAACATCAATTTCTTCGTTATTGATGGCAGTCATCATATCTTCGTATGTATCATATCCCACATAGGACACGCTGATATTGTTCACATCAATAGCATTGAAAATGGCAGGCATCAGTTCTCTAATAACACCTGTTACATTTCCATACACATCTGTAGAACTGTATGGAAGATAATTGTTTAAATAGCCAACCGTCAACGAATCATTATTTTCCAGCCAGGCTCTTTCAACTGATGACAATGCCTGTGCTGATACGCTGGAGCCATGATACTTTGAACTAAGTGAGCCTGTATAATATGGCTCGTCATTAAATAAATCAGTCTGCGCAGCATTCAATTCTTTTAGAAGGTCACCTCTGCTGTTGCTGACACAAATATAGTAATCCGTCATTCCGAAGGTCAAAAGAACCTCGTAACCACTTCTCTTATTTGTACCTTCACCTTCGACAGCAAGAACATCTACCACTCCTGCTTCAAAATCTTCTGTGAGCTCGTCAGTATATTCATAACGTACCACATCGGCATCTACATTATATTTATCAAGATATTCATCTAATGCATCTGCCATGGCACTATCAAGCACACCAATAGAATGTCCCGCTAACGTCTCCACATCACTAGTTATTTCATGATTACTTTCATATTTAACCAGATTGTAGGATTCGGTACCCATTGCCATATCCGGATAGCCAATCAAATCAGCTCTTTCATCCTTATAAGCAAGGCCGGCAAGCATATCGATATCGCCATCCAGTAACATCTGATAAAGCTCATTAAAGCTGCCATACACATACTCATAGCGCCATCCTGTGTACTCAGACAGCTTCATATAGTACTCGTAGGCATAGCCTGATTTTATAGCATCTTCGGAGGCTCCTTCCTGGAATATTTCATTCTCATAGTAGCCAATTTTAACTGTCTTAGGTTGAACATTTGAAGCAGACACAAAAAGAGGACCTTGCAATAAAGATATAACAAGGCCCATAACTATCAGATATGTCAAATTCTTCAAATGGTTTCCTATAAAAGAAACTCTCCTCATAAATCAATCCCCTAAATTAATTATTGTTTCTTTTACTTTAACACATTTCGCCAGAAAGTGGATATTTATCTGTAATTTCTTTTATGATTTTGCGAGCTTTTTCTACGCCAGCTTCCTGCTCCTTGATAACAACAGCAATTGCTTCAGCAACTTTGTCGAAATCATCTTCCTTAAGTCCACGTGTTGTAGCAGCTGGTGTGCCAAGACGAATACCAGATGTTACGAATGGCGACTTTGGATCATTTGGAATTGTGTTTTTGTTTGCAGTGATATGTGCATCATCAAGAAGCTTCTCAACAACCTTGCCTGTAAGCTCAAATGGTGTAAGGTCAATAAGCATCAAGTGATTGTCTGTACCACCAGAAACAATTTTAATACCTCTATCCTGGAGGCCTTTGCAAAGTGCCTGAGCATTCTTTACAATCTGCTTACCATATTCCTTGAATGAAGGGTCCAATGCCTCCTTGAAGCATACAGCCTTACCTGCAATAACATGCATAAGTGGGCCACCCTGGATTCCTGGGAAAACAGCCTTGTTGAAATTGTACTTTTCGTTTGCCTCGGCTGTTGCCATAATCATACCACCTCTAGGACCACGAAGAGTCTTGTGTGTAGTGGTGGTAACTATATCTGCATATGGGATTGGGCTCTCATGAACACCTGCTGCTACAAGACCAGCAATGTGAGCCATGTCCACAAACAGAACTGCATCAACTTTGTCACAGATTTCTCTGAAGCGCTTGAAATCAATCTTACGACAATATGCAGATGCTCCTGCAATAATCATCTTTGGCTTGCACTCAAGTGCTATACGCTCTACTTCATCGTAATCGATGAAACCATCATCGTTTACTCCATAAGGAACAATGTTGAAATAGGTACCAGAGAAGTTGGCAGGTGAACCGTGTGTAAGGTGTCCGCCGTGATCCAAATTCATTCCCATAACTGTGTCCCCTGGCTTAAGCACTGCAAACTGCACTGCCATGTTGGCCTGTGCACCAGAATGAGGCTGAACGTTTACATATTCGCAACCGAATAACTCTTTTGCACGCTCACGTGCAAGCTCTTCGATTACATCTACTTCTGCGCAACCGCCGTAGTAGCGCTTTCCTGGATAGCCTTCAGCGTACTTGTTTGTAAGTACTGAGCCCATTGCAGACATTACTGCTGGTGATACCCAGTTTTCTGAAGCGATAAGCTCGATGTGCTCTGACTGACGATTGAACTCCTTAACAATTGCCTCTGCAACTTCTGGATCTGTGTTTTTGATGTCCTGTAGTGTGTACATTATAATCCCTTTCTTTTATAAATATTTCTTTTCAAACTCGCCTCTAGATAGTGGTTTGTCAAAGAAGAATCCCTGCGCTAAATTAACGGAGAATTTTCCAATCATATCTACCTGCTTGTCCATTTCCACTCCCTCAACGCAAACATCCACGTCTAAGGAATCAGCAAGCTCGGAGATAGTCTTTACAAATGCTTCAGAGAAATGATCTGAACCCATTTCTGAGACAAATGCTTTATCGATTTTGATAGTATCGATAGGCATGCTCCTAATATGATTGAGGGAAGAATAGCCTGTGCCGAAATCATCCAGCGCAACTCTACATCCCAATTCTCGAATGGCCTTTAATATCTTAACCATCCATTCCATATCATTTATAGCCAAAGACTCTGTTACTTCTAGAGTCAAGTTTCTAGGATTAATTGATGTAACTTCCAGTACGTTTTTCAGTTTTTCAATGAAATCATTCTGTGTTAACTGAACAACCGAGAGGTTAACATTAACCTTGTATTCAGGATGACCGAAATCATTCCAGTGCTTGCATGCCTTTGCTGCTTCCAAAAGAACATGCTCACCAATGGCATTGATAAGCCTCATCTGCTCCGCCTGACTAATAAATTTGTCTGGCATAACCATGCCATATTCAGATGAATTCCATCTAACCAAGGCTTCGGAACCACAACACTGTGGCAAGCCATTGATAAATTCCATGATTGGCTGGAAATAAACCTCGAATTCCTTACAGTCATCTTCTACAGCTTTTCTCATGGCCTGGTCCATTTTAACCTTTTCTGCCATAACTGCTTCGGATTTTGGACTGTAATACTCAAATCGGTTCTTGCCCTTATTTTTAGCGCCATGAACTGCGATATTAAGTCTTGTTAGAATATCTGTGGAATCTTCCAAATCTGCAGGAGCTTTTACGCATCCCATACTCATTGTGCAATAGTAATCCTGGTCGTTAAGTCGCCATGGATTATCGAAAAGATTCATGATTCTCTTAATAATTAAATCAAGATTTTCATAATTTTCATGGTCAATGAGGACTGCAAATTCATCGCCGCCCACACGGTAGCATTTACCGTGGATATAAGAAATATCATTAATGCTATGAGCAACATACTCAAGCAAGTCATCTCCGATTTTGTAGCCCAGTCCTTCGTTGACGCTAGCAAAATCATCCAGGTCAATCATAAGCACCGCAAACTTGGTATCAAGCTTTTTAGCCACATGGAACTCTAAGGAAATATCCTTTTCACAAGCCTGTCTGTTGTAAAGGCCTGTCAGGATGTCCTCCTGGGCCTGTTTTTCAACCTTCTTTTGATAGATACGAAGATCTGTGATGTCGTAGAAAGTAATCATTCTAACATCTCTTCCATCCACCCACTTGAGAGAGTCGATTGAAATGTCGAACCACTTTCCAGAACCATTTGCTGAATAACCATTTAGCTCAGGAAGTGTATATCTCTCATCGAAAATAATTTCTTCAATTGCCAACCTATCAACTTCATTTTCAAACATGATTTTGAAGGTATCGTTTGTATAAAGGATTTGGTTGTGAGCCAAATCTGCAACAACAACTCCATAGCCAGCATTCTGTAATATTGCTTCAAGCGCATTATAAGAGCTTGCCAGGGAATTGGTAGTAATCTTTTTCACTAGGACAGTATGAATGATACGCTTGATGTCATTTGCAAAACGCAAATCATCCACACTCCACTTTCGCTCCTCTCCAATAGAGAAGAAGCACAAATACATTGCAGCCGAATCATTCACATTGATTGGTAGGAAGATAGCTGCCTTAATTCCATATTTAATGAAGAAAATCTCGAAGGCTTCAGGAAGTGAAGCATCCGATGAAATGGTGTATGGCTTTCCATTCATAAATGGCAGTTCCACCAAAGGAACCTCCTGGAAATTTGAAATCAAAGGCTTGCCGCTTTCAGCACACCACTCCGAAATCATATCCACACCTATTCCGCTGGAATCAATCTGAAGCAAAGCTGTGTGAGTGCAGTCTAAATATCTGCCTGACTCCTTGAGAATATCTTCGGATATCTTTGAAAATGAATTCTCAGACTCCATCAATCGAAGGATGTCTGTCATGATTTCATTTTTCTTTAGCTTGTATGTAATTTCATGCTCAACATCTTTTTCTTTCATCAGCTTTTGACGTAAAAGATGCGATTTGAATTTTTCTGCGAAATAATACTTTGTAAGAGTTTCAATAAGTGAAATTGATTTGTCGAAAGAATCCCTTGTAGTAAGACGAATCGAGGAATCCAATCTGACTTCGATAGGAAGCTGAGTTCTATCAACACCAAAGCAAAGCCATACCCCCATAAGCTCTCCTTCGGAGCCTCTGATAGCTACGCCCCTGTACATGAGATAATCAGTTGTGCCGTATCTTTCCACGATGTTTTCCGCGGAACCATCCACAAAAGAATCAACAATTTCTCTTCTGAGTTCAGGAGAGAAATTAGAGTCAACAAAATCCTCCTCAGGCTTTGAACCTGAGAAGGATGTAATTTGTCCTAAGTTTTTCCCAATACACATGATATACATATCATTAGATTTGCAGAATACGTCCTGTAATGACTGCATATCATCATTATTGATTTCCAATTCAAAATTTAATCTACTAGAGTTGTCCATCCATATTTGTCCTCGAGCCTACCCCACTGGATACCTGTAAGAGTATCGTAAAGCTTCTGTGTAAGCTCTCCGGTTTTACCTCCATTTATTACAACAACATCATCCTTAAAACGGAGCTCACCAACTGGAGAAATAACTGCTGCTGTTCCTGTACCAAAGACCTCCTCAAGCTTGCCTTCGTGGCCTGCCTTCATAAGATCATCAATTGCGAGGCGCTCCTCTCTAACATTATATCCCCAATCTCTTAATAAATGGATCATAGAATCTCTAGTAACACCTGGGAGTACGGTACCAACTGTTGGAGCTGTCCAAATCTCTCCATCAATCTTGAACATGATGTTCATTGTACCAACTTCCTCAACGTACTTACGCTCGTTACCATCCAGCCAAAGAACCTGAGAATAGCCAAGCTTCTCTGCCTTTACCTGACCTGCGATAGAACCCGCATAATTTCCACCACATTTTGTAAAGCCAGTACCGCCTGCAACTGCTCGTACTAATTCATTTTCTACTAAAATCTTTACTGGGTCAAGTCCTGTTGCATAATATGCGCCAACTGGACAACAAAGAATCATAAATTTGTATGATTTTGCCATATGAACGCCAAGAGCAGCCTCTGTAGCAAACATAAATGGTCTGATGTAAAGTGACGTATCTTTCTGAGATGGAACCCAATCCTGCTCTGTCTTAACAAGAGCCTTAACAGCTGCAACAAAGTCCTCAACTGGGAATGCTGGCATGCAAAGTCTTTCATTAGAATTAATCATTCTCTTTGCATTCATTTCAGGTCTGAAAAGCTGGATTTTACCATCCTCACGACGATATGCCTTCATACCTTCAAATGTCTCCTGTGCATAATGGAGAGTCATGCATGCTGGATCCAATTCAATTGGTCCCTCTGGGACAATTCTGGCATCGTGCCAACCGATTTCTCTATCCCAATCGCAGACAAACATGTAGTCTGTCATATACTTTCCAAATCCAAGGTTGTTCCAGTCTGGTTTTTCTTTTAATTGTTCACGCTTTTCAAATCTGATTTCCATTTTCCGCCTCCATGAAATCTATGCTCTGATCTTATTAAATATTAATAGAAATTTTACCCCTTTCATCTGGTACGAGTCAACACTTTAACGCACTAAATTATTAAATTTTTTCGATTGTTTTTTGTCACTTTTTGAACATTCTTTGAACTTTCTGAGTTTTAGGCAATTCCACGTAAAATGAATGCTATAATCAGTTTAAATACTACACATAGGAATGATTTTATGAATATATATACTCAAGTATGCGGCCTGATTATTGTATCCATGCTCCTGTTCTTTTATAAACGTCAACCGACTATGGGGCTTGTTTCAGAGCGCCGTTTTATCGAAACCTTATATGCTATCTTGGCTTGCGTCATCCTAGATATTGCTTCTTGTTATTTCATAGTTTATGGATATCGATACAATCCAATGATTACAACAATAGTAGGCAAATTCTATCTACAGTCCCTACAAATCGTTTCCTTTTTTGCCTTTAAGTACACCGTTTCAGACATTGTAGAAACAAAAGGAAGCCAGGCAGAAATTATTTTGGATAGATTCATCAAGTTTTGCTTTGTTGGTGGAGTTTTATTAACTCTGTATTTGCCTCTCAATTTTTATTACGACGGAATCAAGCTATATTCCTATGGCCCAGCTGCCATACTTACTTATGTACTGGCATCCATTTATATTCTGAGTGTGGCTCTTTCCGCTTTCCTTTTACGACATCACATCAAGCGCCAAAAGATTCATGCCCTTCTTATATGGATGGTTATTTGGAGCCTGGCTGCAATCATTCAGTTTGTAAGACCACAATATTTGATTGTCAGCTTTGCCGCATGTATTGGCGCATTAATAATGTATTTTGAGTTGGAAAATCCGCAGGGAGCTATCTCCAGAAAAACCGGTCACTTCAGTTCCGCTGTTATACATGACTATTTTGATTTTCTATATCAGAACAAAAAAAGTTTTTCATTGATGATGATTTCCTTCAAAACCGTTGGAGATGCTGTTAATGAAAACAAACTACTTAGACAAACAATAGAAAAGCTTTCTGAGTTTCTATTTAGCATTGATACAGCCAAAGTTTTCGATACTGCCGAAGGCTATTTCCTTTTGGTATTCGACAGCACAGATTTTATGGAAAGTACAAAGTTTAAGATTGCCACCTATTTTCAATCCATAGAGGACAATCCAGACATTGCTGATGCCATTACTCTACTAAATCCTTTCTACACTATCATTCCAAACTGCAATGTAGCTGAGGATGCAGATGAGCTTCAAATGCTGCTAACAAACTTCATTCCTAGTAGCCACAACATGACTAACAAAAATGAAGTTGTAGTTAACACCGAAACCATGGCAGAGCTTAGGAAGCATAAGCTTGTTGAAAAAATGGTTGTATCTGCCATGGAAGAAGACAGAATCGAAATGCATTATCAACCTATATACAACATTTCAACTGGCTTATTCACAGGTGCTGAAGCACTTGTTCGAATTAGATTAAAGGATGGTACTTTAGTTTACCCAAATGATTTCATCCCTGTTATGGAAGAAACCGGACGAATCATTCCACTATCGGACGGTATTTACAGAAAAGTCCTTTCCTTTATGAAATCATACCGAGTTGAAAAACTGGGAATTGAAAAAATAGAGATTAATCTTTCTGTTAAGCAAGGTGAAAGTCCTGTATTTGTATCTAGATTTACAGAGTTGTTGGAGCACTACGCTGTTTCACCATTGCTTATAAATATGGAAATCACAGAAACCAGTTCCTTAATCAGTAAGGAAAATATCCTTAACAATATGAAAAAGCTAGAGGAAAAAGGTATTTCCTTCTCACTAGATGATTTTGGTTCTGGCACATCCAATCTGAATTATATAATTGATATGCCTGTAAGCATTGTAAAACTGGATAAGCATTTGACTGATGAATATTTTAAGAATAACAAAGCCCGGGCTATCGTAAAAACTGTTATAGATATGGCTCATTCAATGGATATTAAGATAATTGCCGAAGGAATTGAGACCAAAGAAGCACTTGAAACTATGAAAACTCTGGGGGTTGATTACA
Organism: Pseudobutyrivibrio sp. LB2011; assembly: GCF_000701765.1. Lineage (NCBI taxonomy): Bacteria > Bacillati > Bacillota > Clostridia > Lachnospirales > Lachnospiraceae > Pseudobutyrivibrio > Pseudobutyrivibrio sp. LB2011. The sequence goes on along the minus strand of NZ_JNJS01000004.1, from coordinate 270,338 downwards.
TTCAGGGATACTATTTCACAAAGCCATTACCTGAGCATGAGTTTTTAAAGTTTCTTCAAAGCAATAACCTTAACTAGCCATCAAATAATAATAGAGAGAAGGAGAATCATATGCATACTTTTCAACCTTATCCAATTAATATGTTGGAATGGAATCCAATCCAAAAGCTTGCGGATGACGGTATTGCAATCGTTGCTGAGGCAGACGGAAAAGTCAATGCCACCTCATCCCACAACGGAGGTGTAGGCCATATTTGGGGTAAACATGTAGTCTACGCTTTTCTTCGCAACACACGATACACAAAAGAATTACTGGATAAATCTGAGTATTTTTCAGCATGTTTCTTCGACATGAGTGACAAAAACAACGTGCAGCTGATGAAGGTACTTGATCAGCTTAGTGGTCGCAATGAAGATAAGCTTCGCCTATGCCACGTAAGTATCGAACACGCTATGAAAGCACCTTACATCGATGATGCGAATTTCATTATCCTCTGCCGAAAGATTGCCGCCGTTCCAATGACAGAGAACACCGTTTTGGACGATGCTATCCTGAATAAACAATATACCGAGCGTCACTTAGACGATTTCCACACCATGTACATCGGCGAAATATTGGATATTCGCGCAAGATAAAATAAGGCTGACCAGAATCCTGGTCAGCCTTATTCTTTTGTAAGAACTATTTCAAATTATATTCGATTGTTATATTTCCCATGTCTGTGCCTACTGTAGCCATAGCTCCAGATATGATTGGCATTGCTGGAGCAATATGTCCTACGTCCGCATCCATCACTATAGGCACATTGTACTTACCAAGAATTCCAGTGACTGCATTATACTGATCAAGTCCCATCATTTCCTCCTGCCATGCTGCTAGAGGACGACCAATTATAAAGCCTTTGGCATTCTCAAACCATCCTGCTCTATCCAGATTCCACAGTGCTCTGCGTATAGACATGACATTTAAGTCGCAGGCCTCTAAAAACCAAATCACACCTTCATCGCTGTATCGCTTATTGAACTCAGCCACCTTATCGTATTTTGTGCCAACAAGATTTGCAAGACAGTCCAGACATCCTCCTGTGATTCTGCCTGTAAACTGAGGCAAACGATTTACTGCTGCATCTCCACTGTAAAGCTTTAATTCTTTTTTCTCTGTGAGATTGTATGAAACAAGGGGATGCTCCTCGTCCTTAAGTGACTCCAGCTCAAACATGTCGTATCCTGACACTTTATCAAGCTCTCCGGTAAATGCCTTTATAGAATCAAGCAAAGCCTGGTGAAGGTACTCTGCTCCAAAAGCTCCTATGCTTGGTCCATAGATAGATGCCACATCGCAGATAGTATTAAGAAGAAAAGTGAAGTTGGTATTGTCTGAGTATCCCATGTACCACTTTGGGGCAGCATTTTTAACTGCATCGAAATCAACATAATCCAAAGTCTCACACATAAGCTCTCCACCGCCACAGCTAATAAGCATATCGTTTTCTGATGAACAATAATACTCTGTAAGCTCGGTTCCACAGTTAAGAGGTGATGAGCTGATTCCTATTCCATCATCCTTTCGGCAGTTAGGCCCTTCAACTATGGAGTAGCCCATGCCTTTAAATCTTTCTATAGCTGCATCCATACAGCTTTTATATGGTTCAAATGTACATCCAAAGGATGGTGCAACAAGCCCTATCGTGCCATTCTTTTTTAGAAACTCAGGATATCTCATTTCATTCTCTCCAATCTGATATTGCTGCAAAAATAAATATGAGGGAGCAAAACTTCCCTCATATTTATTCTACATAATACTATTTACTTTGCAAAGACTTCTAGCGGTATTAAACACACCGCCAACGTAAATGCGATAACACATCCTGTTATCATGCGTAAAGCTAAATTAATCATACTCCCCATCCCCTTTTACTATGAATTATATATATCAATATCAAATAGCTTTTCTGACTTAGCTACAAGCAAAGTACCTGCCATATCGCCTGTTGTGTTGTTCATGGTGTCAAACATATCAACCAAAGGATTAACAGGTAATATCAGTCCAATTGCTTCTACTGGAACTCCAATTTGTCCAAGTAGAACACCGATACAAATTAGTGCTGAACCTGGTACTCCTGGTGCTGAAAATGATAATAGAATTATGGATAATGTCATAGACATAATCATTGGAGCTGTCACTTCCACACCGTATGCTCTTGCAAGGAATATTACAAAAGATGTGAGGAAGATACATGTGCCATCCATATTTACAGTAGCTCCCAAAGGAATTGAGAAGTTGCATACCTTTGGAGATATTCCAAGTTTTTCCTTGCAGATTCTCAAGTTAGTAGGCATAGCTGCCGAGCTTGAAGAAAGGGTTAAGCTTGTAACCATTCCTTCTTTGATATTTCCAAAAAACTTGAAAGGATTAAGATGTCCAATAACTAATACCAAAACTCCATATACACAAATCATTACAAATATGGTTCCCACTTGAACTAATGCTGCTGTCAACACAGATACCAGTGATGCTCCACCCATATCCACAATCATTAATGCGATTGAACAAAATACTGCGAATGGAATAGCTTTTGCAATCATTGTAGTAATTGTCAAAAACAGTGAGTTGCAGGCTTCAAATATATCCTTAAGTATAGTTGAGTACTCGCCAATCATTCCCACAGCTACACCAACTAAAAGCGCCAAAAACATAACCTGCAACGTATCAGCCTCAACAAATGGCTTTACAAAATTGGAAGGAACTATATTTACAAGGGCTGATATAAGTGAAAAATCCGCATCGCTAGTTTCAGCTACAACAGTAGTATCTTGAACAGTTTCTAATGCAAATCCCCACTCCCCTGCTTTGAATAACAAGGAAAATGTAAATCCCAAAGCCGTAGCAATAATTGTGGTAAATGTGTAGAAGCCCATTACCTTTGCTGCTAAACGTCCTAACTCTGCCAGATTCTTAAACTGAGAAATACAAGTAACCAACGAGAAGAACACAACCGGCGCGATGACTATTTTTATAGCGCTCATAAACATAGTCTTTATAGGCCTTAGAAGGTATGTGCAAAGGCCATCTCCAACAGCAGCTGGTATGACATCCTTTAAAAGCAATCCCACAACAAGTCCTAATACCATAGCAACGACTGTGTTGCGCACGGCAGTTTGCTCTGCCTTTACAACCACAATTCTTACTCTGTTCTCGCCATTCTTGTGAGTATATTTGAATTTTTCGCCGTAGGCTCTTAGGAGAATAGAACGAACAGCCTCCTCTTCATCCTCATCAGCTGCAGGCTCAAACTCCTGCCCCTTCATTTTCAGTTCAACACTCACATCTCCCAGGAAGCTGGTGATTTTGATTCTTAATACAGCATCTGGCGCTGCATTCTTAGCAAGCAATATAATTGTCTCTTCTGATAAAAGCTCTGCTCTTATAGCGTTGGCCTTGGAAACTTTTCTTTTTATAAGTGTATCTTTGATATACTTTAATGCCTTTTCTAAGTAGTCTTCTTCACTTGTTTTGATAATTATAGTATCTTTCATAGGAACCTCATCTTAGGCAAATCGCCATCTGTTTTTTCTGACTTATATAAAGCATATTTTCTAAGTTCATCTCTTTGTTGCTTATGCAGATTATCAAAGTATTCTTTCTCTCTCTTGGCGTTGGATGTAGGAATATCAGTAGCCTCCTCTTCCTGCTTCTTTATCATCAATTCCTCACTCAACTGATTGATCTGATGCTGCATTCGCATCATATTGGTAGCCATGTTTTTCATTATCTTTAAAATGTCATCACGGTTTTCCTGAATAAACTGACCCATCAATCCCTCTGTGACGCGCAACAATTTTACCGGTGAATACGTAATAATCGTATAAATCGCAGGTTTCCCAGTAAGAATTCCAAACTCACCAAAGCATGTCCCCGGTCCAATCATTCCTATCAGGATTTCATTCTCAGTTCCATATCCTGTGTACATTTCCGCATGGCCTGAGAGAATCTTATACATATCAAGATTAATCTCGCCCTCTTTAAGAATCATTGTTCCTTCAGGCACCTCATAAATCTTGTTTCTGTTGGTTATACTGTTTCCATCAAAAATATTTGCCATGTGCCACCTCTCATTTCCGCCTATTTATCCTTTGTAAAGCAGGCAAAGCTGAGTAATATCATCAAACTGCATTGCGTCTCCCATGTATTCAGTTATTTCTACCTGAACGCCTGCAAGTGTTTCCTGTGGCGTTTCATAATCATTCTTGTTAAGAGCTGCAAGAGCATTTTCCATTCCCCAGAATTCTTCTTTTTCATTTGTTGCCTCTGTAACACCATCCGTATATACGAAGAATGCATCACCTGGCTCCATTTTGAATTCGTAGTTCTTGTATTTAACGCCCTCCATAGCACCAATAGGAAGACCGTGCTTATCCTTTAAGTACTCATATTTTCCGCCAGCTTTTTTGATTGCTGGATATTCATGACCTGCATTTGTTGCAATAACATCTCCTGTAGTAACATCAAGTATTGCAAGCCATACAGTTACAAACATATCAGCTTCATTTCTTGCACATACCTGGTTATTTACGAATTCCAGAATCTCTGATGGAGTTCCACCCATCAACGCTCTATTCTGAATCATTGTCTTGGTGAGCATCATAAACATTGCAGCTGGAACACCTTTACCTGATACATCAGCGATTACCACTACCAGATGATTCTTATCCATAAAGAAGAAATCGAAGAAATCTCCACCTACCTCCTTTGCGGGAGTCATAGTTGCAAAGATATCGAACTCATTTCTATCCGGGAATGGTGGGAAAACATTTGGAAGCATAGCCTCTTGTATTTTTGTAGCAATACTTAGCTCCGCACCAATTCTTTCCTTTTCCGCAGTTATTTGGGTCACCTCTTGGATGTATTCCTTCATTCGCTTTGTCATGCTTTCAAAGCTCTCTGCCAAATCCTGGGTCTCATCATCAGTGGTCTCATCCCAGGTAAAATCTAGGTTGTCTCCTTTTATCTCAAGGACTTTGCTTGTCAGCTTATTCATTGGTCTAACAATACTTGTTGCCATATGTCCTGCACCGATAAATACAACAACTGCTGCAATAATTCCGATTATTACAAGGGAATAAAGCATTCTTAAAATATACTTAGTTAAAGTTATTTCCAGCTCATCATTTTCATTATTAACCTCTGTCAAAAGAGCATTTGTAGTACTAAACACTTCGCTTTCAGGAAGCATTACTATAAAGGTCCATCCAACGGTCTTCATAGGTGCGAAAGCTGCATAATACTTAACATCATTTAATGTAAAGTTTCTTACTCCTGTATTTCCGGCTACAGCTTCACTTACCATCCCAGCGAAACCAGGATTGGTATCACCTCTCATATCCGTATTTGCGTTTTCATCTGTTACAGTTAAAACACCTGTTATATCCGATGAGAATAATAGCTTGCCTTCATTATTGATAATCGCAGCAATACCGTTTTCACCTATTTCTGTAGAGGAAACCATTTCATCCAAATCATCCAGATACATTCCGGCACAGGCAACACCCATAAACTGGTCATCATAATAGATAGGCGAACCACACATCATACCTACTCTTTTTCCAGTGGATTCTCTAACGATATTTGTGAAATACGTTTTCTTTGCCTCTTTGGTTCCGATATACCAAGGTCTCTCAGAAGCTTCATAATTCAATGGATTTCCATTCTCGTCACATTTTGCAGCTGAGCTATAATCAGCCTCTATAAACAGTCCAGATTCTGTTGCATAATAGCAAGCTGCCATTGCTTTATTACCAGCATGAGCATCTAGTAAAGTCTGTCTGGCATTTCCCAAAAGTCCAGCTTCATCAATAATTGCTGAATCATTGATGTTTGTATTTGCGCTATATGTCATATGAAGAGATAATTCTCCGTTATTAGCAGGGTCAGGAGGATTTATCATATACCTGCCATAATTATCCGAGTTGGCATATAAATACTCAGCATCTGAAGCAAGTAATTCTACCGTATCTCTAAACTTTGCAAACTCCGCATCTGCAGTATTTGCCTGCCCTGTTGCAATGTCCTGCATATGAGCAGTGATTTCGTTCTCCATTGTTTCAGATGTAATACTGCTTATTTGGCTGCCCAGACTCTCGTTTCCATTATGGATTTCCTTCATCATTCCAACCATTCTCAGAATGATATTGACACCAAGAACAACCATAGTTAGAACTATCAGCAGTATCATTGCCTTTAGTATTTTTCCCCTTAATGATTTCTTCTTAATCTCTTTCATTTAACCCTCTTCCCTAAGACTTAATATCTTACGTATCAATGCTTTAGCGTTATCTGTAAGCTCCAATTCTTCTACGTTGAAACGTACATCACCTATATATTGCATAAACATCTGCTCTTTTTTATTACAAAGTGGACGCATTCCGGAAACAAAGAAACCTTCATCCATTAACACTCCTTGAGCCCAAACACTTTCTGGAGCTTCAATAGGAAGAATCAATTGCATTGTCCACAATTCTCCATGATATTTATTTTTTATTTCAACAATTTGCTCTTTGAAATCCACTCCGATTTCATTAACTCTGAGAATTACCTGCTGCTCTCTTGCATTGACCTTTATTTCTATGTCCGACTGAGGTATTTCTGGTTCAGCTTTATCTGTAAAAATCTGGTACTTAACACCCAGATTTTCGTAAATATACTGAGCTAGGCCCTTTGTTCTCTCATCAATGTAAACTCTTTTATTTTCTGGCTTTATCAGTGGCAATAGAAGAATGGCCTGAACGTATTTCTCATTGCTTCCCAAGTGAAAACTGTTATGCATTTTGGAGGTGATATAACTTCCAAAGTTAAAACCGATTGGCAGCATTCCTTCCTTTTCACACATAGACTGGGTAATCTTGTGAAAGGTAACAGCCGTTGCGTATATGCTGTAAAAGCTTTGTTTTCTAGCAATATCGTAGGTGTAATCCACCAGCTTTCTCGACAAGCCAAATCCCCTGTACTCCTTGAAAAAGATTTGGGATGCCCCTTCTACATATTCATCCTCTGGCTTATGACTTATCATAGATTGAAACCCGCAAAGCTTTTCCCCCTCCACTGCAACAAACAGATTCAGGTGGGGCATGTTCTTCCTCAAATAGTCTTCACTATAAAAGGCTCTGCGATAATAGCAATCACCGTACTCTTCCCTTATGCATGAAACGATGCCAGGTATATCCCCTTCTTCTGCCGGACGAAGTATATATTTTTCATCAATTATCATCGGGCTAGTTACCATCAACTATGTCCCTCCATAGTAACAATCACATTATTTAAACCAAACAGCTGGGTATAACGTATATCCGTTGCCATTTTGTCTACCATTCTCATTCCAAACAATTCTTCCGAATCAGAATCTATCTCTTCTTCATGTGCAAACCAGGTAACTGGATTAAACATTTCTCCACCACACCTGGTTCTAACAATAATCGTGTTTCGTAAAACCGATATCTTTACATCGATACCTGTGTAGTCCTCTTTAAGACAATGATTAGCCATTAATATGGATATCTCTTCCACAACCATAGGTATACGAATACCCTTGAAGCTAACCTTGTTATCTCGGCAAAAATCCTCTACCTTTTCAACAAGCACCATGTTGTCATCATATGTACCAGATGAAACTGCACTGAAAAATATCTCATCACTTCTCTTCGGAGTAAGAAGTATTGTTTTTAAATTATGATCCTTAGCTCTTTTATATTTGCTGTATCCCCACAAAATGGCAAAGTCGACAAACTCAACAAAGATAAACTCCACTCCATACCATGTGCTTGCATCAATTCTCAAATGTGCTGAAATCATTAGCACTACCAAAATGAAGCTGTGAAGCACTGTAAATGTCATGGCAGCTACATTTTCGCCTATAGCAGTGTAATAATAGATATATTCATTCATATAGGTAGCAGGAATAAGGCTGATAGCTACGAGCCTAATCATCAATGCAGCCTGGCCTATCAATTCAGGCTCGGTGATACCAAAGGCCCTTGCTACGTTTTCTGCAAAAATACAAAGGACGATTCCAAGGGAAATCATTACCACAGAAGAATTTTTCAAGGAGCCATTCATTACCTTCTTCTGTCCATCTGAATCATGCTCTCCATAAAGGACTCCCACCAGCGGATACATTGCCATTCCAAATCCAGTTACTGCTGCAGAGGCAAAATTTATAATTGCACAACCTATTGCAAGTACACTGACTCCATCTGTTCCTAAAAACCTAAGGACCAAACTATTCAGCCATATTGTTCTAAACACCTTGCAAAGATTGTTAAGTCCCGATGCTGAACCAGCATAAAGTGCACTACCTGTAATTGGCACAATATCCTTTTTCTCCAGCTTGACCATATGAATATTACTTTTCTTGGAAAATATAAAAGCCAAGCCAATAAAATCGGCTATCATCATGGATAAAACATTACCCATTGCCACTCCAGTAAGGCCAAATCCCAATGATAAAAGCACATATACTAAAATTAAATCTAGGACGCCCATTAAACTAAATATCCACATAGAATATTTAGCTCGTCCATCTATTCTTAGAAAATTAAAGGGGAAATACATTAAGGTATTAAAAATGCCACCAACAAGAACTACTTTTCCATAATCAACACTCATCATATAAAGTTCATTGTCAAACCCAAGAAATGACATGAACCAACGTAAATTGATTAAACAAATAGCGCTGATAATTGTTGGTATGATTATAGATAGGCCCAAAGCTACCTTTTCATATTTGCCAGCCATTTCATAATCATGTTTGCCAAGTGCAACCGCAGCCTTAGACGCAGCGCCTACACTGACAAGGCATCCAATCATGGCATACAGAAATGTAAAAGACGATAGAATATTCATTGCTGCCAAAGCAGATTTTCCAAGGAATCTGCCAGCTAGCAATGTATTTCCAAATGTAGAAATTGTCACACCAAGAACAGCAACGATTGTTGCCATCTCGTGCTTTATAAGTGTATTCTGTACATATTTGCCATCAGCAATACTATTTTTCATACCCCAACCCGTTTGTCTCTATAGACAAAATCCCACACCCAATTTAGGATGTGGGAATCAAAAACTTAGTTACTCAATTGTAAGAATATCAGAGAAACCTGTTACATCGAAGATTTCCATCACTTCCTCAGATACATTAGTAATTGTCATCTTTCCTTGCTTATTCATTGTCTTCTGCGAAGAAAGAAGAACTCTAAGGCCTGCACTGGAAATGTACTCTAATTTTGAAAAATCAAATGTTAGCTCTGTAACACCACTAATATCTCCATTAACAGCTTCTTCAAGCTGTGGTGCTGTAGAAGTATCAAGTCTTCCCTCTAAAGCAAATGCTAAACTTGCACCCTCTTTTGTTTTGTTAATGTTCAACATACTTACTCCTCCTTCAATTTATAAACGATAGTCATCTGAACTCTGTTATTTTTAACTCCAACAATTACATCATCCGCAATGCTTGCTACAATAGATTTTTCCAACTCATCCCAAGCATGCATCATTCCTTCATTAGAGTCTTTGTTTTGTTGTAATGCTTTACGATAATCCTCCATTGACCACATAAATCCTGTGGTTGCTATTGGATTGGTGGCTGCAGATACATCAGTATAAACACCTAAGCCACCGAAATTCACGCTTACGCCGTTGTATTCCTGATTCAGCTTCATTACACCTTCGTAATTAAGAATTCCGGTTTCGATTACATCCTTCAGCTTACCCATAAATCCATGAGCCAGCTCATTGTTACCAGATGAAGACATTGATAAAATGTCGTACTTCTTATCTGCATTCATTTGTGTGTTACCAACAATCTTGATTGCACACTCTGATTTGTATTTCTCTATCCAGAGAAGCGCTGTGAAATCTCCGGTCATTGCATCGAACATTCCAATTGTCTCTTCTAAAAGAAGCTTAACTCTAAGAGTATCCTTCTTTTTAAGCTCCAATGCTCCAACGCAATTATCAACTCTGTTATACGCCTCTGCCAGCTTATCTGAATCCGAGGTAAGAAGTATTTGAGCTGATGTTGTAAGAGGTTTTTGAACTCCTATACGGCTAATTGATTCAGTGAAGTCCTTGGTGATAATCATAAGAACGTGATTGTCCTTAACCCCCACCTGAATATCATCCGCCAGGTTTGCTAAAACGGATCTTTCCAAATTGCCCCAGGCATCCTCAGAGTATTTATCTTGAGCCCTCTTTTGTAAAAGCTCCGCCTCATATTCCGCTAAAGACCATGTAGGTGCTTTTGGCTTAATAAAGAACTCTCTTAAATTATCAAAAAAAGTTCTATCTGCACTATTTGTACCTGTTGAGGAAACAGATAAGAATTCCTCCTGCTTATTTGCATCCATATTGCTTTCTAATTGCAAGCATATATGGGAAATTCTTGCTGTACCTTCAAACCATAACTCAACTGTTGATGAATCATTAGCAATTGATTTTACTAACCTGATAGCCTCCTCTGCTAAAAGAGAAAACCTTGAGGCATTTTTGCCAGTGATATTTAGTCTGAATAGATAATCCTCAAGAATGTCTTCTACTCTATCGAAATGCTCTTGTAAATTAGTAATTCGAATGTGTTCAGACTGCATTCTTTACTCCCCTTTCTCTTTATTTAGTCAATTATTAGTATAACCTTTTTCTCCGCTAAATAGCCTACTTTCACAGTTTTTTCATTAAAGTTAGGATGTTTTTTCCATCTTTATTTTGGTATGTAACATCATCCATACTTTTCTTCACCATATAGATACCCAAGCCACCTATTTCACGGTCTTCTGCTGCCAATGTGATATCTGGATCAGGCTTCTCAAGTGGATTGTATGGCATTCCTTGATCTTCAAAAGTAAGAAATACCTTTCCATCTTCCGAATCTACAGTCAGCCTCATTGGACCTGTCCCAGTGTCAGGAATAGTCTTTCCATTTTCATCAAGCTTCGCATATGCGTAATGGGCAATATTTACATATATTTCTTCCAATGCAATAGTAAGCTGCATTATATCTTTTATACCGCAGCCCAATTCCTCCAGCTGCTCTTCTACAAATGCAGTTATCTCATCCAGCTTATCTACTGTGGCTTCACATTCAAAAATTTTTTTCATATATCACTTACCCCAAAAGTGCGATTCGAGTTTACTGTATCTACTATTATTGCACATCCTTTACATTATGTGTTCCTTTTCAAAATACTTTCACAATCATTTCATTTTCTTGGGTTTGTAACTCTTATTTTCTGCTACTCTTTCATTATATCTGTTAAGTGAAAATACATGTCTATCATTTTCCACTTAAAATTTGAAAGCGCGCTTAAGTGAATATCAATTTTTTTCAAAAAAACTTATATTTTTCTAGATGAGTTAAGTGAAATATGGATATCATATTATTCACTTAATAAAAATCTAAGTGAAATATCTAATACAGAAATATAAACTTAACTCACCATCTTTTTGGGTGATTATAATCAGGAAAAAGTAAGTTTTTTTCAAATTAAAAAATATCCACTTAACTGCTATTAGCAGTTTTAAGTGGATATTTGAGAATTCATTTTTCACTTAACTTTTGATTAAGTTTATTTCTAAAAAACTTGATATAAACTTAAGTACTTAACAGAAGCCCTAGAATATCAGGTTACAACATTATTTTGACTATAAAAACTCTTAAATTCTGAGAATTTCTAGATTTCCTCGCTACCCTTCAGTTCCTTGATGCGACCAAGTATCTGCTTTTCATTGAATGTGAAGAAGATACAAGCTCCAATGAAGCAAGTAACAAATGCGATAGCTGCTGTCATACGGTAGCTTCCCTTTGTCTGGGCAACTGTTACCGATGTAAATACTACCATTGCAATAGCCTGACCCATCTTGAATGCAAATGTACGGGCTGCAAAGAACATACCGCTTCTGTCCTCTCCAGTTTCAAGACGTGTAAGCTCAGCAACATCGGCAACACATGCCTGTGGAAGAATTCCAAGGATTGCCATTGGGATAGATGCTGCAACAGCAATAATGAAGCCCCACTGTAATCCCTTGCCACAGAATGTTGTTACAAGGAATACACATGCGTATGCAAAGAATCCAAGGATAATAAGCTGCTTCTTGCCAATTTTCTTAGCTAAGATGTTTACTGCTGGATAGAGGCAAACGCTGATGAATGTCATTGTTGCAGTAAGGACAAATGTCCATGTATCTTCGATTTCCATAAGCTGTGTCTCGTAGAATGCAAGACCTGTCTGGAATAATGTAAGTGCAAAGAAATAAATAACATCACTGTATACGAAGTGTCTGAACTGTACATTAGAGAATGTCTTAACAAGTGATGAAAATGGCTTTGTCTCACTTGGTTTGCTTTCGATGTAGTCTCGTTCATTGATATAAAATGCTGGAATGAGCATTGCAATACAAGCTATAGCTGCCATGATTGCAACTGACATTCTGATGGAACCAGCCTGTCCAAAGCTTCCCTCCAAAGCTCCCGCAACGTTTGGAAGTAAGAATGAAATAGACTGACCTACAATAAATGTAAATGAAATGTATGTTGATACGTTTATACGATGCTGCTGTGTGTCACCTAGCTCTGCAATAAGAGCGTTGTAAGGTGTGCAGAACATTGTCATAAAAAGATAGAACACCATTAAAAGTACAAACAGCACTACGTCATTTACGACTACGTTACTTGTTTGTGGAAGCACAAAAAGACCAATAGTACATAGAGCAAATGGAACTGCCATGGCTCTCATAAATGGAATACGTCTGCCGCCCTTATAGTCAGCTCCATCTGACCAGCCAGCAATAAGTGGATCTGTGATTGCATCGAAAATTCGACCGCAGGCAAGCACAAGACCAAACAATGTTAATTTGAAAAGAATTGGATTTTGAGTGATTCCAGATGCAAAAAGACCTGTGTTAGGATTCTGTGCACTTGGTGTACCTGTGTAGTAGTAAACCATCCAGTTAGATACCACACCAGATAGAAGACTCCATCCAAACTGCCCTAATGCAAAGATCCACAAGAGTTTGTTAGTAATAGGTTTGAGTTGTTTCATTATTCAATTATCCCCCTTTATATTTATACCCAAGTAAGATTATATACCCTTTTTTCAGCAAATTAAAGGGTTAGCCACATGGCTAACCCTTAACAAATCTACAATAAATTTTCCATCGCATCCCAATCGAAACGCTTAAGAGCTTTCTCTAGCTCTTCAAATTTTTTATGGTCCTTATTTGGAAGCTTATACTGGCGAACTTCAGAAATAACCATTTCGGCTCCGTCATAATCCATCTGCTGCACCAGCTCAGATAAAGCTTCATATGCACCACTAAGCTCATCTAAATCAATATCTGGCTTTTCTTCTTCATCCGCCTTTTCTTCCTCTGCCAACCTTGCCAGCTTTTCTTTATAGGCTCTATAATCTGTCAGAAGCTTCTTCGTATTTCCGTTAATGAAATCGATATCATTTTTCTTTCCAGCTTCCTCAAGTCTTTCAGCCAGAGCAGATAATTCTGGTGCACCTACTATTCTTGCAGATGACTTTAGGGCATGAACCTTTACAGTATAAAGCTTGATATCGTTGGCATTGTATGCCTCTTCGATGGTATCTGCATTATAATCAATCGTTCCATAGAAATCTTTTATGGAAATGGTATAAACAGACACACCACCGGAATTTATGATACCTTCATCTGTATTAAGCCCATCCACTTCCTTGAGCCATTGCAGATTATCTGGTAAATCTGTAGGCTCGTTAGCTACCATATCTGTGGCAGGCTTTTCAATAATTTTGTCTCCCAGATGCTGCATAAGTGTCTTTTCCATAACAGCCGAATCAATCGGTTTTGAAAGATATCCCATAAAACCATGGGATTTATAAAACTCATCTGCATCAGCCATATTGTTTGCAGTAAGTGCATACACTGGCAAATCCGGGAAGCGTTCCTTGATAATTGCGTTGGTTTCAATACCATCCATATCCGGCATCATATGGTCTAACAGGACCACATCAAACTTCTTTTTATCAAGAATTTCAAGACACTCCGGGCCACTGGAGGCTGTTGTGATTTTAATCTGCGTTGGACGAAGCAGTCCCTTGAATACATTTAGATTCATTGGACTATCATCAACAACTAAAAGCTCTCCATCTGGAGCTATAAACTGTGGAGCGTAGAAACCTGGTGGCGCTGCATCCTCTCGCTCCTTAAACTCGCCTATAGGAGTTGAATCAATAATCTGCTGGCGGAATGTGAAAATAAATTCTGAGCCTTCACCATACACACTTTCACACCACAGGTTGCCACCCATCAGCTCGCTAAATCTACGAGATATATCAAGGCCAAGGCCTGTGCCCTGAATACCGCTGTTACGCTTTTCATCAAGTCTTTCATAGGCGGTAAATAGCTTATCCAAATCCTCTTCTCTAACGCCTATACCGGTATCCTTTACAGAGATTCTCACATCACAGTACTCTTCAGTTATATCAGTTACCAATACCTTTAAGGTGAAACCACCTTTTTCCGTGTATTTAACAGCATTTGTAAGAAGATTCAAGGTAATCTGTTTTATCTTTCCAGCATCGCCATATAAAATTGTAGGAAGCTTTTCATCTACCTCCACATTAAAGCTCAAATCCTTCTGATCACTTCGCACTCTAATCATTGTAATGATAGAACGAAGCTGGTCCGCTGGCTCATAATCCTGTTCCACCAAATGCATCTTGCCTGATTCAATTTTAGAAATATCAAGAATCTCATTAATCAGGCTAAGCAATGATTCCGATGCTGTTCTAATGTCCATGGCACTATTGATGACAGACATTAGATACTGACGTGGCACACCCTCAGGATTTTCTCTTAGAATAATTTCATCCATGCCCATGATTGTATTGATAGGGGTACGGATTTCATGTGAAATATTTGCAAGGAAGCGTGATTTTGCAGAATTTGCACGCTCTGCCTCATCCCTGGCTGCTTCGATTTCATGGTACTGCCTTCTGATAACAGTCCAGGTCATTATACGCCAAACAACAAATCCACCAAGCACTAAGGTCAATATAGTCATCAACACTCTGATTATAGTTAACTCAAAAAATCTTGGTTCCTTGACTATTTTGTACTGGTCATCAATCAAAACTTCCTTTGTGATACTATCCAGTATTTGAATGTGAAGAGTATAGTGGCCGTACCTAAGTTCTGTAAACTCTAATGTTGGCAAAGCATCCCTGTATACCATAATTCCTTTGTCGATACTTCCCTCCAGATATACCTTTACCAGAGGATTTGTCATGGTGTAATCAAGTACTGCAGGATGAATAGTGATACGGCCCTTTGTGGCTGGAAGAGTATATGTACCATCCTCATTTGGCATCAAAAACTCGTCATCAGATTTTATCTCTGTAATACCAGTCTTTATTACCACATCACCGGTAGTATCAGCATTGATATTATATACTGATACACCGCTCATTCCTGAAATATACAGGTTTCCGTCTTCATCGATGTCGCTATATGCCTGAGTGACAGGCATGCTGGTTAGTCCATTGGCAAAAGTATATAGCTTGTAGGACTGCACATTATCCTCTAGCATTTCAGTAGCTTCAACCCAATACAAGCCATTAGTAGCTAGAATCCACAATCCTCCATGATCATCGAAATAGATACTATCATTATTGCTGTATGGGAATGTGGTCACTGCTGTTATCTCACCATCCTTCATATATTCCATGGAATTTGAAGTGATTATCCAATAAACCTGACGTTGATCATCCCATTTAATTTTTACTATTACATCACTGGTAAGTCCCTTATCCTTGCCTATTTTTTCAATGTATCTATCTTTAATAACGTAGATTCCGTCTCCGTCAGTGGCTGCATAAATCTCCCCATCCTGTCCTTCTTCTACATCCAAAATAACAGTATTTTTTATGCCACTTTCACTATCAATAACATCCGTCACATGACTGTTCTTGATAATGGCAATTCCTCCATTTGTGCCAGCAACAATACTTCCATCTGACATTTGGTTAATACATCGGATTTCATTACTAGGCATACCTTCTTCTGTTGTAAAGCTTGTAATTGTACCATCAACGCTATATTTAACCAGGCCTTCTTCTGTAGCAAAGGTTGCAATCCAAAGATTGTTCTTATCATCTTTAATAATGCAACGGACCTTTGCATTTCCAATATATTCCGTGAGCTCATTTTCCGTAGGAGTTTGGAAATCCTTTAGAATCCTTAAGCCTTCGCTGGTTCCAATATACAAAGAATTTTCGTAGACACATGTGGTATTTACCGCTTCAGCCATTAAACCAGAGCGTTCAGTAATGTTGGTAAAATAATTCAGCACCAACTTCATAACGCCCTGTTTTGAAGACGCTATCCAAAGATTGCCCTGGTAGTCACATGTAAGCATTTCAATTCCACTAGTAACAGGAATATCTTTCACAAGATTAAAATTTAGATTTTCATCCACATATCCAAGCTGAGTTTCGGACGCTATCCACATTCTTCCACAGGCATATTCAATCCACTTAATTGTATTAAGTGGACTTACATTTATTTCTAGCATGTCCTGAAATTTGGCCCCAAAATCCCCGTAATAGAGCTTGTCGGATTTTGTGCCAATGAATACCTTCCCCTGATTATCAGGGTCAGCCACTATGTTTGTGATATTTAAGTTGCCAATTTCATCCCCGTTAAAGAAGGCCGAAATCTGGCACTTATCAATAGAAAAGATTTCACCAGACTTGGCATAACCATACACAGTCCCTCCAAAGCCTGTTGTCATCTTCAAGATTCGTTTTGTATTAAGTCTATCGTCATCAAGATGACATAGATTATTCTCAGTATCGTAATAAGCGATACCCTCAGTTGTACCTATGAAAATATTGCCAGCATCATCCTCTGCAAAAGTACGTATAGACGAAGATGGCAAACCATCATCGGTAGTTAAATGTACAGATTCATAGTCTAGATCAAAATAAACTACACCATTGTCATTTGTTCCAAACCAGATTCTTCCCTGTGAATCTTCAAATAAAGCTCTGCCGCTAGTCAGTCCTTCTGTAGAGGTGAATCGGGTAAAATCAGAACCATCGTATCTGATGATACCACTGTAACCACCAATCCAAATATAACCGTCACTAGAAGCCAAAATATAATTTGCCTCAGAAGTAGGTAGCCCATTTGTGGCATCGTACATTACAGCAGAATATCCCACTCCGCTTAGCTGATTAGATGCGGCATAGCCACCACCCATCTGAACCTTTTCTGACTGTGACACATCAGTCTTAGCTACAGCTGTCCCTACAGCTATATAGCCAAGAAAACCTACTAATGCAACAGCTAATACACCCCTCAAAATTTTTTTACTAATCATAGTCTTTAGATAGTTATTCTTTTGGCACGAAGAATAATTTGAGTTTGCTAAGCAACTCATCCTTTCCTATAGTCTTCAGGAAGTACCCCTCTGGCTTGAGAGCTACTACCGCCATAACACTATCCTTATCATCCCTGCCAGTTAAAAACATAACCGGAATGTCCCTTGTATCATCATCTGCCCTAAGCATTTCAAGAACCTGTGGGCCGTCAGTTACAGGCATCTCGTAATCCAGTAAAATCAAATCCACCTTATTGGCCCCTAGCCACTTGATAGCTCTAAGGCCTGATGTGGCCATTGAAACCTTGTAAGTATCCTTCAACCACTCGCGAACCAAATTCATATAGTTTGGATCATCATCCACAATCAGAATGCTCTTTTTAAGCGCACCTGTGGATGCCTTCATGTAGTAGTTATTAACCACATCAATGTATTTTTCATAATCAAGAGGCCTTGGTAGAATATCGCATATAAATTCCTTTGGTATTCCCTTTGCGACCTCGCTTGTATCGTTAGGCTCACCGATTAAAACAATTTCCATATCCTTATCAGACATTTTATCAACAAGGAAGCGTTCCACTTCCTCATCAAGCCTTTCATCTGGCTCCATATAAAAAGTAATCAGTGATACACCATCAAGATTGTCGTTTATCTCATTTAACTTTGTCACCACAAAGTTTGCATTTATTCTTGCATCTGCCAATTTTTTTAATAATACCCTGATAATAAAGGATTCCTTTTGACCAATTATCAGTACCTTTTCATCCTGCCCCATACATATCCTCCACTTTTTATTTGTCCTTTAAAAGATCTTCCATCTTATCCCAATCAAAAGTTCTAAGTGCCTTTTCAATATCTGCTACCAACACTGCTTCTTCCTTTGGTAGACGATATTCGTGCACTTGTTCAAGCACCATCTCTATTGAATCGTAATCCATTTGTGGAGCTAATTCTTTTATTGCCTGGTATGCTTCCTGCAATTCTGAGTCAGAAATTAATTCCTTATCACTATCATCCTCTACTTCAATTAAATTTTCCAGCTTTTCTTTAAATTTTCTATATTCTTTTAGTAATTTTTCACTATTGTTTTGAATAAACTCCACATTTCCAGTCTTGCCCGCATCCTCCAGCTCTTTTGCAAGATTAGAAAGATTCATCGCTCCTATTATTCTTGCTGTACTCTTAAGTGCGTGAACTTTAACAGTAAAGAATTTTAAATCTTTTTCATCAAAGGCCTTTTTGATAGTGTTTGCATTTTCTTCAAGGGTGTCTACAAACATCTTTAATGCGTCAACAAAGCCTTCTCCACTTCCGCTGTATCTGATTCCGTCTTCCACAGAAATGCCTTCCACATCGTTAATCCAATCGTACTCATCTGGAAGTTCCATCTCTTGAACTGGTAAATCAGCCTCATCTACATCCATTACCACGCTGTTTGGTAAAAACTCTCTGATGGTTTTCTCCAATGTTTCGCCATCAACTGGTTTAGGAAGATATCCATCGAAGCCCTTGGAGGTGTAGAACTCGTCACCATTTGAAATATAGTTTGCAGTAAGTGCAATAACTGGAAGCTTTTTATGCTTCTCCCTTATCTTGGCAACAGTTTCAAGACCATCCATGCCCGGCATCATGTGATCCAAAAGCACTATATCGTAGTTTGCCTCTTCGATTTTCTGTAAACATTCCTCACCAGAGGCAGCTGTTACGATATACATCTTTGTGGCTGATAAAAGTCCTTTGATAACTGAAAGATTCATCGGATTATCATCAACTACAAGTGCACTAACATCTGGCGCAATGAATCTAGGAATATATGCACCCTTTGTTGGAGCTTCATCATAGCTTTCAAAATCTCCAATAATTGTATTTTCAACAACCTTTTGGCTTATTTCAAATGAAAATACCGTGCCATGGCCATATTCACTGGTGCAATCGATTTTGCCACCCATCATCTCAGCAAAATGTCGTGAAATATCAAGTCCCAAGCCAGAGCCCTTGATGTTACTGTTCTTAACCACATCAAGAAGCTCAAATGCTGAAAACAAATCCTCCAGCTCCTCTGGACGCATTCCGATACCAGTATCTTTAACAGTAAATCTGATTTTACAGTCTTCCTGCTTTCTCTCTAAAAGCTCCACCTGAAAATCGATATGCCCCTCTTCAGTATTCTTTACAGCATTGGTCAAAATATTAATAACTATCTGCTTGATTTTATTAACATCACCAAATACCTTTTCAGGAAGGTTTTTATCTACATCCACATTGAAATCTATTTCCTTAGCTTCACATTTTGGTCGAATCATTGCTACAAAGTTTTTCAGAAGCTCATTCAAATCATACTCATGCTCATCAATGTGCATGCTGCCTGATTCGATTTGAGAAATATCCAAAATATCATTTACAAGAATAAGTAGCGATTCCGAAGCTGCCTGTATGTCCTTTGCATATCCAATAACATTTTTATAATAGTCCTGTGGAACATCTGTGGCATCCTCACGAAGAATCATTTCGTCCATACCCATGATAGTATTAATAGGTGTACGTATTTCATGGGAGATATTTGCAAGGAATCTGGACTTTGCAGTGTTTGCTTCCTCTGCTCTAATCTTCGCCTCATTTAATTCATTAAGGTTTTTAATTTCAAAGAAATATAAAAGGACAACCATTCCCACAAGTGTGATATTTATGAGGGACAGTCCGTAAAAAAATATCTGCAATACAGTTGCCACATAAGGCATGGCGCCGAACAAAAATACCGGTATAAACTCATTTCTTCTAAGTGACTTACGGTAAGCAATAATTGAATACAACTGAGTAGTCAGCATTAAAAACGGCATAACATAACTAAGTATGTAGCCACTTCCTCGCTGATATCTATTCATCTCATCAAAGGTGTAATACAGTCCCGTAAACTGAGAGACAATGAGCATTAACATGCCTGATGTAAAAAATATCTCATTAAAGTATAACTGCATTGGCACCCTATTTAACTTATCTGGTCCTCTATACAAATCTATCAAATAAAGATTAAATGAATGGGATGCAGCAAGAGAAAACATATACACACAAAAATTGCTTATTCTCACCATGTAATAGCCTAGCTCACTCACATCTCCTCGATAGATATAAGCGCACCTATCGAACAAAAGCAGCAACATAGCAACTGTCTGCATGTATAAAAGTATTCGTCTTCTTGTTGGTGTCATTGTTCTAGTGAAAGCTGTAAGAATCATCAAAACTCCGCAAGCTCCACTAAAAAACAACATTACACTTAATTGTATTCTTTGTAAAAATTCCATTATCTTGTCCCCTGAAGTAACTCTTCGTCTTTGATACTAATATGTTTCTATTGGGCTACTTCGTTTAATTCCATTACCACATGGTCGCTAAGGTGTTTTCTAATAATTTTTTCTAAAGCTATGCCATCCACCGGCTTAGTAACATATCCATTGAAGCCCCTTGATGTATAGTAATCATCACCTTCAGGCATTGAATTAGCTGTAAAGGCGTAAACTGGTAAATCAGGATACTTTTCTCTAATCTTTGCAACTGTTTCAATTCCATCCATACCAGGCATTAAATGATCAAGAAATACTACATCGTATTCACCATATTTTAGCTTCTCTAAGCACTCCTCACCTGATACGGCTGTTGTCACAAATACTTTTGTTTCCTTCAATAAGCCTTTTACAACAGTAAGGTTCATTTTGTTGTCATCTACTATCAAAACAGATGCGTCCGGTGCTACAAAAAGTGGTGCATAAGGGCCTCTCATTGCCTCGGCAACTTCTTCGTTAAACTCACCAATTGGTGTTTCATCCACGATTTCCTGTTCAATAATAAATTTGAACTCAGAACCTTCACCGTAGACGCTTTCACAGGTAAGTGAACCATTCATCAGCTCTGCAAATTGTTTTGATATATCCAGGCCCAGACCTGTACCCTGAATTTCTGTGTTTCTTTCCTCATCCAGGCGCTCAAAGGCAGAAAACAGCTTGTCGATATCTTCTGCTTTTACACCAATTCCAGTATCCTTAACAGAAAACAGAATCTTACACTTGCCCATTGTCTGCTCCAGAACTGCAATCTTTAATGTAAATCCACCTTCCTCTGTATACTTAACAGCATTGGTAAGAAGATTTAATACTACCTGCTTAATCTTTCCAAAGTCACCATAAAGCTTAGAAGGTAAATTTTCATCAATATCCAAATCAAAGCTTAATCCCTTTTGGTCACTTCTAATGCGAATCATTTTGACCATGCCGCGGATTTGTTCTTCTGTGCGATATTCCTGTTCAACAAGATGCATCTTTCCAGACTCTATCTTTGACAGATCCAAAATATCATTGATAAGACTAAGCAATGTCTCAGCTGCAGAACGAATATCCAACGCATAATTAACTATGGACATATAGTAATTCTTTGAAGCCCCATCTCCATTTTCACGAAGAATCATCTCATCCATACCTAAAATAGTATTAATAGGTGTTCTTATTTCATGAGACATATTTGCCAAGAATCTTGATTTTGCACTGTTTGCTCTTTCGGCTTCTTCCTTGGCTGCCTGGATTTCCTTATACTGCTTGCGAATAACAGTGTTTGTCATGATTCGCCATACCAGAAGTGCAACCAACAAAGCTATTACTGCGCCTATTAAAACTCGCACTATCACAAGTTCAAATACATGTGGTTTCTTTTCTATCGTATATACGGAATCCTGGTATACTCTTTGTGTGTTATCATCAATAATCTGTAGATGAAGGGTGTATGTTCCATAGCTAAGACTTGTATATTCCAGTGCTCCAAGTTCGCTTTGATAATCAGCGATACCTGATTTTGAATCCCCCTCCAGGTAGATTCGTACAAGTGGGTCTGACAAGGTATAGTTCAGGATAGCTGGCTTCATAAAAATTCGGCCGGCATCTGCAGGAATAGTGTATACTCCGTTTTTATCTGGCTCTACCTCTATGCCATCGTACTCAATTTCTTTTAGGCTTATTTTTATTTCACTAGTCTGTCTATAGAACTTGTCTATGTTTACGGAATTTACCCCTGAACGTCCTGCGATATAAAGATTGCCATTCTCATCAATTGCACTAAAAGCATTAGCAGTTGGTATACTTGTAAGCCCAGTTGATGAATTATACAAAGCATACTCTACAATGTTATCTTCTAACATAGACTTAGTGTCCACGCAGAAAATGCCATATGAAGACAATACCCAGTAGTTATCATTATCATCAGCAACAATATCGAAATTGTTGTTATATGGGAAGGTCTTTACGTTATAAATCTCCCCATCTTGGATATACTGAATAGAATTGGATGTAATTATCCAATCAACGCCATGAGCTTCATCATTCTTTACACGAAGAATAACGTCTGATGTGAGACCAGCATCTCTGTCTAGCTTACTAAGTTGTCCATCTGAATAGCAGAACAGACCGCCACCATCTGTGCCAATGTAAATTGTTCCATCAGCACTTTCTTCCACTGTAAGGCACACCTCATTTTCAAGACCGTCAGCTGCGGTAATAGTTTTTACCACCTGACCATTCTTGATAAATGCTGCTCCATCGTTTGTACCAACCAGTATTGTTCCATCCTTGGCAATAGTTGTACATCTAATACCATCACTAATAAAACCATTTTCCTGATTGTAAAATGTCATCTGCCCATTTTCTGAATAACAGATAAGACCAAAGCCATTGTTATATGTTGATATCCACAGATTGTTTTTATCATCAACTGTAAGACATCTTATACGGGTATCTGCTAATAATTCTGTAAGCTCATTCTCTATGGCCTTGTACTTTTTATTAACAATATTTAGCCCTTTATCTGTACCTATATATACATCTTCACCGTACAAACATGTGGCATTAACAACTTGATTTTCCAAGCCTGCTAAATCAGTAATGTTTTGGAAGTTTGTTGTGACAATTTTTGCAACACCCTGTCTTGTAGATGCAATCCACAAGTTTCCTTGATAATCAGAGGTAACCATTTCTATTCCACTACTTATAGGAATGTTTTGTGGAACATGGAAATTGTTTTTTGCATCTAAATATCCCACCTGGTCATCGCTTATTACCCACAACCTTTTACAGACATAAGTAATATTAGCTATCCTTGTAACATAATTGGATAAATCGATAGACTGTAAATCAGAGAAATCATCAGAAAGACTTCCATGATAAAGAACTCCAGTATCACTTCCTATGTAAAATTCATCTTCTGCTTCACTATCTGGATAGATTGTAGAAACTGTGCCTTCTATTATATCTGTACTTAAATAAAAATTTGTGACGGAATCGTTATTTATTACAAAAACATCTCCATCTCTTGTATTTCCAACGATTCTGTCCTTAGAATCGGTATAGAGTCGAGTAATATATTCGTCTTTTAATCTATCATCATCTAACTCAACCACATTTAGTTCTTCATCAATTAAGCATATTCCTCCCGTGGTTCCCACAAAAATATCACCATGAGAATCTTCTGCAAAGCTCCTGATAGATGATGAAGGAAGACCTTCTTTATATGTAATTGGGATATGGTCCTCGCCGTCGATAATTACAATACCATTATCGTTTGTGCCAACCCAAATTCGCCCCTTGCTATCTTCAAAAAGTGCTTTTCCATTTGTCAAACCATCTGAAGAATCAAGTCTTTCAAATGTGGTGCCATCATATTTTATAATTCCACCATAGCTACCAATCCATATATATCCATCACTTGCTGCCAAAATGTAGTTTGCATCGGAAGTAGGAAGGCCATTAGTTGCATCGTATAGTTTTGTAGCATAACCTACATCCCTTAACTGATGTGAAACCGCATAACCTCCGCCATTTTTCTCCAAATTTTCCGTAGCTGAAGAAGATCCATCTACATTTGAATCCTTTGCATAGCTATATGATGTTTGATATAAAGCTGTGACTGATAAAAGCGTTGCCGATGCCATAACTAACGCCAGCATCTTCCCTGCATTTCTTTTTTTCATTTACTCTGCCCCCTAAAGCTGCAAATCAAAAACTATTCCTGGTACTTCTTTAGTACTCTTCTGACTTCTTTTTCAGCTTCTACGAATACTTCAACACATTTTGGATCAAAATGTGTTCCTGAATCCTTCACTATAATATCCATGGCCTTTTCAAAAGGCATTGGATCTTTGTAAACTCTTCTTGCTGTCAATGCATCAAATACATCTGCTACTGCCATTATTCTTGCAGAAAGAGGAATAACCTCTCCCTTCAATCCCTCAGGATACCCTGAACCATCCCACTTCTCATGATGATAGGCAGCCATATTTCTGGCTTCCTTCAAATAACTTTCACCCTTAACTGTACTGATAGCCTTTTCCATAATTGCCTTTCCAGCAGTTGTATGGGTCTTCATAATTTCATATTCTTCGTCTGTAAGCTTTCCAGGCTTATTTAATACAGCATCCGGAATATTGATTTTTCCTATATCGTGCAAAGGTGCTGACATTTCCACATCGGCAATAAATTTTGGTGTAAGTTTCTTTGAATAGTATCCCTTCTTCTTCAATCCTGCCAAAATTATCTTTACATAATCAGCAGTTTTTTGAATGTGATAACCAGTATCAGAGTCACGGTTTTCCACCAAGTCCGCCATGGTTATAATCAAACCTGTCTGCATCTGGTTAATAGCCTTTGCCTGCTGTCTTACATCCTTCATCTTTTCAGATGTGCTCTCTGTCATAGTGCAAAGGGTTCGATAAAGGTTTTCTATTTCATCCCCTGTATGAATATCAAGGGCTTTTATCTTTCGTACGTTTTCTTCAAGTGCTGTCTGATTGTCATCATCAGACATGAAATCATTGGTACATGCAGCCATACTATTTATTGGGTATACCAAGAAATATCTGGATAGCCACATACCATAAGCTAATATCAAAAGGAAGAATCCTGAGAAAATCAATACAACCTTTATTACATAGCCTTTGAAATAGTCAGAAACATAGTCCATCTTTACATCGGCGCAGGCATAGCAAACTGTGTTTCCACTAAAATCCTTAACTGGATAATACTTCGTCACAACCCAACCAGATTTTTCATTCGATTCTATTGGGGCTATTTCTTCTCCAGCAAACAGAGCTGGTAAATACTCTTCAAAAGCCTCCTCAAAAGGAACTATTTCACCTGGTGCATATGGCTCCTCTGTATCTGTTGCCAAATCAAATATGAACTGACAACCATCCTCACGAATACGTACCACATAAAGATACTCTACGCCTTCAAAGTTTGATCTTATGTCATAAAGAGCATTTTCGATTTCAATATAATCTCCAACTTCGTGGCCTTTTTTTGCATAAGCATCTAGTCTATCAGTATTTATTACATTGGATGCCATTTTTGCAGCACCTGTAGCATTGGCGATATATCTATCCTTTGCATTTGTATAGAACAAGTGCATGCTTATTACGCCCATAATGATTGTCATTGTAAATGCTGCCATTACAAGCATTCTTGAAACACGCTTTTGAAGCTTTCCTCCATTTTTCTTGGAAGAAAGCTTAATACGCTTCAGCTCTACAGGAGTAAGTGGGCGCTGTTGCCAGCCAATATCCCATATTCCATCCAGATTCTTTTCTGGTATGAACTTCAATACCAGAAATACTATCCAGACAGAGATGCCTTTATCAACAATATTCAAGCATGTATTTACAAGGAAAAACCAAACATAGAAATTCAGACCAAAATGGGTAGCCATATACTCTGATAGATGGCTAACTTCTACATACTGAGGCTGGCCCAACAGTAAAAACTGAATGATAGCACCCAGCCCGCCTGATATTAAAGCCAATATCAGTATGAATACAAAGTACATGTATTTCTTTTTAAAATATTTTCTGTGTACGAAAACTGCTGTGACTCCAGCCATAAGAACGCTTAGGATAGCGTAATAGATGGCAAAAGGATTATATAGGCTGCAGATAAGATTTGTAAAAACTGCAACCAAAAATCCAGGCAGCATGCCGCATACAGCGGCAACACCAATTGTACCTATACTATCAAAGTACATAGGTAGCTCTGCCTTGTATGAAAGAAATGACAGGGCGAAGTTCAGGAATACTCCTCCAAACATCGCCACATAATTTAAGATTACACTTCGTTCAACCTTTTTTTTCATCACTCTGTCCCCTTATGCGTAGTATATCACAAACTTAATATTTGCTCCATTTTATCCCAGTCAAAGACTTTTAAAGCCTTTTTTAACTCTGCAATAGTTTCAGCATCTGTCTCAGGTAATCGATAATTATCTAACTCCTCGAATAGCATCTCTATAGCGTCATACTCCATCTGTGGAATCAACTCTTTCAAAGCTTCATACGCATCTGAAAGCTCTTCTGGCGCTATAAGTTCTTTTTCAATATCCTCCTCTGTATTTGATTCATCATTTCCATATACCAGCTTCATTTTTTCGTATATGGCTGTGTAAATATCCAAAACCCGATTCGTATTTGCGGTTATCGTATCTACGTTATTCTCTTTGCCTGCCATTTCAAGCTCTAAGGCCTTATTAGACAAGTCATTTGCTCCAATTAATCTTGCAGATGATTTAAGGGCATGAACCTGAATGGTGTAATTCTTAATATCCATACCATCATAGTAATCCTTTATCATCTGAATACGCTCTGGGGCAGTCTCGTAGAAACTTCTACATACAATCAAATAGGTATCTTTATCTCCTGCAGTTGCAATACCTGAATCTACATCCATCTCATCTATCTTTCTAAGAGATGTAAGAATGTCAGTATTTTCACCGTCTTGAGAGTTGTTGATTTTTGATTCACCAGCAAAATTGTATATCTTTTTGTCGTCGGTCAGATATCTTTCAATCATCGCCTCGAATTTAAGTCCATCAATTGGCTTTGAAAGATAATCTGTAAATCCCGCATCTAAATACTCTTCTTTTGCGCCCTTTACTGCATTTGCTGTAAGAACAATAATTGGAGTATCGCTATTTATCGGACAAGAGGCCCTAATAGCTTTCAATGTTTCTTCACCACTCATACCTGGCATCATTGCATCAAGGAATATAATGTCGTACTTTCTTGAATGAGATAAATCAACAGCAAGAGGTCCTGATGATGCTGTATCCACCTGGATTTCAATTCTTTTCAACAGATTCTTGGCTACAATAAGGTTCATTTCCACATCATCCACAACCAAAATATTTGCATTTGGTGCATGGAATGATTCTGCTGCATCCTCAGATTCAACATCATTAGCCTTTTCTCTGTAATCGCCGATCTTCTCATCGCCACGAACTTCCTGAAGAAGAGAGAATGCAAAAGTTGATCCTTCACCGTAAACACTGGAAACCTCAAGCTGGCTATGCATCTTTTCAAGCAAGCTCTTTGTGATACTCATTCCAAGGCCAGTACCTTCAACCTTTTTGTTCTTGTGCTCATCAAATCTCTGATAAGGTGAGAACAGATTTGCAAGGTCCTCTTC
Organism: Pseudobutyrivibrio sp. LB2011; assembly: GCF_000701765.1. Taxonomy (NCBI): domain Bacteria; kingdom Bacillati; phylum Bacillota; class Clostridia; order Lachnospirales; family Lachnospiraceae; genus Pseudobutyrivibrio; species Pseudobutyrivibrio sp. LB2011. The sequence continues at coordinate 242,444 of NZ_JNJS01000004.1, read as the reverse complement.
CTTAATACCCATACCAGTATCTGAAACACTTACCTTAAGAACAATCTCGGCATCTGACTCATAGGCATAATCCATTTCAAATGTAACAGTACCTTCTTGTGTATATTTAACTGCATTGCTAAGAATGTTGATAATAATCTGCTCAATTCGAACATCATCACCGTACAGGAACTGTGGTATGTCTGGATTAATCTTCACGTCGAAGCTAAGGCTCTTATCATCTGCTTTTGGTTTAATCATATTTACCAAATCGTTTACCATGATAGCCAAATCATATTCGCTTTCAACCAACTGAAGATTTCCAGATTCAATTTTAGAAAAATCGAGAATATCATTTATCAACGCCAGCAAGGTTTTGCTAGCATTTCTGATATCTCTTGCATATTTCTTTGTTGTGTCCTCCTGTGATTCTCTTGTAATCATGGTTCCCATACCAATAATTGCATTGATAGGAGTTCTGATTTCATGAGACATACTTGCAAGGAAAGCAGACTTCATCTTGTTTGCTTCCTCTTCCATTCTAAGGCTTCGCTCTAGGGCTGCTGTCTTTTCATCCTGAAGTTTCTTTACTATCTCTTCGTGTTCTTCGTTCTGCTTCTTTGTCAAAGTAAATACTACACCATTAGCAAATGCTACAATAACGGCAATGAGAATTAACAAAGACTCTGTATAGTAATAGAGTTTGAAGGACAATGTTTCAAAGGCTTCTCGCTCTTTTACTATTGTATAAACCTGTTCCACTAAAAGCTTATTGTCCTTGTTGAGGACCTCTATATGGAATTCATATGTACCAAAAGGTATATGGAAATATGATATAGTGCCTAATTCGCTGGCCTGAACCTTGGTTTTCTCTGTATCCACACCTGCCAGATAATATCTGACATATGGATCAGTTGGTGTAAAGTTGTTTAAATCAAGGTTTATCTCAACTCGCTCAGTACCTCTAGGAATTATTATCTCATCCTTTGTAGTGATTGGTTTATATGTGCCATCAAGAGAAATGCCTGTTATCTTTGCTTTATAGTTATCTATATCCATTCCATATTTATCCAGGTTAAGAGAATAGATTCCAGTACTACCGCAAAGGAACAATATGTGATTTTCGGCTACAAAATTCCATGCATTACTTGTAAGACTTCCAGGTAAACCTTCCTTTGAATCCAGCAATTGGTATACATCTGTAGTAAGGCCAGCCATAAGGTTTTCATAGCGAACTACGTATACACCTGCGCCACCTGTAATATAAACATTTCCATCATCAGCCTGGTACAAATCAAAGTTGTTAAAGTATGGAATACCGCTCAATTCACGAACCTGATATTTAAGATTCATATAGCAGACTCCACTTCCTGTCATAACAAAATAGCCGTTGCCAACTTTATCCTTAACAATTCTAAGAATAACGCTAGAGCATAACCCGTCATTATTTGTTATGTAGCTTTCTACCCTACCGTTTCGGATAATAGCGATACCATCACCGTCAGTTCCTGCAAGAATTGTTCCGTCATCCATCTCTACAGCATTTAACACCGTGGCATTTCGTAGAGCTTTTCCTAATTCAAGGGTTCCATCGATATGTCTATCCTTTATAAAAGCGATTCCACTTTCACTTGATAACAACAATCTTCCATCAGACAGTGTTGTAATAAATCTTTGCTTTCTTTCATGCACCTGCTCACTACCTTCTGTAATGTATGGGAAGAATTCTCCATCCTCAGAAATGGCCATAAGATTCTTGCCATAACCGGCTATAACAAGATTGTTATCAGCATCTGTTGTCATAGAACGGATTCGTGTTTCTTTATAAAAATCAGTTATTTCATTTTGGATAGAGGTTCCATTGTTATAATCTAAAATAACAAGGCCATCATCAGTTCCTATGTAAAAAAGATTATTTTTACTTCTAATTACGTTGGCAACTGAAGGAGAAACATTGCATACTCCAAATAAATCCACAAAAGCCGATGGACTCAAGCAAAGAAGACCTCTACGATAAGAGGTAAACCAAAGGTCTCCTTGATAGTCCTCATATATCTGCTCAACTGAACTATCAAAGCTTCCTGTATTAATGATGCTTGCTTTTCCATTTAAATCTACAAATCCAACTCCTGCATCAGAAGCTATATAAATCATTCCATTTCTATGGAAATATATTTCATTTATGTATGTGAGCCCAGGAGTTTCTATAGTATCCACCTGCACATATTCGCCATCTATGTATTGGTACTTATAGATGCATTGCATATCTGTACCTAAATACAAGGCGCCATCAAAATCATATTCTAATGTTGTTGCCTCATCACACTGGAATGAAGTAACTTCATCATCTGAATCTGTAGAATATACTCTTATCTCACCAACAGTATTCAGCACTGCGATATGACCATTGTTGTCAATATCCTCTTTTGATACATTGCCTACTTCTATGCTGTTCTTTACTATCTTTATCTGTTCATTTTCCACTCGAACTACAGAAAGGCCCGCAGTGGTACCTACATAATAATTTCCATTATCATCTTCAACTATTGCACGAACAGAGTTTGATGGTAAGCCATCATCAGCATTTACTACAGAATATGACAAATCATCATGTAACATTGTCAGGCCAGCACCATTTGTTCCAACCCAAAGTCTATCGCTCTCGTCAGAAAAAAGGCACTGAACTGATCTTATAGAATCAATAGTATCCAGCAATTGAAATGATTGACCATTGAATCTATACAATCCACCATAGGTTCCAACCCACATACTACCGTCAGCAGTCTGAGTCAAGTCATTGGCACATCCGCCTACCAGGCCATTGTCACTATTATAAATACGCTGAACGAAATTTATATTCATTTCAGACTCAGCATCTGCCTCTATTGGACTGGCAAAGGACAGCGCTGTAGATATTGCTAATGCTGTAAGACTAATCTTTGCCCCAAGGGATTTTTTAAGTCTTTTCGCATTTTTCTTTCTAAAATAAAACTTATAAAACCTACGAACTATATATATTGAAACACAAGCTGCTAAAGAATCTGCAAAAGCTATATACATGCTACAAACAAAAATGCATGTAAGTACACTACCACCATGAGTGGACACGTAGGCTGACAAAGCATCAATGTAGTAATTTCCCGATGACTCAGGAAACAGCATGTATGTATTGAAAGTAAGCATTACGCCCTTAATAATCGAGAAAGTTAATGCCAAACTTATTACTGACAAAAATCTATTAAAGAATCTATTTTTCTTGCTTAGTAAATACACGAAAATAGCCATAGCCATATCTATTGGTACATAATATATGTCTATCGCTATATTGAAAGAAGATATGAATCCGCTTATAAGTACAGTAATAACGCCCAGAAGCCAGCCGCCATAATAAGACGCATAAACTATTCCGGTCAAATTTAAATAGCCCGGAAATTGCGTTTTGCTAGCAATAAAGCGTCCGATAACATTTATTAAAATTCCTATCACTAGGATTTTTATCTTCTTTTTGTCTATGTTACTCATTAAAAAACTCCCCAGTTTATTCTTCTATTGAATCTATTATTTTAAGAAAAACATCGATTATAAAAGGATCATACCATGTGCCTGATTTCTCCTTGAAGAATGTCTTCATTTCATCCAAGGTATATTTCTTTCTGTACTCTCTGTCACGGCTAATATCATCATAAGCATCAGCAACAGAAATAATTCTGGCAATAAGAGGAATCTCCTCTCCCTTTTTACCTGTTGGATAACCTGTTCCATCGAATCTTTCGTGATGATAAAGAGTGGCAGAAGGTGCCTGTGGCATAGACTTTACATCCTCCAAAAGTCTAGCCCCCTTCATTGTATGTACCTGAATAATCTTCTCATCTTCTTCTGTAAGCTTCGAAGATTTGCTAAGAATTCTCTCTGGGACAGCATAATTACCAATGTTATGAAGTAATGCCCCATAATAAACTATGTTGCAATCCTGTTTATCCATGCCCATTGCTTCAGCAATCTTCTTAGCATACTTTGCAACTCTGTTAGAATGATCCTTGTGATAGTAATCTTTTTCATCTGCAAGCTTGCTGCAAATAGCAAACATATCATCAATGATCTGGCTCTGATAGTACATTGTGCTTTCAAAGCCAACAACTATCCATGCAATTACAGCAAAAACAAGCATGATTAAAATCCATGCTGGAATGATAACAAGGAATAATGTTCCGAATGTTCCAGAAAAATATGACTGGTTCAAATGATATGTCATTACATAATCCGACAAATCATTATCACCTGAAATGCTATATAAAATCAGACCTATATATGCCTGGCCTGAATATTCATTTGTAGACTTAAGTGGAACCTCTCCCGAATCGTTGCCAGTATATGGCCAATAGATAAAATAGTCTCCACTATTAAGTGGTATAAGAAGATCCTGGCCAGCCAATTGATAGTCAAGAGATATATCACCAATGTTGTAATCTCTAAGATCGATAGTCTGGCTCTTCTCCTGTCCGTCCACAAACTGATGAATCTCTACTGTGCCATTCCAGGCATTATTTATCCAGCAGCTTTCCTTGATATTGACCCTAAGCTGCCAATCAGACAATAGACACTTTGAATTATTAGTGATAACTGCCTCATATATCTTGCCATTAATTACCATATCCTCAAAGGCATCATTCTTTTCCCAAGAGTCAGTAAGCATTCCTCTTGGGTGAATATCAGCAGTAACATCCATAGAAACAGTATCAGAAGTATAATACCTTTCCTGCTGGTTAAATTTATTAATTTGGATTACGTGAAATACAAATGAAATGATTATTATGGCAAACGCAATGCCTAATACAATGAATGTGCGTTTTATAAGCGTTTTGATATTCTCTGGTGAACCCATTTTCCCCTCCCCATGTTACATACAATAACATATCTATTGTACTCAACTTTTGCAAAAATGTGCGTTTTTTTACAAAATATACACAAAAAAATGAGACCGTTGTTATAGGTCTCATTTTTGTATACATTTTAAAGGGTCATGCTGATTGCTCCAAGCAGCTCTTCAACCTCTTCATCTGTGGGAATTCCATCATAGCAAAGTGCATAGTCGATAAGCTGTTCAAATGCACTCTTTCTAGATGATTCCAAAGGGAACAGCTCTGTAATAGGTTGTCTCCATCTGCCAAGCATTTCATTAAGCTCTCCAAGCTTTGGAGTAAGCACCTCTTTTTCTTTATTTCTAAGGAACTGAGTAAGGGCTGGACTATTGCCACTACTTGAAAAAGCTCCTACCAAATTCTGCTCCTTCAAATATGATGGGAAAATAAATGAGCATTTATCCTTGTCATCCACCACATTGACAGGGATACCGCCTTCATTGCACATCATAGAAATCTGAGCATTCAGCTCATTATCGCTAGTTGCAACAACAACCAACTTCCTATCCTGAAGGTCAAGTGGCGTAAACTCGCGCTGCTCTAAAAGAAGATGATCTGTCTCCTCCGATAAAGCTGCAAGCTCCATAGAAATCTCCTTGGCAATTACATGTACCTTTGCTCCAAAATCAAGAAGTACATTTACCTTTCTAAGGGCTACTTCACCGCCACCAACTACCAGGCAGTTAGTATCAGTTATATCTACAAACATTGGAAAATATGCCATATCTGCCTCCTTGATATGTTTTCTCACCATCAGTGTATACACTATAGCAAAAATATGTGAAAAAACTATTCTTCGTAAATAACACTTTTATCAATTTGAGATAAAGCAATATCTATCTCCTCCAGATATTGCTCACCAATCTTACTCATTACTGAGTTTTTCTTGGTGATATAACCTATTTCCATAACGCTGTTTGGGTTTTCCTCATCACCTTTGTAGGGGACAACAACGTATCCGTCACTGTTCAAATCTCCCCAAACAATTCCAGAGCACAGTGTATAACCGTTCATTGCACGAACCAGATTAAGCATTGTTGATCTATCTGTAACTCTTACAGTCTGAGGATATATGTTCTCGCTAAGAATCTCTTCTGCCAAAAACTCGCTGTTCTCTCCTTGTTCAAAGGAAAGACAAGGATAATCCTTCAAGTCATCAAACGTAATATATTCTTTTTGAGCAAGTGGATGCTCTCCCCACAAATAAACAAAAGCACGGCACTTGATTAGTGGATGGAACTCCACTGAATGCTCATTGAAAAGCTTATTTAAAGCTTTGCGATTATGCTCGCTTATGTAGAGAACACCGATTTCACTTTTTAGGGAGCTGACGTCTTTAATAATGTTATATGTGGTGGTCTCTCTCAAGGCAAAATCGAACTGATTCATATCGTATTCTTTTGCCATGTCGATAAAGGCACGAACTGCAAATGTGTAGTGCTGTGTAGACACACCAAACTTTCTTTTGTAAGTACCTTCATCCTTATATTTTTGCATTACAATATCGTATTGACGATAGAAGCCTCTGATGTCATCCAAGAATTCCTGACCCTCAGGTGTTACGATAACACCTTTATTGGTTCTCATGAAAATGGTCAGTCCCACCTCATTTTCCAGCTCTTGAATGGCACTGGTAAGCGTAGGCTGAACAATGTATAGCTTCTCCGCTGCCTTGTTCATTGACCCCATTTCTTCAATAGTTAACGCGTACAATACTTGTTGTAATGTCATAGTTTTATTCCCCTATTTTGTCTCTGCTAAATCCGTTAGTTAAATCCTTTAGTACCTCGCTTGCCAATACAAGTCCTGCAGCTGATGGTGCAAAAGCTATAGACCCTGGAGTTGCTCTTTTTCCAGGATTTAATGGCTCCATATCCTGTGTCTCTATTGGGCTGACTGGCATCTCATCAGAAAATACCACTTTCAAATCCCTAATCCCCCGCTTTTTCATTTCTTTACGCATTACCTTGGCTAATGGGCACATTGTTGTTTTATAAATATCAGCAACTCTAAATCTACTTGGATCAAGCTTGTTACCTGCTCCCATGGCACTTATAACAGGAACTCCAAGCTCCTTACAGCGCATAATTATTTCAATCTTAGCAGTAACAGTATCTACTGCATCAACAACATAATCATAAGTTTCGAACGGAAACTCATTAGCATTTTCTGGAAGGAAAAAGCACTGATGAATACTAATGTCTGCATTAGGATTAATGTCTAGCATTCTTTCCTTCATTACCTCCACCTTTTGTCTTCCGACAGTGGAATGAGTAGCAATAATTTGACGATTTATGTTTGTAAGAGAAACAGTATCATTATCAACCAAATCAAAATGTCCTACCCCGCTTCTCACCAGGGCTTCACATACATATCCTCCTACACCGCCAATTCCGAAAATGGCAACTCTTTTATTCTCCAGCCTCTCCATGGCTTCCTTGCCAAGAAGAAGTTCTGTTCTCGAAAACTGATTTAACATAAATACCTCTATACAAAAAATGAATACCTACCAAATCAGTAGGTATTCATATAATATTTTTTATAATGCTATTTGTCAATATTACAAGCCCAATGTTTCGTTCATACTGCCTGTGCGATAGCCCTTTAAATCAAGTGCCACATATGCAAAACCGTATTCCTTTAGCTTGTCATAAACCTTTAATCTGAATGCTTCATCATACATTCTAGGAAAATCAGAAGGACTCAGCTCAATTCTCGCAACATTGTCTCCATGAATACGTACTCTAAATTGTTTGAAGCCCTCATCCAATAAAAACTGCTCTGCTTTATCAACCATTGAAAGCTTCTTTTCTGAGATTGTCTCACCATATGGAAAACGGCTTGCAAGACAAGCAAATGACTGCTTCTCTGCTGTTGGAAGTCCAAACTCCTTTGAAAGCTGACGAATTTCTGACTTGGTAAATCCGATATCTCGCAGTGGGCTTTTTGCCCCAAGCTCTGCAACAGCCTGTAAGCCTGGGCGATAGTCACCATTATCATCAAGGTTGGACCCCTCGGCCACATAATCTATGCCCTGCTCCTTTGCAAGTGCGAACATCTTTTCAAAAAGCTCCTTCTTGCAAAGATAACATCTATTTGGTGGATTCTGTGCAAATCCATCTATTTCTAATTCTTCTGATTCAACGATAAAATGTCTAACTCCAAGTGATTTAGCATAGTCGATTGCTTCGTTCAGTTCTCTCTTTGGAAATGAACAGGAAGAAGCAGTCACTGCAATAGCATTGTCCCCTATAGCCTCGTGTGCTGCATAAAGGAGAAATGTGGAATCAACTCCACTGGAAAACGCTACCGCAACCTTTCCTAAATCCTTAAAGTATGCTTTTAAGCTTTCATACTTGCTCATCAATTCCTGATTCATAATCTACCTTTTATCGATTGAAAAACTCTACAAATTCCTCGTAGCCTTCACCTGAAAGCTGTTCCTTCTGGAACTTTTTATTTTTGTTCATACGAACAACGAGAACTGTATTGCCTTCAGCACGTGAAGCCTTTGCCTGAGCCATAACCTCAGCAAGCTTCTCTGCTGGATAGCCCTTTTCAACAAGGTAAGCAATCTTCTTACTAGCGCCTGGAACCTTAAAGCCCTGCTCCATAAGAAGAAGGATGATGCGCTCAAATCCGATTGAGAAACCACAAGCTGGTGTGTTCTGACCTGTGAAGTTGCCAATCATCTTGTCGTAACGTCCGCCACCACCGCAGCTTCCGCCGAACTCAGGGATAGCGATTTCAAAAATAGTACCTGTGTAGTAGCTCATACCACGTACAAGTGTAGGATCAAATACAAGCTCAAAATCAGCTTCCTTTGTAGCGTTAACTGCTGCAGCGATTTCTCTCATCCAATCTGCAACTTCCACATCAAGGAAATCACCAAGCTTATCAAGAAGAATGTTCATTCCTTCTGCAACATCCTTAACATTTTCAAGGGCTGCAAAAAGACCAACATACTTGTCGATTGACTCCTGTGAATATCCTGACTCAAGAAGCTCCTTAGAAACTCCATCAAGACCAATCTTGTCCATCTTATCAAGTGTGATGAAGATTGAATCGTAATCTCCCTCTGCAAAACCTGCATAAGCTGCCATCGCCTTAAGGATACGACGCTCGTTGATGCGGATTTCGAAGTTCTTGAAACCGATACGTCCAAGTGTTGTAGTTGTAGCAAGGATAAGCTCTATCTCTGCAAGGTTGCTAGGCTCACCAAGAATATCGATATCACACTGTGTAAACTGGCGATAACGGCCACGCTGAGGTCTGTCTGCTCTCCAAACAGAACCAATCTGAAGTGACTTGAATGGTGATGTAAGCTCATTTGCGTGATTTGAATAGAAACGGCAAAGAGGCACTGTAAGGTCGTATCTCATACCAAAATCTACTACATCATCCTCAGTCTGTGCTTCAGGTATGTTAAGCTTTTCTCCACGCTTCATTACCTTGAAGATAAGCTTTTCGTTTTCGCCACCCTGCTTGTTAGAAAGGTTGCCGATTGACTCCATTGCAGGTGTTTCGATTGGAGTGAATCCGAAAGAACGATATGTGTCCTTGATTATAGAAGTAACGTAGTCTCTAACTTCCATTTCGTATGGAAGGATGTCTTTCATTCCATTAACTGGTTTCTTGTTTAAAGCCATTTTAAATCCTCTCTAAGTCTTTCTCTTTTTCTATCTATCATTTCATCAATTCTGTCAATGTATAATTGAACGTCCTTGACATTTTCACATCTAGTAACTGTCTTGCCATGGTCAGCAACAAACTTGCATGAGCAGCCAGCACCAAGTGCCATTATAGTTTGTTTCTCTTCCATTATCAAGATATTGTAAAGCCCCTCTTTACCTGGCATTGCATAACCAATATTCTCAAGATTTGCAGCCATATTTTTCTGGCGATAAAGGTAATATGCATTCATTCCCATATGATTTGCACAGTCCAGGCAAATATCCATATGAGTCTGTGAGTTCTCTATTAAATAATCGTCATAAGACTCTCTGTCAATGTTGAGACGAGCTGAATGCTTAAGAGCAAGTGAATGAACTGTAAGATTGTCTGGTGCCATCTTCTCAACTTCATCTAAAGTGTACTTTACATCCTCAATTGTCTCGCCAGGAAGGCCAAGAATCAAATCCATGTTGATGTTGTCAAAGCCAAGTTCTCTAGCCCATCCGTATACACGGTGAATATCCTCTACCTTATGGAATCGACCAATCAAATCCAGTGTCTTTTGATTCATTGTCTGTGGGTTGATTGATATACGGCTAACTGGATGATTCTTCATAATCTGAAGCTTTTCGTATGTGATTGAATCTGGTCTGCCAGCTTCGATTGTGTATTCCAAAAGAGACTTTGTATCAAAGTATTTGTCTACCAATGTAAGAAGCTTTTCCAAATGCTCCTCATCCAAGGATGTTGGTGTACCGCCACCAATGTAGATGGTGGTAAGGCTCTTTTCCTTGCAGGACTCTGCTGTAAAAGCCATTTCCTTTTCAAGAGCATCCAGATAATCATCTAGCTTTTTCTTCCACAGCCCAATTGGGTAGGAAGTGAATGAGCAGTACAGACAAGTACTTGGACAGAATGGAATTCCAATATAAACGGAATAGCCATTGTCATAATCTATCTTTGATAAAAGCTCATGCTCCTTGTGTGAAACCTGAAGGCTAAGGTTGATTTTTGCATCGGAAGTACGATAGGTATCCTTCATGTATGAAGCGATGGCCTCATCATCTGCGCCATCTTCTATCATGCCAAGGCTGATTTTAGTTGGGCGTATGCCTGTAAGAGTACCCCATGGCAATTCCTTGCCGGTACGCTTGCTAAGACTTTCATAGATGGCAAGCTTCAGACGATTCTTTGTGTCTGGTCTGTCAGAATAATCGATTTCAATTTCTCTGCCATCCAGGGTGAGAACGTTGTCTGAGTAATTAACCTGCATCGAAAAAAGAAGCCCTGCATCCTCAGGTGTGGGCTCTGTAGAGATTTTGACCTCTTCCTTTGGATAAAAGGCTTTAACTAGTGAATAAATATCATATTCAAAATTATCTTCGTTTAATTGTATGTAAATCATAAAAATGGATTGTATATCCTTTCTGTACCGATAGTGGTTGGCTCGTTGTGACCAGGGTAACAGATAGTATCATCTGAAAGAGTCATAAGCTTTGACTTGATTGAACCTACCAACTGACTCATGGAACCTCCTGGGAAATCTGTACGTCCCACGGAACCACTAAACAATGTATCTCCGGTAAAAACTATATCTTCATTAGGGAAATAGAAGCAGCATCCACCTGGTGTGTGACCTGGTGTGAAAAGGCACTTGATATGAAGTCCTGCTAAATCTATTTCCTCATCGTCCTTCAAAAAAACATCCGCGCTATAGCTTTTGGAATCTCCAAACATATCTCCTGAAAGGTTGATGCTTGGATTTTTAAGCTCCTCTGCCGTAGCCTCGTGTGTGTAAACCTTTATACCATATTCCTTTGCTGTGGAAGCAGCCTCTCCAGCATGATCAAAATGACCATGTGTCAGAAGGATTGCAACAGGCTTTGTGCCAGTGCTTTCCACTGCAGACTTGATACGCTCAAAAGCTGAGCCTGGATCAATTATGATTGATTCATTTGTATCTTCATTTATGGCTATATAGCAGTTTTCTGCCGCTGCTGGCAGAAGTACTTTTCCTACTTTCATCTTATCCTCTAGGTCTTTCTACGTCGATGATAGACTCAACCTGCTTAATCTTTTCAACCAAAGAACGAAGCTGCTCGCGGCTTTGTGTACCAAACTTGATAGTGATGGTAGCAACACCCTGTTTGCTTGTCTTGGAATGGATTGAGTCGATATCTATCTCTCTTTCGGTGAATATACGTGTGATATCAACCAAAAGTCCTGTACGGTTGTTTCCGTAAATATTGATTTCTGTGAGGTATACTCCGCCCTTCTTGCCATCTTCCTCTGCGTCACGAGCCCACTCGGCCTCGATGAGACGTTCCTTTTCGAATTCTGGAAGATTAATCATATTGATACAATCGGTACGGTGAATTGATACACCTCTTCCTCTGGTAACAAAACCTACGATTTCATCACCTGGAACTGGATTACAACACTTTGAGAAACGAACTGAAACATCGTAAAGTCCGCTAACTGTAATACCATTTTTAGACTTTGGCTTAGCTTCCTTGCCTGAACCAGAATGCTCTGCCAAGATTTCTTCGTCGGTAACCTTAACTGGGTGATCCTTCTGCCATGCAGAGAACATTCTGTTGATAACAGCACCTTCTTTGATGGCACCCTGACCAACTGCCGCGAGGCAATCTTCCCAGCTGTGGAATCCGTATTTATTAATAATGATTTCCTGATATTTAGGCTTGTTTATATCGCCAAGATCCACACCTTTTTGCTTTGCAGAACCAATGAGAAGTTCCTTACCTTTAGCGATATTTTCGTCCTTGGACTGACTGCGGAACCACTGATTGATTTTGTTCTTTGCCTGTGAACTTTTGACAATACTCAACCAGTCACGGCTTGGGCCGTTTGTATTCTGAGATGTGACAATCTCGATACGGTCTCCGTTTTGGATGACATAGTCGATTGGCACAAGCTTGCCATTGACTTTTGCACCAATCATTTTGTTTCCTACTGCCGAATGGATGGCATAGGCAAAATCGATAGGTGTTGAACCGTTTGGCAGATTCTTAACATCACCTGATGGGGTGAAACAAAATACTGTATCAGAAAACAGGTTAAGATCTGATTTTAATAAGGAAGAAAACTCTTTATTATCTGAGATTTCCTGCTGCCACTCGAGGATTTCACGAAGCCATGAAAGCTTTTCTTCCTCGCCCATAACAGTAGAGCCTTCACCGCTTTCCTTGTATTTCCAGTGGGCAGCGATACCGTATTCGCTAGTACGATGCATTTCGTATGTACGAATCTGGATTTCGAATGGCGCACCATTAGGTCCGATAACTGTAGTATGCAAAGACTGATACATGTTTGGCTTTGGCATAGCGATGTAATCCTTGAAACGACCTGGAATAGGTGTGTACATTTCATGGATAACGCCAAGTGCTGCATAACAGTCCTTGATAGAATCTACAATGATTCGAACTGCAAATAAATCGTATATTTGATCGATGGTCTTGTGCTGATTAACCATCTTTTTGTAGATGCTAAAGAAATGCTTTGCACGGCCATAAACCTCTGCATCGATTTCCGCATCCTTTATATGCTTTGAAACATCCTCTACAAGAGAATTAATGTATTCTGTACGCTGACTCTTTCTGAGTGCGATTTTTTCAACTAAGTCGTAGTAAGCATCTGGCTCCAGATACTTAAGTGAAAGGTCATCAAGCTCGATTTTAACCTTGCTGATACCAAGACGCTGTGCAAGTGGAGCATAGATTTCCATGGTCTCACGCGCTTTTTCCTTTTGCTTTTCAGGACGCATGTACTTTAGAGTACGCATGTTGTGAAGTCTATCTGCAAGCTTGATAAGGATGACACGGATATCCTTTGCCATTGCAAGGAACATCTTTCGAAGGTTTTCCGCCTGGATTTCCACCTTATCCGCATCATAATTTAACTGACCTAACTTTGTGACACCATCCACAAGCTCTGCAACTTCGTCAGAGAACTCTGCTGCTATCTCTTCCTTTGTATAGATGGTATCCTCAACAACGTCGTGAAGAAGACCAGCCACAATTGTTTCTTTATCAAGTTCCAAATCAGCAAGGATAATTGCAACGCAAAGTGGATGAATGATATATGGCTCACCAGATTTACGCACCTGTCCCTCGTGGGCTTTGTGCGCAAGTTTGTAGCCCTTTTCAATCATAGAAATGTCTGTGTTAGGATGATATTTGCGCACTCTATCAATGAGCTCCTTATAGAGCTCGTCTGGATCAACAAAGTCCGCAGTAGCGATGACACCCTGGCTTTCAAAGGCAATCTTATTTTCTAGCTTTTCTAATTCGTCCCTGTTTTGAACTGCCATGATATCACCACCTTCCATGAAAAAATTATTAAATATTATATAATTTAACCGTGTAAAAAGCAATAATAAGGGGGCTAAAAATAGGCAATTTTCTAGACAATTTTAAAAATTTTTGATATTATATCTCAGGTTTTACATAGTTTGATTTATGAAAGGATTATTTATATGATACAAGCTAATAACGTTACTCTTCGTTTCGGCAAGAAAGCCCTTTTCGAAGAGGTTAATATCAAATTTACAGAGGGTAACTGCTACGGTATCATCGGTGCTAACGGTGCTGGTAAGTCTACTTTCCTTAGAATTTTATCTGGTCAGTTAGAGCCTACTAGCGGCGAAATCACAATGAGCCCTGGTAACAGACTTTCATTCTTAGAGCAGGATCACTTCAAGTATGATGAGTTCACAGCTCTTGATACAGTAATTATGGGTAATCAGCGTCTTTACGACATTATGAAAGAAAAGGACGCTATCTATATGAAGGAAGACTTTTCTGATGAGGACGGTATCCGCGCAGCTGAGCTTGAGTCTGAGTTTGCGGAGATGGATGGTTGGAATGCAGAAGCAGATGCTGCTACTCTTCTTAACGGCCTTGGTGTTGATACAGAGTTCCACTACACACAGATGTCAGAGCTTCCTGGTGCATTAAAGGTCAAGATTCTTCTTGCAAGAGCACTTTTCGGTTCACCTGATGTACTTCTTCTCGATGAGCCTACTAACCACCTTGATTTGGATGCTATCGCATGGCTTGAGGAGTTCCTTATCAACTTCGAGAACACAGTCATCGTTGTATCCCATGACCGTTACTTCTTAAATAAGGTATGTACACATACTGCAGATATCGACTACGGCAAGATTCAGCTTTACGCTGGTAACTATGATTTCTGGTATCAGTCTTCACAGCTTATCATTCAGCAGCGTAAGGAAGCTAATAAGAAAAAGGAAGAACAGATTAAAGAATTACAGGAGTTCATCCAGAGATTCTCTGCTAACGCTTCTAAGTCTAAGCAGGCTACATCACGTAAGCGTGCATTAGAGAAGATTCAGCTTGATGACATCCGTCCATCTAGCCGTAAGTATCCATACATCGATTTCAGACCAGCTCGTGAAATCGGAAACGAGGTTCTTTCAGTAGAAAACCTTACAAAGACAATTGATGGTGAGCTTATCCTTGACCACCTTACATTTAATGTTGGTCGTGAGGACAAAATCGCTCTTGTTGGTTCAAACGAAAAGGCTAAGACAGTTCTCTTCCAGATTCTTGCAGGTGAGATGGAGCCAGACGAAGGAAGCTACAAGTGGGGTGTTACAACATCTCAGTCATACTTCCCTAAGGACAACACAGAGATTTTCAACACAGACCTTCTCATTGTAGATTGGCTTACACAGTTCTCTGAAATCAAGGATGCTACTTATGTTCGTGGATTCCTTGGCCGTATGCTTTTCGCAGGCGACGACGGAGCTAAGAAAATGAAGGTATTATCCGGTGGTGAAAAGGTACGTGTACTTCTTTCACGTATGATGATTGAAAACTCAAACGTACTCATGCTCGATGAGCCTACTGACCACCTTGATATGGAATCAATCACAGCACTTAACACTGGTCTCCAGAAGTTCTCAGGAGTAATCCTCTTCTCTTCTCGTGACCACGAAATTGTACAGACTACAGCAAACCGTATCATCGAAATCCTTCCAAATGGACAGATGATTGATAAGATGACAACATACGACGAATACCTTGAGTCAGACGAAATGGCTCGTAAGCGTACAGTACTTGAGTTATCTTCAGATGAACTTGATGATTAATAAAAAAATGCCAGCCCAGAGGGCTGGCATTTTTTTATTCATATCGTAAAGCCTCAATTGGATTTAATTTTGCAGCTTTGTTAGCTGGATAGTATCCGAAGAAGATTCCGATGGCCATAGAGAAGGCTACGGCAATTATGATGGCGCTGATTGATACGGATGCTGAGTAGCCCATGTATGTGGCTGCTACGGATCCAAGAACAACACCAAGTATGATTCCGATAAGTCCACCCATTATACAGATAACAACTGATTCTGTAATGAACTGAAGCCTGATGGAACCGTTTGTTGCTCCCAAAGCTTTTCTAGTACCAATTTCTTTAGTACGCTCTGTGATTGATACAAGCATGATATTCATAACACCAATACCACCAACAACAAGAGATATACCTGCGATAATCGCAAGGGCAAGCTCAATTGTTCCAATCATTGTGGTCATTGATTCAATCATGCTGGCCATGCTTGTAACTGAAACCTCATAATCATCATTGTTTGAGTAATACATAGTGTTGAAATAAGTTTCAACAGTGTCTGCAAACTCCTCTGAATCTGTATCGATTGTTGTTACAAGTGTAAAGCTTTCATATCCATCATTGATTGTATGAAGCTGAGTTCTAGCTGTATCGTAAGGGATGTACAAATCCGTTGTTGTATCTTCAGTAGAATCGCTAGACCATGTACTATCATCGTATTCATAAACACCTACGATGTAGTATGTATAATACTTTCCATTGATGCTGATTTCTACAGCAGACCCCAAAGCAGCGGAAGTATCCCCATCAAACATGTTATTAACAAAGTAGTCTGAAACAATACAAACCTTCTGAGCATTTTCATAATCCTTTTCTATGAATGTACGACCTGCAAGTATCTCTGGGTCGTTGTATTCCATATAATCCTCGTTGTAACCTACAACATTTACATATGCATATAAATCACCGTCGATGGCTGTACCTGAACCAACAGTTGATGAAAGAAGTGTATATTTTATATTATCGCTGTATTCCTCAAGGAATGAATCTATCATATCGTCGGTAATGTAGTCCTCTGTGTCCATAGATCTGCGATTTCCGGCGCCAAAGTGCAATCCTGAAGAAGTAGTCTCCTCGGAAGTGCTCTTTGCTGATACACCAACTGTTAAGTTATTTGCTCCCATCTCCTGCATCTGTGTGTTAACCATAACAGTGATAGAATTACCAACCGTCATGATTGCAATAACGGATGCAATACCGATGATGATACCAAGCATTGTAAGTAGGGAACGCATTATATTGGACTTTAGTCCTGCCAGTGCGAGGAGGACGTTTTCCATAATTAGCATGCTAAATCCTCCTTTATTGTTTCCCACTGACCTTTCGACTCACCTCTTATATCACCATCTCGGAGTGTGATGATACGCTCTGTCTCTAAAGAAAGCTCATTTGAGTGAGTAATTAAAACGATGGTCTTGCCCTGCTCCTCATGAAGCTTGTGGAATATATCCATAATCAAGCGACCTGTTGCAGAATCAAGGGCACCTGTAGGCTCATCTGCAAGAATGATTGCCGGGTCATTTGCCATAGCTCTTGCAATGGCTACACGCTGTTTCTGTCCACCAGAGAGCTCGTCAGGATTGTGCATCATTCTGTTTGTCATGCCTACCTGCTCCAAAAGCATTTTTGCTCTTTCATTTCTCTCTGCTCTTCCTATGCCAGCGTACATCATTGGAAGCTCAACATTTTTGATAGCATTTGTTCTAGCTATCAGATTGTATGTCTGAAATACGAATCCAATCTTCTTGTTTCTTAAAATAGATAATTCGTGGTCCTTTGCTTTTTCAATATCTACACCATCAAGTGTATATTCACCACTTGTTGGTCTATCCAAGGCACCAATTATATTCATAAGTGTAGACTTTCCTGAACCAGACTGTCCAACTATTGATACGAATTCGCCTTCACGGACGCTAAAATTAACGCCGTGAAGTACTTCAAATTCGTTTGGTGTGCCGATGAAGAAGCTCTTATGGATGTCACGAAGATCTAACATGATATCTCCTGCTGCCATAATTCACCTCCTACATTCCGCCTGGGCCGCCACCCTGGCCGCCGCCACCACTTGGAGCACCGCCTCCCATGTCGCCGCCACCTTGGCCGCCGCCCATGTTAAGTAGTGAATTGTTTTCATCCTTTGACTCATCAGATGAATTAGAAGATGTGCTTGATGCTGTTGCCTTTACCTGAAGTCCTTCTGACAATTCATCACTGATAATCTGTACATAATAATCACTCTCAAGACCAAGTGTTACTTCAAGTTTTGTCTCATTTCCATCGTCATCAACTACTGTTACATAGCTATTTCCATCTGCATCTGTCTCTACGCAATCATAAGCTACTGCGTAAGCATCTGTTACTGATTCAAGGATAACTGAAGCCTTTGCTGTCATACCAACACGGAGTCTATCGTCTGTATCATCAAGTGTAATCTTTACTTCGTAGCTTGCAGATGTGCTGCCTGTGCTTGAAGATGAGCTTGATGTTGTAGAATCAGATGTAACTGCAACATATGAAACTGTTCCTGTAAACTCATCATCATCTGTAGCATCAAACTTAACTACTGCTGAAAGTCCTTCGCTAAGAGATGCAATGTCATACTCATCAACTGTTGCTTCTACAACAAATGAATCTGTATTTGATATCGTAAATACGGTATTACCCTGTGTATAGTTATTTCCCTCTTCTACATTGATTGCTGTAATGTATCCAGAAAATGGAGCAACAACCTGTGTGCCTGACTGGCTTTCAGTTACTGACTCATACTCCTCTGTCTTTGTGTATGTGTTGTCGTATTCCTGGTTTAACTGCTCGAGCTCATACTGATACTGAAGGTCTTCAATTTCCTCCTGGAGTGTTTCGAGCTCATCCTGCTTTGACTCATATCCTGAAATAGTTACTCCGTTGCCATCATCAAGAGTCTTAGCTGCGTTTGACTCTGTTGTCCAACGGCTAGCAACTGAAGAATCTGAATCGCCGTACTCAAGATAATCGTTGTAGGCATCAACGAGGTTGTTATAAACATCAGCCCACTCATCTAAGTATTCCTGAATCTCTGCCATCTCTTCCTGCTTTTCTTCAATCTGATCTAAATAATCCTGAAGAGTATGTGCGTCCTCGATATCAGAGATATTGTATTTTGCATTTAACTCAGCAAGCTTTGTTGCGTAATCATCTGCATCAAACTCAACGATAACTGTGCCGGCCTCTACATAGTCACCCACTTCATAATACACTGCTGCAACCTCAGTACCTGTTGCAACTGTTGAAGTTACCGACTGTGTCTGGCCTGCTGCAAGTGTACCAGTTACACTAATTGAAGACTGTAAATCCATTACTTCTACAGAAGTTGTAAGTGTCTGTGTTTCCTCAACTTCATGTGAGTTTGTCTTCAACAGATACTTTCTTCCAAATATAATTCCAACTACGATTAAAATAATAATTATGATAAATAGTAATAAATGTTTTTTAATAAAGCGGCCAAATCGCTTTATAAAACTACCCAATTTAGAAAGGATAGAAAACTTTTGAGAATCCTTCGGCATTTTGTCCCTCCTGGTAAAATATGTTTTTGATTAACTTCACACACTTTACTAGGATTTTTCCCCTAAGTAAACGGATTCCACATACCTTTCAGAATAATTCAGATGGTCGTCACATGGCCGTTTCACAACGTACAAAAAAAGCCAACAGGCAAAATACCTGTCGGCTTTAAATGAGCTAGTAGACAACAAGCTAAGGATAGACTATTCGTAACGCAAAGCATCGATTGGATTTAGTTTCGCCGCCTTGTTGGCTGGATAGTATCCGAAGAAGATTCCGATAGCCATTGAGAAGGCTACGGCTACTACGATACTCTGTGCAGATACTGCAGCTTCATATCCCATCAGCTTAACAGCAACTGTACCGAGAACTACACCAAGTATAATTCCGATGATTCCACCGATTACGCAGATAACAACTGATTCGGTTATAAACTGCATTCGAATAGAACTATTTGTAGCACCAAGGGCTTTTCGTGTACCGATTTCCTTGGTTCGCTCTGTGATTGATACCAGCATAATATTCATAACGCCGATACCACCAACTACCAGTGATATACCGGCAATTACTGAAAGCGCTAGCTGAATCATACCTATCATGGAATTCATGGAATCCATCATAGATGTCATACTTACAACCATTACCTCATAAGTGTCATTTCTTGAATAATAATTTATATTAAAGAAATCACGTGTCTTGATAGCAAAATCATCGTTGTTTGTATTTACTGATGTAACGATTGTGAAGTAGTAATCGCCTTTATTTTGATTGTGATTAGCTGTTCTAGCTGTCTCGTAAGGAATTACAAGCTCTGTTGTTGGATTGTCTGAAACACCAAATGAGAACTTATCCTCAACGTATTCGTAAACACCTACTATGTAGTAATTATAGTATGTGCCAGCTACATTAACCTCAACCTCCTGGCCAAGAGCTGCTTCGCTATCACCATCATAAATTCGCTCAACAAATTTGTCTGTTACAAGACAAACCTTCTTTGCATTTTCAAAGTCCTGGTTGAGGAACTGACGTCCTGCAACCATTTTGTAATCCTTAAATTCAAAGGTATCTTTGTTATATCCAACAATTTGAACATTGGCATTTTTATTGCCTTCAACAACCTTACCCTTGTCACCAACGTTTTCCATTTTCAGGATATACTGAACGTCATCAGGGAATTCATCCTTATATGCCTGAATCATTTCATCGGTAATCATATCGCTGTCAGTCATTTCTCTGACATAGCCATCACCATAGCTTGTTCCATCTTCATTGGTCTGGTCTGTGGACTTTTGCATAACACCCATTTCAAGGTTGTTTGCTCCAAGGTCCTGCATAGTACTGTTTACGATTAATGTGATGGAATTACCAACTGTCATAATTGCAATAACGGATGCAATACCAATGATGATACCAAGCATAGTCAGAAGGGAGCGCATTATGTTGGCCTTAAGTCCTGCTAAGGCAACCAGAATATTCTCTGTAAATAACATTACTCCACCTCCTTCTTTACGCCAGCGCGTTCATCAGAAGAAAGTCCCTTCCAATTGCCCTTTGATTCACCCAGGATTGTTCCATCCTTAATAGTGATAATTCTGTCAGTCTCCTGAGAAAGCTCAGGCGAGTGGGTAATGAGAAGAATTGTCTTTCCCTGCTCCTCGTGGAGCTTGTGGAAAATATCCATTATCATTCGTCCAGTAGCTGAATCCAGCGCACCAGTAGGCTCATCTGCAAGGATGATAGCTGGGTCGTTAGCCATAGCTCTTGCAATGGCTACACGCTGCTTCTGTCCACCGGAAAGCTCGTCTGGGTTGTGGTGCATTCTATCTGTCATGCCAACTTCTTCAAGTAGCATCTTTGCTCTGTCTGTACGCTCACCACGTCCCATTCCTGCGTACATCATAGGGAGCTCAACGTTTTTAAGTGCGTTGGTTCTCGCAATAAGATTGTAGGTCTGAAATACAAAACCTATCTTTTTATTTCTAAGCGCAGACAATTCATGATCTTTTGCTTTTTCAATATCTACTCCATCAAGAGTGTACTCTCCAAGTGTAGGTCTATCTAAGGCACCGATTATGTTCATCAATGTAGATTTACCGGAACCTGACTGTCCTACAATGGAAACAAACTCACCCTGATTGACGGTAAGATTAATTCCATGAAGAACCTCAAATTCATTTGGTGTACCGATGAAAAAGCTCTTATGAATATCACGAAGGTCTAGCATTAAATCTCCTGCTGCCATAAGGACCTCCTATTCAAAAGTCATATAATCCATAATATCTGTGCTAGGTGCATCGCTAACGATTGCCTCTACAGTCATGCCTTCTTTGATTCCATCACCTGAAATCTCTACATAATAATCGCTTTCAAGTCCCTTTGTAACAGGGATGTCCTTCTTTGTTCCATCATCAGCGATAGATGTTACGAAGAAGCTTCCGTCATCCTTCTGCTGAACACAGTCATAAGGTACTGCAAGCACATCTGAAGCAGAATCAAGAACGATGCTTGCCTTTGCTGTCATACCAACACGGAATCTATCGTCTGTTCCATCCATCTTAATCTTTAATTTGTATGACGCAGCGCTTCCAGTTGATGTACCTGTTGCTGCGCTGTAGTTAGCTGAAGCTGTTGCTGCAGATGTAGTAGATTCAGATGCAATTGATACGAATGAAACTGTACCTGTGAATTCCTCGTCACCTGTGGCTTCAAACTTAACTGTAGCTGGCAAATCCTTTTGGATGTTTGCTACATCGTATTCATTAACAGTTGCCTCTACAATAAATCCGCTTGTATCAGCTATCGTAAATACGGTATTGCCCTGTGTATAGTTGTTACCCTCTTCAACGTTCATTGTAAGGATATATCCTGAAATAGGTGCCTCTACCTTTGTCTTATCCATGCTCTCATAAAGATCATTTTTAGCATCTACCTGAGTGTAATTCTGAGCATAGTTCTGCTGCATCTGTGCAAGCTCAATCTTGTTCTGAGTTGTACGGATTTGCTCCTTAAGAGCATCAACCTCGTCCTCAACAGCTTCGTATCCTGAAACAGTAACTGGCTCACTTCTGCCAGCAGCAGCTGCTGATTCTCTATTCCAACGCTCTACTACAGATGGGTCAGAATCCTTATATTTCTCATACTGATCAAAAGCATCCTTAAGGTTTTCGTAGATTGCCTTGTTATCATCAAGCCACTTCTGCTTCTCGTCAATCTTCTTCTGAGTGTCTTCGATGGATTTTTGCATATCCTCGATGCTCATGCTTGCTTCAGTGTTTGTAATATCGTTCTGAAGATTGAGCTCTGTAAGCTTACGCTCATAATCATCGCCATCAAACTCAACTACTGTCTGGCCTTTTTCGACGTAATCTCCTACCTCATAATTTACAGTAGAAACCTTTACGCCTGTAACACCTGTACCACCAAGTGTTGATGTAACAGTAAGTGTCTCATTTGCTGTAAGTGTTCCAGTAACACCAACAGACTTCTTTAAGTCCATCTTTTCAACTGTAGATGTGACCGGTTCATTCTGTTCATCAAGCATAGCCTGAGCCGCAACTTGAGCCTTGTGTCTTATAAACAACACCACGCCAATAATAACAACCAGAATAATGATTAGCTTCAAGTGCTTTTTGCAGAAGCCACCTATTTTCTTTATAACGCCCAATTTCATCCTCCTTTTGAACATATCCTGGGTAAGGTATGTTCGTATAACTTTTTCATATCTTGTTTAGTGTAATATAATCCACTGTAATGTAAATACTTTTAATTTTTATTTAATAATCTTTTTAGATTTACACTGAAAGCTTATTGTCCATTAACCATGCTGATGCAACATAAAGAATTACTGAAACAACTGCATAATAAACAATCTGGATGATTACACGTGTTGTATTAAAATCCAATCCATCGTCGATAAACACGCCAAGTAACTTGCTAAGGCAGATTGAGATTGCGATGAAGATGCAGAAGCTGAGGAATCCATTGTATTTCTTGCCGTTTAATAATGTCGCGCAGATGATTACAGCAAAGAAACCTAAGCATACTGTGGAAATCCAATTTACAACAGATGCTGCACTAATCATGGCAAATCTGTATGAATCAACATAATAGCTTTCGCCTAAAAGGGCATTTATAAACTCAAATAACTCTTTAAACTCACCGTAAGAAGCAGCCAAAATAGAAACATCAGCAATTGCAAGTGCTACAAAACATACGCTTACTACTATGATTGAGCTTGCATTTTCAATAAGCTTTGCGCCTAAAATCTTGAAGCTATTATTTGGAGTCATAAAAAGCATGTAGCTTCGCTTTGTGTTCAAATCTCTGCTCAATGTAAATATTCCAAAAATACCAATAATAAACACTGAACAAACAGCTATCATAGAAAGAAGGGTTACACCTATTGCTAAAAATCCTTCCTTCTGCATGAAAACACCAATTAAAAACATCACCTCAAATATAGCTGTTATAACAAGGATTATTCCCTTCATTGCCCATGATTTTCTGAATTCGTATTTAATTAAGTTTCCCATTATGCAATCCCCTCCATACATGTAATATTTGAAAATACCTGGCGATATTTATCAGCCAAAGATACGCCTTCTGTCATACGTAAACCTTCTACATCAAATACACCTACAAGCTGTGCCTGCTTAATAAAGATTGCTTTATCAACAACTGACTCCAACTCTTCAACCAGGTGGCTTGAAATGAGAAGAATTTTATCCTCTGATGCCGCATCAAGAATCATGTTCATAACCTCATCTCTTGCAAGCAAATCAATTCCATTTAATGGCTCATCTAGCATGTAGACTTTTGCATCTCTAGCCATAGTAACTGCAACCTTAAGCTTAGCCATCATACCTGATGAAAGTGACTTCACCTTTTGCTTCATATCCAAATCCATGCTAATAACCATATCTGTGTAGTTATCCATGGAGAAATCTGCAAAGAAATCCTTATAATATTTTCCAACATCCCCTACAGTCATCCAATCATAGAAATATGGCTCAGTAGACATATAAGCAATTTCCTTTCGGCTTTCGATACCGATTGGAGTGTCCTTGTAAAGCACCTCTCCTGATGTAGGCTTTATAAGGCCTGCTGCCATCTTCATCCAAGTAGTCTTACCGCTTCCATTAGGACCTAGCATTGCATAAATGTGTCCTGGTTCGAGGCTCATTGTTATGCCATCTACCGCGGTTTTGCCAACAAATTTTTTAGTAACATCAACACTTTTTAACATCACATTTCGTCCTTTCTACTTCTAATCATTTCTATTGCTTCTTCATTAGTAATTCCAAGCTCCATGATGCTTTTCAAGAATAGATTTAAAGCATCCTGCGCCATTTCCTGTCGACATGCTTTGATGATATTTGCATCATCTGTCACAAACGTTCCCATGCCTCTTTTGGTGTAACATACACCCTCCCTTTCCAGCTCCTGATAAACCCTAGCGGCTGTGTTTGGATTGATTGTATATTTAACAGCCAGCTCTCGGCTTGATGGAAGCTTTTCTCCGCATTTAATACGTTCATTAACGATATCCATTTTGATAGAGTTAATTACTTGTAAGTAAATGGGTGTCTTTGAATCAAACTGCATATTCACACTCCTCCTGTGTCATGTACTACTGTACTATCTGAATAGTACACTAGTATGTTGGTGCTGTCAACAGTTTTTTTCCACATTTTTATTTTTTGTTGTAAAATGTTTTCTAGGGCTTTGTTTACTGCCCCTACTTAATTATTTTTTAGGAGGTTTTTATGAAAGAAATTGATATTTTCCAGATTGGGAATTTTAAGATAGGACAGGCTGAAAATCAGGACGCTGGAACTGGTGTCACTGTTATCGTTGCTCCAGAGGGAGCACCATGCGGTCTCGATATTCGCGGCGGCGGCCCAGCCAGCCGTGAATCAGGATTAATGGATCCTCTTGCCGCTGCAGAGGTTATTCACTCTGTTGTTTTAGGCGGGGGCTCAGCCTTCGGTTTGGATGCAGCCGGTGGCGTTATGAAATGTTTAGCTGAAAAAGGAATTGGCTTCCCTGTGGGGGATGTTGTTGTACCACTTGTTTGCCAGTCAGATATCTTTGATTTAGGCTACAAAGCTTCTAACGTATATCCGGATAAAGAAATGGGATATGCAGCTTGTACTAAAGCTTTTGAAGGAGAACATGGCAACTTTGAAAATGGTAGTCATGGTGCAGGATGTGGCGCAACTGTCGGAAAAATGCTTGGTCCTGACAGATGCACAAAGTCAGGAATTGGCAGCTACGCTGTTGAACTTGGTGAATTAAAAGTTGGAGCAATCGTCTGCACTAACGCTGTTGGCGATGTTTATGATTATGTTGATGGAAAAAGAATAGCTGGTGTTTTAGCAGAAGACAAAAAATCCTTAAACGATGTTTCCTGTGAGGAATTAATGTACGCCATGACTATGGCCGGAAAGCCTTCTGATTCTGCCGATAATGCCCCTGCCGGTGCACCAACTAACACTACCATTGGTATCGTATTTACGAATGCAAAGCTCAACAAAACACAGCTCTGTAAAGTAGCCGGCATGACCCACGATGGCTACGCTCGATGCATACGCCCTATCCACACATCAATGGACGGCGACAGCATCTACGCCATGTCTTTAGGAAATGTAGAAGCGCCCCTTGATGTTGTAGGAACCCTCGCAAACCACGTAATGTGTGAAGCTATAAAAAGAAGTGTAAAATAAGTAAAAGGCTATTGCATTGTGCAATAGCCTTTTTGACTGTATATATCGAGTAGGTATCTAATCACGGAGAACAAATACCTACTCTTTTTATTTACAATTCTCTAATATTATCCTATACAAATCATTTATGTTTAATCCATCAACGCCAGTCTCAAAAGAATAAAGCAAGTTCTTGCCATACTCATACCCTAATTCTCTATATTTCGCAATTTTCTTCACTGCAGCTATAGCGTATTCTGGCTTGTCCATCATTCCAAAATGCTCATAGAAATATGTCTGTCTGGTCTCTTGATTTAATAACACAAAGTCCGGATGAAGCCCCTTTCGGTTTAGCTCACAAGCCGGTTCATATACATATGGAATTCCTTCTTTTGCAAACTTATCTGCAATAATCTTCTCTGATTTAGATCTAACATGCTCCCCATTATCTGTGTAGTAGGATGTTTCAATTGGATATTTTTCTTTGAATAAGTCAATATCTTCTTGACCATTGTATTTGGCCAACCAGTGATCTATAAAGGTTTGGTCATCTATATATTTGCTGTCAATTAGAGCCTTGCGCGCATCTGACAATTCATTATATAGCATCATCCCGTCTAGTTTAGGGAACTCTTGTATCGTCCCATTTAATGCTATCAATTGCTCATTCAATATCTTTAGCAACTGAAAATCAAAATCCTTTTGCGCTAATCTCCTAGCCACATCAATATCATCTCGTTTTATAAAAGTTCTCTCTACCTTAAATCTTCCTTGTCCAGGAATCATTTTACATTTGTAGAATTGAGTATATTTCCCCCGATTTTTCTTTATTTCAAGGAAATATCCATCATCCTTTGGATACCTCCTTTCTAGTGATTCTATTTCTCCCTTAATATTATCTATCTCTTGATTTATTGCATCTATGAAGCTTTTCAATAACTCTACCTCCTTAATCATAGCTCTCAAACCTGCATTTACCACTAGCATTCCAGCTATTTCAACTTGCTAGTGGTATCTTTTCGTCACTTTACCTCTAGCAAATAGTATTTCTGTGACAGCTAGAGGTATTCTTTTGCACCTATACCACTAGCATGAAGCAATCACACTTACGCTAGTGGTATGTCTCTCATTTTTTACCACTAGCAGAATTCAGTTTTGATTATGCTAGTGGTAAACCTACAATTTCGTACCTCTAGCTCTCAGTATTCCATCTCCCGCTAGTGGTAATGAACATATTTTGTACCTCTAGCAAACAACATCTGACTACCCGCTAGTGGTAAAACCGGGCCCATCAGCCCCAATTAATGCTTTCCTAATCCGTACTACTCCAAAATTACTTAACTCACCACACTTCCTAATACCAAATCACAATAACACTCATTTTCCCCGCAATTGCCAATCTATTACATACACCAAAAACTAGCAATTGTATGACCTGTTTCGTGAAAATCGCTATCGACTTGATAGCAAATGAAAAAAAGAAAATCTCACATACAGATGTATGTGAGATTACTGCGGGTGACAGGACTTGAACCTGCACGGTCTCCCACTAGAACCTAAATCTAGCGCGTCTGCCAATTCCGCCACACCCGCGTGAATCAAGGTCTTGACCAAGTCTACGACCTCGATGTCGGCTCATCGACTCCAATAATATATCACACTGCTACTCCCAATGCAACAAAAAATAGGCCTTTCAGAATACATCTGAAAGACCTACCAATTATCTAAATATTCAACCAGATTTTATCATTTCCCATGACTAAAGCACTACCTAAAGTTCTACCTGAAGCTCTATCCGAAAATCCATCCAAACACCGGTGATAATAGAATCATTATAACCGAATATGTAAATGAATTTACTGACATCAAAGTGGCTCTTTGGCCTGATGGAATCATGTCGTTCAGCACTACATCTGATCTGATTTCAATGAAGCTGTCTGCAAAAGAACCGATGCACGCTCCCACAATCATTACATATGGATTGCCAACTAATACTGAGGCAAAGGCAAGGACAACTCCCAAAAAGGAAATAAGACCAATAGTCCTATATCCTAACTTGTTGAAAAATGTGACAGTCTTTGAACCTAGAGCTCCAGAAAGGCCAATAACAAACAAAGCTGGACCAAGTAACACAGGTCTCAAGCCAACTTCAGGAAGCTTTGCTTGCATGAAGAAACCTATCAAAACAGCCACCGCCCCGATTTCAGCATTAAATAGAATTATCAGCCTCGCTTTGCGATTCTCCTTTAAAAACTTGATTGAGCCAATAGCAACTTCTTTGAATCTGCCAGCCACGTCCATTGATTCATGGCCTTCAGCATGAACCTCTGTCAGCGATAATGCAAACACCAATGCCACGCTTCCGATGATGATATCAACCAAATATGCTCTACGGTACCCTAGCATCAACGCTACTCCCGCAAGAAGTGTAGCCAGGGAACTGAATATCTCATAGATAATCATATCTTTTGAAAAGAAATCTTCGTAATTCTTTTCGACGCCAGCCTTTTTCATACTGTCGTAGGCCAGTGCTTCGCGAGTTCCTGATGCTAAGTTATAGCTCAATGCACTCACTCCCATAGCGAAAGCAATTGAGATGAACGAATCAGTGAATATCATTATCATTGCAGATAACATAGACATTATCTGCGCAAGCACCATAGATTTCTTTCGTCCAAACACATCAGACACCGCGCCAGATGGCACTTCACATATCATGCTTACCACATGAAAAATACTTTCAAACCAGCCTATCTCCAGTGTTGAGAAGCCACGAGCTGCCAGCAGCGCAACCCATGAAGCACCTGCAATCATAAATGCCCCAAAAGTATCTATAGCATAAATCTTCCCAAGCTGTGCCTTTATATTTATCTTTTTGCTTCTTACACGAAGCTCATTATTTCCTTGAATTTCAAATTCTGTATTATTTATTTCCATAAAAAAATCTCCTTATCTATTTTTTAGAATAAGGAGATAGTGCGGCACGATGTTATAAGCAATTAATTTCTATCGCTTAAAAAAGGGCGCACTATCCCCGTAAACTGCAAAAATAGAACCTTTTGTAAGATGCATATTAATTGTTTTCCAAGTCATACTACGCCCTCCTTTCTTTAAAACTTTGATGTTAACAATGTGGATTTTACCATATCGTATTTTCGAAGTAAAGTAAAAAAACACCTCTTTATCAAATGTGTCCAAAACAGTGAACACATTAGTAAAGAGGTGTTTATAAATCATATTAAAGCTATGAGTGTCTGCTAGCTCCCTTTAATCGAGCCATAGCACGAGCCATATTAGCAGTAGAGATTTGGTATTCAACCATACTCTGTTTCTGCTGAAGCTGCTCCTGAGCACGCTCTAAAGCTTCCTGAGCTCTGTATGTATCAATATCTTCTGGACGCTCGCAAGAATATGCAATCATCTTTACTGAGCCGTCTTTGTAAACAGATACTAATCCATCAGATACAATGGCACTTCGCCATGTTCCATCGCCTGTTTTAAAGCGTATTTCACCGACAGAAACTACACCAGTCATCATCTCATGATGATTCATGATTGCAGACTCTCCATCAGGACTAGGAATAATAATTATTTCGCAGTCACCATCATAAAACACGCCATCACAAGCGATTATTTTAAGATTAAATAATGATGCCATATACTACTCCTTTACAAGATCTGCAGCCTTTTTCTTGACATCCTCAATTGTACCAACGTTAAAGAATGCTGCTTCTGGATAATCATCCATCTCACCATTAAGGATAGCCTTAAATCCGCGGATAGTATCCTTTACAGTTACGAACTGTCCCTTAACACCTGTAAAGTTCTCAGCAACTGAGAATGGCTGTGAAAGGAAACGCTGTACCTTTCTTGCACGATATACAGTAATCTTATCCTCGTCAGAAAGCTCTTCCATACCGAGGATAGCGATAATATCCTGTAACTCTTTGTACTTCTGGAGAATCTCCTGTACTCCACGTGCAACCTGATAATGCTCCTCACCAACTACATCTGGCTCAAGGATACGTGATGTAGACTCAAGTGGATCTACAGCTGGGTAAATACCCATTTCAACGATCTTACGTGAAAGAACGGTTGTTGCATCCAAGTGTGAGAATGTTGTTGCTGGAGCTGGGTCAGTTAAGTCATCAGCAGGAACGTATACAGCCTGAACTGATGTGATAGAACCGTTCTTTGTAGAAGCGATTCTCTCCTGAAGCTCACCTAAGTCGTTTGCAAGTGTTGGCTGGTAACCAACGGCTGATGGCATACGACCAAGAAGAGCTGAAACCTCTGAACCTGCCTGTACGAAACGGAAAATGTTATCAATGAATAAAAGCACATCCTGATTCTTAACATCACGGAAATACTCAGCCATTGTAAGTCCTGTTTCAGCAACACGCATACGTGCTCCAGGTGGCTCGTTCATCTGACCAAACACTAAGGCTGTTTTATCAAGAACTCCTGACTCAGCCATTTCTGTCCAAAGGTCATTACCTTCACGAGAACGCTCTCCTACACCAGTAAAGATTGAGTAACCGCCGCTCTCTGTAGCGATATTATGGATAAGCTCCTGGATAAGTACTGTCTTACCTACACCGGCACCACCGAAAAGTCCGACCTTACCACCCTTAGCATAAGGAGCAAGTAAGTCGATAACCTTGATACCTGTCTCAAGCATTTCAACAACTGGGCTCTGGTCCTCGAATGTAGGTGGCTCTCTATGGATGCACCAATGCTCTCCATTATCAAGCTTCTCACCATTATCAAGTGTGTCACCTAATACGTTGAAAAGTCTACCAAGTGTCTGCTCACCAACTGGTACAGAAATACCAGTACCTGTAGCAGTTACTTCCATATCTCTACATAGTCCCTCAGAAGGAGCAAGCATGATACATCTAACCACGCCTAAACCGATGTGCTGAGAGACCTCCATTACTCTTTTCTCATCCCCTACCATAACGTATAGGGCATCTCTAATGGCAGGTAGGTCATTATCTTTAAATTCTACATCGACAACAGGTCCTGAAACCTGGACGATTTTTCCTTTTAACTCTGACATGTTTAACCTCTCTTACCTTTTAGCTTTTTTCTTTTTAAGCGCCTTAGCACCGCCGATTACCTCAGTGATTTCCTGTGTAATCTGTGCCTGACGCACTCTATTGTATTCGATAGATAACTCTCGAAGAATCGCTTCCGCATTGTCAGTAGCTGACTGCATAGCCATCATTCTCGCATTCTCTTCACTGGCTGAACACTCAACCAAAGCTCCATAGATGAAAGCTGTAAAATGGTTGTGTACCAAATGTTCCAAAACCGATGAAAGCGATGGATAGAATGGATACCATGAATCTCCGCCTTCTTTGAAAGCTTCAAGCTCGTAGTTATTGATTGAGTGAACGTGTTTTGTTCCTTCCTTCATCTCAGTAGCTACTTTACTTGTTCCCTCTGTATCAGATTCGATTTCCTGAACCTGCTCCTTAATAAACTTGTGTGTTTTTAAAGGAAGCAAACGTTCTACGCAAGTCTCTTCTGTAACAGAATTGAGCATCTTTGTATAAATAATATCGATTCTATCAAGCTCTTCTCTGTTGTATAAATCGATAAGATACTCGGAAATGACACGCGCTCTATGCATTGAAGGATTGTTTGCAGAATATCTGAAATTCTCGTCTACGTTATATCCATTGTTTATAAAAAACGCTCTACCAGTCTCACCTACAACGAATAGCTTGTATTCGTCCTTAGATAAGCCTCCGATTCGCTGAAGTGCAAATTTGATGGCGTTGTGGTTGTATGCACCAGCCATACCCTTGTCACCTGTAAATACTACGAATCCACGCTTTTTAATGGTCTCCTGATCATCCTCAACACGGTTATCAAAATAGATGTGTCGGATGTTAGGCATTCTAACAAGATTTTCTGCAATACCTTTTTGGGTTCCTTCAAAGAATGGCAATGTCTCTTCAAGCTTTGACTTTGCCTTACGCAATTTCATTGAAGACATCATGTACATGGCTCTTGTAATCTTCATTGTATCCTGAATACTATTTATTCTATTTAGGATTTCCTTTGTACTTGCCATGGTTTACTCCTGATTCTTTTTGAACTCCTCTGCTGCGTCAACAATAGAAGCCTTAATATCCTCTGACAAATCCTTTGTTGACTCGAGCTGGCTGATAATAGCACTATGCTCTGTTGCAAAGAACTCAAGCATATCTGCTCTAAACTTCTTAAGCTTTGAAAGCTCAACATCACTGAAGATATGAGCGTTTGCAGCTACAAGAATGATAACCTGCTCTGCCATTGAGAATGGTCTGTTAAGAGGCTGCTTCAATAATTCCATAAGGGCACGACCATGAGCCAACTGCTTCTTTGTTGCATCATCAAGATCTGATGAGAACTGTGTGAAGACTTCCATCTCACGGTACTGAGCCAAATCGATACGAATTGAACCAGCGGCTTTCTTCATAGCCTTTGTCTGTGCAGCACCACCAACACGGGATACTGAAAGACCTACGTTTACGGCTGGTCTCTGACCTGCGTTGAAAAGCTCTGACTCAAGGAATATCTGACCATCAGTAATAGAAATTACGTTTGTAGGAATGTAAGCTGAAAGGTCACCAGCCTGAGTCTCAATAATTGGAAGAGCTGTAATTGAACCGCCACCTGCTTCTGGTGTGATTCTTGCAGAACGCTCCAATAATCTTGAATGTAAGTAGAAAACATCACCAGGATATGCTTCACGTCCAGGTGAACGCTCTAACAACAATGAGATTGCACGGTATGCAACCGCATGCTTTGATAAATCATCATAAACGATAAGTACGTCCTTGCCTGAATACATAAAGTACTCTGCAAGTGCTGTACCAGAATATGGTGCAATATACTGAAGTGGTGCTGGATCAGATGCTGTAGCACTGACGATAATTGTGTAATCCATTGCACCGTTTTCTTTTAATGTGTTAACAAGCTTTGCAATTGTAGATGCCTTCTGACCGATAGCTACGTATACGCAGATAACATCCTTGCCCTTCTGGTTGATGATTGTATCAGTAGCGATAGATGTCTTACCTGTCTGTCTATCACCAATGATAAGCTCACGCTGTCCTCTACCAATTGGGAACATTGAATCGATTGAAAGAAGACCTGTCTCCATTGGCTGGCTAACAGACTGTCTATCTACGATACTTGGAGCTGGACACTCAACTGGTCTAAATCCATCTGCCTGGATTTCTCCATTTCCATCAAGTGGAGAACCAAGGGCATCAACAATACGTCCAAGGAAGCCGTTACCTACTGGAAGACCTGCCATCTTG
Source organism: Pseudobutyrivibrio sp. LB2011 (assembly GCF_000701765.1). NCBI lineage: Bacteria > Bacillati > Bacillota > Clostridia > Lachnospirales > Lachnospiraceae > Pseudobutyrivibrio > Pseudobutyrivibrio sp. LB2011. Next base: position 209,141 of record NZ_JNJS01000004.1, on the reverse strand, counting down.
CCTGTACGTACTACCTTTGAACCTTCTTTGATTTCTGTATCACGACCGAAAAGGATAACACCTACTTCATCGCGACGAACGTCCTGAACCATACCTCTAACGCCACAATCGAAAATAACGATTTCGCCGTAGAATGCATGATCAATACCGTCTACATTTGCGATTCCATCACCTACCCAGTTAACGATACCGACTTCCTTCTGCTCTGCTTCAAGCTTGAAGTCTTCAACGTTAGTTCTTAGGATTGAAAGAATGCTCTCATCAACAGCTGAAACACCAACTGCCTTATTAATCTTTGTAGCGAACTGCTCAATACGGCCCTGCTCGCTCCAGTCATATTCTTTTGTACCCACTGAAAGAATGAAACCACTCTTTAGTGAATCGTCCTGTACTAATTCAAGCTCAATGTCTCCATTGCCTGTTTCCTTAGCAAGGAACTTCTTGATACCTGCAAGCTGCTCATCAGAAGGTGCTGTAACATAGCGAAGCTTCGCTCTGTCAACCTTTTCAGTCTTAGTCTGAAGAGATTCCTTGTATGCAGCTCTAATATCATTAAATAAATCAAAATCTCCGTTATCACATAGCAATTTGAAGAAATTGCGGATTTCATGAGGGAAGATGCTATCAATAACAACATGCTTCTTAGCGATTGCTACTGTAGGATCTGATAATTCCTCTCCAATTGCAGGTACAGCCTCTAGTATAGAAGCGGCAGACTGCAAATGTGCTTCTGCATTATCTATGCTATGTAGGTCACGGGCATAGTTTAAAGATTTCTCTGTCACTTTTATTCACCTGCTTTACCTAAAAATTCATCAAACAGTTTGCTATCGATATCAGCTCCTGTTTTGCTACCAACAACTTTTGTAGTTGCATCAACTACTATATCTGCAATTTCTTTCTTTGCACTTGCGATAATCTGGTTCTTCTCATGATTAGCTTCTGCAACTGCTGCATCATGAATGCTCTTTGCATCAGTCTTAGCATCTTCTAATATCTTCTGATACTGACCATCAGCGCTCTTTCTTGCTTCAGCAATAATCTGTTTCTTCTCTGTCTCAGCCTCTGCAACCTTCTGCTCGTACTGTGCAGCAAGTTCATTAGCCTCGTTTTCCTTTGCTGTAGCCTTTGCATAAACCTCATCTGCCTCTTCCTGACGCTTAGCAATAATTTTGCCAATAGGCTTAAAGAAGAAGATTTTGAAAGCTACAACCAGGATAAGAAGATTGACTACTGTCCAAAGAATACTCCAAAATTGAATGTTAATCATATCTAATACCTATCCTTTATTATTAATAGAACTTGTTATTACAATACGAACATTATCATAAGAGCGATAACGAAACCGTAAATAGCTGTTGCCTCTGCAAGGGCACAACCTAAGATAAGGTTCTTCTGAATCTTGCTCTCTGCTTCTGGCTGACGTGCAATACCTTCGCAAGCCTTACCTGTTGCGATACCGATACCAATACCAGCACCAAGACCTGTTACTACTGCAATACCTGCTCCAACTGCGATTAAAGTGTTCATAAAATTTTTCCTCCTAAGAATCCGCCTTGTTTTTCATCTACATCTCGCCAGTTACGCTCTCAAGCCTGAGATATTGTCTTCGTCGACCAACATGTCTCCTTAGACAACACTCAGAGCTAGATAGCTACTGGCTATCTTTTCTCTTTGAACAAGGCTCATTTAATAGTAAAAAATAAATAAAATAAAATTCGGTATTCATACCGCTTATACGGTTACTCAATAGCTTCCTTTAAATATAAAGAAGTTAAGAATACGAATACATATGCCTGAAGTAATCCATCGAACAAATCAAAGTATAATGAGAATACAGCAGGGATAACTGGTGGAACGACGATTTTAAGAAGTTCCATGATAACAAACGCACCAAGTACATTACCAAAAAGTCGCATACATAACGACAATGGTCTTGTGAATACATCAAGAATGTTAAATGGTGTTACTATAGCAACCGGCTCAACAAATGAATGTAACCATTTCTTTACGCCTTTGTGATAAATACCTGCAGCTTCTACCAAAATAATACTCATAAGAGCAAGTGCTGCTGTAACATTTACATCCTTAGTAGGTGACTTGAAACCAAACAAACCAATGATGTTAGATAAACCAATGTACAAAAGTACTGTGACAAGGTAACCGGTATATGCCTTTCCCTCTTCACCTAAGGTTGCACCAACAATGGCATTTAGTTTCTCGTAAATAAGCTCGGCAAATGCCTGCTTTTTACTGATGTTTTGTGTCTTTAGTCCCGTAGTCAAGAATATGGCTATGAGAATAAGCACGGCCATTACGATCCAGGTAACTACGACTGATTCATAAATCGGAATATCAAATCCTCCGATATGGAGCCTGAATACCTCTTCGCAATTTAGCTCTTCTACAAGCTTTTCTGCTAAAGTCAAGAAAACACCTCCTATTCATTTTTTCTCATGCCACCCATTTTATACCTTTCGCACAAAAATATAAGATACAAATTGAGCAATGTGTATAAAGAAAATGTTTGACACGCAATTTACCGGATATTTACTCCGTATGTTTTCACCATACACCTAAAAAAAGTGTCCAGTCAATGCTGGACACTTTTATTTAACACTTTTTTCAAGACTTTTTAGCAATTAGCAATATACCTTTTTGCCCTTGACAAATTTATCCTTAATAATGGCATCGGCATCGTTGTAACACATTCTCTCAATACGCTCTCTGATGGACATATCTCTCATTGAATACATCTTGCTATCGTCGATAACAACTGCATCGAATTCGTACCCATCCTTGAATGTACCAACCTTGCCAAAGTACTCTCCGCCACCTGCTGTAGCAAGATAGAAAACCTCCTCAAAAGAAAGTGGCTTAACATCTGTATCAACCAGGCGATAGTACATTTTAGATGCCTGCAATGTAATAAGCATTGTCTTAAGCATATTCATAGATGAACCTGCAGCCACGTCTGTACCAAGACCGACCTTGATACCTGCATCCATAAACTTTCGGATTGGAGCGATACCACTTGTAAGGTTCATATTGGAATCGGCGCAATGAGCAATGTAAGCACCATGCTTTTTAAGGATGCTCATTTCCTCCTCGCCTGAGTATACACAGTGTGCCATGATGGTAGGTAATTCAGCCGAACCCATAGTATCGAATAGCTCGTATGCATTTGCATAGGAAGTTGATTCAGGAACCAATTCCTTTACCCAAGCGACCTCTGACTGATTTTCAGAAAGATGAGACTGGATTCTCAAATCTCTTTCAGCAGAAAGCTTTCCCAAGCCTCTCATTAAATCATCTGAACATGATGGGATGAATCGAGGTGTCAGGATAGGCTTTGTGTTCTTATAGCGACCCTCGATGGCCTGAAGCCAATCTAAAGTTGCCTGGAGGGATGCTTCGGCGCTTTCCTCCTGAAGACCTTCGCCACCGTTTCTATCCATATTTACCTTACCAACGTATGTGATCACACCAGTATCCTCTAGCTGATCCATGAGGTTGATAGTTGCTTCATTATGCATTGTTCCAAAAACAACAGCACGAGTTGTGAAGCATCGTCTTAAATCCTCTGCAAAATACCCATATGCCTTTTTAGCATATTCCATATCTGAGTACTTTGCTTCCTCTGGGAATGTGTAGGTGGTAAGCCACTCCAGAAGCTCTTCATCCATACCAATTCCACGGAATGTGTACTGAGGTGCATGAACATGCAAATCAGTCATGCCTGGAATGATTAAACGCTCGCCGTAATCATACAGCTGCAATCCCCTGTACTGCTCAGGGAGCTCGGTGAAGGCACCTTTACAAATGCCATCCACACAAACAAGATAACCTCTATAATATGTAGTTATTCTCTTTTCTGATTCCGAGAAAGCAATGCCTCCTCGTAGTACAAAACTTTCGTTCATATAAATACCTAACAGGAAGATGCAGCCTAGCCCTGTAAACCTCTAGCCTGTCTATCCATATCCTCGACTACGATATCGTAAATCTCGCCAAGTGTTCTGCAGTACTCAAGAACCTTCCATGGCTCGTTTGTATGATAGTGAATCTTGATAAGCTCCTCATCACCTACTGCAAGTAAGCTGTCGCCAACAAAATTCTCTGTAATGTAATCGTTGATTGCATCCTCATCAAGATCCTCGCCCTCGATAAGAAGCTGTGTGTCATATCTAAATTCAATTGTCTGTTCTGGTAACATATTTATTTCCTCCAATATTTTCTTTTCGAAAAACTACAGACTTACTTTACCACATCTATAAAAAAAAGGCGAGTCAGTCTGTTAGTTTAGACTGACTCGTTTTTAATTAAAGTTTATCATTACGTTTTACATATGTAGGGGTGACAGATTCTGAAACAATCTTCTTGATTTTCTTCGCCTCAACCCATTTATCCACTACCGCATTTTCGATATAAACTCCATCTCCAATATCAGCGTAGGAAAGAATAATTGAGTTTCTAACTACTGCCCCTTTTCCAATATGAACATTTCGTCCGATAATGGAATTTTCAACTGTACCTTCTATCAATCCTGCATTACATACCATTGAATTGGTAACACTTGCTCCGTGGAAATATTGGGTTGGGCAAGCGTCTGTTGTCTTGGTGTAGAATGGCCAATCGCTTGTGAAAAAGTCCATTGCCGTTGCATATTCAAGCATCTCCATGTTTGCCCTGTAGTAGTCATCCAGGCTTGTTATTGCTGCAAAGAATCCTTTGTGCTGGTAGCCTCTCACATCCAGTGTCTCGCACGCTAATGCAATCATGTCTGCAAGAGAATATGCAGATGATTCTTTCTTGGCCTTTTTAATCAAATCAACAAATATTTCTTTCGACATTACATAGGTGTCCATGCTGATAAGCTTTTCCTTAGCTGTACCCATGTTGCGTTCCAAAGACTGTACGCCCTTTTGCTTATTCAAGGTAACCACATTACATGCTCTGTAGTATTCCTTCGCCTGGTCTACCTTATGATAAAGCAAGGTAATATCTGTTCCAGATGCCACATGCTCGTCTAAAAGCTTTTGATAATCCTGTTTGTAAATCATGTAGCTAGGAGCCACGATTACATAGTCCTGAGGCATGCGCTCTATCTGCTCCAGGTTTTCCAGATAGGCATTAATATCTGTGTTGTAGATAGAACTGTGGCCATTATTCTGTGTAAATAACAGCTGGATGTTGCCTCGCTTTGAATTGATATTGTAGTGGCGTCCATCACCGATATGTTCAACAATGGAACGTGGTCTACTGTTCAAATATACGTGTATACGATTTATACCGCTATTGCTCATATTTGAGATAGGAAAATCGATAACTCGAAATCTTCCCAGAAATGAGAAAGCGCCAATTGGTCTGTAGTCATGAAGACCTTCTACTCTGATATAGTTTGCGGCGGAATTAATCACGCCAAATGCTTTGTTTGCCATATTAATCCTCCCCCTTTACATTTTTTGCAACAAGAAGGATTTCCTCGCTCTTCTTATTTCCTACTTTGGCGTTCTTTCCTATTCTAATGTTTTCAGCCACAAGAGCTCTTGTTACAGTAGCTCCTTCTTCAACAATAGCCCCCGGCATAAGCACTGAATCTATTACCTTTGCACCAGGTGCAATCTTCACATTTGAAAAGATAACCGACCTGGAAACCTCTCCACCTACATGAGCACCCTGGTTGATATATGCACCATCAATCTTTGCAGAGGATGCAATATACTGTGGAATGATTCCTGTGTCTTCTGTGTAAATCTTCCATGATGTATCGTCCAAATTAAGCTCATTATCGCTATCCAGAAGATCCATATTGGCTTCCCAAAGGGAATCAATAGTTCCAACATCCTTCCAATAACCTGAGAACTCATAGGCATAAAGCTTTTTATCTCCATTTAACATTACCGGAATGATGTCCTTACCAAAATCATGGCTTGAGTCAGGATTCTTCATATCCTCTATCAGAAGCTTTCTCATAGTTTTCCATGTGAAGATATAAATACCCATAGACGCCAGGTTGCTCTTTGGTTTCTCTGGCTTTTCCTCAAACTCGATGATTCTTCGGCTGTCATCTGTGTTCATGATGCCAAATCGACTTGCCTCTTTCATTGGCACACCACGAACAGCTATTGTAGCATCTGCCCCCATTTCCTTATGGAAGGTAAGCATTTTGTCATAGTTCATTTTGTAAATATGATCACCTGACAGTACCAAAATGTACTCAGGATCATAAGCGTCGATAAAATCGATATTCTGAGAAATAGCATCTGCAGTACCTCGATATACATCAAGGCCACAGTCTGCCTTCTCTCTAGGTGTAAGGACGAAGACACCACTATCCTTTGTGTCCAATCCCCATCTTCCACCTGCCGCAACATAACTGTTTAGCAAAACCGATTCGTACTGTGTCAAAACACCTACGATATCTATTCCACTATTAGCACAGTTACTGAGTGGGAAATCGATAATACGATATTTTCCACCATAAGCAACGGCTGGTTTAGCAACTTTGTTTGTTAACTCATGCAGACGGCTACCACGACCACCTGCTAGAATCATAGCTAGCATACTTGTCTGAGCCATATTATCCCCCCTAACTTTCTTCTTTTATCTCCTTCAGTAAACAAACAACACACGTTTTATAGATAATATTTTAATAGTTTTGCACAAACAAGGCAATGTTTTGAGCATTTTTTTATGCATTTTTCTTACATTTGTTGAGCACAACATAAAAGAAATATTGTATCCTATTGTCTTAATTTTCGAATAATTCTGAATTTAAAAAAGTTGTGGGTTTTCTCTTGACTTAGGGGCTGGGCCATAGTATTATATGTCTTGTCGTTAGGACATATGGTTCCTTGGTCAAGCGGTTAAGACGTCGCCCTCTCACGGCGAAAACAGCGGTTCGATTCCGCTAGGAACTGCTAAGAGCATTGCAAAAGCGATGCTCTTTTTTGCATATATAAATATTAATAAAAATGGCGCCAGCTCCTATGCTAGCGCCTTATTTATTAGAATAAACTCTTTACTGTAGGATAAAGCTTCTTGAATTCCTGATATCTCTCTTCGTATTTACGAATTAATTCTGGATCAGGCTCTACTGTTGTCTTTACCTTTACAAGCTTATCACAAGCCTCTTCAACTGAAGCGTACTCACCGCATCCTACTGCTGCAAGTATAGCTCCACCAAGTCCTGGGCCTTCCTCATTCTCCAAAATATCAAGCTTAAGATTCATAACTGATGCAATAATCTTCTGCCATAATGGAGACTTTGCACCGCCACCGCAAATCTTGCTTCGCTCAATAACGATACCCTGTGAACGTGCAACCTCCAGCGAATCACGAAGACCAAATGCTACGCCTTCAAGAACAGCCTGTGTCATATCCTCACGTGTTGTATCCATAGACATGCCGATGAACATAGCACGTGCATCTGGATTGTTGTGAGGGCTACGCTCTCCCATAAGGTATGGAAGATAGAATACACGATTCTCCCCAAGGTTCTTGATACCAGCCTGCTCTGCTGGATAATCCTTTGTCTTGAGGATTTCATCCATCCACCACTTGTTGCAAGATGCTGCTGAAAGCATGCAGCCCATAAGATGATATCCACCATCTGCATGATCAAATGAGTGAAGTGCATTGGCAGGGTCTACTGTAAAGTTCTTGCTTGAAATAAAGATTGTTCCAGAAGTACCAATTGAAAGATTACACTTGCCCTCTCCAACTGTACCTGTACCAACTGCAGCTGCAGCATTGTCACCAGCACCTGCAATAATCTTTACATCATTTGTAAATCCAAGCTCTGCTGCAACCTCTGGCTTAATTGTGCCAACTACTTCATAGCTCTCGTAAAGCTTAGGAAGCTGGGCCTCAGAAACATGGCAGATATCCATCATTTCCTTGCTCCAGCATCTATTCTTAACATCGAGTAAAAGCATACCACTGGCATCTGAATAATCTGTGCAGAAGCTTCCAGAAAGCTTGTATGCCAAGTAATCCTTTGGAAGCATAATCTTTGCTACCTTAGCCCAAAGCTCTGGCTCATTTTCCTGCATCCAAAGAATCTTTGGGGCTGTGAAACCAGCAAACGCAATATTTGCTGTGTAATCAGAAAGCTTATCCTTTCCAATCACATTGTTGAGATACTCTGTCTCTTTTCCTGTACGTCCATCATTCCAAAGAATTGCAGGACGAATAACATTGTCATCTGCATCAAGTGTTACAAGACCATGCATCTGACCACCAAAAGAAATACCAGCAACCTTTGTCTTATCAACCTCTGCTGTAAGTTCCTTCAAGCCAGCCATAGACTGAGCCCACCAATCCTCAGGCTTCTGTTCAGACCAACCTGGATGTGGGAAGCTAAGGTCATATTCCTTTGAAACTATTTTCTTGATATCACCGTTGCCTTCCATGAGAAGAAGCTTTACAGCAGATGTACCAAGATCAACTCCGATATAATACATAACTATAATCTCCTATTCTAAAAATGGCTGGCCGAAGCCAGCCATAAATTAACTAATTATGCGAATGGATTCTCTGTTGGGTAACGTACGCCTGCTGGCTGGTTGTATCCGATTTCGTCTACCTCTACTCCGATGTACTTGAATACTTCGTAGAGAGCCTTTCCATAGTGACCGAATGCAACTGCTCCGTGATGTGGGAATCCCTTTTCGATTAACCAGTGACGATAGAAGCGTCCCATTTCTGGAATAGCAAATACACCGATTGAACCGAATGACTTTGTACGTACATCAAGAACCTCACCCTGTGCGATGTAAGCACGAAGGATGTTGTCTGCTGTAGACTGAAGTCTGTAGAATGTGATCTCACCTGGAGCGATATCGCCTTCAAGTGTTCCGTTTGTAACTTCCTCTGGAAGTGTACGAGCCATAATCTTCTGGTTTCTCATCTCACAGAATGCAAGCTTCTTAGAGCATGTATTTCCGCAGTGGAATCCCATGAATGTATCCTGAAGTGTGTAGTTTGTCTTACCCTTGATTTCTTCGTTGTACATATCCTTTGGTACTGAGTTGTTGATATCAAGAAGTGTAACGATGTCTTCTGAAACAACTGTACCAATGAACTCTGAAAGACATCCATAGATATCAACTTCGCAAGATACAGGAATGCCTTCACCTGTTAATCTAGAGTTTACATAGCAAGGAACGAAACCAAACTGTGTCTGGAATGCAGGCCAGCACTTGCCAGCGATTGCTACGTATTTACGATATCCCTTGTGATCTCTTACCCAATCCTTAAGTGTAAGCTCATACTGAGCAAGCTTTGCAAGAACCTCTGGCTTCTTGTTTCCAGCGCCAAGTTCTTTTTCCATATCTGCAACAACCTCTGGAATACGGCTGTCACCTTCATGCTTATTGAATGCTTCGAAAAGATCAAGCTCTGAGTTCTCCTCGATTTCAACACCAAGGTTGTAAAGCTGCTTGATTGGTGCATTACAAGCAAGGAAGTTAAGTGGACGTGGTCCAAAGCTGATAATCTTGAGATCTGAAAGTGCGATTACGGCGCGAGCGATTGGCTCGAACTCATGAATCATATCAGCGCAATCCTCAGCATCACCCACTGGATACTCTGGGATATAAGCCTTGATGTTACGAAGCTGTAAGTTGTAGCTAGCGTTGAGCATACCGCAGTAAGCATCCCCTCTACCATCAAGAAGGCTGTTGCCTGACTCTTCTGCTGCTGCAATAAACATCTTTGGTCCTTCAAAATGCTTTGCAAGAAGTGTCTCTGAAATTTCTGGACCGAAGTTTCCAAGATATACGCAAAGTGCGTTACATCCTGCTTTCTTAATATCCTCGAGAGCCTGTACCATGTGGATTTCACTCTCTACTATACAAACTGGGCACTCATAGATGTGCTCTGCACCGTACTTCTTTGTATAAGCCTCAATAAGTGCCTTTCTTCTGTTTACTGATAAGCTTTCTGGGAAGCAGTCACGAGAAACTGCTACTACACCAATTTTTACATTTGGCATGTTGTTCATTGTAATTACCCTCCTTTAATAACGCGGCTCCTTTTACATAAAAATAAAGCCCCCAAAACGTTTTCGATAATCAAATGATATCAAACAAAACATTTTGGAGACTTTTAAATCTTTACTATGTGATGTCAATTTTTTGACATTTATTTAGTTAACATATACATCGCGTCTGTTGTTGAAGTATGTGTGGTTTACAAAAATCATAACGATTGAAACAACAACTGATACTATGATTGATGCATCCCCTGCAAATGAGAAAAGGATGATTGAACTAGCCGCAACATAAACAATAGATAAGCCAGCCTGTACAGCATATACTAAGCAAACTAATAATCCTGTCTGTTTCTTGCACTTAATGATAGATAAAGCTGCAAATACATTCAAAGCAACTGTACCAAGTAAGCAAACACCATAAAGAATATTTAACACCTGAAGAACTGGGAAGTAATCGTAAATAAAACTAGCATCACCGTTGTAAATTAAACCAGTAACAAACTGAATACCACTAGCTAAATTTAAGACTGCGCCTGCCCACAAAGCAAAGTATCCAAGGAAGTGTGCCCATTTCAAACCAAGGACTGGCTGTGGTGTGTAATACTGTGTTGAACCATCAAACTGTGGTGCTGGATTAACTGGAGCGCTAGCCTGTGCTGCACTAGCCTCTGCCTGTGTCTGAGCTGTATCATTTGCCTGAGCTACAGGATTACCGCAGTTTGGACAAAATAGTGTACCTTCTTCTAACTGTGTACCGCATGAACTACAAAACATATCATTTTCCCTCTTTTCTTTTATTTTAGATCTGAATTCGCCCTTCAAATCTATCTGCTGAAATTATAATATACTATATTGCAATAAATATCAATGCCCAACTTTAAAAGTATTGTATAAATACTATTAATTCTTATAATCCGCTAATCTATCAGAAACTCCATTTAAGAATTCTGCCATTTCAAAGGATACTTTTGGTATATCCTGAGATTCGTAAACAGCCTTTCCTTTAGTAGCTTTTGCCTTATCTTTGTATGCAGCATGCTCTGATGGCACATAAAGGAAGTTGATTTCCATGCCCTGCTTCAAGTATTGAAGGCTGGCATTTATAAATATCTGAAGCATGTAGTCATCCATCTTATGGATTTTCTTAAAGGCTCCGGAGAAATACTTCGCTGGAAGATTGTTATCCTGATAAATGTGGATTTGTTTCAATCCCAGACGAGCTGCTATGTACATAGCAAACAGTGCAGCAAGCTCCTCTCCTGCCACATTTGATGCTCTAAAGAGCCAGTCGAAGTCTGTACCTCTTTCAAGAGCATATCTGTATAAGCTGAATTTAGATTCCTCAGCATTATAGAAAACTACGCCAAAGAGAATTCTAGTACTTTCGAAATTGGCACCCACTTTATCGCCGCCACCATCTACGAAGGCAATATTTACACCCGATGAAACACTGTCAAAATCACATCCATAACGAGACATCAAAGTCCTTACATCCTCATTTGCGCTAATGTCATCAATAGAAACTGGCGATGCAAATGCAGTCTTGAAGGCTTTTGTAATAAGTGCCACCTTGTCAATGCACTGCTCCTTAATCTGGGAATCAAGAATGTTGTATTTGCCTCCATCCTCTACAGTTACCTTTTGAAGATTCTGGAAAGCATCAGCTGCAGTCACAATATCATTTTTAACAGTTGCAGATTTAGCAGCTCCGCTACTTACAGAGCCTCCTTTCATAAAAGCCTCTGCCTCTGCCATAGATGTAAAGCCCTTAAACACAGGTCCCTTGAAGCCATCAACTTGCGCCTTAGCCTCATCCCATGTGTGATAAATTCCAGGTTTTCTACCTACTCTGACTGCATATACTTTCTTTGCCATTATTATTCATTACTCCTTCTGTACTCGCTTGGGAGTACACCGTATTTATCTCTGAATGCATTTGAAAATGCCTTTGAATTTGGGAATCCATTTCCCAGAGCAATATCTACAATCTGGCCATTTGTCTCTTCCAATTCCCGGACTGCATGCTCCAAACGAATGCCAAGCAGATAATCCTTAAAATTGATGCCTGCATGCTTCTGGAACATTCTGGAAAGATATGATGGAGAATAATTAAACTGCTCCGCCATGGATTCCAAGGAAATGCTTTCGGCATAATGGTCCTTCATGTATCTCGTGATATTTGAAAGCTTTTTCAACTGCTTGCTGTTCTTAAGTATCTCTTCGTTAACATTAAACTTTCGATATTTTGTAACCAAAATATAAAGAAGCTCATAATATAAGCTAAGAACCTGAAGCTTGTTTGCTTCCTCTCCATTTGTATAAATAAGATACATCTCCTGCAAAAGTGTAAACACACGATGGTCTGTTTCTCTGTCTCCATGTGAAAACCAGATAAACTGCTCATCTGTAAAATACTCCGCAAATGTATCCTGTGGAATCTGTAATACCACAGTTTTATTAACATCTGGAGCTGCTATACTATGAACCTCGTTGCTATTAACTATAACAAACTCGCCACCGTTAAGAGGAAAACGCTTTTCTTGGAGAGTAAATTCCAATCTGCCCTCCCATACAGCGAAAATCTCGATTGAACGGTGCCAGTGTTTTTCCCTTACATAATTTCCATTCTGGCCTTCAAAAGCAAAAAGCTTGAATGGAAGCCCCTCATCAGTCACTACTACTTCATGCTGATAGTTCTTTAAATCCATTACAAAATCTCCCTAAAATACCTACAATCTCCATCAGTTTCGTATCCCACAATAACGAAACCGAGTTTTTCTAATAAATGTCTGCTGGCTAAATTTTCCGAATCACATCTTGCAATTAAGCTTGTGAGCCCATATTCATCCCTAGCCAGTTCCACTATCTTTGAGCAAACCTCATAGGCAAGCCCCTTCTTCCATCTGCTGGATGCAATGGCAAAGCCCATTTCCGCCTGGTTTTCTCTATCGCAGGTTTCCCGCACTTCTAAACCTGCTCTACCTATTAATTTACCCGTGAATCTATCGAAAATCAACCACATTCCAAAACCATACAGCTTGTAAATATACTCTATATAGTTTTCCTCATACTGCTTTTCTTCCTCGTACTCAAAAAGCGGTTCCATATAATCTGTCATATGTGGTTCAGAATACAATTCAAAGAGTGCATCTAAATCGTCCATTCCAAATTCCCTGATAAAACACCGCTCCGTATATGCGATATCCCAAGGGATGCCGGCGCATCGCCTATAGATGTTTTCAAAATCATCGTCCTCTATTTCATCAACATCCATAAGCACCTGAGAACAACGGATAGGCTGGGAGCCCTCCTCCTCATAGGCCGCCACCAGTATATGCCTGCCTACGCACTCATCAACAACAGCCTGGCTATCAGTCAGCACCAAAGTGCCAGGCTCATAGTCAGGCTGTAAATCAGCTAAATCGTTTATTATTATTTTTCTTTTAAGGAATCTTTCCTGAGTCACAACTCTGCTCCTAGGTCACATCAATACGGCATGTCATGGTATACGTCTTGCCATTTGATTTCTTCATTCTTACCGTCAGTGTACCAGTTCCTTTGGCAACCGATGTAATCAGTCCATTGGAATCAACAGTGAACACACTGGCATCTGACGATTTGTATGTCACATTGTATTGCTTATCAGTACTATTTAAGTAATCAAGATTAATCGCTACCTGTGCAGTACTGCCGTTGGTCATAGAATAGGAAGCATCATCTGGAAGTGTGATATTTCCTATATTAGTACCATTATTAGCATATTTCTTTGAAGAAGTAGCCTTTGCTGTAGATGTGCTGCTTGTTGATGTAGTTGTAGCAGCTGTTGTGGTTGCACTGCTAGTTGTACTTGCCGTGCTTGCAGTATTTGTTGAACTGCTAGTTGAACTACTAGATGAGCTACTTGTAGTATCTGATGTTGTGATTGTGTCTGTTGAAGATGTGTCTGTACCTGATTCAGCAGCCTTCTCTTCATCAGTCTTGCCCAGCTTTACATACATAGCTGGTCTGATTCCATCGCCAAGATAATAGTACTTTCTTTCGATGAGCTTCTTTGTATCATTTACAAACAATCCCTGAGCAGGGTCATCATAAGCGTTTGTTCTAAGAGGCCATGTATTGCTGGTCTCATATTTCATAGTATCCTTGTACTCTGTGTACTCATCAGTTGAAAGGAAGAAAATATAATCAGAAGTTGTACTCTGATTGTTGTAAATATTCATATTTAAAGAGTTCTTTACATTTCCTGCAAGGTAATAAGCATCCAAAGTAGTGTCATGATAGAAATTCATAAGACTTGTCTGGGCTGCTTCCTCAGTAAGAGATGTCTTCTGGATTGTGGCTCTTTCCGCATCTGTAAAGCACTGATTATAGAAAATCTGATTGAGCCAGCCTCTCCAATAGTTGTCCTCCCATTTAACATAGCCAGCAGAGGAATTACTATTTAAATACATCTGGTTAATTGAATCTCTGTATGCAAGTACCGAATATGAATGTAAGGTTTTTCTTGAAACAAGAAGGGCAACCTTTGTAGTATCGTCATAAGTAAGAATTGTCCAGTTGATAATATTTCCATCCAATGTTCCAAAAGCAATATCATCACCTTCTGCATATGTTCCCGATGACTTCTTTTTAGCTGCATCCGCCTGTAGTGACAAACCAAGAACTGCCACTCCCATAAATACAGCCAGTGAAAAAGCCAATATCTTTTTTGAAACTTTGATTGCTCTTCTCATATATAATCTCCTAACACAAAAATATGTGCATAATTCCCTTTATATCCTTATAGTAATATCGTGCATTTTTAAAGTCAAATTAATATTGGATAATTAACAAATTTATCATTTTTGATAATTGTAAATTTCAATTTCAGTTGCTATACTATCCTTCTGTATAAGTTATATCGAGTTTTAAGGAGACATAATGACAAAGAAAGAAATGTTTAAAATGTTGCACGATGAAGAGCCTGTTCTTCGTGCAGAAATCACTGCATTGTACTCAGTTTTAGATCACAAGCTGGGGCTCCACGGTGCAGAAGTTCCAATCACCTTTGGAATGGATGAAAAGGCCCTTGGTTCTTATCTTCCACCTTCATATGATGATGAAGAACAATTCCAGTTTTCACTATTTTTCATCGGCTTCTGCTTAAATGAGCAGCTTTCAAAGGCCGATCGAATCAATTTATATAAGCATGAATATGCACACTACATGACACGTCACATCAGCATCCCAAGCGAATACACATGGCAGCCAGGAGTTCACGGCAGTGCATGGAAATACTGCTGCAGCCTTATCGGCGCCATTCCTGCAGATTACTACGTTGAGGGCCAGAGCCTTAAAAAGGTAGACTATGATTCAGTTTTAAAGCGCCCTACAGTAGACCACAAGCAAGTTCAAATGCTTGATACTTATCGTACACAGCGCGCTTACAAAAATATGGAAAATTCGAAAATACGATATGAAGTAGGCGATGTTGTTTCTCATCCAAAATTTGGAGAAGGAACAGTCAAAGAAATTGAAAAACAACCATCATCTGTACGTCTCCACATCTTATTCGGAGACGAAGTCAAAATCATCGACCAGAAGTGGCTTGTAAAAACTGGCTACAAAAAAGTTTCGGAAACCTAGGTTTCCGAAACTTTTTTCATAACCGCATCTAGCGTTTCCTCAAGGCCAAGGCCAGCCTCATCTACGGTCACATCTGCATATTTTTCATACAGTGGAATTCTTTCGTCGTAAAGAGACTTAAGATTCTGACCATCTTTTAGCACAACCCCGCGGCCCTTTAGGCTACCAAGTCTGCTATCAAGTGTTTCATAATCAAGCTTAAGATAAACTATAGTTCCAATTTTCTTTAGGTGCTCCATAGCCTCCGCACCATAGATAACACTACCACCAGTTGCAATAACTGTTTTTGTGGATGAAATGCTGGCATTTACATCGTTTTCTATTTTAAGAAAACCTTCCACACCTTCTTCAGCAATAATCTCCTTAAGCAAACGCTTTTCGCGCTTCTGGATAAGTAAATCCGCATCTACGAATTCAAATCCCAGTTCCTTTGCCAATACAACACCCAAAGTACTTTTGCCAACACCTGGCATACCAATCAGAACTACGTTTTCTTTCATTTTAATTATGTCTCCTAATCATTCACTTAAATGTTAGGGGTATTGTACACGATTTCCTTTTCCAGCGCCACCCATTGGGCCCATTTGGTTCTCACCATCCATCTGGCCCATGCCGCCCATCTGGCCCATGCCACCTGCTGTGGTCTCTCCTACAGTAGTTACCACGTCTTCGAGTGTAACTGTCTCGGATTCATCGCCAGCAGTAATTGTATATGTTTCACCAATTACTAAATCCGGACTACTAATATTAACTGAAGAGAAGCTATATGGAACTTCCCATGAAAGGATTTCATTTCCATCTGCATCTACAACCGAAACTGTAGTTCCTGCTTCCATGGAAGCGCTAGTTGTGTAAAGTATAGATGCCTGTGTAGATGTACTATCAAAGGATTCTGCCATACCGCTGCTTCCAGCAGCAATAATTGTTCCTCCTGTGATTACAGCAACACCGTCATTTTCACTTGCATAATCAATAGCGTTATTCATTCCGCCATCAACCACGCTTACAAAAATCGTACCACCTGATATACGAATATCACCGTTAGAATCAATGCCATCTGCGTCGTTACCACCTTCATTAAATATTCTTAATGTTCCACCACTTATGCTAATGTATGTTTCTTCATCTTCTGTCGAACCTCCATTAGCATTTATGCCATCATCTGTTGAATAGATAGTGATATCTCCATCTTCTATTTCAACAATGACTGCTTCAATTCCTTCGTAAGAATTGCTTATGAGAATTGTGCCTCCGCCAATGTATACACTGGTATCGCAAGTGATGCCATCATCTTCAACATCAATAGTAATATCTGCATCTGTTATATTCAGAGCATCATTTGCTTTCAAGCCATCACCCGGAGCTGTCACGGTGATTGTTCCGCCAGTGATAATCAAATCATCCTTTGAAACAATGCCATGTGAATAGCCGGTTGTAACAGTCAAGCTGCCACTTCCATTTATAGTTAAATCATCGTGGGAGAAAATCGCTCCATCTCTATCATCTTCAACTGCTTCTTCGGAATACTCGCTACCTGTCTCAACTGTGTTTTCAGAGCCTTCTGCCAAAGTTAAAAATACCTTATCTGCCTGCTCTACGATAATTCCTGCATCATCTTCGCAGTAAATATCTACCCCATCAAGCATGATCCATACCTTTGAGTAATCTTCAGCAGCTACAACAATACTTCCATCTGTAAGCTCTCCGCTTACTAAGTAATAACCCGACTGTGTAATATACACACTACCATCATTTACATAAGCTCCTGACCCCGAAACAGTTATGTCATCTCCTTCTAATGTAATAATTGTCGCCTCGGAGGTGTCCCAGTCCCCATCCATGTCATTGGTTGTAAAATATGACGATGTGGTGGTTGTTTCAGCATCCTCATCAACCACCACTGTAAGTCCAAGCTTCTCGCCATTCATAAACAACACTGTAAGGATGATAGCCAGTATCAAGACCACTACGCAGATGATGTCAATTTTTTTATTAGTTGACATAATCTGTCCTCCTTATCCCATGTAATCACCGTTATAGCTTACAAGTACTGCACTTTCTACACCTTCCATATCTGATAACTCGTTAATGAAATCTGTGTTATCTTCCTTAAGTCTGATTTCAAGATTTAATTCAATCTCGCCCTTTCTAGCAGTCTTGCTCTTAACTGCACACTTAGTTGTCTTCTCATTTAAATACTGCATTGCTTCCTTCTCTGTAAGAGAATCCTCACAACGAAGAACTACGATATATGGATTAACATTTGATTTACGATTCGCAAATACGGTAATCATTACACCGATAATCACACTACCAAATACTGCAAGTGGAATCATTCCTGCCGCAAGCACAATACCTGCTGCAATTGCCCAGAATAGAAAAGCAATATCAAGAGGCTCCTTGATGGCTGTTCTAAAACGAACAATTGATAAGGCACCGACCATACCTAATGAAAGAACTACGTTACTGGTTACCGCCAAAATAACGAAGGTTGCAATCATTGTAAGAGCCACTAATGTCACACCAAAATTTGCTGAATACATTACTCCTGCATATGTCTTCTTGTAAATAAAGAAAATAAATAAACCAATAGCAAATGATAATGCCATGGCAATTACCATATCTAAAACTGTTACGCTTGTTACATTGCTTAAAAAGCTTGATTTAAAAATATCGCTAAATGTCATAATCTTCACTCCTTCTATCCTTAACCATAAATCCTACACTGTGCATACTTTGAAAACGCCTGCACTCTAGTTCCTGGGGTTTGAACAGCATCTCTTATTATTTCTGGCAGATATGCATCCCATTTAACCTCCAATATGATTGGAGCGTCACCCGCTGGAATTGTTACACATTCCGGATTTAAGAAATCCGTTCTATTCATCCCTGTTCTGATGTCGTAATCCAACGTAACTCTTACATTTCCAGGCCCATATATAAATGGCTCTCTGGTGTAATCAACTATGGTCATTGGTCTCATTCCCTGATATCGCATCTTGCAATACAGTTCCTGAATAAGGGAATGTGGGGAATCAATCATCCAATCAATGTCTCCATCCACTATCTTCTGTGCCTCTTCCGCTGTTAATGGAGCATGGTATTTTGTTCCAAGACCATTGAATTTACTTTTCTTTTCAAGGTGGATAATTCTAGTATCGAAGTTGTAATATCTTATGCGAAATTTCTCTCGCATGTTTACCCCATCCACTTTTTCACGAAGTGCTTTGTCATTCAGATTGTCGAAATAAAGACTTCTTATAAGATATTTTCCGTCGATTGTATGTGGATCAGGTATCGCTATAGCTGACATCCTTTGCCTTATTGTTAGCAAGTCGGCGTAGGTTATAGCGTGTTTCCATTCATGCCTATACCTCTTTTCCATAATTCACTCCTATCTGTTGCTACTTCTGTATCATTTAGCGGTATATTAATCCCGTCAAGTGTGTGCAACATGATTGTAATGTGAACAAATCGGTACAAGTTTTGTGTTTTTTAGGTTTTTCTAAGGACTTTTGATTGCTATAATAGATTCGTAGAATTTTTCTTATTAATGAAAGGAACACTATGGATAAGAATTTAGCTGTAATATTTCCAGGAGTTGGATATCACTCAGATAAACCACTTTTATACTATTCAAAGAAGCTTGCCAAGAATCATGGCTATGAAATAAAAGAAGTTAAATACACTTTTTCTAAAGATTTGAATTCTATTAAGACAGATGCCTTGCAAGCTGAAGCTGCAATCAATGAAGCTATGGCACAGGTTGTGGAGCAATTAAAGGATATCGACTTTTCTTCCTATGATAATGTTGTCTTTATTGGAAAAAGCATTGGTACAGCTATCGCTGCCAAATACGCCTTTGACTACGGCATCGAAGTAGAAAGTATCATCTTCACACCAATAGAAATGACTTTCGCTTACATCAATGCCTGCGAAGGTTTTGTTTTCCACGGAAGCGATGATCCTCTTTGCGATACTGATATGTGCGTCCAGCTTTGTGATGAGCTTTCCATCACTTACGCCGTCATCCCAGATGCAAACCATTCTTTAGAGACCGGTGATGTGGATACAGATATTCAAAACCTTCATAGAATAATGAAAATAGTTGATGGATTGTTTTAATAAAAAAAAGAGCTTTGGATTATCTCCAAAGCTCTTTGCTTTATATTATGATTTCCATAATCCGTGTAAGTTGCAATATGCATAAGCTGCAACCACTGAATCGCCATCTGTAAGAGCGAACTGAGCGCATGGCTTCTGACCTGGCTCGAGGACCTTTCTCTGAGCTCCCTGCTTTGTTTCGATAGCAATCCACTCAATGTAGTGCTCTGGAGCCATAGGATGCTCTACAGAACCAACCTCTACAGTCACCACATTTCCCTCTACCTTACATACAGGAACATGCTTTTCAACTGCACCATCAGAAGTACCAGGAACAAGTTCCTTCATCTTCTGACCACAACATGACATTGGAGCACCGGACTCCTTAATCATACCAACAAAATTGCCGCAAACCTCACATACATAAAATTTCATACCTAGCCTCCTTTTACAAGATACTCCCCAACTGTAGCTTCATTGTAACATATGGGATTCCAATAGTCTTTAACTACACAAAAAACACACAAATTATTGTGTAAAATATAGTTGTGTTAGCGGATTGGCTAGTCGTATGCTGTGATAATTGAATTCTTATATCCAATATTTTTGAATTGAGTTTTAATTGCAGAATTCTCGACTCAATTAGTTCAGATTGAGTTGTATCTTTATATTTTTTTGTTCCTACACTGGGACTATTTTTGAAATCCTACCGCCAGATTTGCAAAATCCCGATTTCACCCGTAGTTTTTGACCCCTGTGTGTATAAACTAGGCCTCATGAGTGTAGCAATGTATATTATCTAGATAGATAGCGAGATGCTCTAGCGATTTATATTCCAGATAGGTATACACTAATGCAGTAGTGGGCATTTCACTACGGTTGGAAAATCAAAATAAAGCTTTCGCCCGTAGGGTCAAAAAAGATATGCCACAGAGGGCAATAAATACATATTCCCTACGCTGTTTTTTAACAATTATATGATACTTTTATTTTGGATTGCTGCATGATGTAAGTAAAAAGTATTGTAATTACAATATTCTCATATATATGACATATGGAGGAGTACCGCAATGGTAATGAATTTAAGAAACGCTAAAATCATGGGAAGCATTTTTTCTTTCAATTTCATGGTTATCCATGCTATTTTCCTATTTATTTTTATTAAGTATTCCATTCCACCAATGGCAAAAATAAATGTTATCAGCGTATTGTTTTATTTCTTTTTAATATTTGGCTGTCACTTTGGATGGCTTAGATTATTTACAGTGGGGATATATCTTGAAGTTATTATCCATATGTTTTTTGCTGTAATTTATACTGGATGGGATAGCGGATTCCAATACACTATGCTTGGAATGAATGTAGTTGTTCTTTATTCTGAGTATGTTGGACGAAACTTAAAGATAAAAAACGTTATTCCAATGATGCCATTTGGCTTTTTAGGACTGGCTCTTTATCTTAGTTCATATATTATTGTTTATTTTAATGGTGCACCATATTCTCTGCCAAAAAATATAAACTTTTTCCTAAATATTATTCTAGGTATAGTGGTTGTTTCTATCACCCTGATTGTAGTGCAGATATTTATCCTGATTGTTAATTCTTCCGAAAAAAAATTAGAGTTTCAATTATCTCATGACCACTTGACAGGCCTTCCAAACAGATATTACTTTGCTGACAAAGTTAAAGAAATAAAGGAAGAAGAAGGATTAGAAGGATATTGGTGTGCTATATTTGATATTGATAATTTTAAAAGCATAAACGATACCTATGGTCACAATTGTGGTGACTACGTATTATCTACGCTAGGTGACATGGTCTTAAAAAGCAAAATTGATAATTGCTGCCGCTGGGGTGGCGAAGAGTTTGTGGTACTTGCAAAATTTGATAGTGAAGATGATGCATATGCCTATTTTGATGAGAGGCGAAAAGAGGTTGAAGCCTATGACTTTAAATTCAACGGATTTCCTTTAAAGGTAACAATAACCATAGGTATGGCTGCTTGTACAACTAGCGACGCCCAGGGAAATGAAACCTGGATTAGTGAAGCAGATGAAAAGCTATACTACGGAAAGAACCATGGAAAAAATCAAGTCGTGAGATAAAAAGAAAAAGACCTCTACTTAGTCGTTCCTATTGCAGTATTTCCTTTATATGAGGCTATTCCACCTATACTTTTAGCATTTGTATATCCCATCTTTTCCATAGCTTTCACCGCAGAAGCACTTCTAAATCCACGAAGACAATATACATAAACAGGCGTGTCTTTGTCTTTAATGACATCCACTACCTTTTCTATATTCTCAACTGGCACATTTTTACTTCCTGGAATGTGTCCACCTGAATATTCTTCCTTAGAACGCACATCAAGAAGCACTGCGTTTTCTATAGACTTCATAGCCTCTACTTCGGCATTAATATCTACATGTTTGAAAAGATTAAATAATCCCATATTTACTCCTCAATCCTACGACATTAATTCAATCAACCGCTCTAACTTTGCAAAGATTTCATCTAAACTAAAATATCCAGATTCACAGATAGCCACTTGCCCATCAATATACACAACAACTGTTGGAAATGACAAAACATCATTCTGTGCTGCAAGTTCAGGATGCGCATCAATGGATATATGCCTTGCTTCAACTTGTTCATGACTAGATAACCAAACTTCTAAACGCTGTCTTATAGCTACACATGGAGTACAAGCTTTAGAACTAAATTGAAACAAAATTATTGAATGTTCAGAGGCTAATTCTTGTATAGTCTCTCCTGATCTAATATCAATCATACTTACTTTTCTCTACTCTTTATACCATCATAGATTTTCTGCTCTATCTCATCATTAGACATAGAGTAATACTCATATTCACTAAAAGCTATGACAACATCCCCAAGCTCTGTTTCAGCAATGACACAGTCTTTTCCTTCAAAGAAAATCTTATATGTCTTTCCAGCTAATAATTTTGTAAATTGTCTTTCCTCAAGAAATTCCCTATCCATAATAAACCCCTCTAAAAATAATCATCCTTCTCTTAAAGCTTCAGTCACAATATCCAAAGCTTCATAGTACACCTCTAAATTCTTGTACCCCTTACTAAGAGCAGCATCTAACCCTAATGTAGCTGACTTTAACTGATATTTAATACGTTCTCTTTCTTCGATTCTTGCTATTTCTTCCTCACCTAGAAAAATGCTGCATGGAACAATCGGACCAAATCCATATTCACACAAGCAATTAACATATTCTTTGCACTTAGGACATAGATACATAGCATTGCTGGCAAGAGGACCAGAAAACTCACACCCACATTTTTTACAGCGCAATTGTTGCATAGCCATTTCTCCCGTCTTACTTATAGCCCTTAAGCTGTTCTTTGATAACTTAACTTTAGTTTTTGATTAGACCCCTTTGGCATAAGATAACCCCTCCGTATATACGAACTAAACTAAGCTTAGTATATCACAGAAGGGTAAGTTATTGGACAAAGTTATATACTTAAGTTATATGATTGAATTGATTACATATTATTCCGTACCTATAAAAAATTAATCATTGAATCTAAGGAATTTCTTTTCTTATTGCCTAAAAGACTTTTAAAATCATCAGAGCGATATCCTAAATCCAAAAAACAGATAGGATAGATATTTTCCTGCAAATTAAAGACTTTTTGTGTTTGCTCAACATCATTGACTCCAGCCCAACAAGTATCTAATCCAATATCAGTAGCAGCAAGCATCATATGTGTTGCAACAATTGTTCCATCCATTAAATAACTATTTCCACCCTGAAAATTACTAGCAGCATCCTTGTCAGCACATACCAATATAACCATAGGTGCTCCATAACGGCAAGGATGAACACTATCCATTTTTTGAAGTGCTTCTTCACTTTTTAATATATATATGCGTTGTGGCTGTTTATTGAAAGCAGTTGGCGCCATACGTCCCGCTTCTAAAATATACTTAACCTGTTCTTCATTTGGTTTCTGATTACTGTACTTACGAACAGACTCTCTTGATTCTATAACTGTCTTAAATTCCATCTATAAATCTCCTTTTTTGCTTTGTTAATACAACTCCTATAACAGATATAGAAATTCCCCAAAGAACCCAAAGGTCCAACATAACATAGCAAATTTCATAAATGGTTTCCTCCTTCATTTGAATCATAATTCATTATACGGGCTATTTTTTTTAAATGTCAGTAAAACTTTTTCATAACACAAAAAGACCAGCCGAAGCCAGTCTAATTGTTATATCTATTTTATTGGACAATATTTAATTGTTTGTAAGACCTAAATAATGCACTATGTCATATACTATTCATTAAATATCAATCAATGCTATAGCAACATCATTCACGTTCGTTCCTGTTGCACCAGTTATTATTAGGCCATCAACTGCTTTTAATGCATTGTATGCATCATTATCTTTTAAAACATCATGTATGTTGATTCCTTTAGCCAGTAATTCTTGATAAGTCTCGTTATCAACATAGCCTCCAGCGGCATCTGTTGGGCCATCTGTTCCATCACTTCCAACTGATGCTACAGCAATGCCTCTATTTCCGGCTATTCCTATAGCAGCGCTGAGTGCAAGTTCCTGATTTCTTCCACCTTTACCTGTACCAGTAAGATGAACCACTGTCTCTCCACCAGCAATAATGGCAAGCCTTTCATTGTCTTTTGCTTTTGTCTTTGCGATGCTAGCAAGAAAACTTCCTGCTTCTCTTGCCTCGCAGCAAAGCTCATCGGTCAATATAATAGGCTTATAACCTAACTTTCCACTGTTGCTAGCAGCAGCTCTACAAAGTTCTCTAACTGATCCCGTTATGTGAGTTTCTACATTATTTAATTCTTTAGGAGTTTCTTTATTCAATAGCTCTTCAGCTTCCTTAGAAAGCTTAATATTGTATTTACGAACTATTTCTTTTGCTTCATCACATGTAGAAAAATCAGGATATGCTGGACCACTTGCTATCATATCAAGTGGATCTCCAACTATATCACTAAGCACAATACTAAATACTTTGGCTGGAGCACAAGCTAGAGCAAATCTACCGCCTTTTACTTTACTAAGACGCTTGCGAATAGTATTTATCTCTACTATATCAGCACCACTAGCAAGTAACTGTTTTGTAATGTCTTGTAGTTCTTCACCAGAAATTAATGGCAATTCAAACAGGGCGCTTCCACCACCGGAAAGTAAAAAGATAACTGTGTCATCTTCTGATAAGCCTTCCACTAATTCAATAGCCTTTTTTGTCGCATCAAAGCTATTTTGATCAGGTACTGGATGTCCTGCTTCAAAGCATTGTATCCCCTCAATATTGCTTTTTACATGATCATATTTTGTTATTACAATGCCGCCATCTAATCTTTTAAGAACCTTTTTTGCTGCTGCGGCCATTTGCCAAGCCGCCTTTCCAGCGGCTACTAGAATCACTTTACCTTTTCCATAAGAGAAATTGTTAAGAGCTCTAGTAACCGCCTCATCAGGCAGAACTTCTTTTATTGTGTTTTCAACAATATAATCAATATCATTCCTTAATTTCTGATTCATAAAACTTCCTCGATTACATTTTTAATGTATGAATAGGCTAAGTATAGCTATTTCAATTATAGCTGCAATACCCATAACAAGCGATGCTACTGTCCAGGTCTTGTAACCTCTTTCTGGAGTCATCTCACCAAAGTTAGTAACAACCCAGTAATAAGAATCGTTTGCATGTGATACTGTCATAGCACCTGCTCCGATTGCCATACATACAAGTGTTATCTGTGCTGGTGTAGTAAAGCCAAGCACTGGAAGAAGTGGAGCTACGATACCAGCTGTTGTTGTAAGAGCTACTGTAGAAGATCCCTGAGCACTCTTTAATATAGCTGAAAGTAAGAATGGGAAGAAGATGCCCATTGCTGAAAGTACTGTAGCATGCTCTGAAATGTAGTTAACCATATCAGAAGAAGCGATAACTTTACCAAGTACACCACCAGCAGCTGTAATGAAAAGAATAGGACCAACTGTCTTTAATGTATCATTTACAATGTCATAGAACTCATCAATCTTTTTAGCTCCGCAAAGCTGAATAACAGCAAAGATTGTACCTACTGCAAGAGCGATAATAGGAGTTCCTAAGAACTTGCAGATGCTAGCACCAGCTCCTGTTACCTTAGCCATTGTAACAATTGAAGATAATGCCATAAGAATAATTGGAACGATAATAGGTGCAAGAGCAGAGAATCCATTTGGAAGCTTACCATACTCAGCAACTAATTCTTCGTATGTTTTGCTAACTGCGTTTGTATCAAATTCATCATCGGCCTTAACCTTCTTGCCAATAAATGTAGCATAGAAATATGCTGCAATAAGTGGGCAAATTGAACATACTAAACCAAGTCCAATTACAAGAAGTAAATTGTCACCAATTCCAAGTGTATTCGCTGCAGCAATTGGACCTGGTGTAGGAGGTATAAATACGTGAGATGTAAATAGACCAGCTGCAAGACCAACTGTCATTGCAACAGAAGATGAAGCTGTTCTCTTTACTAATGCTTTACGGATAGGGTTTAAGATTACAAATCCTGAATCACAGAATACTGGGATTGAAACAACCCAACCCATAAGCTCCATAGCAAGTACAGGATGATTCTTGCCTACAATCTTAATTACTATGTCAGCAAGTTTTAAAGCTGCACCTGTTTTCTCCAAGATACTTCCTATTAAAGCACCAAGGATAATAACAATACCAATAGATGTGAATGTGCCAGAGAAGCCCTGACCAATTACAGTAGCTATACCAGCCTTTGTTGTTCCGTCCTCTAATGTGACATCAACAATAGGAATGCCCGCTAATAGACCTAATACCAAAGAGATGCACATAATTGAAATAAATGGGTGAATCTTGAATCTTGAGATCATGACAATCATTAATACGATTGCCAAAATAAAGATGATAATTAACGGAAATCCAGTCATGGAACCGCCCTCCCTTCTTAAAGCGTTTATAAGATACTTTTATGATAAGGGAGGGCAATATAGAATTTAATGTACTATCATTACAAAAAGAATATCAATTTTTTGTGTTGAGAACACAACACATTATATATTGTATTTGTTCCTCTTCCTATACAAATAGGTGTAGAAACTCTCTAAAAAACTTCTGTCAGAAGCTTTAGCCACTGGATCAATATCCATCAATTCCTTGTACTTGTTGTATCGATAAACCAATGTATTTTTATGTATGAATAATTCCTGGGCTGCTTTATTAAAGTTAAAGTTGTTTCTAATTAAAGCTCCAACTGTCTCTATGAAATCATCAATCTTTCCCTCTGGAAATTTGCTTTCAAATATATAAAACATGTTGGCCATATCTCTCATTGGAGTAATAAAATGCAAATATTCCCCCACATGATCATAAAAGAAAACGGAGCTTCCCTCTGTTTTTATATATTCCTGTAACCATCTGCAATGTCTGTATGCATAGTAATAGCGTGCATAAGAATCTTGGAAACTACCAATGTAAAACTTTGCCTGAGTATCATTTTCTTTCATCCATCTAAGAACTGGGCTTAAATACTCTCCAACTATGTATTTGTAATCAGAGAATAATTCGCTAACTGTGTCAGGCATAGTTTTAAAGATGATTACTCTTTTTTCATCAAGAGCCAAAGAAACATCTTTTAGAGTATGATATGGACTCTTTTTAAGATGCACTAAAAAGTCAGATGCATTGACCCCATCCATAATGGCTAAGATAGGAATTCTAATTCTTTCTTCAGGATAGCCAAGTTCCTCAGCCAACTCACGTATTTCCTGCGAATCCGCATACTCAACCTCAGTTAACATATGGATAAAACGTTCTTTTCGATTTTCACGTAGTCTGGCTTTTTCTTGCTGCTTTTCATAGCGAAGCATAGACTGAATTGCCATCTTTACAATCATTGCTACAGGTCTGACTTCCTCTGGCTCTCCAGTAAGACCAACTACTCCCTCTCGCCTTCCATCCATCTCTATTACCATGTTTATGCCTGGAAGAACGTTTGGAAACTGCTCAATGGTTGTAGTATCGACTATGTCCTCTTCCCCATGAACAATTCTGTAAGCAATCTCGTGATACTGCCCCACTCGCTCACTGTTTCTGCTTGCTATTATTACACCGTCTTCATCCATAATATTTACATTATATGAAGTGTATTCTGTTACTTGTTCAATAAACTTTTCCGCTAAAAGCTTACTAATCATGCCCCTTCTCCCTTTCCTTCATCCTATCCATTATTTTAAATCTTAGGCTATCAAAAGCAAAGTTCGTGGCGAGCTTTCAATCATGTATGCTGGCAGATTAACAGATTAAAAATTATGTCCACAAGGATGTTATGAACATAGGTGATGCATCCTTACTTTTTTCAAAGCCACAGTTATTGTAAAAGTTCATTTCATTGTCATAAGCAATTACAGCTATTCTTAGATAGCTTTTGTACTTTTCTTTAATCATATCAATCAAAGTTATGCTTATCTGTATATTTGATATTCATTGTTGTCTCCTTAAACTAGTTCCATTTCAGATTCCATTTTTACAAAACCATATTTTTCATACAAAGGACGTCCCATTTCAGTTGCCTCTAATGAAATTTGGTTAATCCCACGTTCTTTTGATATTTTAACGAGCATATCTAATGTTTTATATGCGATACCTTGACGTCTATAATCTGGAGCCGTATACATATTCATGATATAAGCCTTCTTGCCACTAGGGTTATGATAGGTAGGCATCACGCTATAAAAACTAACACCTCCAGCCCCTATGAATTTATCATCCTCCATTACGAGAATTGCATAATGTGTATTTTCCTCCAATGCATTTTTGTAATAGTTATAGGATTCCTTTTCTACATTTGCCATATCCGTAGAAGCATCTAGCTTATTTGCTGCTCTTAAGACTTCAATACGAGATGTAGTCAATAAATCAAGATCATTCAATGTTGCAACTCTAAATTCCACTTTTATGTCCTCCTATGATTGTTTATGTTTTCAAAAGCATACACTAAGAAGTTGAATAAAACAAAAGTCATTGTTTTGCTGTTCGTGGTACAAGTTCTAGCTTTAGCTGCATCCCCAAACCTTCTGCAAGCCTTTTTACCATTGCTAGACTAGGATTGCGTGTTCCATTCTCTATACGACTAATATCAGCCTGTGTAATACCTGTTTTTGCAGAAAGATCCTTCTGTGTCATATGCTGGTTAATTCGGGCATCAATCATTGCTTGGATAATATCGTACTCTGCCTCAAGAGAGTCATACTCAGCTTTAACCTCCGGGTCTTTTAGTGCTTTTTCTTTATATTCTCTATAACTGCTCATTTACAATTCCTCCGTTCATAATCAGCTTTGTACTTCTTTGCTAATTCAATTTCTGCCTTTGGAGCCTTTTGAGTCCTCTTCTAGTTATAATATGTCGTATAGAACATATTGTCAAGTTATCCACTTTGCTTTTGTCCTTACAAATATAATTATAAGATACAGTTGTGTCCGTTTATATGCACATGCGAAAAAGACCCTGAAGCAAAAGCTTCAAGGTCTTTCATTTGCTGAGGCTGAGGAGGCTCGAATAGAAGTCTGGCCTCAAAAAAATATGAAAGAAAGGTATTTGTCACCTCTGCAATTATTGGTCTCGACTCATG
Organism: Pseudobutyrivibrio sp. LB2011; assembly: GCF_000701765.1. Lineage (NCBI taxonomy): Bacteria > Bacillati > Bacillota > Clostridia > Lachnospirales > Lachnospiraceae > Pseudobutyrivibrio > Pseudobutyrivibrio sp. LB2011. The sequence goes on along the minus strand of NZ_JNJS01000004.1, from coordinate 179,734 downwards.
TCTCGACACATTATCAGTCTATTTTAGCGAGAATTACATAAATTGAGTTGGTGACATATTGACACCAACTGGTGACAACTTGTCACCAATAAAAAAAGCCTTCATATGAAGACTATTTTTCAAACAACTCAGGCTCTGTCTCTTTTAATATATCCGCAAGTACCTTGTAGTCTAGATACTGCATTCCTTCCTTGCCTTGATTTATTTTATTTGAAAGCTTACTACCATAATAGATAGCCATTGCTTTCTCTAGAGAAACATTGTTTTCTTTTGCTATATAAGAAATTAATCTCTCTTCCAAGCTTTCCTGATATACCTGTTCTAATACTTTATCATCCATTATTTAACCTCATATGAAGAACTATAAGACAAAAGATTATCTATAGCTTTTTGTGATATAAAAGCTATCTGGTCATAGGTTTCATATACCTTGATTTCTTTTAAAGCTCTATCTCTATCCCAAATTCCCTGATGATACATATCTACAACTCTAAAGACCTTATCATCAGCTACTTTTCCAATGATAATGTCATATTGTTTGTATTCTTCATTTCCATCTCTACATGAGCATACAAAATCTATCCACTCTATCAAATCATCAGGAAATGTTTTTACCTTAAAGGAATCATAATCATCTTTCAGTTCATAACAATTAACTACAGACACATCCTTATCAAAGATATCAGCCTTTCTTCTAGCCCATTTTTCAGCCTGTTCCTTAACTGTAGTAATATAAAAACCTTTACCAAAATCTAATGGTCTATATGAGTGATTAATATCTGGCTTCTCAATTACATCAATCCCGCCATGGTAAACAATCATATTTTAACACCTCTTGCATTTAAATAGTCTGTAATATCATCAATAACATAGGACGTGCTTTGAGTATGAATTATGTCAAAATGTTTAACCAAATAATTATTTATACAATCGACACTACTAAGCATAGCGTAAACCTCAGATGGTAGTTTCCCCCACTTATTAGCACAAGCATGAATCATGTATATTACAAATGAAAACGATTCCTGATTCATCTATTTAATCTCCTTTGTTAAATTAACTCCTACATAAATAATATAACAGATTCCTACATAAAATAAAAAGCCTTCAGACGAATCTGAAGGCTTCATTTGCTGAGGCTGAGGAGGCTCGAACTCATCTCGGTCTCAAAAAATATTGAAAGAAAGGCATTTGTTGCCTCTGCATTTATAAGTTAAACCACAGGGTAAACCTACTATCACTATATATCTCTTCCCTGATACTGCACAGTAACAACCAAAACTCTACCATTACCTTCATCAATTCTAAATATAGCAATATAGTTATCAATAATTAATTGTTTATATCCTTTACCTGCATATCTACCAGTTATTCTATCTTGATGAGATTCAGGCAATGTATCGAGCCCTAGTATAGCTTCTTTTATTCTATCAATCTGTCCTTTTGCATTTTCTGGAGACAACTTTTCATAAGCAATATAAGCATATATTTCTTCTATATCCCTATACGCTCTTGGCATTAATTCTACAATGTATTTATTCAAAATACTTTTTCTCCAATTCTGCAAAAGCTTCCTTCGCATCTACTGTCTTGCCTGTCTCAGCAAACTCCTGCTCTGCCTCAAAAATAGCCTGATCTATGCGATTTTCTCTTGCAAACTTCTCGTATAATTCTGCACTCATAACCACAAGATCACTATATCCATTTTTTGTAATAAAAATAGGTTCTTTTTTTCTATGTGCAATTTCTGATATTTCACTTGTATTTCTTAAATCTCTAATAGGCATAATTGTTGGCATAATAAACACCTCCTTATTTGTCTTTATTGTAGCATAATTATGCTACACTGTATATGTTTTTAATTTCTTAGTTGGTTACAACCTGTAACCAACTCGTGACAAATTGTCACGTTTTGAACTATCCGGATTTTGCGGATAGTTCATAAAACAAAAGCACGTAAGACAATCTTACGTGCTTTTCTTTGCTGAGGCTGAGGAGGCTCGAACTCCCGACAACCTGATTAAAAGTCAGGTGCTCTACCAACTGAGCTACAACCCCATATTAAATTGGTATGCGACTATTTCCAAAAGAAAAAGGCATAGACTAGAAACTGGGCTAGCTGGATTCGAACCAGCGAATGCCAGAATCAAAATCTGGTGCCTTACCGCTTGGCGATAGCCCAACAAAGGACTTAATTGCCCTTATTCAATTTGTTGCTATCGCAACAGGGTGGGTAGAGGGGTTCGAACCCTCGACCTTCGGAACCACAATCCGACGCGCTAACCAGCTGTGCCACACCCACCATACTGATAAAATATAAACCGTATAAATGTGCCAGAAGGGATTCGAACCCCCGACCCACGGCTTAGAAGGCCGTTGCTCTATCCAGCTGAGCTACTGACACATATGCAACATATTAGAAATTAAAAAGCGGGTGATGGGAATCGAACCCACGTATTCAGCTTGGAAGGCTGATGTTCTACCATTGAACCACACCCGCATAAAATAATTAATTTCCAAGTCGGGGTGACAGGATTCGAACCTGCGACCCCCTGGTCCCAAACCAGGTGCTCTAGCCAAACTGAGCCACACCCCGAAATAATTTGTTCTGCGTTTGTTGCGTATCTCTCTCGCGAACAATAGAGAGTATATATGAGAATCAAGGCTTTGTCAACAACTTTTTCAAAATTAAATTGTTAGATTTTATCACGAAATATCAGATATTCCGACAACTTTTATCTGTGGCATAAACCATCGATATTTGCCTCCGTCAAAGGCTGCTTCCGAATAAATACCTCCAGGCACTGGCATACCTGGAGGCTGTAAAAGGAGTCTAATAACTTCCCCAAGAAACCCGGTTAGAAACTCAGGGAAAGGAAATAAGCTAAAATATGAAATTAAACTGCTGCTAAAGCTTTACCAAGCTCCTGGCATGCAGCTTCTGCTGCTCCATCTGGAGCGTCCTGGCAAATAACGCCTTCGCCGTTTACTACTGTTGCGCCTGCTGCTGTCATGCGATCAACCCAGTCGCGCATCCACTGACCATCTCCCCAGCCATATGAGCCGAAAAGACCGATTGTCTTACCTGAAACAAAGCCCTCTAAATCTGTAACAAATGGCTCCATCTCGCCTTCCTCAAGAACCTCAGCGCCCATTGCTGGACATCCAAGTGCAAATGCCTTTGCATTCTTGAGCTCATCTATAGAAGCATCACCAACATATACTACGTTAGCCTCGCCGCCTGCTGCTGTAACACCAGCACCTACAGCGTTTGCCATACTCTCTGTATTACCAGACTGTGACCAAAATACAACATTAACCTTACTCATGACTTTAATCTCCTTTAAAATAAGATATTTTGACGTTAAACTGCCAAGGATACGACAGGCTTTGCATACGTATTTACGATATCTTTTAATGAATATCCTTTAAATACCATGCGAACCATATCATCTTTTACAATGTCAAATTTTTCAAATAACTTCTGTGCCTCAGTCGCATTTTTGTAAACCTTCCAATACCCCGACAGCACAAATCCGTCTCCTCCGTTTTGAATGAAGCCTACTACATCACAAAGCGGATATCCGAGGAACACTCCCATCTCGTGAGGGAAATTATCCCTTTTATGAACATAAGAATCATATCGATTCTGGAAATTTCTAAGCAAATACCCAAAGGCATCTGTACGATATCCATAAGAGGAAAGAAATTCCTTTACCTCTGGCTTTGCAAGGTAGCTTATGAGCTTATCCCTATTAAAAACCAAAAAGATAACTCGATGTCTATCGTACACGAGGCGATACCCCAACAAGCCTGAATGCCTGAGAACAAATCTAACCTTATCTTCCTGATCTTTCGGAACTATAAGAAGATTTGAAGTTTTAAGGCCAGCTAATGTGGGAGCACACTGCAATACAACTTGCAACTCTACACATCGCCTGTCCATGGCACATATCATTTCAAATACTTCTTCGCACATAATGTTAGCTTCCTGTTCATGTTTTGGTTAGCCTTTGCTAACTGTGGTTATCTTATACTAATAGAAGTTCGAAGTCAATACTTTTTTCACATTTTTTTCTTATTGATAAATTGTTTCGTTACAGCCTAAAAATTCAATAAAAAAGCTTCCTGTTCCTCAATCAAAGAACAGGAAGCCAACAACATTTTATATATTATTCTAAGATGTGATTTAGGCCTTGTGCCATAATGGTAACCACATGCTCATCTGCCAAACTATAATAGATTTGCTTGCCCTCGCGACGGCTCTTTACAAGCTTGTTTGTACGAAGAATCTGCAGCTGATGTGATACAGCTGATTGTGTCATACCAAGAGCTTCTGAAATGTCACATACGCAAAGCTCTGCCTCGAATAAAGCAATCAGGATTCGTACCCTGGTACTATCACCAAAAACCTTGAAAAGCTCTGCCAAATCGTATAAGACATCCTCATCAGGCAAATCGTTAAGTACATTTGCTACCAATTCTTTATGTACACACTGCTCTTCACAGCATTCTGCATGTTTATCCATTGTCAAACCTCCTAAATGTTCCTCACACGTAATGCGCGGATTGCGTTGAGAACTGCAATAACCATAACTCCAACGTCTGCAAAAATAGCATACCACATATTTGCAATACCAATCGCACCAAGTATCAAACATAATACCTTAATTCCGATGGCAAAGTAAATATTTTCATATACTATACGCATGCACTTTTTTGCAATACCGATGGCTTTTGAAATCTTCATAGGGTCGTCATCCATAAGAACAACATCTGCTGCCTCTATGGCTGCATCGCTACCAAGAGCTCCCATGGCAATACCGATATCAGCTCTTGAAAGAACTGGAGCATCATTTATACCATCGCCAACGAAAATCAACTGTTCATTCTCTGATTTGGATGCTAATAACTCCTCTACCTTCTGGACCTTATCCCCAGGCAAAAGCTCTGAGCAAACACTATCAAGTCCCAAATCCTTTGCAACGATATCTGCCACGCTCTTGCTATCGCCAGTAAGCATAACTGTCTGTCTCACACCAACTCGCTTCATATTTTCGATAGCAGCCTTTGATGTGGCCTTTATCTGATCAGATATAAGGATGTAGCCTTTATACTGTCCATCAATTGCGATATAGATAACTGTACCTGGCTCATTTGCCTGGTTGAAAGCTGTGCCAACAGAAGCCATAAGCTTCTCATTTCCTGCATTTACAGTCTTTCCAAGAACTGTAGCTCTGATTCCATGTCCAGAGATTTCCTGCACATCAGTAACGTCGTTTGTATCGAGAGGCTTGCTGTAAGCCTCCTTCAAACTACGTGAAATTGGATGATTTGAGTATACCTCAGCCATAGCAGCATACATCAAAAGCTCATCCTCAGAAATATCCTTTGGAACAATCTTTGTAACCTTGAATACGCCCTCAGTAAGTGTACCTGTTTTGTCCATAACAGCGATTTTAGCCTTTGAAAGCATATCAAGATAGTTTGAACCTTTTACAAGGACACCTTCCTTGCTGGCACCACCAATTCCTGCAAAAAATGTAAGCGGAATACTGATAACAAGTGCACATGGGCAACTGATAACAAGGAATGTAAGGGCTCTATAAATCCACTGGCCCCAGTTAGGATTAACACCGATAATAAGTGAAATCACTGGTGGAAGTACTGCAAGTGCTACAGCTGAATAACAAACAGCTGGTGTGTACACTCTGGCAAATCTTGAAATAAAATTCTCTGGCTTTGATTTCTTTGAAGATGCATTCTCCACCAAGTCGAGAATCTTTGATGCTGTAGATTCGCCGAATTCCTTTGTAGTGCGGATAGTGAGAACACCTGACATATTGATACATCCGGAAATAACCTCGTCCCCAGGCTTTGCACTTCTAGGAACGCTTTCACCTGTAAGGGCTGCAGTATCAAGAGTAGCTGTACCGTCAATAACCACACCATCGATAGGAATCTTTTCACCAGGCTGAACAACGATTTCGCTTCCAATTTCCACTTCGTCAGGATCAACCTGTGTAAGCTGACCATCCACCATTATGTTTGCAAAATCAGGCCTAATGTCCATAAGCTGGGAAATGTTACGTCTGCTCTTTCCTACAGCGTATGATTGGAATAATTCGCCAACCTGGTAGAATAGCATAACCGCTACGCCTTCTGTATATTCCCCAAGTGCCATTGCACCAATAGTGGCAACAGCCATAAGGAAATTCTCATCAAAGACCTGCTTGTTCTTGATTCCCTTAAATGCCTTCTTTAAAATGTCATATCCAATAGTAAAATATGGAATCAAAAACAGCACAAAACGAATCCAACTGCCCTCTTCCAAAGGAAGCAACAACAGGATTGCCATCATCAAAGCCGCTGCAATTATTCTGATTAGTACCTTCTTCTGCTTTTTGTTCATATCAAACTCCTATAAAAAAATCTCGCAATCGTCCTCTACCTTCTTGCAGTTCTTAAGAACTTCTTCCATAACAGCCTTAACATCTGCTCCATCTTCGAACTCAACGTTCATTTTAAGTGCCATAAAATTAACTGTAGCATCAGCAACACCTGCTGTCTCCTTAGCAGCCTGCTCCATCTTGTTTGCACAGTTTGCACAATCTACATCGATTTTGTAAGTTTTCTTCATGATATTTTCCTCCGTCCCCCATTGGGTCTTCTTTAAATTTGAATATATGAATGATTGTTCATATGTTTGATTAAAATATAAACCTGCCGGCATAAAATGTCAACAGGTTTATTGAAAATTATTTTAAATTAGAATATACCTCATCAGCTATAAGCTCATAGCCCTTAGCATTAAAGTGAATTCCGTCAGTATAAAGCTCATCCTGACCCTCAGTAACACCGTACAAATCAATCACCTCTACGCCAGTCTCAGCCGCAACCTTTTCAATGATTCCACCCAATTCATCAGATACAACCTTCGGCTGAATATCATACTCTGCCACATCACTTCCATCCAATGAATAGCAATATGGACTACGCATCAAGTACACTGTAGGCTTAGTATCCAGCTGCTGATAAGACTCCACAAGCTCCTTCAGCCCTGCCTCATAGTCTGATGCATTCCAGTTATAAGTCTTTGTATCATTTGTTCCAAGCATAAGCACCACAATATCAGGCTTAGACTTCAGGGACTGCTGATACTCCTCCGACTCCACATAAGGCAAATCCCCAGATGCAGATGCCGTAGCATTGCGCAATCCAAAATTTGAAACAAGATGATCTGTCCCCATCTTTATTTGCAGCTGTGCTGGATACGCATCCGTATCCCTAGTCTTCAACACTCCACTTCCATAGGTAAGACTATCGCCCACGCAGGAAATCTTAATTCGCTCATCCTTGCCCCCAAAGAATCCCGAATTAAACAGCACAAAAAACACCAGTACAACCGCCGCCAGTAATATAACCATTTTCCTCTGTAAGAATCCTTTTATTATTTCCATACCTAAAATATTAGCACTCTTGGCCGCGATATTCAAAACAAAAGCTCGCGGCCAATGGGAGGTCGCGAGCTTTTAGTTATAATAACATTAAGAGAATATAATGAAGAAAATAAAATCTTATGTATTACTTTGTTGCGCTTTTCTTGTTGTTGAGGATTTCGAAGACTACGGCTCCGAGAAGTACTACGCCTTTAACAACCTTCTGCCAGTTGGCATCGATACCCATGAGGGACATACCAAGGTTGATTACACCGATGAGGGTAGCACCAACAATCATTCCGAATACTGTACCTGATCCACCGTATGCAGATACACCACCTACTACGCAGGCTGAGATGGCATCCATCTCGTAGTTTGTACCAGCTGTTGAGTTTGCAGCCTGGAAACGAGCCATTGTAAGGAATGCAGAAATAACTGTAAGTACAGCCATGTTCAAGTATGCGATAAACATGATTCTCTTTGTATCGATACCTGAAAGTCTTGTTGCCTCTGAGTTACCACCGATTGTGTAGAAGTAACGTCCGATATCTGTCTTTGATGTAATGAAGCTGTAGATAAGTACTATTACTGCTACCCAGATGAGTGAGTATGGTACACCACCAGCAAGTGAGAACTTGTATGCAAAGAGCATGATTACAAAGTCGATAAGTACACACTTAACGATTACTGCTACAAGGCTGTCTGCAACATAGCCCTTCTTAAGCTTGTTTGCACGTGATCTGAAAAGAAGAACTACTACGATGATTGAAGCGATAAGTCCAATTACAATACTTGTCATGTTGTACTGAACACCACCGATTCTTGGACCACCGAAAAGGTCATTCATCTTGCCTGAGAATAATGCACAAAATTCTGGTGGAAGTGGGCTGATGTTTGATGAACCGTTAAGTAATGCAACGCCCCATCCACGAAGTGCAAGGAAACCTGCAAGTGTAGCAATCCATGGTGGAATATTGATGTAAGCAATTACATATCCAAGTAAGCATCCATAGATGATTCCGATGAGGAGCATTACAAGGATTCCAACAGGTGTTGAAGCACCCATGTTTACCATTACTTTTGCTCCGATGATACCTACTAAGCAAACAAATGAACCGCAGGAAAGGTCGATGTTACCACCTGTTAACATACACATCAACATACCTATTGCAAGAACATATACATATGCATTCTGTGTAATCAATGCGTTGAACTGGCTTGGCATAAGCATTGTGCCATTAGTTGTAAAGTTAAAGAAGAGAACAACCAGGACCAGAACAATGAGCATTGTGTTTTCTTTTAATATTTTAAAAATCTTGTCTTTCACTTTTTCGCTCCTCCCTTCCTACTTTTTCTCTCTCTTAGACATAACATCAAAGATAACCGCTGCAAGAAGTACTAAACCTTTAACTACCTTCTGATAGTTTGCATCAACACCCATGATTAACATACCCTGGTTGATAACACCCATCAAAAGAGCACCAATGATTGCGCCGAATACTGAACCTGTTCCACCATATGCAGATGCACCACCGATAAAGCAAGCACCGATTGCATCCATTTCGTAGAACTGACCGTATGTAGGCTGTGCAGAAGCTGCACGAGCTACTGTAAGGATACCAGCAAAAGCTGCTAAGAATCCCATGTTTGTATAAGCGAAGAAGTAAACCTTCTTTGTGTTGATACCTGAAAGCTGTGTAGCTTTTTCGTTACCACCTACTGCATATAAGTAACGTCCGATTGTTGTCTTTGTTGTGATGTAGTTGTAAACAAGGACAATAAGGATAATCCATAATAATGATGTAGGAATTCCTTTGTAACCAGCAAGCTTATATGCTAAGAATAAAATTACAAGTGAAAGAATAACAAGCTTTGCGTAGAAGCTAGCTGCGCTTGTTGTAACGTAGCCTTTTCTAGAAGCTGATACTCTGTTTTTAATTGAGATTAATACATAAACTGCAACTGCAATAAGGCCTGCAAGTAAACATGTAATGTTGAGGCTTTCTCCATGGAAGAAATCAGGGATGTAGCAATCAGCACCACCACCAAATACATTAAGGAATGTTGTATTTGAAATAGAAACTGCATAACCATTTAATACTACATTTGATAAACCTCTGAATGCGTACATACCAGCAAGTGTTGCAATGAATGGTGGAACATTGATATATGCAACCCAGAATGCCTGCCATGCACCAACTAAAACACCAACAAGGAGCATTACAAGAACTGCAAACCATACGTTCATTCCCTTGCTCATCATTACTGCTCCAATACCACCTACGAAGCAGACAACTGAACCAACAGAAAGATCGATGTTACCACCAGTTAAGATACAAAGTAACATACCAGTTGCTAACACAAATACGTATGCGTTCTGTGAAAGCAAGTTGTTTACGTTCTGAGACAGAAGAATTGTTCCGCCTGTTCCAACGTAGAATATTCCGATAATAATCACCAGGGCGATAACCATGGTGTATTTTTTTAATGTGTCTTTAATATTAACTGAGACCATGTTTTCTCTCCCTTCTATGACTTCAAGATGCAAGACATAATGCTTTCCTGTGAAGCTTCTGCCCCTGCCATTTCGCCAACCATTTTACCTTCGTTCATAACGTATATACGGTCTGACATACCAAGTACTTCTGGAAGCTCTGATGAAATCATTATTACTGATTTTCCTGCTGCAACCAAATCATTGATGATGCAGTAGATTTCGTACTTAGCACCAACGTCAATACCACGTGTAGGCTCATCAAGGATAAGTACATCTGGATCTGCAAACATCCACTTAGCAAGAAGAACCTTCTGCTGGTTACCACCTGAAAGGTTTCCAACGTTCTGCTCAACTGTAGGACATTTTGTCTTGAGCTTATCTCTGTACTCCTCTGCTACCTGATATTCTTTATCCTGATCGATAACGCGTCTAGAACAAAGTGATGAAAGATTTGAAAGAGTTGTATTAATCTTGATTGGATTTGTAAGAACAAGTCCGTTGCCCTTTCTATCTTCTGTTACGTATGCAATCTTGTGCTTGATTGCATCCTTGATATTCTTTAAGTGAACTTCTTCACCGTTTAAGAAAAGCTGACCTGAAATGTTAGTTCCATAAGCCTTTCCGAAGATACTCATTGCAAGCTCTGTACGTCCAGCACCCATAAGACCAGCGATACCAACTACTTCGCCTTTACGGATATTCATTGATACTCCATCAACAACCTTACGCTCTGAGAACTGTGGATGGTAAACTGTCCAATCCTTTACTTCCATAGCGATGTCACCGATTTCTACACCGTGACGCTTAGGGAAACGGTCTGTCATTTCACGACCAACCATGCCTTTAATGATTCTATCTTCTGAAATATCATCTACACTCTTATCAAGAGTTTCGATTGTGGAACCATCACGGATAACAGTAATCTTATCTGCTACATAAGAAACTTCATTAAGCTTGTGAGAAATGATAATAGATGTCATTCCTTCCTGCTTGAATTTAAGAAGTAAATCAAGAAGTGCTCTCGAATCTGTTTCGTTAAGTGATGATGTTGGCTCATCAAGAATGAGGAGCTTAGCATTCTTTGCTAATGCCTTTGCAATTTCAACAAGCTGCTGTTTACCAACACCTATATCTTTGATTAAAGTACGGCTGCTTTCTGATAAACCAACCATCTTTAAATATTTGTCTGCTTCTGCGTATGTTTTGTCCCAATCAATAGCTGCCTTGCTTCCCTGTTCATTTCCAAGGAACATGTTCTCACCTATAGACATATAAGGGATTAACGCCAATTCCTGATGAATGATAACGATTCCTTTTTCCTCAGAATCCTTGATTTTCTGGAACTGACAAACTTCACCATTGTATACGATGTCTCCAGTGTAAGATCCAAATGGATAAATACCACTTAAAACGTTCATAAGAGTAGATTTACCAGCTCCATTCTCGCCTACAAGAGCATGAATTTCGCCTTCCTCTACCTTTAAGTTTACGTTATCAAGGGCTTTTACTCCTGGGAACTCTTTGGTGATTGATTTCATCTCAAGTATTGTTTTTCCCACTTAAGTCTCCCTCCTTAAAATAACTTTTATTTTCTTAAAAACATTCTCTTCTCTAAAATAGGGCAGGTTGCCCTGCCCTAAAAGCATTACTTTTTTTATTACTGAAGCTGATCTTCTGTGTAGTAACCAGAATCGATAAGAAGCTCTTTGTAGTTGTCCTTATCAGCGAATACTGGCTCGCAAAGGTATGAAGGAATAACTCCTGTACCATTGTCATATGTCTCAGTATCGTTAACATCAACTGTCTCACCGCTGAGGATCTGACCTACCATCTTAACAACCTGTGAAGCAAGTGTACGTGTATCCTTGAATACTGACATAGACTGCTTTCCAGCGATCATGTTCTTTGTGTTCTCAATATCGCAATCCTGACCTGTGATGATTGGATATTCACCCTTGTAGTTTGCTGCAAGTGCGTTCTCAACACCAAGTGCTGTAGAATCGTTAGAGCAGAGGCAAACGTCAAGATCTTCGTTAGCGTAGTTAGAAGAAAGAATTGTCTCCATACGTGACTGAGCTGTTTCTGTAGCCCATGCTGGAGTAGCAACTTCTGCGAAATCTACCTGACCAGACTTAACAACAAGTGTACCAGCCTCGATGTATGGCTTAAGAAGATCCATAGCACCATCATAGAAGAAACCAGCGTTGTTATCACCTGGATCACCAGCTGTGATTTCCATTGTGAATGTCTCTGATGTGTTCTCAAGATCAAGCTGATCAATGATGTACTGACCCTGAACCTGACCTACCTTGTAGTTATCGAATGTTGCATAGTATGAAACTGCATCTGAGTTCATAATCAAACGGTCATATGCGATAACTGGGATGTTATTCTCAGCTGCCATATCCATAGCTTCACCAAGTGATGAACCTTCGATAGCTGCAACTACAAGAACGTTACATCCTGAGTTGATCATGTTTTCAATCTGTGAAACCTGAGTCTGAACATCGTTTGAAGCGTACTGAAGGTCTACTTCGTAGCCAGCTGCTTCAAGCTCTGACTGCATGTTAGCACCATCCTGATTCCATCTCTGGAGATCCTTTGTAGGCATTGCAACACCAACCTTTGTTCCTGTTGCTGCTGTAGAACCACCATCATCTGTTGTCTCTGTAGCTGTATCCCCACCAGCTGCACCTGTGTCTGTTGTCTCTGTGCTAGTTCCGCAACCTACAAACATTGAAGCTGCAAGAGCACCTGTCAAAAGTACACTTAATAACTTTCTCTTCATTCTTTGAAAACCTCCCTTTCATTTAGGTTTGTTTGTTACTATAGATACGATATCATGAAGATGTCTGAAAATGGTTGTCACTTTCTTCACATTTTTGTCTAAATTAATTCACACAATGAAAAATGACTAGCACATTTTTGTGCTAGTCATTTTTTGTCATGCAAAAATTTGCTATTCATTTTCACCGGATTCCTCAGAAACATTCATATAAACGTCCTCTTTAGAATGGAATCCACTGTCTATAATCACTTCATCGATATTGTCTCTGGTCACTGCCACTGGCTCTGTAGCTACATATGGGATGTCGTACTGCCCGTCACTTATTGTGGAATCCACATCAATATCCTCTCCACTGGCAAGCTGCACAGAAAGCTGCGCTGCCTGTTCTGCCAATTTACTTACAGGCTTGAACACCGTCATCAGCTGTGTTCCCTCAACAATGTGCTGACACGCAGGTAAATCTGCATCCTGGCCAACCACCGGCTTTTCACCTGCCAGCTGGCATACAGCCAAAGCTCTGATTACAGATGTAGCCACATCATCATTGCCACACATTATGGCATCCGCCTGCTTGATAGTGTCCAAATTGTCATAAACATAGGCGCCACCTAACTCAGCCTTCCAGCCCTCGCAATAGTATGTGTCCAGAATTTCGATATTGTTCTCATTCATGACTGAATAGAAACCATCGTTTACCATAGGCACATTGCCATCAGTAAGCGGCCCGCAAATCATTACTACACTCTTAGCTCCAGAATCTGCCAAGGATTCCCCAAGCATTTGGCCTACCATGTTGTTGTCGAATGATATGTAAAGATCCGTATCTGCATTTGGAATTATTCTATCGTAGCAAACCACCGCAATATCCTTTTCCTTTGCGGCTTTGATTACGTCTGTTAGGGCTTCACCATCTACTGGAATTATTACCAGACAATCCACGCCCTTATCTATCAGATATGTAATCTGCTCGATTTGTTTATCCACATCACCGTTTGCATTTTGAACATTAACCGTCGCCCCTAAAGATGATGCTGTATCCACAAACACATCTCTATCCTTCTCCCAGCGCTCGATTACAAATGAATCAAAACACAAACCAATTTCAATACCATCTTCTTTATTAGAAGATGTACTTGCGCTATCTGCAGAGCTACTAGCGCATCCTGAAAGCATCGCAAGGGATAGTGTCATCACCACTATCTTTTTCATATATCCTTTCATTATTATTCACCCCAATAATTATTAGTTACATTTCGCGTAGTCTGTAGGTGTCTTTCCAGTATACTTTTTAAAGTTACGTGAAAAGTAGTTTGGATCCGGATATCCTACCTCCGCTGATATCTCCTTCATGGACTTGCTAGTTGTCTTAAGCAGCTTTTTGGCCGCCTCGATACGTAGCTTTGTAAGATAGTCGATGAAGTTCTCACCTGTCTCCTCTTTAAATACCTTTGAAAAATAATATGAACTGATATTAACCATTCGAGATATATCATCTAAAGTTAATTCCTTCATATAGTTTTCATCTATGTATTGCCTTGCTTTATTGACAACGCTCATTGACTGCTCTTCCTGCTTGTTTGCCACCCAAACAGCAGCAGCCTTCATCTTTTCAATAAACCAATGCTTTACTTCGTTTAATCCCCCAAGATTCAATAGCTCTGACAAATAATTTGCCCTGCTTTTAAACTCGTATACACGAGCTGTCTTTTCATAAGATAGATGCTCCGCCCAAAGAACGAACTCCAAGCATTTCAATCGAACACTGTCATTATCATTTGCGTAGTTTTCTTCCATCCACTCAAAGAACGCCTGTGATAATGCCACCGTCTCATTAACATTTCCAAGGGATATCTCGTTAAACAGACGCTTTTCCAAATCCATTGGATAACTTTCCTCGTACTGACATGCAACAGGCATATCATCCACGTGGGCTACATGGCTTGTGGTTGCAATCAGCACTGAGTTTGCTTCCTCGTATGATTCCGCCATTCTATCCAGCGGCTTCACCGAACCAAATCCGATTCGAAAATCCATATCGAATCTATCTGAAAGCTTTCGGCATAGTGCTCTTGCACTTTCTACCACATTATTTCTTTCATTATACGGCAATGTGCTACTGTCTGTTGGAATAAGTATTGGTATTTTATTAGACATTACCGCGCCCATGATTCCCTTTATATAGTCCTCGGTTATGGTGTGAATCTCTCGATATGATTTCTGAGCCTGAATGGAAACTGCTACAGCACTGGTCATGTAGTTTCCCACCATCTCTCTACCAAATACCATGCAGGCCATGTATCCATATTCCGAATCAATTCCCAGCAAGGTCTTGTAGTTATCAATATCCTCTTTAAAGTATTCCTTGAAAAGTAAATCCTGAATCAAACCATTTTCAATAATTGGCACTACAGTTTCCAGCTTTTCTCTAACTCGAAGGTCGTTGCTTCGCTTTGCTCTTTCACCATCGATTTGCCCCATTGCTTTATTTAGAATGTTGATGATTCCATCTCTACTAACCGGTTTGTTTAGGTAGTCCAAAACCCCCAGGGAAATAGCTTCCTTGGCATAATCGAATTTGTCGTACGCAGTCATTACTATAAATACGATATGACTGTTGGTCTTTCGAATTTCTCGCATAGCTTCGATGCCGTTGATGCCAGGCATCTGAATATCCATAAAGGCTATATCCGGCTGATACTCTTCTGCAAGCTCAATGACCTGTCTACCGGTTTTGGCTGTACGGATATCGCACTTGCTTCCGAATTCCTTTTCTATTATGAATTTCAATGAATCGATGACTATTCCCTCGTCATCCGCCAACATTATTTTGTACATTACATTTGTTCCTTCTCATAATCCTTCTTTGGAAGATAAAGAATTGTCTCCGTTCCCATCTTTTCTCCCTCAGATATAATATCTAATACATCTTCGCTTTCGTAGAAGATGTTAAGACGCTCAATACAGTTGTTTAATCCAACTCCATTGGATGTGGATTTAGCAGGATTGCTCTTGTATGTGCCATCCAAAACCTGCTCAATCTTTTCCTGTGTCATTCCAATACCATTATCTTTAATGCTGACACATATATAGTCCCCCAGCTCGTACACAGAAAGCTTGATTTTCTTGGTCCAATCAATATTCCTAAGGCCATAGTTGATACTATTTTCAACAATAGGCTGAAGTATCATACTAGGTATCTTTACCCCGAGAAGTGACTCATCAATCTCCTTGGTGAACTGGATTTCCCCTGCAAATCTTACATTTATGATGTAAATGTAGATGTCTACCAGCTCAATTTCCTCCCGCAAAGACACAACATCCTTGTTCTTTTTGATGTTGTATCTAAAGAAATCTGCCACCCTTTGAATGTAATTGCTGGTCCTGTCTGCCCCCTCCATCATGGCAAGCTGGGCGCCGGCATTCAAAGTATTAAACAAGAAATGTGGATTAATCTGCGCCTGCAAGTATCGAAGCTCTGCATCCTTAATATGGTTTTCCATTATCAGCTCGTTTTCTTTAAGCCTTCGTTCCACTTCCATAGATTCACGAAGCTTTTCGATATAGTTCTTTATAGATACAACCATTTTGTTGAATGCTTTTGTTACTACGCCAACCTCATCATTGCTCTTAACAGGAAGAAGCTCTACATTGAAGTCTCCCTGAGACACACTGTTGGCTGTGGCAGCCAGCTTTATAAGTGGGTCTGCAATAGTTGATGCGATAAGTACTACGAAAAACAAATTGGCAATACCGATAATTACAAGTGTTAAAATATTCAGCTCTTCCAAGGTTTGAAGGGCTGTCATCATAGCTCCATAGGATTTAGAGTTGTTGATGAACTGCTGATTGTTGAGGTTTGTAATGCTGGTATCTATGTAGCCATATGTTCTGGCAGCCTCCTCATAGATACTCTTATATTTTTCTACATTACCACCACGTTTACTTTCAACTGCCTGATTGGTAAGCTCCAGATAGTTTTCCGACATGTTTTTGATATTTCTTTCAAGGACTCTGTTTTCATTATCATCCTTGTTGTCATCCAGATTATCTACCAAATCAGAATACTCTTCTTCGTAGATATAGTACTGTTCCAAAGCATCACTGGTTTTGGTATTTAGATAGCCTGCTGTGGCATTTTGTAAACGGTCCAGACTCTCACTCAAATCGTTTAGCGTATTATTGCTGGCGTAGATAACATCCAGAGAATTAAGCATCTGGGCAGTTCCCAAGTACAGCATCATGTTTACAAGGAACAGCAGTACAGTAGGAATACAAAATGACATAATCATCTTTTGTCTGAGGGAGATGGATTTGCGTTTTATTTTACTCATTTTCCGCCTCCTCCATCGCTTCATCGATGTTGGTGGCATCGATTACATTTGCGTCAACACTGATGTAATCAGATACATATCCTGCATCCCTATATTCAATATATGCTTCTGCTGCAGATACACCAATGCTCTGTGCATCCACATATACTGTGCTAAGAATTACCCCCTGTTTAATTCCAGTAAGAATGGTAGGTGAAACATTACTTCCTAAAAGCATTATCTGACCAACCTTGTTGTAGTCAATCATGGCCTGATAAAAGCTTTCTGTAGATTCCTGGTCAAGACAGATTACAACTGGCGCCAAATCATTTTCCTTAAAGAGATTTTGGATATACTCTTCATTTGCAAAAGCATCCTTGCTTTCAACTGTACGTACTTCAAAATCCAAGTTTCCATTTGGCAATTCACGACCGTCCAATGCTGACTGCATATTATTAACAAAAGCACTTGCCTCTGTAGGATTGACTGTATTACCAGCTAAAACCATTACCTTCTTTTGCTTTGCGAGATTCTCAATTAAAGACTCTCCGTATAAGCTGGCGATAGTATAGCTATTAGCTCCAATATAGCTGACGCGATTTGCCATATCAATATCCGATTCCAATGTGAATACAGGAATATCTGCATGCTTTGCCTTTGCCACCATTTCGGCAGTCTCTGGGGAATCGTCGCCCTCTAAAAAGATGGCGTCACAATTGGATTCGATGGCCATCTCCATATACTCCGCCTTGGAATATGATTTGTCGATACTGGTAGAAAGCATATCCACATACACGCCCTGTTCAGCGCCATATTCCTTGGCAGATTTATAGACTTCCTGCCAAAAGTCCGATGAATCATTTGAAGAAATCATAATTACATAGGAATCGTACTGCTCATACTCCGCCTCAACCAGCAATTCCTTGGCTTCATCCATGCGTTGCTGATAGATTCCTATACTGATAACCGTAGCTATAAACATAAAAGCAACAGCACAACCTGCTGCAATAGCAAGTGCACTGTTGCTCTTTAATCTTCTTTTGCCCCCGAATATTTTCATATCATTAAACCCACCTAAAATACTTAGGTCAATTATAGCAGATTAGGTGGCAAAATCAACGTGCTGAATACTTCCGGCATGTCCGTCTGACTCATGTAAAAAGATACCTGTCTCACGCATAGCAGCCATTGCTTTGTGTTCATCATCATGCTGCACAAAATCTGTTCCTACACGGCCAAGATATATAGCTCCCACATCAGACTGCTTTAATGTATATAGCTCCATATCTCCTTTTTCATTCATGGTCCAAACTCTTAGTTTCTCAAAGATGCTGTCATTTTCATCAATCCATCCGTTGCAATCCTCATCAAAGATTTCAAGCTCTCTAAAGCCATCTCCTGACGTTGCTCCAAACAGCTCCTTTCCATCATTGATTTCTCCGTCTTCATTTCTATCAAGTGCCAGGAAACCTGAGCCAGCTTCCAACTGATGAAGATTGTCTTTTTCCCCATCTCCATCCAAGTCAAAATAGAAAGGCTGATCTGATACCCTGGTTGGGCTATCATTAAGATTAACCACCAACGGATCAATGTATCTTACGAAGTTTTCCTCTACTGATTTAAACTCCTCCTTGAATGATTCCGACATTGCAAACCCATAATTGAAATTCAGATGTCTCCCATCTGCAGTAACTGCTGTACCTACAGCCGAGTATGCAAGCTCCTGGCTTTCACTGTATTCGTAGTTGATTGTGGTTGTTTGATAATATCCCTCATTGCTTTTAAAGATTTCCTGCAGAATGTTTTTAAACTCAGAATTATCGCCAAATATCTTGCTCATCAAGATTGCTCTGAGCAAATAATGCATCGTCTGCATTCTGGTTTGCATATTTGCAACCACTGACTCTACAGGAGCTTTCTCTCCTGCTTCCTGAACTTCCCCACTCTGGTTCAGCTCATAGTTTAGAGATGAGAGAAAGCCTTCTCCATCATCTGCCATCACCACATTGCCCAGCTTGATTGCCGGCCGGATAGTGTCCTCATACTCCACTTTCGTTGATGCAGTGAAAGTACTTTTTGCGGCCATTTTGACCTCGGAATTTTGAATTACCATGCTCTTTCCTCCTATAAATGAAACTTAATTTATAAAGGGAAAGTCCGTTTTCCTTATCACAGTTTCTAGTAAATAGAAAAACCAGGAAGGCGTGCCTTCCTGGTCCTGTGATTATTATCGTCCGTGTAATTATATATCGGCTGTAAATTCCTTTTCCTTAACAGATGAAGCCCCTTTTCTGAGAAGAATTATTGAAACGTAAGTAACAACAAGGGAACCCAGCATCCACAAGAAGAATCCGATAACTGTATCGCCACCGTATGGCAAGAAATCTGAGCCATAGGTGCCAATCAAGTTAAATATCATATGGATAATAATTGTAACAAATATATTGTTGTATAAGTGCATTACATAGCCCATTCCAAGTCCAAGGACAAATGCATAGCAGCCTTGGATTGCATTCATATGGAAGGCACCAAAGAGGATTGCCTGTACAATGATTGCAAGGTAATATGGCATAACCTTTTTAGCTGCGCTAAATGTAACACCTCTGAAAATAAGTTCCTCGCATATTGGTGCAAGAATAACTGCATATATGCCCATAATAAGTGTAAGGCTGTCATCCAGGCCTGCAGTCTCCATAAGCTCTTCGTATTCCTCAAGCCATGATGGAAATGCACTAGCTAATGCAGCTGTAAGGTAGTTGCTAACGTATTGCATGCCTAAGCAAAAGAGCAACACGCCTGCTATTGTAGCTGGAACATTCTTTGATACCTCTGATAGCTTAGTCTGCTTATCATCACTAAATATCTTCTTCTGAACGAATGTAAAAATGATGATTCCAGCAACAGCATATATGATATAAAGAACATTTGCTCCATCCGATAGCATTGCATCTACAAGCGCATTAACAAGATCTTCGTAGGTACTGCCATTAAATGTAGCAAGTACATAAGTAACGATTGCTTGAATTACGAATAAGCTGGCTCCAACCTGCAAAACAAATGCAAGAATACATGGAATAAATATCCAAGGTATATATTTTCTTTTGTCATTCATAGTCTGTAAACATTCCTTCTAGGCACTTATTTCAAATCAAGCTTATCCAAGTGCCAAATATCATCTACATACTCCTGGATTGTTCTATCTGATGAGAACTTGCCAACATGAGCTACGTTTTCAAGTGCCATCTTTGCCCATTTATATTTATCCTTGTAAGCCTCCTGAATCTTTTCATGAGTCTCACAATAAGATGCGAAATCCTTTAATACAAAGTATGTATCAGCCTTTGCTGTACACTGTGTATTTAAAAGAGAATTGTAAAGTGGGCGGAACAATTCCGGATTATCAATACTGTAATTGCCATTTACAAGCTGCTGCAATACCTTTTGAATGTGATGATTTCCATTCATAACATCTACTGGATTGTAGTCGTTATTCTTTTCGTGAGCAATTACCTCATCTGAGCTCATACCGAAGATGTAAATATTCTCTCCGCCAAGCTCCTGGTACATCTCTACATTTGCGCCATCCATTGTACCGATTGTAACGGCACCATTAAGCATGAACTTCATGTTTCCAGTACCAGATGCCTCCTTTGAAGCTGTAGAAATCTGTTCTGAAACATCTGCTGCTGCAAATATCCATTCAGCATTTGATACACGATAATCTTCAATAAAGACAACCTTGATTTTGTCGTCGATTGATTTATCGTTGTTGATTACCGCTGCTACATTGTTTATCAGCTTGATGATAAGCTTTGCATTTTCATAACCTGCAGAAGCCTTAGCACCAAAGATAAATGTAGTTGGATAGAAGTCCATCTCTGGATTTTCCTTAATCTGATTGTAGAGATACATTACATGAAGAATATTTAAAAGCTGACGCTTGTATTCATGTAATCTCTTAACCTGAACATCGAAAATCGAATTAGGATCAACCTCGATTCCATTATGCTCTAATATATACTTAGCCAGACGCTTTTTGTTATCGAGCTTGATATCCATAAACTCATCAAGAGATTTCTTGTCATCAACAAAGTTCTCTAACTTCTTCATCTGAGATAAGTCTGTAATCCAACCACGGCCAATCTTTTTGATTACCCAATCTGAAAGCTTATAATTGCCGTGCATCAAGAAACGACGCTGAGTAATACCATTGGTCTTGTTGTTGAATTTCTCAGGATACATTTCGTAGAAATCATGAAGAGATACGTTCTTCAAAATCTCTGTATGAAGAGCTGCAACACCGTTTACACTGTAGCTTGCGGCGATTGCCATGTGAGCCATCTTGACCTGGTCGTCTGCAAGGATTGCCATACGATGTACTCGCTCCTCGTCACCAGGGAACTTGGCTCTGATTTCATCACAGAATCTGCGGTTGATTTCCTCAACGATCATAAAGACACGTGGAAGCAATCTCTTGAAGATATCCTGTGGCCATTTTTCAAGAGCCTCTGACATGATGGTGTGGTTTGTGTAGGCAACACAGTGTGTTGTAATCTCCCACGCCTCATCCCAGCCTAAGCCATGTACATCCATAAGGATACGCATAAGCTCAGCAACTGTCAGAGTTGGGTGAGTATCATTCATCTGGAATACAACCTTTTCAGGAAGCTTCTTGATATCCTTGTGATAACGCAAATACTTTGCAAGAGCTCTTTGAATAGATGCAGATACAAAGAAGTATTGCTGCTTCAATCGAAGCTCTTTACCCTGAATATGATTGTCGTTTGGATAAAGAACCTCAGTAAGGTTTCTTGCAAGGTTCATATCCTCAACCGCTCTGCTGTAGTCACCCTTTTCAAATGAGTCAAGTCTGAACACTTCCTTTGGTTTGGCATCCCAAATCATAAGAGTGTTAACCATACCATTATCAAAACCAGTGACAGGTAAATCATAAGGTGTTGCTATTACAGCATTATATCCCTCATGAATATACTTTGTTGTGCCATCTGGCTGACTATCATAGCGAACCCATCCGCCAAATCTAACTTCAAATTCATACTCGGTACGCTGAAGCTCAAATGGGTATCTAGTCTGAAGCCAATTATCTGGAACTTCCTGCTGATAGCCATCCTCGATTTTCTGCTTGAACATACCATAGTGATATCTAATACCGCAGCCATAAGCTGGGTACTGTAAAGTCGCAAGAGAGTCAAGGAAGCATGCTGCAAGTCTACCAAGACCACCATTTCCAAGGGCTGGATCTGGCTCCTGGTCCTCCACTTCGTTTATATCAACCCCTAATTCATCCAGGGCATCCATAACCTCTGTATATCCACGCATATTAATCATGTTGTTTCCAAGAAGTCGACCAATCAGAAACTCCATAGACATGTAATATACGCACTTTGGATCCTGCTGCACAAATGATTTTTGAGTAGTGAGCCAGTTATCAATTACCACGTCGTTGACAACTTCGGCGCAAGCTCTATAAATCTCCTCCTTAGTTGCCATCTCAAAGTCCTTACGGAACATAGTCTTGACGCGGCCTACTATCTCCTGCTCAATCTCTCTTGTGCTTGGCATCTGTCTCTTCATATCTCAAAACCCCTCCTAATGGCTCGCTCGTTACCTACGAGCTATCTTTAGTATACGAATTACTTACGTGTTACGGCTAAGGTTACTTTCTCACCGTTGATGTTCCACTCTTTAACGAGGGAGCCTTCTGAACCCTCTGCGATTTCATCAGCGAGAACCTCACCTGCAATAAGCTCTTTGTTCTTAGCGAAGATTTCGTTAGCCTTTGGTGTTCCGGCATACGCTACTGTGATGCGGTCCATAACTTCGAAATCAGCTTCCTTACGCATTGTCTGAATCTTTGAAACGATTTCACGAACAAAGCCTTCCTCAAGAAGCTCTTCTGTAAGGTTTGTATCAAGAACTACTGTTACGTAGTTGTCTCCATCTGCTACGAAGCCTTCTGTCTGAGCCATAGAGATAAGTAAGTCTTCCTCTGCAAGCTCGATAGATGCATCAACCTCAGGCAATTTAATAACCCCATTTGCCTTAAGCTCTGCATATGCTGCGTTTCCATCAAGTGATGAAAGTGCCTTCTGGATGCCACCCAAGAACTTACCATACTTAGGTCCTACTGTACGAAGCTGTGGCTTGAATGAGTATGATGTGAATGCTGAAACATCCTCTGTGAATGTAGCTTTCTTGACATTAAGCTCATCCTCGATGATGCTAACGTACATTTCATCAAGCTCATGCTCAGCCTTGATGTACATCTGACCGATTGGCTGACGGTTCTTGATGTTGGCTGTATTTCTACATGCACGACCGTGAACTACGATCTTTAAGAGCTCATCCATATCCTCCTCAAGCTTCTTGTCAATGAATGATTCATTAACAGTTGGGAAGTCGCAAAGGTGGATTGACTCTGGTGCAGTCTTGTCTACTGAGCGAACCATGTTCTGATAGATTTCTTCTGTCATGAAAGGAATCATAGGTGCTGCTGCAAGTGAGATATCCTTTAAGCATGTGTAAAGTGTCATGTAAGCATTGATCTTGTCCTGCTCCATGCCCTTTGCCCAGAATCTATCACGGCAACGACGAACATACCAGTTAGATAAGTCATCTACGAACTCATCAAGAGCTCTAGCTGCCTCTGGAATCTTGTATGAACCAAGGTTGTCATCAACAGCCTTGATTGCTGAGTTGAGACGAGAAAGAATCCACTTATCCATAACTGCAAGCTTGCTGAAATCAAGCTCGTACTTTGTAGGATCAAACTCATCAATGTTTGCATATAAGATATAGAAAGCGTATGTATTCCAAAGTGTTCCAAGGAACTTTCTCTGGCCCTCCATAACCGCATTCTCACCAAATCTCTTTGGAATCCATGGTGCTGAAGATGTGTAGAAGTACCATCTGATTGCATCTGCTCCCATTTTCTCAAGTGCGTCAAATGGATCAACAGCATTGCCCTTAGACTTAGACATCTTCTGTCCGTTTTCATCCTGAACGTGACCAAGTACGATAACGTTCTCATATGGTGCCTTATTGAAAAGGAGTGTTGATTCTGCCATAAGTGAGTAGAACCATCCACGTGTCTGGTCAACAGCCTCAGAAATAAACTTAGCTGGGAACTGCTGCTCAAATACCTCTTTGTTCTCAAATGGATAATGGTGCTGAGCAAATGGCATAGCACCTGAATCGAACCAGCAGTCGATAACTTCTGGTACACGCTTCATTGTGCCCTTACACTCAGGACATGTGCATGTAACCTCGTCGATGTATGGACGGTGAAGCTCAATTGTCTCTGCGTCAGCACGTCCTGAAAGCTCTGCCAATTCCTTGCGGCTACCGATTGAAATCTGCTTGCCACAGTCTGGACACTCCCAGATGTTGAGTGGAGTTCCCCAGTAACGGTTACGAGAGATACCCCAGTCCTGAACGTTCTCAAGCCAATCGCCGAAACGTCCCTTACCGATTGAATCTGGAATCCAGTTTACAGTGTTATTATTCTTAATCAGGTCATCCTTAACTTCTGTCATCTTGATGAACCATGACTCTCTAGCATAGTAGATAAGTGGAGTATCGCATCTCCAGCAGTGTGGATACTCATGCTCAAACTTTGGTGCTTCAAAAAGCTTGCCTTCAGCATCAAGATCCTTAAGTACGTTAGGATCTGCATCCTTAACGAACTGACCAGCATATGGTGTCTCAGCTGTAAGCTCACCCTTACCATCTACGAACTGAACGAATGGAAGGTCGTATTTACGTCCAACCTTTGCATCATCCTCACCAAATGCAGGAGCGATATGTACGATACCAGTACCATCTGACATAGTAACGTATGTATCACATGTAACGAAGTGTGCCTTTTTATGCTGCTTTGTAGCTGCAACGCCAGCGCACTCGAAAAGTGGCTCGTACTCTTTGTACTCAAGGTCTGTACCCTTATATGTCTCAAGTACTTCGTATGCCTTTTCGCCTTCTTCAGCAAGCTTGCCCAATACTTTGTCTGCAAGTGCTTCAGCAAGAATATATGTATATCCATCAGCTGCCTTTACGCGGATGTATGTCTCATCTGGGTTAACGCAAAGTGCAAGGTTTGATGGAAGTGTCCAAGGTGTTGTTGTCCAAGCAAGGAAGTAAGCATCCTCACCTACGATTTTGAAACGAACGATTGCTGAACGTTCCTTAACTGTCTTGTATCCCTGTGCAACTTCCTGTGCAGAAAGTGGAGTACCACAACGTGGGCAATATGGAACGATTTTAAAGCCCTTGTAAAGGAGCTTCTTGTCCCAAATAGTCTTGAGCGCCCACCACTCTGACTCGATGAAATTGTCATCATATGTGATATAAGGATTGTCCATATCTGCCCAGAAACCTACTGTGCCAGAGAAATCCTCCCACATTCCTTTATATTTCCATACAGACTCCTTACATTTTTTAATGAAAGGCTCCATACCGTATTCTTCGATCTGTTCTTTTCCATTGAGGCCAAGAAGCTTTTCAACTTCAAGCTCAACTGGAAGACCATGTGTATCCCAACCAGCCTTACGAGGAACGAACTTGCCCTTCATAGTCTGATATCTAGGAATCATGTCCTTGATTGCACGAGTCTCAACATGCCCAATGTGAGGCTTACCGTTTGCTGTTGGAGGGCCATCATAGAATGTGTATGTCTCTCCTTCTTTTCTTGAATCCATTGATTTCTGGAAGATATCATTTTCCTTCCAGAACTTTTCTACCTGCTTCTCCCTTTCAACGAAGTTCAGGCTTGCGTCTACCTTGTTGTACATATAAAAGTAATTCCTTTCTAGAGGATATCCTTTCTCGTCAGATATCCCTTCTCTTATTTAAATATGCCAAAAAGTGCTAAAAGCACCTCTAACCAAAATTATAATGTATCATCCTCATCTAATGAATGAAGCTCGTCCTCTAAGATTTGATTATCATCAAGATAATTGTCTAAGTAATCTTCATCGTACTCTTCGTAGTACTGAAGAATATCTTCGCTTGCGTCATAGATGTTTGCAATGTTTGCAATAATAACTACGTAGCAAACACAGCAAAGAACAATGCTTATGATTGATGTGACGATACCTGCAATTGCAAGACCCTGGTTTCCTTTTTGTCCTTTTGCCTGTGATAAATAAATGCAACCAAGAACTATTGAAACCAAAGCTAATAAAATATTAAAGAATGATAAGAATAACAGCAAAGCAATGATGCCTAACACCAGTGATGCTATAGCTAAGCCATTATCTGCCTTTTTAGGAGGCTGCTGATAATAGTATGCCTGCTGATTATATCCGTAGTTTGGATTGTTGTATTGATTATTAAATTGATTATTGTACTGATTGTTATTTTGGTTGTTTGTATTCTGCTGTGATGACTGTTCATTTTCATCTTCAAACATGTAATCGTTACCCATAATATCTCCTAAATTATATAATTAACCTAATCTTAATTATGATAACTGTTTATGCCCTATTTTACAAGCAAAACCAAAAAAACCACCCTTTTTGCAAGGGTGGTAAAAAATCAATTAATTTTATTAGAAATCTGTAAGATTTGCAGCACGTCTCTCAAGGAATGCACCCATGCCCTCTGCCTTGTCGTGTGTAGAGCATGTAATACCGAAGAGGTTAGCCTCCATCTCAACTGCATTCTTGATGTCCATGTCGTAACCATTGTTGATTGCAGCCTTTGCAATAGAAACAGCATAGCTTCCCTTTGAAGCAATCTTCTTAGCCATTTCCTTAGCTGTGTTCATAAGCTCTTCCTTAGCAACAACCTTGTTTACAAGACCAATTCTGTATGCCTCGTTTGCATCGATTGAATCGCAAGTGAAGATAAGCTCCTTAGCGCGTCCCATACCAACAAGACGAGCAAGTCTCTGTGTGCCACCGAAACCTGGGATAATTCCAAGGCCTGTCTCTGGCTGACCAAATGTAGCATTGTCAGCAGCGATACGGATATCGCAAGCCATAGAGATTTCGCAACCACCGCCAAGTGCAAAGCCGTTAACAGCAGCGATTGTAACCTGTCTCATATTCATAAGCTTAAAGAATGGAACTGAAGCCTTCATACCAAATGCACGTGCCTCAGCTGCTGTGAAGTTAACCATCTCAGAGATGTCTGCTCCAGCAACAAATGACTTGTATGGGTTATCCTTCTTATCAGGACCGCCTGTAAGGATAAGAACCTTTACATCGTCTCTTGCTTCGATTTCTGTTAATGCAACATCAAGCTCATCAAGAGTCTCGCTGTTAAGTGCATTAAGTGCTGCTGGACGAGAGATAGTAAGTACCGCAATCTCATCAGCAACTTCAAGCTTTAAATTGTTAAATTCGCTCATAGTAATCCTCCTCTTTGTGGGGCATTCCCCTTCGATTTTTCATGATTACTATATTAGAGCATTGTTAAAGTTTTGTCAATCATTTTTGTTTCCTATTTTTAATTATTTCTTTCATCTTCTTTTTGTTCTCGTACATAGCGGAATCTGCCCTGTCAAAAACATCGGAAACAAATCTGTCCTCCGGACCAAATTTAGCCCAGCCAACAGCCATTGTCACGCTATTAGCCTTATCGTTTCTTTTATTGGCCCTATCAATTTTGCCAAGTCTGTTTTCAATCATTTCATAGTCTTTGCCCTGGGCTATGGCGACAAATTCATCACCACCGATTCTATATACAGGGCTTCTTGCAAAGGCATCGCACAAAATCATACAGCCTTCTTTTATATAATCATCACCTGCCTGATGTCCCTGATTGTCGTTTACTTGTTTCAAGCCATTTAAATCACAAACAATAATGGCAAATTTTACCTCAACTCCTGCCTGTATCTGTGTATTTAAATGCTCCTCCTCATCAGCGTATGCTCTTTTGTTTTTAACACCTGTAAGCTGGTCTTTTGTAGCTCTTTCCTCTGCTTCAATAAGCGAAGTTGCATATTCTCTTTCTTGAACCACTTGCTTTTCGATGTTCATAACACCTACAAGAAGGCGTGCTTCATTATCCTCTTGTATAAGGGTTGCTCTCAAACACCAATGAACAACCTGGTTTTCAACCATCACTCTATACTTGTATACAAAGATTCCATCCTCTTCTATTCTTTTAAGAACAGTTTTTTTATCAAAGACCTTTAAAAAGTCCTTAATGTCATCTGGATGGAAAGTGTGCCAAACATTTCGTGCAGTCTCCTCAAAGAAATCTTCACCCTTCATTGCCAGATTAAGCCTTCCATATTCTTCTGAGGAATTATAGCTGACATAATTATTGGTGACCGGATCAACAGAGTAGATGTTTATGAAGTCACCCGACAACGCCATGATACGAGAATAAGCTTTTCTCTCTTCTTTTATCTTCTCAATCGCCTCGCGCTGTTTCACCTGGTCATCAACATTATTGATACCTATCAGAATATAATTATCGTCTTCTCTGACCTTTACTGCCTTCAAGTTGACATATATAGGTTCACCGTTCACTATACGTCTATAGGTTATTGAAAATGTACCCTTATTCTTTAGACTCTTTATAATTTTATCCTTTGTGAAGGATTTATTCATCATATCTAAATCTTCAGAATAGATTCTGCTAAAGAAGTTCTTCAAAGTTTTATTGAAGAAATCAGTTCCCTTCTTTTCAACAGATACATCTCTATTGAGACCATCAGGATTGTATTCCACAAACTCATCTGTTTCCATATTTACATAGAAAAGATTAATATAATCCTCTGATAAAGCTCGCGCTATATAGTTGTATGTAAGAGTATCTGCTTGATTTATCTTTTCTCCAATTTGAAGAATTACAATAGCAATCGCTGCCACCTTAGTAACCGGATTCACTGCTACTCTCTGCAACAACATTTGAATCGTTTTTTCATGTCTTGTTCTATCATCAATAATAACTCTCTCGCCATCTTTAGCACATTTAATTATCGCATTTACGGTATATCTTCCAATTTCATTTTTTGCATCTTTTTTTATATTGTATGTTACTTTTCCACCTTCAATACCTAAATGATTTGATAAGAAGTTTCTGAAAGCCATATTTACTCTGACTGTTCTTAGTACATCTTTATCTAATTCAACAATTGCTGCCGGAAATGTGTCAAAATAATTGTCCAAATCCCCATTCTTTCTTGCAAAAGAAATATCATAAAGGTTTATCTTTCCAATTGACGCATAATAATCGGTTTCCTTTGGATTCTCAAAACCAATTGCTTTTCCTTTTTCATAACGTTCAAGGACCTGGCTAACCGAAATAGGCTTGCAGTAATAGAATCCCTGCATACGGCTACATCCAATTTCATTTAAAAAGTCAACCTGTTCTGCTGACTCAACGCCCTCTACTACAGTCTCCATACCTAGTGACATAGCCATTCTGACAAATTCAGTCAAAATAATTCTAGCGCTTTCACTATTAGCAATTTGTCTTACGAAGAATATGTTTATTTTTAAAAGATCAAAATGCATCAACTGAAGCACAGCTGGCGCAGCATCTCCACTGCCATAATCATCAAGCCAAATCTGGAATCCCAGCTCCTGCAACTGCTCCAATTGAGAAAGGATAAAGTTATCCCCTGGATTAATGGAATCTTCAGAGACAGAAACTGCTATCATATGCTTTGATATTTTAGATTTTTCCACTCTGGTTGCAATTTCATCTACAACATCACAAGTATAAAAGTCCACTTGTGAAAGATTAACTGATGTAGGAACAATAAAAAGACCTCGCTTTAGTTGCTCTTCCATTTTCTCAAGTGTTCGTTCTAGCACAAACAGGTCCAGCAAGTGGACCTTGTTTACTGCCTCCACGGCAGGAACAAAATCGATTGGATTAAGCATCCCAAAGACAGGGTCTTCCCATCTAACAAGCGCTTCCTCACCGCAGACTCGACCATTAGATGTACGAATTATTGGTTGATAGTACACCTCAATCCAGCCCTCAGAAAGCGCTCTGTCGATATTGTCGACAATGTATTTATTTTTGTTAAACTCTTCCCCGAATACTCCCATTAAACGTTTAGTCTCCTTTGGATTTCGCCAACCACTTCACGTCCTTTGAATATTATTGCGCCTACAAAGAGAATAACGCTCACCAGCAAGCATATAATCCATACTAGAGGACAATCTCTTTCAGCAAAATAAAATACAATGTAAGGTAAAATTCCAACCACTAAATTGGTTAGAAGATATACCATTGAATTTCCATTTTTATCAAGCATCGCCAAAACAAAATTTGCAATCAGAGTACCCATGATTACAATAGGCGCTACCCATTCAGCTATAACCCATAACTGGCCTATATAGTATGATGTAATTCCCAACATACCTAAGACAATAAACACAAACAGCGTCATTATTCTTGATGAACTAATACCTTTTTTGAATAATCGCATGATGCCAAATTCAAAAACAATAAGCCACATGGCCACAATCAAGCTCCAATGAATGTGAGCAAGTGCTGGCCAAAGCTTTACACCAAAGAGAAAATCTACCCCTAAGCTTGCAATTACAATGGCCCAAATGATAAACAATTGAACCTTGTAAAAAAATGATTGTAACTGAAGTGTAGTCTGCTTTGGAAAATAAGGAGCCTCTGCTTCTCCATTTAACTTGCTTTGGCATAGTGGACATTTTTTAAGGTTGCCACCTACCTCTATCTTACAATAAGGACAGTTCTTCATTATCGAATCACCTCCGTAGCATAAACTCTAATGTTAATTCCCTCGTCCGTCAGTCCGCGTACCAGATTCTTAACAACTCTGGTGTTGGAATAAGGTGATGATATTCCAAGTGACAAATCCCCATTGTAGCTAGACATTGTAGAGAAAAGATTTCCTGAGCTACAGAATGCACTGTAGTTCTGAACCTGCTCTGCCACTTCCTTTGGTGGTTTCTGAACTCCCAAATTAGAAAGAACCATTGAAACCTTTTTATCTGTAATCTTTGAACCATAGCGAACTACCCACTGCTTTATGAAAAGCGGAACAGCTCGAACTGGAGCTACATACTCCATGGTCTCAAAGTTATCCATCTGTTTTTTAATGTTTTCCTCAGTAAGATTTGCTTTAAGCTTCTCATCGAATTCCTTAACCAAATCCTCAAATGAAATATCCTCATCAAAGACATGGGAAACATTAACATTGTTGAAGAAGTTTCTGGATGTCTGACTTGGATAGTAATTTCTAAGATTTACAGGCATCGACACATTTATAGGTGTCTTACGCTTTCTAGGAGGCATATCCTCCATGATTGCCAGCATGAATCTGGCGCCGATGTAGCTTGTAAGGGATACTCCAAGTTCCTTTGCCTTTGGCAGCAACTGTTCTGTAGGCATGTGAACCTCGAAAAACTGAAGCTGATCGTATGGAAGCTTTAATCCACTTGGATGATATGCGTACTTAAGGGATGAACCTTTAAGTCCCATACTTCCAAAGAACTGCTTGTAACTATCCTGATTCAAGTCATCCTCTGACGCTCCAGAGTGGATAGTTGTCTCCTCGTATCGTCCTGGATATTTTAGCTTTAAATAATCCAAAACTATGATATTTAAAAACTCTAGTGCACCTGTTCCATCAGAAATTGCATGGAACAAATCTAGATTAATTCTCTTGCCGTAATAAGTAACTCTGTAATGAAGCATTGGCCTGCCAGGAACATAAAGAATCGGACAAACTCTTCCGTGTTCTTCTGTAACAACTGGCTGAATATCTGTGTCCTCCATATAGTGCCAGAAAATGCCTCGGCGAATTCTCACCTGGAACTGTGGTCTTATTTGAATTGCAGAAAGCACTGCTTCCTGAAGTAAATCTGGATCAATATCCTCCCATAATGTACAGCTGACCCTAAGAGTTCTCGTATCCCTCTTAGCTGCCGTAGCAAGAAAAACCTTCGCTACGTTGTCAACCTTATACCAATTATCTCTACTCATTCTCTCTTATCCTAACCCGCTGGTTACGTCCACAAGCCTACTGATTTCTCCGTTCGACAACACGTCTCACTTGAGAAATAGTAGAGCTTGTTTACTACCAGCTCATTTAAATATTATAGTTTTTCTAATAGATCACACTCGTGACGAACCGTGACAGACGTTTCATGGCACGCCCCGCCATTGGCAGGGGCATCTGCTGATACACATGCCATCCGTCTTTTTCGGTATCTAAAGTCACCTGTCCGCCAGCCTTATGAATCTTTTTTGACAGCTGTGCGCTATCCTCATAAAGAATTTCGTTTTTACCAACCATAATAAGGGTTGGTGGAAAATCCTTGAAATCTCCATATAAAGGGCTGTATTTTGCATCGGCTTTGTCTGCCTTCGCACCTATGTAAGCATCTCTCACTCCCTCCACATAATCCTTTGTAAGGATTGGATCCTTATCTTTGCAGGATTCGTAAGATGAAGATGTGGCTGTCATATCCGTCCATGGGCTAAACAACAATAAAGCTTTAGGCCCAATTCGACCTTCTTCTATAAGCTTTTGTGTCATACACAATACAAGATTTCCTCCTGCTGAATCTCCTGCAAGAAGAATCTGTTTTGCTCCATAGCCCTGCTGCACAAGATGATTCCATACAACCATTCCATCATCCAAAGCAGCTGGATATTTGTTTTCAGGGGCGAGTCTATACTCGAACGAGACTACAGAAAAGCCTGTGGATATAGCTAATTTTGCTGCAAGAATCCTTGCATAACCTAAACCGCCGCAAGTATATCCACCGCCATGCGCATATAAAATTATGTAGTTTGGATTATGGGCCAAATCTGGTTTAACCCACTCACAAGAAACGCCCTCTGCAATGAAGCTTTCTACAGTAAACCCATCGTTTGGAGTGGCAAGCTTACTTGCCAATTCCATAGAAGATCTTTGCTTTTTAAGGTCCTCCTGGGTAAGTGATTTACCGCCAATAGAGTTGACTGCCTTTATTGCTTTCATCAAAGGATCGTTCAAATTGATTTTTAGTATAGCCATGTTTCCCCTCTAATTATAACTATGTTTATTATAATTATTCTTTTTTCATTTTTCTACAGTGCACATAAAAACTACACTTATTTCTCACACTTCTGCATAATTCACAGTTTGTTCACATATTAGTCACAATTTGGCACCAAATAAAATATGGCAAATGATACACTTAAATAGAAATGAAAAAGATTCAGTCTTTTTTAGGGGAGGCGCCATATGGATATAGCCGAAATTTCTATGAGCCTAAGTCAAAATCAGTTAATGTCAGCAGTGGGGACTGCTATGCTCGGTAAGACATTAGATCTTGTAGAAGGACAGGGTCAGGCGCTAGCACAGAGTATGAGTATGAATACTCCTTCACTAGAGAGCTTGGTCTATCCCACTTCCGGCACCATGATAGATGTGCGCGTATGAGTTAATTTAATGTATTTGGTGTTTTTATTAAAGCTGGTACGATGGTACCAGCTATTTGTTTGTAGCGTATTAAGTTACATGCATTAACATCTTTCTATTATTCCACACCATCGGTTAGCAATTCACAAATACTATTTTTATTTTGCATTCTTTATTCACATATTTTCCATTGTTCCTTCAGAAATTGATTGTATTATAATTACATCGCAAGACAGAAGCGATGAACCATTTTTTTCATAACATTATTCTCCCTTTTTAAAAAAGACGCCCCGCCGGCGTCTTTTTTACTGCTTAAAAACAAGATTTTCTTTCTATTACTTTTGGCTCCAATAATATGTGAGCCTCTTTTTTCGAGATACTTCCATCGATAAGCCCCAATAATGTCTGGGCAGCTTTCTTGCCTAACTCCTCCTGAGGATGGGCAATTGTGGTGATGCCTTTGCTGTGTGCAAGTAAAGAATTATCGAATCCCGTAACTGAAATATCATGAGGCACATTTCTGCCTATATTGGTCAATCCCTTTATTACATCTGCTGCGATTTCATCGTTGTAGCAAACTACTCCATGACATGAAATTCCGTTTTCAAAAATCCTGAGAAGCCCTTCCATAGGCTTTGTAGTTTTGTCCTTTGTGTGATACCACACAACTAAATCAGGATCATAGGCAACGCCTGCAGAAGCCAATGCTTTTACATATCCCTTGTGTCGAAGAATACCCTGAGTATCATCTGCCTTGAAAATACCTGCAATCTGTCGATGTCCTAAACCAAGCAAATGCTCTGTGATAAGCTTTCCGCCTTCCACATCGTCAAGCATTACATAAGGCCTGTCCATCATAGCCTCGTAACAGCCCTGAATAAATACATAAGGGATTCCCATTGCATCCATTTGCTCGTACAAGACCTGATGCTGGCAGCTGATAGCGCTTTGGCTAGGTTCAATAATCATGCCGTCAATGTTTTTAGACAAAAGCTCTTCCATACACCAAGCCTCACCCTTACGGGAATTGTTGGTGGTTTTAAGAAGGATACTATATCCGTTTTCATCCAGGACCTGATTGATACCCTGAATAACTCTCGGGAAAATATAATCCGACATGTAAGTCGAAACCACAGCAATATTTTTGCTGTGGCCTCTTTTTGTTTTGGGACGTGCAACAAAGGTTCCGCTTCCATGACGTGCATAAAGATAGCCTTCAGAAATAAGCTGTCCTATGGCTTTTCGTACCGTTTGTCTACTAACACCATACTTTGCGGCCAGCTCATTTTCCGAAGCTATTTTCTCATCCACCCCATATTTTCCGGAATTGATTGCCTTTTTTATGTCTTTAATTATTAGTTCATACTTAGTATTAACCATATTTATAAGTTTTTGATTCGCTCAATAGCTCTAACTGTATTTTCAGCTGAACCAAAAGCAGTAAGTCTAAAGTAGCCCTCACCTGATGGTCCAAAGCCAGCACCTGGTGTTCCAACGATTTGAACATTCTCAAGAAGATAATCAAAGAAATCCCATGATGTCATGTTGTCAGGTGTCTTTAACCAAATATAAGGAGCATTAACTCCACCATATACCTGATATCCAGCATCCTTAAGACCAGTGTAGATTGTCTTGGCATTGTTCATGTAGAAGCCGACCTGCTGCTTAATCTGAGCCTGACCTTCTGCAGAGTAAACTGCCTCTCCTGCTCTTTGGATGATGTAAGGTGCCCCGTTGAACTTTGTACCGTGACGACGAGCCCACATACCGTGAAGTGACACTCCGTCATATACAAGATCCTTTGGCACTACTGTGTATCCCAAACGAACGCCAGTAAAGCCTGCATTCTTTGAGAATGAATGAATCTCGATAGCGCAAGTCTTTGCGCCTGTACATTCATAAATAGAATGAGGAACATCTTCCTCTGAAATATATGCTTCGTATGCTGCATCAAAAATGATGAGGCACTTGTTTTTGTTTGCATAATCAACCCAAAGCTGAAGCTGGCTCTTTGTAAGAGTAGTTCCTGTAGGATTGTTTGGAAGACATAGATAGATTACATCTGGTGTCTCCTTTGGAAATTCTGGAACGAAATTGTTCTCAGCTGTTGTTGGCATGTAGATAAGATCTGACCACTTGCCAAGAGTAGCATCATATGTGCCACATCGTCCTGCCATAACATTTGAATCTACGTAAACTGGATAAACCGGATCACAAACAGCGATTTTAACATCTGCTGCAAATAATTCCTGTATGTCTGCAGAATCTGATTTTGCTCCATCCGAAACAAAAACTTCATCTGCTGAAATATCACAGCCTCTGCTTTGATAATCATTCTTTGCAATGGTCTCACGTAGGAATGAATATCCTAAATCTGGAGCATAACCATGGAAGGTTTTAGCGTCTCCCATTTCATCAACTGCACTGTGAAGTGCGTTAATCATAGCTGGTGCAATTGGTTGTGTTACATCGCCAATACCAAGTCTGATTATATCTGCATTTGGATTAGCTTCTTGATATGCAGCTACTTTTTTTGCGATTGTAGAGAATAGATAGCTGCCTGGGAGTTTTTGGAAATTTGTGTTTACTTTAAACATGTGTACCTTCCTTTGTTGCCTTATTACCTAGTTACAATTCGTTTCACTATTCTTTCGTAGGATAAATCTCCGCCAAATAAATCCAGGCATGAGCCTACAGTGAAATCCATATTATTATCAGATAGATAGCTAATGAGTTCTATATCTCCGTAATCTGATACTCCACCTGCATATGTAATTGGAACACGCTTGTAACCTGATAAAAAACCAACTAAATCCCTATCAATACCGCTCTGTCTTCCCTCCACATCTGCTGCATGAATCAAAAACTCATCGCAATAGTATGCAAGTCTATCAAGGAAATTGTATGTGATAACTTCCTTGGAAACCTTCTGCCATCTGTCTGTAACAATGACATATTTATCATCTATTCTGGTACAAGATAAATCCAGAACCAAATGCTCTCTTCCAACGACCTCTGATATGCGCTTCAAAGCATCGTAATCGACTCTTCCATCGTTAAAAACAAAAGAAGTAACAATAACATGGCTGGCACCAGCAGATATAAAATCTCTAGCGTTTTTATCATCTACTCCGCCACCATACTGCATTCCACCAGGATATGCTCTAAGAGCTTCCATAGCTTCTTCCTTTGAAGCCTCATACTCTGGTGTGCCTTTCATATTCAGATTGATAATGTGTCCACCTCTAAGATCATCTGACTTGTAAAGGTTCGCAAAATAAGCTGCACCTTTGTCCGCTACAAAATTCTCCTTCGGCTGACCATCTGCTTTCCCCAAATCTGAAATAGTTGAACCAACAATTTGCTTTACCTTACCGTTGTGAATGTCAATGCATGGTCTGAATTTCATCTCATTTTCCCCCAAGTGTCAATATAAGTGTGTCAAAGCCTTCAAAATTAATCAAAATTATAATCTGAGCCCGAAACATTTTCAATGACAGTTTCGTAAAATTTCGTAGCAATTTTAAGCAAATATTCGGTATCTTTCACACCTGCTGTCTCATATGGAGAATGCATAGCAAGCTGAGCTAGTCCGATATCAACACCATTGATTGAAACATGAGCGTTTGAAATGTTGCCAAGTGTAGAACCACCAGCTACATCTGAACGGTTTACAAATGTCTGATATGGAACCTTTGCCTTGTTGCACATTTCTGTGAAAATTCCAAATGCCAAACCATCTGTCATGTATTTCTGATTTGCATTGAACTTGATTACAACGCCTTCATTCATATAAACCTTGTTTGTTGGGTCACTCTTTTCTGCATAGTTTGGATGTAGTGCATGAGCATTGTCTGCAGAAACCATAAATGAATTTGCAATTGCTGTGAGAAGGCTTGAGTTATTGCCACCCATAGCTTCGTTAATGCGAACCAAAGTATCATATAAGAATGTAGAATCAGCACCCTGCTTTGTACCACTTCCTACTTCTTCATTATCAAATGTTACGTGAATCTGAGCTGCTGTGTTTGAATTCTTAGCTGCAAGAAGTCCCATCATTGAGCTGTATGAGCACTGAAGGTCATCAAGTCTTCTGATAGAAATAAATTCTTCGTCTGCACCCCAAACTTTACCTGGCTCTCTGTTGTAGAGGAATAAATCAGAACCTACGATTTCCTCTTCCTTAACTGAAAGCTCTGCTGCAACAAGCTTCTTAAGATTAAAGTTTTCATCCATAGATACAAGTGGAAGTAAATCCTTCTGTGGATTGTATTTGTAACCATCGTTTGCTTCTCTGTTCATGTGGATTGCAAGTGAAGGAAGCATGCAAAGATCTCTGTCGAAATCTATAAGCTTTGTCTCGATACCATTTTTGCTTCTGACAATTACACGACCAGCGATTGAAAGTGGTCTGTCAAACCAAGGAGCCATAAGCATTCCGCCGTACTTTTCTGTGTTAAGCTTTACATAGTGGCCCTCTTTCATTTCTGGCTGTTCTTTGATTCTGAATGTTGGTGAATCGCTGTGTGAAGCCATAATCATGAAGCTCTTAAGTGAATCCTTAGGCATTCTGAATGCAAGAATTGATGAACCGTTTCTTGTAACGAAATAGTTCTTACCAAGCTCGATTTTCCACTCTTTAGCTTCGTTTAACTCTACGAAACCAGCATCTAAAAATCTCTGTCTCTCGTTTGCCACAACGTGAAACTGAGATGGGCTCTCCTCTATAAATTCAAATAGTCCTCTTACTGTCTTGTTCATTTTTTCTTTCCTTCTTTCTTTTTTATAGAGTAACCAAAGGTACCCTTTGGTTTTGTAAGGCCAAAATAAGTGCCATGGCAATATGCCAATGGCTCTGATTCTTCCAATTGAAACTTTCCTGTTTCATTCATATATTTCTCATCTGCGTGCACAGCAAGAACATCTGCAACGAACATAGTATGGCTACCATATTCATGTGCTTCTCTCACCCTACACTCGATGTTGACTGGCGATTCAACTAGCATAGGAACATTGACTTCATCAGCCATTTCCT
Source organism: Pseudobutyrivibrio sp. LB2011 (assembly GCF_000701765.1). Lineage (NCBI taxonomy): Bacteria > Bacillati > Bacillota > Clostridia > Lachnospirales > Lachnospiraceae > Pseudobutyrivibrio > Pseudobutyrivibrio sp. LB2011. The sequence continues at coordinate 141,287 of NZ_JNJS01000004.1, read as the reverse complement.
TGTGAAGGCCGCAAGCTTCGAACTTATCTACATCCCTACCACTTTTGACACCACAGAAATCTGTAGCAAAAGCAAGCTCCTCTGTAGTCAAGTTGATTACAAATTCACCTGTCTCTTTTATCATATTGTATGAGTATCTGCTAGGCCTAACTGAAATGTATGCCATAGGCGGATTGGTACATACTGTTCCTGTCCATGCAACAGTAAACACATTATCATTCCCTTCCTTATCTCGGCATGTAATCATTACAGCTGGAAGTGGATAAATCATATTACCTGCTTTCCACTTTTGTTTTCCCATTTTATATCTCCTTAGACTTTTCTTCCATCATCTCAGAGAAAGTACCCATATATACATTTCCCTGACCGAGTAAGAATCCTAAATCATCCATAAAAGCTTTTGTCTTTGGATTCTCGTGGAAGCCTTTACGCTTTAATTCTTCCAAGAAATCAGTACCTATCTTAGAATCGATGATTAGCTCATCATCCTCTTCCACATCACCAAAGCTTCTATTTTTAACGTATTCGCCTCTGAACTTTTTATATTCAGCTGCTCGTACTCCATCGTACTTCATCTGATCCTGTTCGATGATTCTGATGCAGTTAAGCATGTCTTCAGCATCTGCAAGAGCGTTATGCTCCACATGACCGCCAAGGCCACAGATTGTTTTCATATCTGCAAGGGAAAGATTTGCATCTAAACCTCCAGTAACATCCAAGCTGACTTCTTTTTGAATATTGTCAAAAGTGCTGATAAACTTTGCAACGCTTCGCTTAAGTGGCTTTTCCAGATTTCTGGATTCGTAATCTCTTTGAAAGCTGTTTTTATCTCCGCCCCAAACGCAGATTTTTCCAACCTGAAACTTACGAATGCGAGTGATAAGCTCAGTCATAACATCCTCGTAAGCTGGAGCGTCCTCTAAATCTTCATTGGTAAGACCAGTGAGCTCAGTAATAAGCGGCGGTAACTTATGGCCAGGTCTTAGCTGAACTGTTGAGTAGAATCTATCAAGCTCCTCATGGGCTGGGTTTGTAATAATTACGCCCACAGAAATAACATCCTCGATGGAACTCTTTTTATATCTCGCACTAAGATATTCCGCATCAAGGAATGCTTGATTCTTGCCTTTGTATCCTGCAGGAGCAGTCTGACTAGGCCCTTTTACTTTGTTTTTTGTACTTGTATTATTTGTAGCCAAATTTATCTCCAAACTTTGTAAATTAATGTGAATTCATTGTACCAAAAAAATCTCTACTATACAAAAGCCATAAATAATAAATCACACGCAATTTGTTTTTGCAGAAATACATCCAAAAATGTTTTTATTTTAATACATTGTGAATTTTTTGTCACTCCTATGGTATATTATTAGAGGCTAGATTGTTAGACACAACTAACTGTCCAAATTGTGGCTAATATAACCCCACTAGCCGGCGTTTGTAAGGCTTCCACTTAGCTTACAAACAGAACTATAAATTTTTATATTTTTATAAACAGAAAGGGAAACAAATCAATGGCAAATCATGATTTCGCACAATGGAATGGTTTCGTCGGTCGCGTTTGGAAAGATAACGTTGACGTACGTGACTTCATCCAGAACAACTACACTCCTTATGATGGAGATGAGTCTTTCTTAGCAGGTCCTACAGATGCTACTAACACACTTTGGGGTAAGCTTCAGGAACTTCAGGCAGCTGAGCGTGCTAAGGGCGGCGTTTTAGACATGGAAACAGAAATTGTTTCATCTCTTACTTCTTATGGCCCAGGTTACATTTCCGAGGACACAAAGGATCTTGAACAAATCGTTGGTCTTCAGACAGACAAGCCTCTTAAGAGAGCTTTCATGCCATACGGTGGTATTAAAATGGCTGAGCAGTCTTGCAGAATGTACGGTTATGAGCCAAGCGAGAAGCTTCACGAAATCTTTACTGTTTATCACAAAACACACAATCAGGGAGTTTTCGATATCTACACACCAGAGATTATGAAAGCTCGTCACAATAAAATTCTTACAGGTCTTCCTGATACATACGGCCGTGGTCGTATCGTAGGCGATTACAGAAGAGTTGCTCTTTACGGTATCGATTACCTTATCGAAAAGAAGCAGATTGACTTCGCTAACACAAATCGTCAGGGTATGAGACGTTATGACTTCCAGCTTCGCGAGGAAATCACAGACCAGATTAACGCTCTTAAGGGCATGAAGGAAATGGCTGCTTCTTACGGCTTTGATATTTCTAAGCCAGCTGCAAACGCTAAGGAAGCTGCTCAGTGGTTATACTTTGGTTACCTTGCAGCTATCAAGACTCAGAACGGTGCTGCTATGTCAGTAGGACGTGTTTCTACATTCCTTGATATCTACATGACACGTGACCTTGCAAACGGTGTTATCACAGAGTCTGAGGCACAGGAAATCATAGATCACTTCACAATGAAGTGCCGTATGGTTAAGTTTGCTCGTATCGAGTCTTACAACCAGTTATTCTCAGGTGACCCAGTTTGGGCTACACTTGAAGTTGGTGGTATCGGTCTTGATGGACGTCACCAGGTTACAAAGACTTGCTACAGATTCCTTCACACACTTGAAAACATGGGTCCTTCACCAGAGCCAAACCTTACAGTTATGTACTCTAGCCGTCTTCCTGAAAGCTTCAAGAAGTACGCTGCAAAGATTTCTGTAAACACATCTTCTATCCAGTACGAGAACGATGATGTTATGAGAGTTACATGGGGCGATGATTACTCAATCTGCTGCTGTGTATCTGCTACAGAAACAGGTAAGGAGCTTCAGTTCTTCGGTGCTCGTGCAAACCTTGCTAAGTGTCTTCTTTACGCTATCAATGGTGGTGTTGATGAGAAGTCACATGATCAGGTTGGTCCTGAGTACACACCTATCACATCTGAGTACCTTGATTACGACGAGGTTATGCACAAGTTTGATCAGATGATGGATTGGTTAGCTCACATGTATGTTGGTGCACTCAACATGATTCACTACATGCATGATAAGTATTACTATGAAGTTTGCCAGATGGCACTTATTGATACACACGTACGCCGTTCATTTGCTACAGGTATCGCTGGATTCTCACACTGTGTAGATTCACTTTCAGCTATCAAGTACGCAAAGGTTAAGGCTATCCGTGATGAGAATGGAATCACAAAGGATTTCGAAATCGAAGGTGACTTCCCACGTTACGGTAACGATGATGACAGAGCTGATGAGATTGCTGTATGGCTTCTTAGAACATTCATGACTAAGCTTCGTCACATCCACACATACAGAGATTCAGAGCCTACAACATCTATCCTTACAATTACATCAAACGTTGTATACGGTAAGGCAACAGGTGCTCTTCCAGACGGAAGACCAGCAGGCGAGCCACTTTCACCAGGTGCTAACCCAGCATACGGTGCAGAGAAGAACGGTCTTGTTGCTTCACTTAACTCAGTAGCTAAGCTTCCATATGAAGAAGCACTTGACGGAATCTCTAATACACAGACAATCAACCCAGGTGCCCTTGGACACTCAGAGGAAGAGCGTGTTAACAACCTTGTTAACGTACTTGACGGATACTTCGATCAGGGTGCTCATCACCTCAACGTTAACGTATTCGGTAAAGAAAAGCTTATCGATGCTATGGAGCATCCAGAGAAGCCAGAGTACGCTAACTTCACAATCCGTGTATCTGGATACGCTGTTAAGTTCATCGACCTTACTAAGGAACAGCAGATGGACGTTATCGCACGTACTTGCCACGAGGCACTATAATGCGTGAAATACTTGGTTATATAAATAAATTTGAGAGCTTCGGGGCCGTTGATGGCCCTGGAGTTCGTTATATAATATTCTTAAATGGATGCAAGATGCGCTGTGCTTTTTGCCACAACCCAGAGACATGGGCTGAGCATCAGGGCGAGCAGTATACTGCAGATCAGGTCCTTGAGAAAGCTCTTCGCTACAAGCCTTACTGGAAGAAGGATGGAGGAATCACTGTCAGCGGTGGCGAGCCACTTCTTCAGATTGATTTTGTGTTGGATTTATTTAAGAAAGCCAAAGCTAAAGGTATCACCACTTGCCTTGATACTGCCGGCCAGCCATTCACTCATGAAGAGCCATTTTACAGCAAATGGAAGGAGTTAATGAGCGTTACCGACACTGTTATGCTTGATATCAAAAACATCGATCCTGAGGAGCATAAGAAGCTCACAGGGGTGCCTAATGACAATATCCTTCAGATGGCAAAAGAAATCTCTGATATGGGTGTAAAAATTTGGATTAGACATGTGCTTGTTCCTGGTGGAAGTGATAATGATGAACTGCTCCATCGTACACGAGAATTCATTGATACACTAAAAACTGTAGAGCGTGTAGAGGTTCTTCCATACCACAGTCTGGGAGTTCCAAAGTATGCTGAGCTAGGCATACCATATCGCCTTGAAGGCGTAGAATCACCAACTGCGGAAAGAATAAAAAATGCAAAAGAAATCCTAGGTGCAAACTAGCACCTAGGATTTTTTAACATATCGTATATACGGTAGGACTTGTAATTTTAATGGTCATTGTTTTTCCTTTGTAGCTTCTTATGATATTAATAGCATTATCATCCTCTACAATAGAAGTATCTCCTAACTGTAGTATTGGATTCTTTTTTAAAGCTATTAAGCTCTTTACCTTCTCTAAGAAATCCAAATCCCACTCTTCCTTGTTCCAATTAAAACAGCGTCTGCAATCAGGGTCATGATTGCCCTCCATAGCCTGTTCTGTTCCATAGTACAAACAAGGCGTGCCCGGCATAAACATTGTCATTGCTATTGCTGCTTCCAGCTTCTTTTTATCTTTGCCTATAGCAGTAAAGAAGCGCTCTGTATCATGAGAATCAAGCAAATTCAGCATCATATAGTTTACCTGCTTCATGTTACGCATCAAAATTCCATTTAGATGCTGGACAGTTTTTGCCTCATCACATGTTCCTTTTGCAAAATAATCAAGACATATCTTCGTATATGCATAATTCATAATGCTATCCTGCTGGTCACCTTGCAAAGCTGGGTATGCATCATGCCAGTTTTCTCCGATGATTACGGCATCACTCTTTTTCGCTTTTACAGCCTTTCTGAACATTCTCCAGAAATCGTGAGATACCTCATCAGCCACATCAAGGCGCCATCCATCAATGTCTGCAACATCTATCCAATAGGTAGCAATATCCAGCAAATATTTTTGCACATCAGGATTCGCTGTGTTAAGTTTTGGCATGGACTTTGAATATGCAAAGCATTCATAATTACGATTTTCTACGTCTGCCTTATCTCCATCAATAATGAACCAATCGTGATACTTTGATTTACGTCCATTTTTTACTACGTCCTGAAACTGCTCCATCTTTGTGCTGCAATGATTAAAAACTGCATCCAGCACAAGTCTAATACCTCTGGCATGAGCTTCCTTTACCAGTTCTATCAAATCCTCCGTCGTACCAAACTGTGGGTCGATTGTTTTGTAATCTATAATGTCGTACTTGTGATTTGATTCCGATAAAAATATAGGCGTTAAATATATTCCTGAAATCCCCAAATCTTTAAGATAATCAAGGCGCTTAATAATGCCTCGCAAATCGCCACCAGCATGGCTTTTAGGGGTAGGTTTATCTCCCCATCTCATGTCGATATAGGACATATCTTTGTTTTCATCCCCAATGCAGAATCTATCAACAAAAATCTGATAGAAAACAGAACCTGGCATCCATTCTACAAGTGGCATTACATCATTTTCATTGATATAAGGCAACTGGAAGAAATTATAATAACAATCGTCGTAATTATAGCTTTCAGTAAGGCCATCTTCGCTGTAAAAATATATTTTGTTATTCTTCTCCAGCTGGAAAATATAAACAAATCGAACGTCGTTTATTTTCAGCTGGATTTCATAATAAGCGAATAGCTCATCTTTATATTTAAGTGGAACATCCACAGTGTATCTCTCTTCTTTATAATCATACTTAACACCGTAGATTAAGCTTACCTTAAGCCCACTTTCTGCATCTTCTCTGGCAGTTCTAAGTCTAAGAACTATTTCATCCGTCGATAATGGAAAACAATATCTTGATTCTGGTATGTGTAATAATGCGTGTCTGTTCATAAAACTCCCTTATACGTAATACAATATCAATAAACTCCTTCTAATAGTTTATCGATAAATGGCGATTTATCAACTGGTTATGCTGTTAACTAAACTTTTATTTTTCAATAAAAAATAGTCAGGAGATAATCTCCTGACTATTGGTATTTTTGTATTAAATTTGTGATAAAACATTTGCACAATCTTCGCAAATCAAATCGCCGTGCTCTAATAGAAATGCCCCATCAAAGCTTTCTGTAAACATCTGATTTGCAAACTCTGCTATTACTAAAATCACAGCTGAAATCTGTCTGCGTGTAAGCTCAAAATTCAGCTTGATGTAGTAGTCATCTCCGTAACGGTACAAAGTACTCTTCATTCCGTCGTACTTTGGAAGATGCTTGCAAAGTAAAATTGCTGAATCTAAATCATCAAGTATTGCCCAAAGTGGAGTGTCCAGATACTGATCTGTCACCTCATCACTTTCGTCTGTAATAGCCTTTGCAGGCTGTACTGGAACATCAGATGTACTAGCTGAAATTGCAGCACTCTGAGGTGTTTTCGTAGTTGAAAGCGTCTCCTGTAAACCTGTGAGATGCTTTTTTAATTCTTCAATTGCTGTAGCCAGTCCTGTGCTTGAATCTGGAGATATAAGTAATGCAACATCACCCTGTGGCATCACTGTCATTTGAACGCTGTACGCCTTTGCATGAGTCTCAATTCCGAGGGTCTCACAGGCTTCAGCAAGAATATCCCTAATAAAGCTCTGGGTCTTTTCCTGGTCACTGACGAAATCACCAAGCTCCATGCCGTTCTGTTCCATTTCTTCTTTTGTGATGACACATCTAATCTTGTCCTCACCTATCTTCTTGAACTTCATCAGCTCCCCTCCTTTCAAATTGTGGACGTAAATAAAGTTTAGCAAATGAATTTGAAAGTGTCACGGAAAAATCTGAGTATATTGTGAGAAATTTCCGTGAACAATGCAACCATTCAATTATTATGTGTAGCAAAACCTTATTTCACTATGCCTATTATATCGTTGATATCCTCAATACCCTTCCTCTCCATATATTCCTTCATTCCGCCAAGTATATCCAGTGTTGCTGTAGGATTGTAGAAATTAGCTGTACCAATTGAAACGGCTGTTGCCCCCGCAAGCATCATTTCAATTGCATCTTCCCATGTTGAAATTCCACCCATTCCTATAATTGGAATTGAAACTGTAGAAGCACACTCATAGACCATACGAACAGCTATAGGATGAACAGCAGGACCTGACATACCACCGGTTTTGTTTGCCAGTACAAAGCTTTGACGTTCAACATCGATTTTCATCCCTGTAAGAGTATTAATAAGGGAAATGGCATCCGCTCCCCCAGCTTCCGCAGCTTTTGCCATAACCTTGATGTCTGTAACGTTTGGAGAAAGCTTCATGACGATTGGCTGCTTTGCATGAGATTTCACAAGTCTTGTGATTTCTTCTACTGCCTTAGGATCCTGACCAAAAGCGATTCCGCCCTCCTTAACGTTAGGACAAGAGATGTTGATTTCTAGCATATCAACTCGCTTTTCATCTGCCAATCTATCTACCACTTCAATATATTCTTCGGCTGAATGACCGCAAACATTAACCACTACCTTTGCATCTTTGTACTGTTCAAGGAATTTTAAATCTCTTTCACAGAACACCTCAACCCCTGGATTTTGTAGGCCGATGGCGTTAAGCATGCCTGATTTTACCTCGGCAATTCTTGGTGTTGGATTACCTGGCCAAGGCACATTTGCAACGCCTTTTGTAACAACAGCACCAAGCTTATTTAAGTCTACAAACTCTGAATACTCCATGCCTGAACCAAAGGTTCCTGAAGCTTCCATAATAGGATTCTGAAATTCTACTCCTGCGATAGTAACCTTTGTATTCATTACAATTCCACCTCCGTAGATAAGAAAACTGGACCGTCTTTGCAGACTCTTTTATTTTTAACGTGGCTGTGATCATCTACTTCTTTAGACTGGCATACGCATCCCAAGCATGCACCAACGCCACATGCCATTCTCTCTTCCATTGAAACATAGCATTTGATGCCTTTTTCAAGGGCATACTGTGCAACACCTCTAAGCATAGGCTTTGGACCACAAGCATAGATAACATCAGCAGTCAATTCGTTTTCCTTCATTGCATCAACAACAGTGCCGTGAACTCCAACTGAGCCATCATCTGTAGCGATAATCACATCAGCTGCTGCATCAATGAATTCATCAGCAAGGAATAAATCATCGTTGCGATATCCCATTACTGCTGTAACAGAGCCCTTCAACTGCTTTGCAAGCTCTAGCATTGGAGGCACACCAATTCCGCCACCAACTACAATAGCCTTTTCTCCCTCAAGTGGAAAACCATTTCCAAGAGGGCCAAGAATTTCAACTTCATCGCCAACTGCAAGCTTTGAAAACTCAGCTGTTCCTTCCCCGACTACACGAAATACCACTCGAAGGGTATTTTTTAACTCATTGATTTCGCAGATGCTGATAGGACGAGGTAACAGCTTGCTATTGTCATTTGAGAAAATGTTTATAAACTGACCTGGGACGGCATATTTACTTGCATTTGTCTCAAGCTCAAGGCTGAATACGCCTTCTGCCAGTTTTTTCTTAGCTACTACTGTAGCGCTTTCCTTTATTTTCATATTTTATTAAACTCCTTACTTAACTTACTTAAGTGCTCCGCGGATATCAGCGAGCATATCCTCTACAGCTGCTCTACTTGCTCCTGCAAAGTTCTCTTCCCCATACTTCGCATATTTCTCCTGCTGGTATGCTGCAATGATGCCACGGCTTGAGTTTACAATAGCGCCAAGGCCATCCTCATTGAAGAAGTTTACAAGGTCAGCACCCTTGCCTCCCTGTGCACCGTAACCTGGCACAAGGATATATGTGTGAGGCATAAGCTTGCGGAGCTTTGCGCCCATCTCTGGATAAGTTGCACCAACTACCGCACCTACATTAGAGTAGTTGCCCTCGCGAGTGTCTACGCCCCACTCTTCGATTTTCTCAGCCATGTGCTCGTAAAGTGGTCTGCCGTCGATAAGTCTATCCTGGAATTCTCCTGATGATGGATTTGAAGTCTTGCAGAGTACAAAGATTCCCTTGTCCTCTTCTTTACAAACATCAACGAAAGGCTTTACGCCATCTGTTCCAAGATATGGATTTACTGTAGCCATGTCTGCATCAAAGCCCTGATATTTGTACTCGCCCACTTGAACTGAACCAAGGTGTCCAAGAGCGTATGCTGTAGATGTTGAGCCAATGTCACCACGCTTGATATCTGCAATAACTATAAGTCCAAGTTCCTTCGCATAATCAACTGTCTTTTTGTAGGCAATCATACCTGGGATGCCATAGCTTTCATACATGGCAATCTGTGGCTTTACTGCTGGAATCAAGTCTGCAGTAGCATCCATAATCTGTCTGTTGTAGTCGAACATAGCCTCGCCTACTGCCTCAAGTGTCTGGCCCATCTCTGCAATATGCTTATCAACAAGTGACTTTGGCATAAGCTTCATTGTTGGGTCTAAACCTACAACTATTGGTGCGTTCTTCTCCTGAATCTGGTTAATTAGCTTCTGAATCATATACAACATTACCTCCAAATATAGTTTTTACAACTTTTCCCTGTACCTTACGATTCTCATAAGGCATATTCTTTGACTTGCCAACAAAGTCGGCAGCATGAATTTCATATTCGATAGTTGGATCAAAGATTGTGATGTCTGCTGCTTTACCAACAGATATATCACCCAAATCCTGTCTGCCAAGGATCCTAGCTGGATTGCTACTCATATATGCAGCCATTGTAAGCGGTGTAATAAGACCTGATAATACAAGCTCTGTATAAGCAAGACTTGCCGATGTTTCAAGTCCAACTATTCCAAATGGTGATGCAAAGCCCTTGGCCTTTTCTTCTGCAGTGTGTGGAGCGTGGTCTGTAGATATTACCTCAAATACGCCCTCCGCAAGGCCACGTCTAAGCGCCTCTCTATCTTCAGCTGTACGAACTGGTGGATTCATTTTATAGTTACCGTCGCCTGGGACGATATCGTCTTCTGTAAGTGTAAAATGATGAGGACAAACTTCGCCAGATACCTTGATTCCTCTAGCCTTTGCCTCTTTAAGAATGTCATAGCTTTCCTTTGTAGAGCAATGACAAAGATGAAGTGTAGCCCCTGTCTCTTCTGCAAGCATAATGTCACGGGCTTCAATGATGTTTTCTACTGCGTTGCTGATTCCCTTTTCTCCCATAGAATCAGACTTTGTTCCCATGTTCATAACGCCGCCCTGAACAAGATTAATATCCTCACAGTGAGCGAGAACCGGAACATTTTTCTTAGCTACGATTTTCATAGCTTCTCGGTACAAACCGGAATCCATAACCGATTTGCCATCCTCTGAAATAGCTGGGATGCCGGCATTAATCATGCCTTCCAAATCAGAAAGCTCCTTGCCTTCCATTCCCTTTGTAACCGAGCCAACCTGAAGCACTCTGCATAGGCCAACTGACTTGCCCTTATCATGGACATAGTTTACAAGCTCTGGATTATCAACCACCGGCTTTGTATTTGGCATGGCAAGAACAGTAGTAACACCGCCTCTTGCAGCAGCCTTTGAACCGGTCTCAATGTCTTCCTTGGCAGTCTGCCCTGGATCTCTGAAATGAACGTGCATATCGATAAGCCCCGGGAACACATAGCAGCCCTTGGCATCGATTACCGTATCAGAAAAAACGGGAACAATTTCAGCCTCAATAGCTGAAATACTGTTCCCGTCTATCTTAATATCTAATATTTCGTCTGTGTTTGTAGGTGGATTCAAAACCCTTCCGTTTTTTATTATAAGGCTCATATTGTACCTTCCTTCCTAAACTGTAGGTAGTATACCATATTGAGCCTTTTGAGGAAACAAAAAATTCACCCATTAATGCACTATTATGTATTATTTTTTCTTAGTTAAAATTCTGGCTATTCCTCCCTGAGATATCACAAAAGCTCCACCACCGGCAAATGCTATCATCACTACTATTAGTACTATAACAAGTGCAGTATTTCCGCTTTCTGTTTCAGTAGCTGCTGCTGGTGTTTCTGCATCCTGAATGCTCTGAGAATCTGTGTTGCTATCAGCTTCCTCTGTAGTTGCAGTTGATGCTGTAGTATTAGAATCATCTGAAGTTGTATCCTTTGTTGATTCCTTAGTAGCATTTGATGCAGTCTTTGTAACTGTAGTCTTCTCATTAGAAGTTTCTGACTCAGTGTCTGCAGTAGCTGTATTGTCTGTAGTTGTTGTAACATCTGTAGCAGCTGTTTCATCTGTGCTTGTAGAAGCACTTACACTTGTTGATGAGCTTGATGTACTTGTGCTTGTTGATGAAGTTGCGCTACTTGATGTACTTGTGCTTGCCTGGCTTGAGCTTGATGATGAACTTGTCTGGCCTGCGCTTGTAGAGCTCTCATTATTAGAAGTGTTATTCTCTTCCTTATTGTCATCTGTGGCCTCTGTTGTCTTTCCAAGCTCTTCATCTGATGGACGAGTAGTTGTTACTACAGTCTCCGCGTCCTCAATCTGCTGATGAATTCCTTTATCGTTAATAATTAGCTTTAATGTGTAGCCTGTAGCACCTACTACATACACATTATTACTTGCTATAGTTAACCCCTCATCCTCTGCTTCTTCCTCTTGAGCATCAGCATCCTTATCTTCTGCTTCTTCCTCTTGAGCATCAGCATCCTCATTTACTTCTTCATCAAATTCTTCATCACTCTCTTCTGGCAACTCTTCTTCAATATCTTCGTTGTCTTCCTCTTCTACATCTTCATCTTCAGACAACTCTTCGCTCTCCCCGCGCATATTCCAGTATTCCTCTGGAATATCCACATAGTGCCAACCTTTTCCGATATGAGTCATCTTGGTTCCTGGCCACTCTCCTAAAGGTAAGCCAGCACTAGTTTCATCAGCCTGTTTCAGCCATGCATACATATATACATCGCTATCCCAATCTGCGCTAAGCTGATAGTACACACGAACCATGCCATCAGCTACTTCTGTCTCTTCCTCTACATCTTTATATGTAACATCATCATCGTCATTATCTTCTTCTGTGGTCTTTCCAACTAGCTCCATAACCTCATCTTTAGAAGAAAATGCATCAGTGCTTCTAGATACAAAGTAAAGCTTTGTCTTGTCTGTCATTACATTGTCAGCTAGCTGTGTTCCATTTCCATTATTGAAGATTAAGTGTAAATCAGTATTCTCAATAGCTTCTGTTAATACATTTGCTGCGTACCAATTATCTCCAATAAATGTCATCTGGGTACCTGGCCACGTTCCAATGCAATTGTTGTAATTTCCGCCCCAAGCATATACGTATACATTATCCCACTGATTTTCATCGTAGAAATATACTAGGGTGTATCCGTCCTTTTCTTCAACCTCTTCTGCCTCTCGCTCTGATGCTGCCTTTGCAGCCGCCTCAGCCTCTTTCTTAGAGCTGTAAGCATTGCTGCCCCAGAAGTAAACATTTTTAATACTTGTAACCTTTAAATCACCAGTCTGACCACCATTTCCCATGTCATTGAAAATGATATTGAAGTCATCACCTGGTGCAGCGTTGATGGTCATCTTCCACCAATCATCGCCATCATAGGTTGCCTCTTTGCCTGGCCAATCCCCAAGGCTTACAGCACCCCATGTATAAACTCCAACTGTCTCCCAGCCTTTTGTGTTGTAGAAGTAAACAGTGGTCTTATCCGGATAAATTCCAGTAGCATCCATAGCTTCATCCTTTGAGCTATAAAGACCTACTGTAAGATTTCCATTACTGCTACCACCATCCAAAGCGATATATGTCTTTGTCTTATCGGAAATCTTTATATCTACAGTCTGTGCGCCAGAGCCGTTATTAAATATGATAGAGAAATCATCGTCGCTCATAAGCTTGACATCAGCTCTCCACCAATAGTCTCCCTCATTTTTAGCTGTAGCTCCTGGCCATCCTCCAAAAATCTGTGCACCACCATCAAGCCATGCGTATGCCTTTACAGTTGACCATTCCTCAGTGTTATAGAAATACACTGATGTGGTTACAACTCCAATTGCCTTTTCTGCCTCAGCCTTTGTCATGTAGCAAGTGCTGTTTTCTCCGGTTAGATACTTTCCAGAAGTACTTGTAATTGAAAACTTATCTGATTTGCTTGTTCCATCTGTAAATACTACTTCGAATTCTTCTGATGGAATGGTAACTTTCCACCAACCATCACCAGTGCTATCACAATCATAAGTATTACCATCAACAATGGCGCTAACAGTAGACCACTGTTTTGAGTTAAAGAAGAACAGCGTGGAATACTCCCCATCAGTTGCTTCATCAAGAACAACAACTGACTTAGCTGCTATTTTTCCAGAAATAACTCCATCCTGCACTGTAAAGATGCTATCTTCACCTTCCACAGAATTAATGTATGTGCCATCTGCAAGATTTGTCTCTGACTCTAAATCAAATGATTCATCAGATCCATTGATTATAACTGCTCCCTTTGTACCTCTCTCAACCATGAGAACAGAATTATTTCCATTTGGATTTCTAAGGTATTCATCCTCACCTGTCATGGCAGTTCTAAACTTATTAACTGCAACAACCTGAGGATCTTTATATAAATCTGAACCTGCTGCACCTAACACATTATCTCCCCAAGGATTTTCAGCAGAGCTGTTATTTGGTCTACTGAAAAACAGTGGTGTTCCAGCTTCTCTTGAAGCAATTATAGCCCAACCAAGGATTACCTCTGTGTCATCAACTGTGTTATAAGATTTGTCATTTATGTAGTTGTCGTGCGATTCAACCCAGGTAACAAGCTTGTCTGAATCGGCTGTATAGGTTGTTCCTGTAGTAGTATCATTACTTATTCCATAGCTTTCAAGCTTGCTTGCAGAAAGCGAACCTGATGAAACAGCGCTTCTGATTTTAGCACCGTAGTTGCTTGCTGTAGTTCCACCAAGCATATCCTGATATGCTGCAAGTCTGTCTGTATCGCCCTGAAGAACTTCGCCATATACAAACAAATCATCATAATCTACATTATCTAATTTATCTATATATGATTTCATATTTGGATAGAAATCATTTCTATCTTCCTGACCTGCATAAGCTGCTGGAACTCCATCATCTGGAAGTGCAATATGCTTTGCAGTATCAATTCTGAATCCATCAGCACCGCAATCAATACAATCTGCTAAGAACTGATAGAAATATGCCTGGAAAGCATCACTTTCTGTATCTACATCTGGCAAGCCACCCATTGGATCATAGACAACTGACACTCTATCACTGTAATCAATATTTCTTGATACATCTGAGCCATTGATGTGATAAAGATTAGTCACATCGTCATAGCTTGCATCTACAGCATCAAGGAAATCCTGGCTGATTTCTGAGAATAATGGTGTAGTATGATTTGGATCAATATCTACAATAACAGCGATTCCATATTCATCTGCTGTTTTGCACATAGCCTTAAACTCGTCTCTTGTGCCAAGCTGATAGTTTCCAATAACCCAGTCAGTTGGCTGATAATGGTAATACCATTTACCCGTATCACTATACAAAGTAAGACCTGGCTCTGTAGACAGGCAATCGTTAATAGGCGATGTCTGAACAGCTGTATATCCTGCAGCTGCAATATCTGCCATATTCTCCTTGATAGTATTAAAATTCCAACAAAATGCGTGAAGAATAGCTCCGTCGTGAACCGACTCTCTGCTGACCTTTGATGCGGCCTGAACTGTGTTTAGGCCATTTTCTGATAGCATTGCTAGATTTGCACCAGGTAATCCTAGTAACATAGCAAAAGCAATGCAGACTGTGACAATTCGTTTTGTCACCTTCCCCATTCTTTTCATGAATAGAACCTCCCTTTCCATTACATGCTTTGAATCCTTAGTCGGCCTAATAACTAAAGCTTCAAAATTGAAACATTATTAAGTTGTTGCGCAATTGGTTGCGCGTCTTGATTATTGGGGATTTTTTCCATCCCCAATAACAAGAATATAAGACAATTTAATTGTTTAGTCAATAATGAAAATAGAGTTTTTTGATATTAATAAGAATTTGTAAAATATGTCAGATTATAGCTTGGTAGTTACAAAAATATCATAGATAGCTTTTACTGCTGCTTCAAAATCAGCATTTTCTACACCAATTATGATATTAAGCTCTGAAGAACCCTGATCAATCATGCGAACATTTACATGAGCATGGCTAAGTGCAGCAAAGATTCTACCAGCAGTACCACGAGTGTTTTTCATACCACGACCTACAACTGCAATAAGTGCAAGGTCTGATTCAATTTCGATAGAATCTGGTGAGCAATTTCTGTGAATAGCTGAAACTACAGCCTGTTCCTTGTTAATGAACTCATCCTCATGAACAACAACAGTCATAGTATCAATACCTGATGGCATGTGCTCGATACAAATTCCATTGTCCTCAAATGCCTGAAGTGCCTTTCTACAGAAACCTACCTCAGAGTTCATAAGAGACTTTGTAATAAGGACTGTACAGAAGCCCTTCTTACCAGCAATACCTGTAATAACGTATTCATTGCGCTGTCCTGTACTTTCAACAATCCATGTACCTTCATCATCTGGCTTGTTAGTATTCTTGATGTTGATTGGAATACCTGCTGAACGAACAGGGAAAATTGCATCTTCGTGAAGAACTGAAGCGCCCATATATGAAAGCTCGCGAAGCTCTCTGTATGTGATTGTCTGCATAGCAACAGGATTCTTTACGATACGTGGATCACAAATCAAAAAGCCTGATACATCTGTCCAGTTCTCGTATACATCTACCTTGGCTGCGCCAGCTACGATTGAACCTGTAACATCGGAACCACCACGTGAGAATGTCTTTACCTTGCCATCCTTGCCACATCCATAGAATCCTGGAATAACAGCATGTGGATGCTCCTCAAGTGCCTTTGACATTGTCTTTTCTGTTTTATATGCGTTGAGCTGTCCTTCTTCGTTAAAGAAAATCACATCCTTTGCATCGATGAAATCATAGCCCAAATACTCTGCCATAATCTTACCGTTAAGGAACTCTCCACGGCTTGCTAAATAATCTAATGAAAGGTCTTCTTTAATATCGGCGGCAATCTTCTTAAAATCTTCATCAAGAGAAAAGCCTTTTAAATCAAGACCTGTAATAATCTCATCATATCTAGCCTTTATAGCTGCAAGATTCTCAGTAACATCCTTGCCTGCCTTTGCTGCCTCATATGTGGCAATAAGCATGTCAGTAACCTTTGTGTCCTTGCTGTTTCTCTTGCCTGGTGCAGATGGAACTACGAATACTCTGTTTTCGTCTGCACGGATGATGTCCCCAACTTTCTTAAACTGACCTGCATCAGCTAGTGAACTTCCGCCAAATTTAACTACCTTTTTCATTATTATTTCCTCTTCCTAAATTTTATATAGCTTATATAATACTAGAACACTTTAGTGATTTAAAGTGGTAACTTGCATAAAAGTTATGAAAGTAAAACCCTATCATTGTCTAATTCTTCCCCAGCGCCGGTTTTAAACTTCTCTAACAAATCTGCAACCGTAAGCTTGGCTCTCTCTTCTCCTTCTGTATCAAACACAATGTGACCAGCATTCATCATAAGTGTACGATTGCCAACTTCCAATGCCTGATGCATATTGTGTGTAACCATAAGGCAAGTAATGCCCTGCTCTTTAACAATTGATTTTGTAAGGTCCAAAACCTTTTCTGCTGTGGCTGGGTCAAGAGCCGCTGTATGCTCATCTAAAAGTAAAAGCTTTGGAGTAACAAATGTAGCCATTAAAAGTGTAAGAGCTTGTCTTTGTCCACCTGAAAGCAAACCAACCGGCTGTTTCATTCTATCCTCTAGTCCCATTCCAAGCAAGGATAATTGTTCTCTAAATCGAGATTTATCCTTTGCACTGATTCGTGAAAAGAGTTTTCCAGAAGAATGAGATGCGCGAAGATATGCTAAAGCCATATTTTCTTCTATGGTCATATTAGGGGCTGTGCCTTTTAATGGGTCCTGGAAAAGATGTCCAATGACTCTGCTTCGCATATATTCTTTTTTGAAGGTGATATCCTCATCATCCAAATAGATATTGCCTTCATCAACAATGAACGTACCTGCAATTGCATTAAACATTGTAGATTTTCCAGCTCCATTTGAACCCACGATTGTTGCAAAATCTCCATTCTTTAGCTCTAAAGAAAGATTTGTTAGCGCAGCTTTTTCATTAACTGTGCCCGGGTTGAAGGTTTTAGAAATATTATCGATTTTCAGCATTTACTTTACCTCCCCCTTTGCATTTCCTCTATAGTTGGCAAATTCTCTCTTTTTAAGAGCAACCTTTTTCTTTACATAAGGAGCCGCAATTGCAATAGCAACGATAAGTGCCGATACAAGCTTTAAAGCCTCTGCTGGTACAGAAAGTCTAAGAGCTATTGCAACTATAAAACGATAAAGCACCGATCCAAGAATTGTTCCTAAAATCCTGCGCAGCATGCTTCCCTTATTTCCAATCAAGGTTTGACCAATGATTAAGGAAGCAAGGGCTATCGTAACCATTCCTGTTCCTATATTAATATCCGCTGACTTTTGATACTGGGCAATCAATGCCCCAGAAAGTCCTGTAAGTGAGTTTGCTAAGCAAAGTCCTACTGTAATGGTGAATGTAGGATTGATAGATGATGATCTGACCATATCTGCATTGTCACCTGTAGCACGAATAGACATACCTAAAGTGGTGCCAAGAAACCACCATAAAATAGAAGATATCACCGCCACAATAAGAGCTACCAAAATAACCTTGTACCAATCTCCAAGGAATGTGCTGCCGAGAGTATCCTTTCCTATAGAAAATAAAGTGTCACATCCAAAGAGGTTTGCTATAGAAGAAAATCCCATAACAGCAATGTTTATTGTATATAACCCGGTATTAACAATGATACCTGCAAGAATAGATTCTACACCAAGCTTTGTCTGCAAAAAGGCTGTGACAAATCCAGCCATTGCACCTGCCACCATGGCAGCAATTAGCGCAAGAAATGGATGGCCAGCTAAAGTAACCATAGCACCAACGGCGCAACCTAATGTAAAACATCCATCTGTTGTTAAATCTGCAATATTAAGTATTGTAAAAGAAATAAAAAGTGCCAAAGCAACTAGGGCGTATATACACCCTAGCTCTAAAGCACTTTGAAAAATCGACACTGTAAAAATACTAGACATTAATCAAATTCCTCCGCTGTCTGCACTTCAACTAATCCATCGCACATATCGCGAAGCTTATCATAATCTAGATTGAGAGCTGCTGCTGTTTCAGTGTTAACAGTAGCTGTTCCATTATCAAGAGTCTTAACAGGAAGTGTTGCTGGGTCTTTGCCTTCTACAAGGATTTCTGCAACCATGTTTGCAGTCTCCTTGCCAAGTGTCGCATAGTTTACACCATAGCCAAGGTAAGCACCATTAAGAGCGAATGAATCAGCACCACAGTAATGTGGGATTCCAGCTTCAATAAACTTCTCATAGATTCCAAGCTCTGCTGTCATGATAGTGTTGTCAGTTGGAGTGAATACTGCTTCTACCCCTTCTGCAACAAGTGCATCTGCAGCAAGCATAACCTCATCATTTGTGTTTCCTGTCTTTTCAACATATTCAATACCAGCAGCCTCAAGGTACTTCTTTGCATCCTTGATTGGTCCTGCTGATGAATCCTGCCCCTTGTCGTAAAGTAAGCCTACTTTATCTAAGTCTCTATTCTGCTCAAGCATTAAATCGAGAACTGCCTCTGTATTTAACGCATCTGATGTTCCTGTAACATTTGAACCAGGTGCATCATTGCTCTCTACAAGGCCTGCTGCCTCTGGATCTGATACAGCTGCAAATACAACAGGAATCTGATTGTCCTCTGTTGCTGCCTGGCAAATCATTGCTGTAGGTGTTGCAATTGGAACAAGCACATCCACTTCATCATTAATAAGCTCAGTAACAATCTGGTTGATTGTTGTTGAATCCGCATTGCCATTATAATAGTAATCTTCGTACTCAAATGTGCATCCGTTTTCCTTTGCAAGTAAATCAAGCTGTGACTCAATATTGGCTACAATCTGATTTAAAGAAGCATCGTCTACATACTGAACAATACCAACCTTATAAACCTGCCCCTCAGCTGATGTTGTAGCCTCTTCAGTAGTTGTTGACTCGTTATTATCTGAAGATGCGCCACAACCAACTAACATTGCAGTTGCCATAGCCATACTTAAAACCATCGATAAGACTTTCTTTTTCATATATCTCTTCTCCTTTACCCAAAACTTATCATGTGATTCATTCTATCATATTACTTTAGTAAGTTAAAGTGTAAAATTAAATCAACAATATAAAAAGGACCGATGGATAATTCCATCGGTCCAAGCATTTCGGATTTATTTTGTAGTAACGCTGACAACCTTTAATGTGTTACGTGCAACGAATACTGTTTTAACTCCTTTTTGAAGTAAGTCCTCTGCTCTTCTGTACAAATCTTCAGGACTTGTGCAAGTAATAATTTCACCAATAGCCATTTTTTCATGCCTCCCCATCTATAAATTTATCGTCTATACAGCGAACTTCTATATAATAGTCTCACAACTCAGTTTTGTCTATAGGCATTTTGTGAACAATTAGTGAACTTTTTAGCCTAAAACGTTTAAGTTTCAAGGTTTACCGGTTGCACTTTAGTGCTTTAATACTTTAATACATCAATTTGCATCCACTTTAAAGTGAATATATAATGTAAAAACTGTTGTTATTAAAGGAGACAAAATATTATGAATCAGGAATTTAAACCTTACGTTCCTGCTGACAAGGTAACTCCAGAGATGACTCTTACATCTATTATTATGGGTCTTCTTCTTGCTGTAATCTTCGGTGCAGCGAACGCTTACTTGGGACTTAGAGTTGGTATGACAGTTTCAGCTTCTATCCCAGCAGCTGTTATTTCTATGGCAGTTATCCGTGTTATCTTAAAGAAGGATTCAATCCTTGAAAGTAACATGGTTCAGACTATTGGTTCAGCCGGTGAGTCACTTGCTGCAGGTGCAATCTTTACAATGCCTGCACTTTTCCTTTGGGCAAAGGAAGGCGTTATGGAAACACCTTCACTTGTTACAATTACTGTAATCGCTTTATTTGGTGGTTTACTTGGAGTATTCTTCATGGTTCCACTTCGTAGCGCACTTATCGTTCAGGAGCACGGTGTTCTCCCTTATCCAGAAGGAACTGCTTGTGCAGAAGTTCTTCTTGCAGGTGAAGAGGGCGGCTCATCAGCTAAATCAGTTTTCATCGGTATGGGAATTGGTGCTGTTGTAAAGCTCCTTGTAGATGGTTTCTATGCTATCCAGGGTGTAGTTACACTCAAGCTTGACGCTTTAAAGACAGAGCTTTCTGCAGAAGTTTATCCAGCACTTGTTTCAGTTGGTTATATCTGCGGTGCTCGTATTTCAGCTTACATGTTCGCCGGTGGTGTAATCGGATGGTTCGTTCTTATCCCAGCTATCGTTACATTTGGTGGCGACATCGTTATGTATCCAGCTAGCGTTTCTGTTGCAGAGCTTTATGCTACAGGCGGTGCTTCAGCTATCTGGGCAAGCTACATTAAGTATATTGGTGCAGGTGCCGTTGCTTCTGCTGGTATTATCAGCCTTATCAAGACACTTCCACTTATCGTTAAGACATTTATGGATTCAATCAAGAGCATTAAGAATGCTGGTGCTACAACAAACGAAAGAACAGCTCTTGATATGGATATCAGATTTGTACTTGGTGCTATCGTAGTACTTATCATTGCTATCTGGCTTGTACCTGCTGTACCAGTTTCATTACTTGGTGCTATCATTATCGTAGTATTCGGTTTCTTCTTCAGTGCCGTTTCTTCACGTATGGTTGGTCTTGTAGGTAGCTCAAACAACCCTGTTTCAGGTATGACAATTGCTACTATCCTTATTGCTACAATCTGCTTAAAGGTTGCTGGTGATACAGGTGCTCACGGTATGCAGGGTGCTATCGCAATCGGTTCTATCATTTGTATCGCAGCTTGTATGGCCGGTGATACATCACAGGATCTTAAGACAGGTTACATCCTTGGTGCTACACCTAAGAAGCAGCAGTACGGTGAAATCATGGGTACTATCGCAGCTGCTCTTGCAATCGGTGGTGTTATGATTCTTCTTAACTCTGCTTACGGTTTTGGTACAGACGCTCTTGCAGCTCCACAGGCTACAATGATGAAGATGATTATCGAAGGTGTTATGAATGGAAACCTTCCATGGGCACTTATCTTTATCGGTGCATTTATCTCAATCGCTGTTGAGATTCTTGGTATCGGTGCACTTCCAGTTGCTATCGGTCTTTACCTTCCACTTGAGCTTTCAGCTACAATCATGCTCGGTGGTCTTGTAAGACTTTTCACAGACAAGAAGCGCGCAGCAAAGAACGAAAACGGAAAGGGTATCCTCTTCTGCTCAGGTCTTATTGCTGGTGAAGGTATCGTCGGTGTATTACTTGCAATATTCGCTGTAACAGGCCTTCTTGATAAAATGAACCTTTCATCTGTTATTCCATCAGGAAACGTTCAGGCCTTCATCCTTTTAGCTCTTGTAGTTGCTGCAGTTTGGTATGCTGCTAAGGGAAAGAAAAATGAAAAATAATAAATCAGACAACTTTTTAGATTATGTATTCGAAATTAAAAATGGACTTACCTGGACTACAGATGAATCTGGTGAAGTTATAGTTGACATGGAAAACACAGGCATTACGAATCGTATTGCTCAAAAGTTTTTCCATAAGCCAGCTATCTCCCACATACATCTTGAAGGAATGGGTAGCTACATATTCACTTGTATTGATGGCAAGAAATCCGTATACGAAATTGGACAGCTTGTCAAAGAAAAGTACGGTGAAGAAGCTGAGCCACTTTATGAGCGACTTAGCGTATACATGAACAATCTAAAAAATGTAGGATATATTACACTTAAAGCATAAAGAAATCCCGAATCCAAATGGATTCGGGATTATTTTTTTATTCTATTGAGAGCTCAAGGAATTTTTAGACTAACTAAAATTAGTTTTGTAAATTAGTAATTATTACTATTTTGATATTGACTTTTCACATCTACATGATATTATATAGATAATCATTATTGATTTTGCCAATGTAGTTTTAAAAGGCAGGTGCATTTTATGAATTATAGTAGACAAAGAGAATCCATAAAAGAATATTTAATGTCTACCAAGGAGCACCCTACAGCAGATGTGATTTATCAGCATGTTAGGGAGGAAAATCCAAAAATCAGTCTTGGTACGGTTTATAGGAATCTCACTCTTCTAGTAGATTTGGGAGAGGTACGAAAGATTTCAACTGGCGATGGAACCGACCACTTCGACGCTGATACTTCAGCTCACAGCCACTACTTCTGTAGATGCTGTCACAGACTGATGGATGTGGATGTTACTCCTAGTGTAGATCAAATTCTTGCAGCATCTAGCGCCGGAATTGGCACAGTCGAGCAGGCCTCACTTTTATTTACAGGCATTTGCAAGGACTGTGTAATTAATAATGAAACAAATAACAATGGTTAATGTGAAAGGAGTCTAATTATGGCAAAGTATGTTTGTTCTGTATGCGGTTATGTTTATGAAGGCGAGAATCCACCAGAGGAGTGCCCTATCTGCCATGCAAAGAGCGATAAGTTTAAGAAGGTTGAAGGAGAGCTTACACTCGCTGCTGAGCACGAATTTGGCGTATATGCGTCTACAGTAAAAAATAATCCTGAGATTTCTGATGAAGATAAGAAATATATTTTCGAGCAGCTCAAGTCTAACTTCGAGGGCGAGTGCTCAGAGGTTGGTATGTACCTTTGCATGGCTCGTGTAGCTCATAGAGAAGGTTATCCTGAAATTGGTTTATATTGGGAAAAAGCTGCTTTTGAAGAAGCTGAGCATGCAGCTAAGTTTGCAGAATTGCTTGGTTCTGACTTAGAAATTAATATGACAGATTCTACAAAGAAGAATCTTGCTTGGCGTGTAGATTGTGAATACGGCGCTACATCTGGTAAGTTCGATCTTGCAAAATGTGCAAAGAAGAACAACCTTGATGCAATCCATGACACAGTACACGAGATGGCTCGCGACGAAGCTCGCCACGGTAAGGCACTCGAAGGCTTACTCAAGCGCTACTTCGGATAATATCGGCTAGCCGATAGAATACAAAAAACAGCCTGTTACAGCAACAAGCCTACTGATTTCTCCGCTCGATGGAATATCTCGCTTGAGAAATAGTAGAGCTTGTTGCCTACAGGCTGTTTTAATTTATGCTGTGAATAGCTTGCATCATCCGTTCTTACGGTTATGAATAAAGACGACGTACGTTGCTCTCAACAATATTTTCAGCTTTGATTGTAAAATCTCCGTTAAGGAAAGATTCAAGCTGTCCCTTAGTGTTGATTGTCTTGCCATTTACTAAGATGATGAATGGCTTCTGGCCATCAGCGTTAAGAGTCATTCTGTAATCAACTCTGTCCAAGGCGTACTCAATGCTCATTTCGTATGAATCGAAATAGCATCTAGCATTTCCTAATGTATGATCTGATGTAATCCAGTACTCCTCAACCAAATTAATCTCTGGCTCAAGCTGAGTCATCTTTATAAATTTTTCGTTACTTTCTTCACGTAACAATTTGTACTCTTTATTAAGTGTTGTAAGTTCCATATTTCACCTCACAATAAAACCTAGTTAAAATATATCATCACCTAAACTTAGAGAACTTTATCATGATTATTGTTATATGTCAACAATTTTTTCACATATTTTTTGTGAATATAACCTATTTTCTAAAAAAGGTTATAAAATGCAACAAAAATGCCGAAAAACATAGTAAAATGGAGCTACTCACTAGATTATTGTATACATAATTATGAGAAGGAGATTAATGTATTATGGAAAAAAAGTCTAGGGCTGGATTCAGCCTAAATGCACTATTGCTCACAATGGTGCTTCCCCTTATTGTTGCTTTATTAATCAGTAATCTTGTAAGCGGATACCGCCAGTCAGAAATCATGCTTCAAGACGAAAAGGTCTATTTTGACACCTTATATTCAATAAGCAACCTTCTTACAAATGCGGATCGTGATTTTTACCAGGCACAGTTAGCAGGAACTCAATACAATGCTTATGAACGCTACGTAGATAACGCTACTGCGCAGCGCTACCTTGATGAGGTAGAGGAAAACAATGCGGAAGTTTTAGAGCGTGTAAACGAGGCTGTAGAGCTTGCCAAGACAAATGACTATCTGTGGAATCAGGTAACATCTGAAAACGGCAACACAATGTCTACTCTCTACGATGATTTCAACACTAACTATGCTCTATGGGAAAAGGACTATGACTTTGTTACAGGCCAGGGCGATTTCATTACTTGGATTAATCACTTTTCAGCAGCCCGCAATGCTCTATCTGAAATGAGCGATATTGTAGAGCTTTGGGCTGAGCAGGAAAGAGAATATAACCATACAAATGCTACTATCGCAATCCTTATAACACTTGCTGTATTTGTCGTGATTTCACTCATACTTTTACTCTTCTCAATTTTCATAATCATGACTATCAATAAAAACCTTAAGAACATTAGAGCTTCTGTTGATATAATCTCTGGCGGTGATTTTGTCACAAAGATACGTCCAAACTCATTTATTCGTGATTTCAACGCCATCGGCAACTCACTTGAGTCAATGCGCCACGATTTGAGAAATGCTCTTGTAAGAGTTATTAACCACGCTCAGGATGTTAATTCAAAAGCAGAAATTGCAAAAGACAACCTTTCCGCTTCTCAGCAGACAACAAACAACATCAATTCTGCTGTTTATGATATTGCAGAAAGTGCTACCGCTATGGCACAGGATGTTAGCAATGCTTCTGCTATCACAATAGAAATCGGTGAAGCTGTTGATAAGGTTCTTGAATCAGCAAATAACAACCTTGAAAACGGCCAGATGGTATATGACAAGTCTTCTAAATTAAAAGAGATGCTTGAGCAGATAAAGATTCAGGATCAAAATACAGATACAGTTGCTAGCGAGGTTTCAGATTCTGTTGGTGAGACCGCAAACGTTGTATCCCAGATTTCTGCTGCTGCAGAGGGTATCATCAACATTTCAAGCCAGACAAACCTTCTAGCCCTTAATGCTTCTATCGAAGCAGCACGTGCAGGAGAAGCCGGCCGTGGATTTGCAGTTGTTGCAGATAACATCAAGAACCTGGCAGAGGAAACAAATACACTTGCAGGTGAAATTACAGGCATGTTATCAACAATTACACACTATTCTGAGAACAATAAACAGCTTGCTGAAGAAATAAAAGCAGCAACCACTACTGAGGCCGCTGCTCTTGAAGAAATGAGCGTATCATTTGATGAAATGCTTAACCTGCTTCAGGAAACCGAAGCTGGCAATAATCAGATTGTTGAGCTTGTAAAGAATGTGGATGACGGTAAGAATAATATTCTTCAGTCTGTAGATTCTCTATCTTCTATTTCACAGGAGAATGCAGCATCTACCGAAGAAACCAGTGCATCACTATCACAGCTTGATGAATCAATGACAGCTGTTGTAGAACAAGCAAATGAGCTCCAGGCAATTGCTGAAGCTCTTACTGAAAACGTACGATTCTTCCAGGTGGAATTACCATCAGAAGAAATCAAAGTTACAACTATTCAGAGAAATGATCGACCTGTTTCCAAAGGCGAGGGAGCGGCAGTGTAAGCAAGGTTGCCTTGATTACATTGTCAGCAATCATACAAGTCCAAACATAAACCAGTCCCTGGTTGAAGAAATGAATTCCGAGGTATGTGGCAAGTATTCTTACAAGCCACATACCACCGAATTCTATTACAAATGGATACTTGGTTTTGCCAAGTCCATAATAAATACCTTCTGAGATTACATACATTCCGTAGAAAGGTTCGCTGAATGCGACCATCTTGAGAACTGTAGTGCCCAGCGCAATAACGCTGGCATCTGTAGTGAAAAATCCCATCAATGTTTCTGCAAAAATGAATAGCAAAACACCGCTGAGCGTCATAACTGCAAGGGTACAAACTATACTGCTGACGCACACAGCATGATACTTTTCATGATTCTGCTCGCCATAGGCAATTCCAACCATAGTATTCGCTGCGGATTTGAAGCCATATCCACCTATATAGAACAGTTCCTCTGCACCAACTGCAATACTGTGTGCCGCAAAGATGATTGTACCCATGTGTGATACTAATCCTGCAAAAACAACATAGCCTGATGTCGATGCAACGTTTATTAGCAGAATTGGAAGAGATAGCTTCCACATCTTCTGAGTAGTCTCTTTGTCTTCCTCGAAAAGATTTCCCTTAAATGACAACAACGGATTCTTGAAGAACACGATTAATGTGAGGATTCCACCTAAGGCTGCTGATATACAGGTAGCATAGGCAGCTCCATCTACTCCAAGTCCTAGCATGTATATGAATATATAATCCAACACAAGGTTAACAGCATTAATAGAAATGCTGATAACCATTGGTGTCTTTGTATCTTTTGTGGCTCTGATTGCAGATGCCAAAATGTACTGTACCGACTTTAAAATTACTGGTACTGATATCCAGAAAAAGTATCTTGTAGCAGCAGGCCTAATTGCCTCTTCTGCCCCCATCCAAGTGGCAACAAATGGAGATAGCGCAAGGCAGATAACCTCTAACACAGCACCTACTCCCAGAGCAAATACTAAGCTTCGCTTAGCCACAAGCTTTATCTTATGCTCTTCGCCTGCTCCAATCGCTTGCGCAATAAGTGTCATTGCAGCAACACCAAAAGCATATGGCATACTGCCTACTAACCATGTGATTGTGGTAGAGGTAGACACAGCTGCTGTAGCATTGGCACCGAGACGGCCTACCATGGCAGTATCAACATATTGCATAAGTACAGATAGAATCTGCTCTAGCATAGTTGGTAAAGCTACCACCACTACCGACCAAAATATACTTTCTTTTTTATTCTTTATTACTTCCTTCATCTTTTCCTAAACCATTAGCCCATACCATGGACTGTATTGCTCGTGCAACACGGATAGCATCTATAGCATCCATTGCACGTTTATAATCTTCATCCTGTTTTTTTACCTTTGCAGAGAATTCCTTCTGCTTTTGCTCGAATTCCTCTGCCTTTCGCTGCTTTTGCCTAGCTGCTTTCTTTTGGAATGCTGCATAATCTGCATTGCTAGCTGTTGAGCGTTTGCTTGTCTTACCAAGGACTTTGCTGTGAACAAGAGCCTTGCCATCATTATCCGCCTGAAGGTACTTGTACGCCTCTACGATTTTGTTGTAGGCAGTGGTATCTGCACTTCCAGTGGCATCAGGATGGAATCTCTTAACCAAATCCTTATATGCATTTTTTATCTGAGCCTCTGTAGCGTTTGGCGCCAATCCAAGCTGCTGTAACGCCTCTTGTCTAGTTCGAAACATATTCTCATCCTTTCATGCCAAGCACTTCACCTATAAAATACAACGAACCAAATGCAACAACCTTTTCATCCTGCGACAGGGCCTGATTTAAGGCATCCTGATAGGAATCACAGGATTTTGCATCTATACCAAGCTCTCCTATTGCATCAGCCAATTCCTTGGCCTGTAAAGCCCTATCTGACTCAACCGTAACTGTATAAATCCTTTGGGCAATAGGAGCCATGATTTTTGCCATAGACAAATAATCCTTGTCTGCCATTACTGCCATTATAAATGATATTTTTTCCTTTGGAAATTCTGTACGCAAGCTTTCATATAAAGCCTGCACTCCAGATGGGTTATGAGCCCCGTCCACCATTATAAAAGGATGTTCAGATATGATTTGCATCCTTCCAGGCCAAACTGCTTTTGCAAGTCCTGAATCAATGTTCTGATTATTAATAGCCAAGCCCAGGCTTTTTACAGTCTCTATTGCCACCGCAGCGTTTTTTCTCTGATAATTTCCAAATAATCCTATCTTTTTATCCTTCGAAACTTCACCTGCCATAGTGTACTGGCAGCCCAGTTCTTTACACTTATTAATTATAACCTCACTGGCTTCATCAGGCATCTCACCGATAACAACAGGCACACCTGTTTTAATGATACCGGCCTTCTCTCCAGCAATTTCTCCAAGTGTATTTCCTAGGTACTGAGTATGTTCCAAACCGATAGAAGTGATTGCACAAACCTCTGGCTTTACACTCAATCCATTGGTTGAATCTTTTGCTCCACCAAGTCCCGTTTCAAGCACCACATATTTAACATTTTGCTCTTTAAAATAAAGCATTGCCATGGCTAACCAGTAGTCGAACATAGTTGATTCTAGATTCAACTCCAGTGATAACAGGCGTTCACCCAGTCTTGTAACATCTTCTCTAGAAATCTGCTTTCCATCAATCTGAATACGCTCTGTGTACTCAATAAGATGAGGTGATGTGAAAAGACCTACCTTAAAATGATCCTTAGATGCAAAAGAAGCAGCCTGTAAGATACTACTCACAAAAGCTGCTACTGAACCTTTACCGTTGGTTCCAGCAATGTGAATGATATGTAAATCCTTTTCAGGATAGTCCAGAGCTTTCATTAGCTCCTTTGTTACATCTCTTCCACATGCTTTGCCAAATCGGCGTTTATTATCAATTGTAAAAACTATTTCTTCGTATGTCATTGCAATTAAATGACCATTATCAAGCCTCCGTCATTGGCATACATGCTGCTGACGCCGCGTGTATCAACAATGAAGATTTCCTTGAACTTAGCCATAGACTCCATTTTTTCCTTTAATGATAAAGCACGCTCTAAACAGTTGCAATGAGATATTGCAAGAATCTTCTCCTCGCAGTTTTCTGTAACGTCTACAAGACACTGGCCCATTTTATCCAAGGCCTTTACCATGCCTCTGGCCTGACCAAGCTGCTGAATGCTGCCCTCGTCAGTAGAACCCATAACAGGCTTGATATTTAATGTGCCGGCAATAGCTGCCTTAAGATTAGAAAGACGACCTGCCTTTCTCAGTGTTTCAAGTGTCTCAAGAACGAAGAATGTGTGCTGTCCAGCAATATATTCTTCAACTGTTTTTACTACCTCTTCAAAGGACATTCCTTTGTTTTCACACTCGGCGATTTTAAGACCGATAAGTGTTTCACCAATGGATGCTGACTTTGAATCAAATACGTATATCTGCTTTGACTCATCATCTTCTTCGTATAAATCCTTTGCTAAGCATGCACTATTATATGAACCAGATAATTGTGCTGAAAGTGTAACAATGTAGATTCGCTCTGCGTCGCACTCCATCTCTACCATATAGGCATTTGGTGAAGGGCAGGCTGATTTAGGAGATGTGCTGCATTCTGCAACTGCTTTAAGAAATGATGCCTGATCAAAACTCTCGTCATCTATGATTTGCTGATCTCCTACCTCCAGAGTGAGAGGGACGTTAACAAAATGTCCATCTTCCTGCATTTCTTTTGTTAACTCTCCACAACTATCAATAATAACTCTATACATGGTATACAATTCCTCCGTGGTACTTATTATAGCACCCCTATTGTTCCACGTAAATAGTTTTTATTAATTCAACATGTAGTTTTTAAAACCACATGTGTATTATCTCCATTTTATAGTTATTACATTTGAGTTTTCGTCCAATAAATAATAAACGGACTGCAGCTCTTGTATATAGTCGGAAATGTGTTTTTCATCAAAGAAATAAGTCAATACTCTAGTGTATAAATCAGAATTGCTAAACTTTAATGATATCTCTTCATCTCCAGCATTATATGACTCTGCCAATCGTGCACCGATAGCATCAACCCCAAACCAGTCGTAATAAAGACCTTTTTTCACGAAATAATTATCAGCATTAGATAAGCATTCTGGCACTTCAAATGATGATGTTATAACGTGATTTTGGCTGATTTCCTCAGTTGTCATGGCAAGATAAGCATAGTTTATCCTTTTTGATGTGTCATTGTTGTCATCAAGGTATTTGCTATTTCCCCATGTAACGTCCATATAGTAGTAGGCATCGTCCAAATAAACCAAATTCCATGCATGGCTTTCATTGTTGGCTGTTCCTGTAACTATAGTACTCTTGATGCCAAGCTGATCCAGCAGATACCAAGCTGCATCTGCATATCCCTGACAAACAGTAGACTGATAAATAAATACGCTTAAGATATTCTGATTTTCCTGACTATTTGCGTCATAATCTACCTTTTCTATTAAGGTTTCAAAAACATACAGCGCCTTGTCAAAATCGCTAGCTTCTGGATTAATTCCATACAGCCAATCAGCCACAACAGAATCTATCTTCACCTGGTAAACATCCCTCTGCTCCTGATTCATGGTGTACTTAGGCTCAAATTCCAGTCCTAAGATATTGCTACCAGATGCATAGGTGTTGTACTGATAGCCACTTATCCAAAACAGATTACCGTAGTCTGCCATCACTCCCTCATATGCCTTGGCTAGCACGTCTTTATCCTTTGTGGAAAGAGTGACCTTGTCCTTGTAATTTATGATGCAATCATATATCTGATCGTAGGTTTCTTGCTCCTCTTCTGACATAGTCTGATATACATATCTGTCATAGGATACAGACTCCACAATGACTGGCTCTCCAATCATTGCTTCCATGGATTCCCCATGATACCAATCAACTAAATCTGAAACACTTCTAACGCTAGCCAGCCCCTCTAAATCAAAGTCCTCTTTGGTAAAGCTGAGAAATAAACAAACTGCAATAAACAGACCTGTCATTATCAACAACGCAGCTATTAAATTAACAATAGTGTGTATAAACCTTTTCAAACTTTCTCCTTAAAAAAACAAGGCAGCGTAATTTCTTACACTGCCTCTCCCCTTAATCTTTTTTGTATTGCCTTAAAGCTTGTTTTTCATAACATAACCAAAGGTATCCGAAAAATAGATTAATGATTAAAAAATTGATTAACGTACAACTGTTACGTTAACAGCCTGTGGTCCCTTTGCCCCATCAGTTACTTCATACTCAACTGTAGCACCTTCTTCGAGAGTCTTGAAGCCCTCTGAGTTGATGCCGCTGAAGTGAACGAATACATCGTTTCCAGCTTCGTCTGAGATAAATCCGTAGCCCTTTGAATTGTTGAACCACTTAACTGTACCTTTGCTCATGCTAAAGTACCTCCAATATATTACTTGCCGAGCTTTGCTCGACTAAACTTAGTTTAACAGAACACTTATTCAAAGTAAAGAAAATGTCCGAATATTTTGAACAAATTTTTATTTTCGTTACTTAATGCCTGTTAACACCAAATAATACCGGAGTTACATAACAGTAAGTTCTTAATTAGCAGCTGCTTTTTCAGGTATCATTCCTGTTGTCCTAACCAGGATTCTAGGACCACCTTTTTTCTCGATGTAATCCTCAGTGATGATTACCTGGCCAATATTATCGTCCTTTGGAATCTCATACATGATATCCAGCATGAATTCCTCTATGATAGAGCGAAGACCTCTCGCTCCAAGCTTTTTATCAAGAGCCTTTCTTGCAATGGCATGGAGAGCCTCATCTTCGAAGTCAAGCTTAACCTCATCAAGCTCAAGAAGCTTCTGGTACTGCTTGATAATTGCATTCTTTGGCTCCTTAAGGATACGAACAAGCATATCCTCATCCAGCATCTCTGTAGCAAATACGATTGGAAGACGTCCGATAAATTCTGGAATCATACCGAACTCTCTTAAATCCTCCACTGTAACCTTCTGAAGGATATTTTTGTCGTCGTCATATTTGTCCTTAAGATCTGCCATGAATCCCATAGATGAATGCTTATTAAGACGAGCCTTGATAATTTCATCCATAGCTGGGAAAGCGCCACCGCAAATAAATAGAATGTTGCGTGTGTTGATTGTAGTGGTAGGCACCATAGCATTCTTGCTTGAAGCTCCGATAGGTACTTCAACATCTGCACCTTCAAGAAGCTTGAGCATTCCCTGCTGTACAGACTCACCACTTACATCACGCTGATTTGTGTTTTTCTTTTTTGCAAGCTTATCAATCTCATCGATGAAAATGATTCCCTGCTGACAACGCTCAACATCGTTTCCGGCTGCTGCAAGAAGCTTGCTAACTACTGATTCGATATCATCGCCAATATAGCCTGCTTCTGTAAGAGATGTGGCATCTGTGATAGCAAGAGGCACATCCAAAAGTCGTGCTAATGTACGAACAAGATATGTCTTTCCTGAACCTGTAGGTCCAAGCATAAGCATATTGGACTTCTCGATTTCGATATCGTCCATTGTGCCTGTAGCAACACGCTTGTAATGGTTATAAACAGCAACAGACATAACCTTTTTAGCATAATCCTGTCCAACCACATACTCATCAAGCATAGCCTTGATTTTGTGAGGTGGAATGATATTGTTTATGTCGATTGCTGGTGCAGGTCTATCTTCTGCCTTTTGGCTTGTTGCGCCGTGGGCATTCTTAACCTTTGGTCCTTCACCGAAGAGACTGCCAAGATTCAAAAAGCTGATATTAGGAATCTTGTTCATATCAACATTGCTCTTTGAATTGTCTCCTCCGCCGAAACCAAATCCACCCATAGAATCGAATGTGTGCTGCATACAATCGCGACATACGCTCATTCCAGGTGCCATTTTGATTAATGGGCCTGCAATATTGTCAGGTCTGTGGCAGATATAGCAAAACTCTGTTGGCTTATCCTCGTGGTCTGCCTTATCCTTATTTATTTCCTGACCTGTAACTTCCTCTATAACCTCGTCTGAGATATCTGTAGTAGATTTCTCATCTGGGTCAAATTCTCTAAAATCTTTATCTGACATTGCTAACTCCTATTCTAAACCCTGCATAAAACTAAATACTTCGTTGTAATACTCAAGGATAATGTCATCTGTAGCATTAAATATTTCATGCTTGCTACCTTCGAATCTTTTAAGCTGACAGTTCTGTGCTCGCTTTGCAAATTCGTTTTGAGCCTCTGGCATTACCAAGGTATCCATCGCTGCTTGCATTATTATAACAGGAATTTTTACTAGGCTTGCGTTTTTTAGAATTTTTTTAGAAACATTAAATGCTTCTCTAGACCATCCAAAGGTGCATCCGTTTGTACGATAATGCTTCTCTCTTTCTCTCTCCTCGTATTGGAATGTATATCTCGCCTTTGATAAAGCTGAACATCTAGGATATTTGAAAGTGTGATCATAATCATGATACCCCGGCAAATATCTCTTTTTTAAGAATGGTATATACGATAGCAGAGCTAACATCTTAACAATTACCTTGCTGGTATCACCAGTAGAAAGCTCTATCATAGGTGAGGAAAGAATAGCTCTTTTAAACACATCTGGGTATTGCTCTAAGTACAATGCTCCAATTCCACCACCCATGGAATGGGCAAATAGAATCAAACGCTCCGTAACACTTTCCGGCCTAACTATCTTTTCAATGAATTCATTAAAATCTGAAATGTAATCCTGAAAACTATTTACGTGGATTTTGTAGTAACCTTCCACTTCTCTATCAGAAAGACCATGTCCTCTGTGGTCCAAAATGAACACAGAATACCCCATCTGATAGAAGTAATACAACATTTCCGAATACTTGGTTGTGAATTCGCAGTAGCCATGTGAAATAACGATGGATGCCTTTTCATCTGGGCGCACCATCATTGCATAGTGCAGTTGCATACCATCTTTATTCTCAAAATACCCTTCTTTTGTTTTATCCTTTAGAAAAGGAAGGACTTTGCCCTTCATAGTGTTGGCAAAATCCTGTTCCTTAATAAATATATCTTCAAATTTCATTTTAGTCCCAATTGTAGCTGTTTACTATTTCTAATGCCTTATCTGGATAGTTTGTGATGATTCCATCCAATCCCATTTCGCATGCCATGTGCATATACTGCTTAGAATTTACAGTCCATGTGTTGATTTTCAATCCAAGCTCATGACATCTCTGTACATAATTAGGATACTGTACATTATAAAGAGCAGGGTGCAATGCTTCCACACCATGTTCTTTACCGTACTCTGGCATATTAAGTGTACCATCCATATAGAGGAATCCTGTCCTTGCAGTAGGATCAAGCTCCTTTATTTTCATAACACTATAGTGATTGAAGGATGAATAGATTACTCTGTCTTCCATGCCAAATTCCTTGGTCATAGCCAGGATATCTGCCTCTATTCCCTCATAAAAAACAATTCCGGTTTTAAGCTCAATATTGATTATTAGATTAGTTGGCTTAATAAGCTCGAACACCTCTCTCATGGTAGGAATCGGTGCTTCCTTACACTCTGGATGAGTTGCATTGTAATTGAATTTTCTAAGCTCCTCCAAAGTAAAATCCTTAACATCTCCCTTACCATTAGATGTTCTGTCTATTTTTTCATCATGAATGACAACAAGCTGGCCATCCTTTGTCTTGTGTATATCAAGCTCTATTCCATCTGCCCCCATTCTAATTGCCTCTTTAAAGGCAGGAATAGTGTTCTCAGGGAAATAGCCACTGGCTCCCCTGTGAGCAAATACTAATGGTTTATTCATTGGTTTATTACCTCTTTTCCTTGCTTTTGTAACATCAATCCATATCTTCAAAAGCTTCCAAGCCGCGTTTAGCCTCCACATTTCCATCTCCATGTTTTACAAACATCATTGTAATAAATGCCATTATCGCAAATACGGTAGCATATGGGAAAAGTG
This sequence comes from Pseudobutyrivibrio sp. LB2011, assembly GCF_000701765.1. Taxonomy (NCBI): domain Bacteria; kingdom Bacillati; phylum Bacillota; class Clostridia; order Lachnospirales; family Lachnospiraceae; genus Pseudobutyrivibrio; species Pseudobutyrivibrio sp. LB2011. Next base: position 106,285 of record NZ_JNJS01000004.1, on the reverse strand, counting down.
TGATATATCCCACATGTAAGAGCAGCCATCCTGCAACAATTGGAGTGACGATTTGGGCTGCCATTGAGAATGTGTAGTAGTATCCTGTGAATTTTCCGATATCCGAACCCTTACACATTTCTACAACCATTGGAAGTGAATTTACATTGATAAACGCCCAACCTATACCTACACATGCAAAAAGAACATAAAGCAGTGGCGAAAAGCTTGGGTGAATCAGTGTAAAAATAAAGCCTGCAAAAAAGCTGCCTCCTAGGATTACGATTCCAAGAAGAATTGTTTTCTTTCTGCCTATTTTAGATGCCACAATACCTGATGGTATAAAGAAAACAATAGCACCTGCTGTAGCTACAAGAAGACATAAGGAAGCATCTCCAAGAGCCATATCCCACATCCTGACGGCATATGTTGTAAACCATGTCTCCATGCCATTGTATGCGATGAACCACAAAGCTACAGAAATAAGTAAGAATACTAATGAACGCTTTACTTCTTTTGGAAGCACTTCATTTCCAGATTCATCCTCTATAGTGAACACTTCCTCTGGATGAAGAAGCTCATAGTTTTCTACCTGTTTGTTAAGTGCCACCTCATCTACAGTAATCATTACAATGCAAAGAGACACAAGCATGATTCCTGCTACTACTGCAAAAACCAACATGTAATTTACGTGCTCCAAATTCTTTATCTTTGAAGCAGGATATAGCACTGCTGCAACCCCAAGATAAATGATTCCTCCTATGGCTCCCATCAGATTAATGATGGCATTGGCCCTTGAACGGAATGGCTTGATAGTACAATCTGCCATAAGAGCAACGGCTGGGCTGCGATATGTGCCCATTGCCACAAGAAGTGCACCAAGTATTCCAATAAATAGAATCTCTTTTTCGATTGTTGGATTAGCAAAGTAGCTGTTATCAACAATTGGAAGCAGCATCATAAGAATAACTGCTGCAATAGTTCCAAAAAGAATGAATGGCTTACGCTTGCCCATCTTGCTTTTGCACTTATCTGATATAGCACCAAACATTGGTAGTAAGAAAAGTGCCAGCACATTATCCATAGCCATAATCACCCCTGATATGGTCTCATTAAGATGAAATGTGCCTGTAAGCACAAGTGGAATCAGTGCGTTGTACATCTGCCAAAATGCGCAAATCGAAAGAAATGCAAACCCCATTTGCACTGTCTTCTTAACATCTAATTTCATTATTTAATTCCCCCCTATAATACGCTGATTACGATAACAAGCCTACTATTTCTCCGCTCTATATATCAGCATCTGCTCCTCGTGCTGTGAAACTACATCATCGATAGCCTTTATGCGCCCCTTTATTGCATATTCAATCTGCTTGATCTCCTGTGCAAGCGGATTGAGTTCTTTGTAGATTGCTTCCATATGCTGCTTCATATTTTCTGTTTCGTACCCCTCTGGAAACTCCAATACTACTAGATGGCGAACAACCTTTGTATCCTCTTCAACCTTTGTAAGGAAGCTGATAGATTTAATATCATCGTGATTCTGTCCATATTCCTCAAGCTTGCTACGAATAGCAACAACCTCTTCTGTCTCCTTTGGAACACCAAGAAGGATTCTCTTTCCTGCTGGAATCTTCTGCTCCTGAACAGAGCCTGCTCCATTTTCCTTGATTCCGAAATCGTTTTTGTAGCCCGGTGTGTTTGTGATAGTGTCCAAATAAGGAATTGGAAGTGTACATGGAACTTCGTTAAATGGATTAACAGCAATTCCTGAATAAACATTTCCACGCTTAAGCATTCCGTATACATCCTGGAATGAAAGAATTTGAGTATGTACTCTCTGTCCATCCTTTGCAAGATTCTTCCATCTGCGAAGTGATGCCCAGTCTGTAAAAAGTGGAAGTACTAAGCTATCTTTATCCTCTGGTGTGCCAGTAAGCTTAATCTGAGACTTAAGCATGTAGAATCCGATTTTTGTATCCTTGCTGATTTTTGCAACACCATTTTCATTGAGCTCAGGCTCAATATCCATTTTGATTGGTGTAATGAAATGACCATGACTAAGCCAGTAAGCAAGTGTTGCATGGAAGCCATTATCCTTGCCAAACTTAACCATACCATTAATAATTCCTGCTAATGCTGGATTTTCGATAGAAACCCTTGGGTCCACCTTTTCCTGTGGCTTAAGATTTGTGATGACAGCATACTTACGAACTGCCACCTCGTCTGGAAGATTGAGCTGTAGAGAAACTGATGTGTTCTCTGCCTCATCTACGATTGAAGTCTTTTCTTCAACAAGAGCTTCAACAGCCTGAATTTCGCATTCTGCAACCTGTGCATTGGCCTGGTATAAATATACCTGGTCGCCCTTGTGGAGCTGGCCGTAAAGCTGTCCTGAAATAATGCTTCCATTTCCATCAAGCATTGATGTGACACCCTCAACCAATACGAAGAATCTATTGCTAGTATCTACCTTGTCAGTCACGTCAGTATCTTCGATATTGAGGTTTTCAGCTGCCTTTGTGTTAACCTCTTGTTCTTTTTTCTTTTTGTCAAATAAACCCATAACAAATTCTCCTGATTTAATAATTCGATTATTCTATTATAATCGAAACCAGCATAAAAAAAAACCTCTCACACGCCTGTGTGAGAAGTCTTTCTTTGTTAGTTAAACTGGCTTATAAAGCCTCACCGAATGTGTTTGAAGTAACCAATCCATAGTACTTTACATACCAGTCAATTGCCTCTTCGATTTCTGCTTTACAATCGGCTTCTTTTTCATATCCATAGTAATTAAACTTTTTGTCAAACTTTGTTTCGTATTGTACTGTTGTGGTTGTTGTACCAAGAATCTTTTCGTAACCACATTCACCCTTTTCATTGATGCTTACATTGTTGATTTCAACATATGTATAGAATGTAAATGAATCAGTATCTAATGAATCTGAATCAGAAAGCATCACTGAGCACTCAAAGACAGCAATTACTTCATTTCCTTCAGAGTAATCTGCTTCCTGGAGAAGGTATGAGCCTAAGTACTTAATACTCTGCATTTCCTCCATTGAACTGAGACGAGAAACATCAGTAATCTTCTTTTCGCAATCTTCGATTACAGAACTCATGCTCTCCTCAGTAATCTCTGTAGAATCCTTAAGAAGATGACCAAGGCCCTCTACCTTGTAATCCTTTGTAACTGCAGTAGGAACCATTCCATATTTCTCTGCACACATTTCAGCAAGCTCATCCTCGCTGTATGATGGTGCGTATGTTACGGTAATGATATCTCCCTCTGATAAGTAGTAGCTCTGGCTTGATGAATATGAGAAGTCGTTATAAACTGCATCTTCCTTAACTACCTTGATAGATGCCTTACCATCACCTTCAATACCTGTATAAGAAATTTCGATTCCATCGAATGGATCGAACTCTTTAAGTTCTTCAAGCTTTTCTACTGTGTATGAAGTATCCTCGTACTCAACCTTTACGCCATATTTCTTTTCGATTGAATCAGCCTTAATCTTCCAAGAAACAGTTACCTCATCTCCGTTTGAAAGCTTTTTCTCTGGGTCAACATCATAACTGATTTTCTTTCCAACAGCCTCTTCCATATAGTCTGCAGGGCCATAGTGTGAAGTGAATGACTTCTTCACCTTTGATTTATCTTCAAATCTAGATTTGTTATATAAATCTTCCCAGAATGACTCATCAATTGTAACTGTTGCTTTACCCATAGAATCATATCCTGTGAATTCTACAGTCATGTAATCATTTACATTGATTGTCTTTGAACGATGCAAAACAAACACTGCTGCTACAGCTGCTGCAACCACTAGAACTGCAATAATAATCCAAACAAAAATTGGTGGCTTTTTACTTCCGTCTTCATTATTTGCCTTGGCAGCTTTCTTGGCAGCCTTAGCTGCTCTCTTTTCAGCCTTCTTTGCTTCCTTGGCAGCCTTTTTTGCAGCTTTCACATCCACCTGCTGTGGAATAGGCTGTGGCTGTGGTGCTGGCTGCTCAGCTTCTGGTGCTGGCGCACCGCAACCTGTACAGAACTTTGCACCAGGCATAATTTCTTTACCGCATTTTACACAAAACATTTAGATTAATCCTCCCTCTAAATCTGTTCGCAATTAGTATATTATGATTTTGCCAAATATTAAGTATAAAATCAATACTTATTTTTCAATTTTTTATATTTTTACAATTTGAACTAATTTTTATTGGTTTATCTAGATATTATTGGTTAAGATTATTGCTAATATTCTTTTAAATCGGTAAAATAAATATGATAAAAATATATTTCACACTTTTTATTAATAGGGAGGTAATCTATGAGCAAAAAGAATGGTTTTATTTCTGAATTTAAAGAATTTATTCTTCGTGGAAATGTAATGGACATGGCTGTCGGTGTCATCGTAGGTGGTGCTTTCACAGCTATCGTAACTTCCCTTAACGAAGATATCCTCACTCCAATCCTTGGTATTTTTGGAGGAACAGATTTTTCTGAATTAAAAGTTACTCTTGGAACTGGAGAGGCCGCACCTGTTCTTACATATGGTAATTTTATTACAGCAATTATCAATTTCCTTATTACTGCTCTTGTAATCTTCTGCATTATCAAGGGTATCAACAGAGGGACAGAAAGAGCCGCTGCTCTTTTAAAGAAAAATAAAGAAGAGGCTGAAGCAGCAGAGCCAACCGAGAAGGATTGCCCATATTGCTACAGTAAGATTCATATCAAGGCAACTCGTTGCCCACATTGTACAGCTCAGCTTTAATATTGATTAAAAATTGCAGTGGGAATTATTCTTCCCACTGCATTCCTTTTTCATACATTCTATCCAACAGCTCATTAAGAGGCATAGGTTTTCCGAAGTAGAAGCCTTGAGCCCTTTCACAACCAACTTCCTTAAGGAAATCATAATGTTCCTTAGTCTCAACGCCTTCACATAGAGGAGATGCACCCAACTGATTTGCGGTCTTTATAATATAACTCATTAAAGTTTTAGTCTTTGGATTTTTATCTGCGCTTCGCAGGAATACCATATCAAGCTTAAGTACATCAAATTGATAATCCGCCAATGTGGTCAATGAAGAATAGCCACTGCCAAAATCATCAATCCATATCTCGTAGCCCGCCTCGCGAATTCTGCCTACCTCTTCTTTGATTAGTCCAGTATTATCTGTAAAAGCACTTTCTGTGATTTCCACATCTATCATGTTTCTTGGTACTTCGTATATTTCACAAAAATCTGAAAGAAGCTTATATACATTACAAATCTCAAAATCCAGCCTTGAAATATTTACTGATATTGGAACCAAAGATTCTCCCTCATCAGCAAGCTTTCTATAATCCTGACAAACTTTTTTTACTACGAATTCATCTACAAGATGAATTAAATGAAAATGCTCCAATGTTTCAATAAAGTATCCTGGAGGAAGCATTCCATTTTCAGGATCCACCCATCTTACAAGAGCTTCATATCCACATATCTTTCCTGTGCTGACTCTTATAATTGGCTGATAGAATACCTTTATATAGTCCTTTGCAATGGCCTCATCAATATGGTCAACAACAAACTGCTGACGGCGCAGGCCATCACGAATAATATCATCATAAACACAATAGTTTATATCATGTCGACTTTTTATACTATTGCAGGCAAGTCTTGCATGGTCGCATGCTAATCCAACTTCTGCACGGCGGTCTTCCATGAAATATATACCTGCTTTTATTTTTACTTTTTTATTTACATCATCTGTGAGAAGCATCTTGCGATATACTTCTTCTACGCATTCGATAACTTCTTCCTTTGGTGCTGTACAGTATACTACAAAGTGATCATCTGAAAATCTTGCTACAGTACCACCATAGAAAACATCGCTTATAGTCCGACCAAACTCACACAAAAGCTCATCGCCCATTTTAAAGCCATGACGCTCATTGTAGAGCTTGAAGTTTGGAATATCAAAATGGACAAAGGACGCAACTTGTCTGCGTGACTCTGGAGCTGTCAAAAGCATCTGAACTTTATTATAGAAATAAGCCATATTTAATAAGCCTGTAAGCTCATCTGTTTCTCTATTTGATGACAGCACCTCTGCCTCAGCATAGGAATTACTTGTGGTGTTCAAGTATTCATTTTGATCAACGTCAACTATGAATACAGAATAGTAGCTCTTTCCATCGCCACTGTGAAGAAGATGCCCAAAATCTTCAATATAGCGTAAGTCACCTTGCTTGGTAATTATTCTATATCGCACATAATCATGTCTTTTATCTGCATAGATGGTCTGGGCCTCGATTTGATTCTCGATTTTATATAAATCATCTGGGTGAACCATGCCTTTAAAATTACCACCAACCAGTTCCATAAAATCATCAAAACTATCACAACCAAATAGTCGTACAACATTTGGCTCAGCAAATACTATATTTTCATCACCGCCTGCTTCATATACAAAAAATCCGCCAGGAAGTCCCTTTGGAATTTTTCCAGACATCATGGTGTCGTAGTATTCTTCTCTCATTCTTACCCCCAAAGTATGCAAAATAAAGATAGTTTACCAGTTTACTTACATATCCTTTTTTGATTCTACTATACAATTGTGTCTAAAAAATGGAGATTTCCGACTATTATGTTCTTTATGTGAATTAATATACACCCCCTTGTTTCTTTCAAAACATAGAGTATAATGTGTAAGAACTTTTAAGTTATATTGAGGTAATACCAATGAAATTTTTAAAACAATTCTTAATCATTCTTGCAGTTTCACTTCTTGGAGAGATTTGCAAAGCAGTTCTCCCACTTCCTATACCTGCAAGCATTTATGGCATGGTCTTTATGTTTATTTTTCTTCTCACAGGAATTCTCAAGCTTGACCAGGTTAAAGAATCTGGAAAATTCCTGATTGAAATTATGCCTGTAATGTTTATCCCAGCAGGAGTTGGTCTTATGTCATCTTGGAATGTACTTAAGCCTGTTCTCGTACCAGTTTCAGTAATTACTGTTATCACAATCTTTACAGTAATGGCTGCTACAGGATTAGTTTCACAGGGAATTATTCGTATGGGAAAGAAGGAGGAAGCATAATGACAGAATTTATGGCAACCAGTGCATACGCTGGAGTAACAATCAGCCTTGTTTCTTACGGATTAGGCGCATGGTTAAAGAAGAAATTTGGATTTGGATTCTTTAATCCTCTTCTGATATCTATCATATTTACAATCATTTTCTTATGTACATGTGGCATCAACTACGAAACATACAATGAAGGAGCCAAGTATTTAAGCTGGCTTTTAACACCTTCAACAGTATGCCTTGCTATTCCACTATATGAAGAATTTGAGCTTCTCAAGAAGAATGCCAAGGCCGTAATTCTTGGAATAACAGCCGGTGTTCTTACTAGCCTTGTCACAGTATTTGTATTAGCAAAGCTTATGGGACTTTCCCATGAGAACTACGTTACACTTCTTCCAAAATCAATCACCACTGCTATCGGCATGGGTGTTTCAGAAGAGCTTGGTGGATATGTAACAATCACCGTTGCAGTAATTGTTATCACCGGAGTAATCGGAAATATTCTTGGAGAATTCATTTGCAAGCTATTTAGAATCCACGAGCCAATCTCTAAAGGATTAGCACTTGGTACTGCAGCCCATGCAATCGGTACTGCAAAAGCTATGGAAATCGGTGAAATCGAAGGCGCTATGAGTTCTCTTTCAATCGCCGTTGCCGGCATCCTTACAGTTGTGTTTGCCACTGTATTTGCTGGATTAATTTAATGTTTGAATCAAAAAAGCTTCCAAACTTTCAAGTTCGGAAGCTGATTTTATACTATATTTAGTTCCTATATCCTATCGATTTTTGCCAAGGAGCCTTGATTTATTATTTTTTCTTATTCCCAGAACACACCACCTTATGAAAGGTATGCGGCTCATGATTTCATTCAGAAGGTAGGAGCCTGCGAATGCTGCTATTGCAACCAACAGGTATACGATGACAGGGGCAAGGAACGGACATAATGTATGCAGATACCATCCACTGACCGCTATCATCAGATAATGGAATACGTAGAGGCCCCATGATTTTCGGCACATCCACTTTGAGAAAGCATTCTCAAAATTCCCCCATTTTTTCATGAAGGCAAGTATACCGAGAGTTCCAAACCATGCGTATACATTGCACATGATTGTATCCAGAACCACATGATCAGGATAAGACTGACCTATATATAAAATCACGAAAGCTATGCAGGATGCGAGGGCAAGGACGCTCAATAACAGCCAACTTTTGCCAAGTCGATCCATCACGACCTCATGGGACAGTACAAAGTAGCCGATCAAAAAACCCAGTCCGTAGATACCGAATCTGTACACCACTATTATCGGTGTGTTAAGTATCTGCGCCGCTCCGAATACGGGTATGACAAGAAGTATAAGTATCAAAAGATTGGCTTTGCCGCAGACATTATAGAATCTGTCTTTTTCAATCCTTCTGATCAGTACCAGCATCAGGCTAAAGAGCCATAGCATCTGTATGTACCACAGAGGGCCTGAGCCGCTGACTGCCATTATGAGAAAAAGGATTGGCCCCGGTACATTGCCCATGGAATCAAATGCACCGGAAATCAGCATATTGTAGTAACCAAGAACCCAGCCGAAAACCAGAAGACCGATTGTTGATGGAACAAGATATTTTCTCGTCCTTACTCTGATGAATTCTTTTTCTGTTCTTTTAGTTAGTTCATAGCGGGCTGACATGCCTGATACCACAAACAGAAGTAACATGAACCAAGGATATACAATGTACTGATATGTATCCTGTGGCTGATGTTTACTGAAAGGTCCGATGATGCCATGTTGTGTTACACCGTTGAATATGTAAATTACATGATAGATGACTACCAGCACTACTGTTATCCAACGAATATTATCCAAGTATACCTTCCTCATATTTCTCCCCCCCTTTGCCAAATATTTTAACATTTTTCTCAATCATAAAAAAGAAAGCTCCACTTGTCTACCAAGCGAAGCTTACATATTTTGCTATTTTTATTAAATTTGGTTGCGAGCACATAGTTTTATATGATCATCTGGTTTTTACTGGGACAGAAGAGCGACAGTCTCCACATGATAAGTTCCAGGGAACATATCAACGCAGGCAAGACGTGTTACTTTGTATCCGCGGGCCAAGAATACCTCTAGGTCACGGGCAAGGCTTGTAGGCTTGCATGAGATGTAAACAAGGCTGTCTACACCGTAGTCGATGATTTTATCGAGAGCCTTTGGATGGATACCATCACGAGGTGGATCCAGGATGATGTAGTCTGGCTTTTCTGTGATGTCATCAAGAACCTTCAGTACATCGCCTGCGATGAAATCGCAATTATCAAGGTTATTGAGCTTTGCGTTTTCCTTGGCAGCCTCAACTGCCTCTGCGATGATTTCTACTCCAGTTACATGCTTAGCTGCAGGTGCGATAACCTGAGCGATGGTGCCTGTACCTGAATAAAGATCGTAAACCTCTGCTCCATCAGCGCCTGTAGATATAAAATCACGAGCTGTGCTGTAAAGCACCTCTGCTCCCAGTGAATTTGTCTGGAAGAATGAAAATGGTGTGATGGTAAATGAAAGTCCAAGTAACTCCTCCTTGAACCAGCTCTGGCCATAAAGGATTTCCGTGCCTTCATCTGCAACTACATCTGCTTCTCTATCATTCTTTGTGTGAAGGATTCCAGCGATTTTACCGTCCCACTCAGTGCAACTTACAAGAGCGTCCTTCCAGCCTGCTAAAAGAGCAATCTCGTAGAGAGATGATATCTGTGTGCTTGTAACTAAGTCTATGAGGATTTCACCTGTTTTGGCTGCCTTACGGACAAGCAAATGGCGAAGATAACCCTCATGTGTGTTCTTGCGATAGTATGGCTGTCCTGCCTTTGTAAAATACTCAAGAGTCATTGTAAGGACGCGACGCATATCTGCATCGATAATCTGACATCCATCTACTGTGACAACATCATAAAAGCTGCCCTTTTTGTGCATACCAAGAGTAAGTGGGCCATCCTTTACCTCGTCTCCAAATGAGAACTCCATTTTGTTGCGGTATTCAAACTGCTTTGGGCTGGATTTGATGCCTTCGTATGTGGATGTCCAAACATCCTCGCCAATAACTGGTGCCATCAAATCGTGAATCATGCCCTCTTTAATTGAAAGCTGATTTTCATATGAAAGTGACTGATAGGTACAGCCGCCACACTTGCCAAAGTGAACACATGCTGGTGTGTCCATTTCAAGTGGTGATGGTGCATCCACTGAAAGAAGATTTCCCTGTGCCTTTTCCTTTGAGGATTTCTTTACACGAACTGACACAGTCTGGCCAGGCAACACACCCTTCACTCTGAGCTTGTCACCCTCTGCAGTCTCCATTATTCCTTTGTTTGGAAAAGATACTTTTACAACCTTTCCCTGTACTATTTCTCCACGTTTCATACTTTCTTTAATTTTGCAAAGGATGCAAACATTTTCTTGATGCCTACGCCATCGAAGTCGACTGTAACCTCGTAGTCACGGCCTTCATCGATGATATCCTTTACTGTACCTTCCTTAAATTTGATATGGCTTACTCTATCGCCTATGCCATAATCCAATGTAGTCTTTTCGATTTTAGTGCCATTTTTATTGGCAACAGCTGTGGTAGAGCTTCCTACCGTATATACGTTAGAACTGTATGTATTTCTAACTGATTCGTTTCTAGAGCCATAGCTTGTAGCTATAGTAGGTCCCTTGCCTGTAGGACGCTGATATACTGAATACTCTCCGATTGGAGTGCTAGAGTAGTCATCCATTGGCTTTGGCTCCCAAAGGTTGCCCTTAACAAGTTCATCAGGGATTTCCTTAACGAATCTGGAAATCTTGTGGAACTGGGTCTCACCACGAATCATACGCATGCGAGCGCTTGTCATTGTAAGATGCTCCTTGGCACGTGTGATACCTACGTATGCCAAACGGCGCTCTTCCTCAAGCTCAGAATCAGCTCCACCACCGTCAAATATAGCTGCCTGCCCTGGGAATAAACCATCCTCCATGCCGGCCATGTATACGTATGGAAACTCCAATCCCTTTGCTCCATGAAGAGTCATAAGTACAACGTAGTTGTCGCTCTCCTCGTAGCTATCTATATCTGCAACAAGGGCTACATCCTCCAAGAATCCAGAAAGTGAAGGCTCCTCGCCATCATCCCTGGCATCCTTTTCGTATGCAACTGCCTTTGTAAGTAACTCGTCGATATTTTCAATACGAGCCTTTGCCTCGTCTGTACCCTCTGCCTTAAGCTCTGCAACATAGTCTGTCTGATCAAGGATTTCCTCTACCAATGCAGATACTGATTCCTCAACAGCGATTCTTTTAAGCTTTTCAATAAGATCTGTGAAGCCCTTTATTTTGCTGGCAGCTTTTCCAATAGATGGAATATCGTTTGCATGTAAAAGTGCTTCGTAGAAATTCAAACCATGCTCCCTAGCATAATCTGAAACCTTTGTGATAGTGGTAGCACCAATTCCTCGTTTTGGAATATTGATAATACGCTGAACTGCAATATCGTCATTACCATTATCTACTGTCTTTAAATAGGCAAGAACATCCTTGATTTCCTTACGGCTGTAGAAGTTTACACCACCAACGATTTTGTATGGGATGCCCTCGTAAATCATTTTTTCTTCTATAAGACGTGACTGGGCATTGGTACGATAAAGCACGGCACAATCACGATAATCAGCCTCACCTCTGCGTACAACTGAGCCAATATTGCTAGCGATGTAGCTGGCTTCTTCATATGCACTGTCAAACTGCTGGAACTGGATTTTGTCTCCATCCTCAGCCTCTGTCCAGAGAGCCTTTTCCTTTCGGCCTTCATTGTTAGCAATGACCGCATTAGCGGCATTCAAAATATTTCCAGTGCTTCGATAGTTCTGCTCCAATTTGATAACATGAGCGCTTGGGAAGTGCTGCTCAAAGTTCAAAATATTATAAATATCTGCACCACGGAACTTGTAGATAGACTGGTCGTCATCACCAACTACACAAAGATTCTGCTGGCCGCCAATAAGAAGACGGACCAACTCGAACTGAGCTGCATTGGTATCCTGATACTCGTCCACCATGATGTATTTGAATTTGTCATTATAATATGCACGAACATCCCCATCCAAACGGAGAAGCTCTACTGTCTTCATAATCAAATCGTCGAAATCGAATGCATTGTTTTGACGAAGACGAGCCTGATACTCACGATAAACTGTGGCCTGACGAGACATATTGAAATCTCCCATGGCTCGGTTAGTGAATTCCTCTGGAGTGATAAGCTTGTTTTTAGCATCGGAAATTACATTTAAAAATGTGCGTTCCTTAAACTGCTTTGTATCAATCTGGAGATACTTGCATACTTCCTTCATCAAAGTCTTGCAATCGTCTGTGTCGTAAATGGTGAAATTGCTAGTGTATCCCTGGCCAAGATTCTCGCAGAACCTGCGGAGGATACGAACACAGCTGGCATGAAAAGTGGCAACCCAAACACCGTCTGAACCGAAGCCAACGATATTATCAATACGCTCCCTCATTTCCCTTGCAGCTTTATTTGTAAATGTGATAGCCATGATGTTGTATGGCATCACACCCTGCTCTATTAAATAAGCAACGCGGTGTGTAAGCACTCTTGTCTTGCCTGAACCAGCGCCAGCCAAAATAAGAACAGGGCCATTGATAGTCTCAACGCCCTCACGCTGCTTGTCGTTTAACATACTTAAATCCATAACATAAAATATCCTTTATTGCATGATATATTTTCGAAAATTTGTTCTGATTTATTCTATCACATCAGAACTATTCTAGCTATAAAATCCCAAAGATTACATTGGATTTTCTTGAGAACTTTCTTCCTTTGCCTGTGGCTTGTCCTCTCTTTGAGCCAAGTACTGCTCTATCATCATCTTCTTAACAAACACATCGAAAGCCAACTCGCAAATAAAGGTGAATTCCTGTAATTCTGCGCGAGATTCTTCGTCCTGATCAGCAAAGGCTTGTTTACTGATGTTGTATTTGCGGATAATATCCTTTGTAACATCGGAAGCAACCTTGCTTTCGTAGCCTACCATAGCTGAATAAATATCGTAGAAACCAAGTCCTTCCTTGGAACCAAAATAGCGAGTGTTGATAGGGTCCAGGATGTTCTTAATCTCCTTCATAGATAGAAAGTTTTTAAGATAATAAATGAAAATCAGATTCAGCATGTGATCCCTTGAATACTTCTTTTTCTCAGGCGAAGGCAAAATCTGATTCTTGGTATAGTTGTTAATCATGGTTTTAGTCATAGCTTTGTCTTCTGTTGCCTCGCGAACAGTACCAAGCTCCTGATCCAGGAAAGTAAGCACCTGATCCATGTATAAATCTATATTAGGTATATCCTCTGGATGAACATAATCGATTTCTGCCAGCTGATGTAATATTTCGTTAAGTCTTTTTCTAGAATTGTCCATTTCCAATACTCCTATATTTTTCATCACATAGTTTCAAAAACTACATAATATAATACCATAGTTGCAACACAAAAAAAATGAGCTAGGAATAAATCCTAGCTCATCTAATAAATAATAACTCTACTGACCAATTCTTTTAAGTACTAAATCATATCCGTCATTACCATAATTAAGCGCACGATTAACACGGCTGATAGTTGCAGAACTAGCACCCGTTTCGTCAGCGATATCCTGATATGTTCTTTCCTCTCTGAGCATCTTAGCAACCTCGAAGCGCTGCTTCATTGCTACCATCTCATTTACAGTACATAAATCTTCAAAAAATTCGTATGCTTCTTCAACTGTCTCTAGGCTAAGTATAGCACGAAGAAGCTCATCCATTTCTGCTGTTTCAAGTTTTTTATTCATTTTTATAACTACTCCTGTAAAATCCCCGCCTATAAAACTAAAATTATTACACTATTACTGTAGCACACTAAAGTCTTAAAGTAAAGGGTTACATAAAAAATATTATTATCGCAAAAAATCGGCCCCCATTACCTGAGAGCCGAAGTATATTCTACGATATTTTTTTGTAATTGTAAAGGATTTTGTTTGCCACGGAAAGACACTCTTGAGAAATTTTCCGTCTACAGAATAACAACACCCTTGTCACTAGCATATTTTACGTCCTCTTCAGGCCAGAATGAACACTGTACCTCGCCGATGTGACACTTGCGTAAGAAGAACATACAGATACGGCTCTGGCCGATACCACCACCGATTGTATATGGAAGCTTCTTCTCTAAAATTGCCTTCTGGAATGGAAGACTTGCTCTGTCTGTGCAACCAGACTTTTCAAGCTGACTCTTAAGACTATCTTCGTCTACTCTGATACCCATTGATGAAAGCTCAAGTGAAATGTCATCAACTGGATAGTAAACGATGATATCTCCGTTAAGCTGCCAATCATCGTAATCAGGAGCACGACCGTCGTGCTTCTCCCCCGACTTAAGTAAATCACCAATCTTCATAAGGAAGATTGCACCGTATTCCTTGGCTGCTTCGTACTCACGCTGGCTAGGAGTAAGATTTGGCCATCTATCCTCTAGCTCCTGAGTAGTGATAAAATGAATCTCCTCAGGCAAGATGCACTGAACATAATCATAAGAATTAGCAATGTATTTCTCAGTCACACGAAGAGCTGCATATACGCTCTTAACATATTTCTTAAGAGTCTCTTCAGTACGAGCAGATTTCTCTATGATGCACTCCCAATCCCACTGGTCTACATAAATAGAGTGAATGTTGTCAGTATCTTCATCCCTGCGGATAGCATTCATATCAGTGTAAAGGCCTTCACCGACATTAAAGCCGTATCTACCAAGTGCCATTCTCTTCCATTTAGCAAGTGAATGAACAACTTCAACTTCTTTGTCTCCCTGCTCCTTTACGCCGAAAGCAACTGGGCGCTCCACGCCATTAAGATTATCGTTAAGTCCTGACTCTGGCTCAACAAAAAGTGGAGCTGTTACACGGTGTAAATTAAGCTCTGCTGTAAGCTGTGCCTGGAAGAAGTCCTTCACCTTCTTAATAGCTATCTGTGTCTCTTTGAGGTCCAACGCTGACGCATAACCCTCAGGAATGTAAATCTTGCTCATATTCTCCTCCTAGTCATAATCCGCCCGTTACGTCCACAAGCATTAGTATTTCTCCGCTCGACTACATGTCTCGCTTGAGAAATCTAATAGCTTGTTCACTACGGGCTCATCTATCAGTACAAATTAAAGGTCACAGTTACCAACAGTACGTGGGAATGGGATAACGTCGCGGATGTTACCCATGCCTGTGAGATACATTACGCAGCGCTCGAAGCCGAGTCCAAAGCCGGCGTGGCGAGAGCTACCGTATTTACGAAGGTCAAGGTAGAACTGGTAATCTTCTTCCTTGAGGCCACATTCCTGCATTCTCTTAAGAAGTACATCGTAGTCGTCCTCACGCTGAGAACCACCGATGATTTCTCCGATGCCTGGAACGAGGCAATCCATAGCTGCAACTGTCTTGCCGTCTTCGTTGAGCTTCATATAGAAAGCCTTGATTTCCTTTGGATAATCTGTAACGAATACTGGCTTACCAAAAATCTTTTCTGTGAGGTATCTCTCGTGCTCTGTCTGTAAATCACAGCCCCAAGATACCTTGTAATCGAATTCATCGTTGTGCTTTTCAAGCTCTGCAACTGCATCTGTGTATGTGATGCGGCCGAAATCAGAATTAGCAACATGATGAAGTCTATCAAGAAGTCCCTTGTCGATGAAGTTGTTGAAGAACTCCATCTCCTCTGGAGCATGCTCAAGAACGTAGTTGATAACGTACTTTAACATATCCTCTGCAAGAATCATGTCATCCTCAAGATCTGCAAATGAAATCTCTGGCTCAATCATCCAGAACTCTGCTGCATGACGAGTTGTGTTTGAGTTCTCTGCACGGAATGTAGGTCCAAATGTGTAGATGTTCTTGAATGCCTGAGCATATGTCTCACCATTTAACTGACCTGAAACTGTAAGGTTTGTAGCGTGGCCAAAGAAATCCTGTGAGAAATCCACCTTGCCATCCTCTGTCTTAGGGATGTTGTTAAGGTCCATTGTTGTAACCTGGAACATCTCACCAGCACCTTCGCAGTCAGAACCTGTGATAAGTGGTGTATGTACATATACGAAATCACGCTCCTGGAAGAACTTGTGAATAGCATATGCGCAAAGAGAACGAACTCTGAATACAGCCTGGAATGTGTTTGTACGTGGACGAAGATGTGTCTGTGTACGAAGGTATTCCATTGTGTGTCTCTTTGGCTGAATTGGATAATCTGGTGTAGACTTTCCTTCGATATCAACCTTTGTTGCCTGAATCTCAAATGGCTGCTTTGCCTCTGGTGTAACAACTACAGTACCTGTAACGTATACTGCTGCACCAACATTTAAATGACAAACCTCATCGAAGTTGTCGATTTTGTCCTGATTAAATACAACCTGTACTGGGTTGAAGAATGTACCATCAGCAAGTACTAAGAAACCGAATGTCTTTGAGTCACGCATGTTGCGTACCCATCCAGCTACTGTTACTTCCTTGCCATCGTAGTCTTTAAAATTTCTTGAAAGTGTTCTTACGTCTGTTGTTTTAACGCTCATATTCTTTCTCCTTAAAACTTAATACTTTTTGGCATTAAATAAGCCCCATCAAACTTGCGCTTGATGAGGCTGTCTAATTCTTACTTATTGAAACAATCTTCAAATCTCATCAACACAATAAAATTAAATCCCCTGATTATTATTCACGGAATTATTATTGTTATTATTATTGTTGTTGATTACAAATGAACGTGACATAATTGTTCCCCTTTATTGTGTTAAAGTATAGTTATTTGACAATTCAATGTCAACCCCTATATGGCAAAAGGTACTTCAAATCAAAAACGTCAAGTCTTGCTATCTAATTTTTTGAAACATATAATAGAGTCGTTACATTAAAGACAGGAGTTAGAGTTAAATGAATAAAAAAGAAGTAAATGAAATAAAGCGCCGTTTTAAGAAGGATGCATGTAACTTCGATAAAATGGTTGGTTGCTATGTAGATGCAAACAAAGAAATGGTTCTTACTTTTAAGGAGACATTCCTTAATCTTGAGGATGAGGAGTTTCATAAGTACCTTGAAATTGCCAACAAAGCAATGTCTGGTACAATCGGAAACAATCTTTTAGAGCTTCCATTTGATCCAGAATCAGAAATCGAAGGAAGCGGTCACGATTTACTTATGAGACTTCGTGAATCACGTCTTCAGGATGAGAAGCTTCTCATTGAATACTACAATCGCATCATTGAATCATACGATTTTGTTGGAAACTTCTTAATCCTTTTATATCACGACACATACGATATTCCTGTAAAGACATCAGACGATTTAAAGCTTGATGAATCAGAGGAAGTTTATGACTATATCATCTGCGCTATCTGCCCTGTTCAGCTTTCTAAACCAGGCCTTGGATATCGTGAGCAGGAAAACCGCATCGGTGCAAGAGACCGTGACTGGGTTGTTGGTCCTGTTGATACAGCATTTACATTCCCATGCTTTACAGAGCGTACTACTGACTTACATGCATGCTTAGCATACACAAAGAACACAAAGGAGCCTCATGTAGAGTTCTGGGAAAACTGCATCGGCTGTGGCACCAAAAAAACTTCTACTCAGAAGAAGAACGCATTCGACAACATGCTTAACCAGGTTCTTGGTGAGGAAACAGAAGATACAATCGAGACAAAGCTTGATATTCAGCAGAATCTTTCTGATTTCATCACTGTTGAAACAGAACGTCTCGGCCCTGAAGAGCCAATCATTCTTGAGGCACAGGACGTTGCAAACATCCTCACAGATTCTGGTCTTTCAGATATGAAGGTTGAAAAGGTTCAGGCTAATTTCGAGAACTATTTTGAGGAGGCTCTTCCACTTGCAGAAGAAATCCTTGATGAAAAAGCTCTTAAGAATAACGAGCTGCGTGTAGAAAAAAATGTTCTTAAGGAAAGAGTTGTAGATCTTACAAAGCAGCTTAAAGAAGTTAGCGGCGTAACAGCAGATGGTAAAGAAGCTGATATCGTTGTTAAGGTTTCAGAAACAAAGGCTGCTGATGTTACAACAGCCTATGTAGATGGCAAAAAATGTCTTTGCGTACCTATTGATCCTGAAGACCTTTTAATGCTCAATGGCGAACAGCTTTAATTAAGCATTAGATTTTCTAAAAAAAGTTTTTCGAATCCAGGGTTGTCATTTAAAATGACCACCTTGGATTTTTCTTTTATCTCGTTAAGAATATCTTCATCCCCGTTAAGGATATATTCTATTCCACCAAGCAATGCAGTATTTCCCACAGATTCATATTTGGATGCCAATTCCCTTGGAATCAATCCAATATCTGCAGCCGACCATACACTCGCAGATGCACCAAGGCCTCCTGCCACATATAAATGGTCGATATCCTCCATAGTCAAACCAGCCTCCTGCACTAAAAGCTGAATAGCAGAATGAACTGCTGATTTGGCAAGCAGCACCTGCTGAATATCCTCTCCAGTAATTGACACACCATCAGCCACAGGATATCCGCTTTCGCAGTACTCATCCAACAGTAAACCACCATTGTCTATTATCTTATTTCGATGAAGCTCATGAACAAGGTCGATAATACCGCTACCGCAAATTCCTATAGGCTGCTCTCCGCCTATGGTTGTGTATGTGCATTTACCTTTATTGATGCTCAGATGATTGATGGCACCACGAACAGATGCCACACCACAGCTAAGTGATGCGCCTTCAAGAGCAGGGCCTGCCGATGCAGATGAACACCAATAGTTTTCTCCATCAAATAATACAAGCTCAGCATTTGTTCCCAAATCTACAAGTAGGAATTTATCCTGTGCTTTATTATTCTTCTTTGCTTGCATTGCCAAATAAAACAATCCTGAAACAATATCTCCACCAACAAAAGCACTTATCGACGGCATAAAGAAAATATTACGACCTTTTTCCACAAAACTAACACTATCAAGTGTGTATGGAATAAATGGATACTGGGCCAGGCCATCAACAGTGTATCCCAGGAGCAAATGTGTCATAACGGTATTTCCACAGAAAACAACCTTGTGCATCAGGAAATCTTCGCCAAGGATCTTGTTTCCTAAATCAGTCAAATCCTTGCGAATACAATTCTTTAAATCTTCTCCATGACCTTCCATGGCAGCCTTTACTCTGCTCATAACATCAGCACCAAATTTAGCCTGAGAATTTGTACAGTTACGTTGACGCAGAATTTTACCTGTGGATAAGTCAATGATAGCAGTAGCAAGAGTAGTTGTGCCTACATCCACTGCAATACCAATATTGTTCTTATCAATAGCTTCATCTTCTGCAACTTCGTCTGCAAGAACTGATGTAATTTCACCTGCTAATGATGCTGGGACCTGAATTTTGCAGTCCTTTGTGATAACACACTTACAGCCAACTCTCCAGCCGGCTCTCATATCCGAAAAATCCAGAGCCTTTTCATCTGCAGAGGTCATCTGTGGTGCGCCATAAAGAAATTGAATGTTACAACTCAGACATTTGCCTATTCCACCGCATGGGCGATAAAAGCTCAGTCCAAGCTGCTCCATTGCGTCTACGAACTTGATGGGTTCGTCTGACATCAAGATATGCTCTTTTTGTGGAGTTTCTCCATCAATGATAATCTTAATTTCCATGTGTTCTATCGTATTCCTCTAATGAATGTAAGTTCATAGTAAACTCACCATCATTATCCACCATAATTGTCATATAAGTGTGTTCACGACTATTTTGTCTTGGGAATGCAATACTGCCAGGATTTGCTATAATCAAATCCTCGTAATGGTCGATTGTTGGTACATGGGTATGGCCATAAAGTACTACATCACAGCCCTTATTTCTGGCAGCCTCAGCTATTCTTTCGTAGCCATAATTTACACCGTAATAATGTCCGTGAGTAAGCATAATCACATGCTTTCCTACCTCAAGTACAACTTCATTTGGGAGATTTGTCCCCCAATCACAATTTCCACAGACACATTCTGCTGGAGCTTCCGACATCATCCAAAGATTGTCCTCCACCCCCTGCCCATCACCCAGGTGATAGATTCTGTCTGGATTTTCTATGTGAATGGCATCACGAAGATTTTCAGATCTGCCATGTGTATCACTAACAACTAATATTTTCATGCTTATAAATAACTTCCTTTATCATTCTAAGAGCCTGGCCCCTGTGGCTTATAGCATTTTTATCATCTGGTGAAAGGCTTGCTGTACTAACATCCTTGTCCCAAAGATAAAAAATTGGATCGTAACCAAAGCCGTTTGTGCCCATTGGCTCCCAACCAATGTAGCCCTCGATTGTGCCACGAACAACTGCATCCTCTCCATCAGGGAAAACTGCTGAAACTGCGCACACGAATCTAGCGCTTCTATCCTGTTTTTCCACTCCATCAAGGCGCTCTATAAGATTTGCATTCTTAATATCGTAAGATGTATCCTCACCCATATATCTGGCAGAATAAATACCTGGCTCCTTGTTAAGCGCATCGATTTCCAGACCGCTATCATCAGCAAGTACAATTGCATCCTTCGCCACTGCTGCAATTGCTCTAGATTTGATTAAGGAATTTTCCTCAAATGTGGCACCGTCCTCCACGATATCAATATCAATGCCAGCTTCTTTCATTGAAAGAATCTCGAAATCCTCCTCTCCAAGAATCTCGCGAATCTCTCGCATTTTGTTGGTATTGCCAGTTGCAAAAATCACTTTTCTTTTCACTACAATTATTCCCTTCTACTCGTTAATATAAATATTCAATCACTGCATCGTACAAAGCCTTTGCAGCCTTTGCCTGATATTCAGAATCCTGCAGCAAATCCAACTCCTTTTGATTTGTCATAAAGCCTACCTCTACAAGTGCAACTGGCGGCTCTGACATTCTAA
Organism: Pseudobutyrivibrio sp. LB2011; assembly: GCF_000701765.1. Lineage (NCBI taxonomy): Bacteria > Bacillati > Bacillota > Clostridia > Lachnospirales > Lachnospiraceae > Pseudobutyrivibrio > Pseudobutyrivibrio sp. LB2011. The sequence goes on along the minus strand of NZ_JNJS01000004.1, from coordinate 85,260 downwards.
TAATATAGACCTCGTCGCCTACTACCGTGCCCTTCGACTTTGAGCCCAGCTCATTTAAAAGGTGCACAAGGCAAAGTGTTGAAAATGATTTTGATTCCCCGGTGGTATCTCCACCCTCGTACATAACTTCTGTGCCGTTGATAGAAGACATTCTACCAGATGCAGTTGAATTGTTATGTACAGACAGGAATAAATCTGCCTCTGAATCGTTGGCCAATCCAACTCTGTTTTCAAAGGAAGGATTGGAATCGTCAGTACGTGTGTAATAAACGCCTATATTTTTATCAGTTCTATCAAATAATTTCTTTAGCTCCAGCACTATGTCCAGATTCAAATCCTTTTCATATACGCCCTGCTTTGTGGCGCCTGGAACATTTCCACCATGACCGGCATCCACTACCACTACATAATCGTAAATCTCATGTGGATCTACAAAGTCAAAGTAGATGTATTCATCCTCGGAAGTCATCTGAACTTCCAAAACATCGTCCATAGTTATTTCAATTACACCTACCAGATTTTCACTGTCGTAGGTTACATCAACGATGTTATTTGACGCACCTCGCATAGGATAATTATTGAAATAATCTTTTCCGATACCATTTATCGTAATTGCGATAGTTTTATCTACGTGGATGTTATCAATGCTCACACTGGCACTAGTAACGTTTTGTGGCAAAGTTAATCTGATTTGGTGCCCCTTCAAAACAGAATCTCTTGTAGCCGCACTTTCCTCTTGCAAAGCTTCCTCGCTAGAGCGCAGCATATCCATAACAGATATTCTTCCCCCTGAAAGCTTCTCATCCTCCACTTGTAAAGCGATTATGTGCATGTTCGGCACATAAATCAGCAGGCAACTCATCAAAATGGTGATTGCCAAAATAACAGCCGTAAAGGCTCCCATCACTTTTTGTTCCATATTATTCGAACACTTCCACAACATTATTTGCGTAGGCCTTGATGCAAAGGTTTGCCTGCACCACGTCCTCCACGTTCTCCCAATCTAAACCATTGTTACTGATAAATCCCTTGCCATCAGTAATGTCCACTGCCTGAGTCATAGAATCAGTTACGTACTCAACTGCCAAAGGACGAACAGTATCAGGTGTATTCACATATAAAACTACTGCAAAGCTTTCTCCCTCTGCTACAGTCTTTGGGGAATTAAACTTGATAGTATAATATCCCTTCTGTGAAACTGTGCCTGATGCAACCAGCTCCTTCTCCGAAAGCGAGCTTGTGTTTTCGTAGTTGGAAACAAAATAAACCTGATAGCTAGTGTCAGTTCCAAGGGCATAAAAGCCTGCTGCCTCAATCTGCTGATCTGCGTCAGCCACAAATGTGTTGGCACCATAAGCCCACTGCTTGCTATAGCCAATCTGTCCAACCCAACCACACAAATCACTTTGGTAAATATAGTTGTATGTATTGTTAGTATCTATTTTGACATAAGATACCGCCTGGTTACCAATATTTGAATCATAGTAAGAAATATAAAAAACACCATCATCACCGAAGCCTGTGCCCCAACTGTTTTGGCAGATGAAAGCGCCATTAGCAGGAACATCCTCGCTGAAGTTTGATGCCGGATAATCGTCGTCCCAGCCAATTATAACCACATCGTGATTTGGCTTTGCATTTCCTGTGTAGCAGTATGAATTGGTTCTGCGATTATAGCTGCTAGAACCTGTCAGATTTGATGTAGATACACTGGCATAAATGGATGTAGAAACGCCACCGTACTGATATACTGCCCACTTTATCTCGTCCAGATTTTCTGCATCATAAAAATGAGCCTCCTGAAGGTGAATCTGGTTCTCCTGAGTCTCACCAGTCAAGCTGGAAATAATTGCAGGTGTAGTATCACTCTCCTCTGTCTGCTCCTCCACTGGTCCCTGCCATGAAAGCAAGTATGCAAGTGCCATAGTGTATTTACCGCCTGCCGACTGATCAAGGTCAAAACTGTTTTCATTTATCATTGAATCTACTGAGAAAAGATGCTGATGAACTGGTAGCAATGAAGACTCCAATGCCTCCAATGAAGCACATGCCCAACATGTAGAAGTTGAGCCTTGATTTCTGATTGTGCTGACGCGATTAACATCTCTAAGATCGTAATCTCTAGGCAACGAAGGAACTTTGTCGTACTGAATATTTACAGTGTATGTAGCCTTATCGTATTCATATGCGTAGCCAAATGCCTTGCACAAGTCCTCAATGCCAATATAGAGCTCCCCCAAATGCATAGAAGGAGCAATAGAAAGGTCTATTTCATCGCCATTTTCTGTGGCGGTTGTATTGTCTAAAATGTATTCGTATACATTATCTGTTATCTGAACTAAAGCAGCAGACTCATCCTCCATGAAGGCTGAGCCCTTCAGCACAGAACGAATAAACTCTAAGGATCCAACTGGATTCAAAGAGTCATCCAAAATGGCATAGCTCTGTGTGTTAGAGTATTCCTGTCCGTTGATGAAAATCTTAAGCTGATTGGAATCGTTAAGATTTTTGGACATAAGAGGATACAGCACATCCTCATTCAGTGCTGCTCCACGGAAAGTTTCTACTGCTGCGTATCTGTCATTCCAATTATTTAATTTCCAAAATAAAGTGATTGCCAATATCAAGGCAAACGCTAAAAATCTCTTGGAAAGTTTCATTTATTTAGTCCTTCTTCTTTGGCTTAGGTCCTAAAAACTGGTAGAAGTATGTCTTGATCATTCCGTTGTAGATTTTACGGTTCTTATCTGCCTTCTTGCCAATGGACTTTGGTGCATCCTCATAGCTGGTGATAACGTACATAGACCAGCTATCAAGTGCCTTAAATGCATCTCCAAGCTTGCCGTAGATTTCAGGCAAATCCTTTTTGTCCTCCAAACGCTCACCGTATGGTGGGTTTGTAAGAATGAAGCCATACTTTTTAGGATGGCGAAGATTTGCAACATCTCTGGCCTGGAAATGAATCAAGTGATCAACTCCTGCTTGCTTTGCATTCAAGCGGGCTATCTTTACCATTTCAGGATCTATATCAAAACCTTGTAGGTCGCATTCGATATCTGTATTTACCTCTGCTCTGGCTTCATCAAAACAATCCTTCCAAATCTGTGAATCGATAAGATTTGTCCAGTCCATAGAAGTGAAGTCTCTGTTGAGACCAGGTGCAATATTTGCAGCCATCATAGCCGCTTCTATCAAAAATGTACCTGAACCACAGAATGGGTCCACAAGGATTCGGTCTGCACGCCATGGTGTAAGCTCAATTAAAGCTGCCGCCATAGTCTCAGAAAGCGGAGCCTTGCTGGTGTATGTTCTGTAGCCTCTCTTGTGAAGAGGAACACCAGTAGAATCCAAAGTAACTACAACATCGTCCTTTAATAAGAAGATTCTTACTGGATATTCAGCGCCATCCTCATCAAACCAGTTGATATCGTAATATGATTTCATACGCTCAACCATGGCCTTTTTAGCAATGGACTGAATGTCTGTCAAAGAGAAAAGCTTACTTTTAACTGAAGTAGCTTTTGTAACCCAGAATTTGCCGTCCTTTGGAATATATTCTTCCCATGGAAGAGATTTGATTCCCTGGAAAAGCTCCTCAAATGTGGTGGCATGGAAACGGCCAACTTCAACCAGCACACGCTCAGCACAGCGCAAGTGAATATTTGCACGGCAAATAGCCTCCGCATCGCCTGTGAAGGTCACTCTTCCGTCGGTAACTTCTGTGATGTCGTATCCTAAATCGTATATTTCTCTTTTAAGTGGTGCCTCAAGTCCAAAATGACATGGACAACTAATGGTAAAAATCTTCGTTTTCAAATAATTTATAACACTCTTTCTTAATTGATTTTTCAAGGAAAACCTAGATAAAAATATCTTAAGCTACAGCCCATAACAAGTCAATGAAATAAAAATTATTTAAATATTCTATTGCATTGATACCCCTATTATATTATAATCTGAACCGTAACTAGGAGTTTCCTAGTTGCACCCTTATTAATTATTTATACTCCCCTCAAAAAGACCGAGTTCTCGGTCTTTTTACTTGCCCATTATTTTTTATAACGAAATCGAGTAATGTGTTGTGTGCAATTAGTTTCCATTGCGCACAATTTTTTTTGTTTATTTTTGCAAAATAAAAGGACCGCTCTGCAGTCCTTTTAAGCCATATTCAGTTCTACTTGAAATGTGCTAATGCCTCTGCAAATCGAACTTCATCAAAAGGTTTAATAACAAAGTCCTTGGCTCCTGCTTCAATAGCTTCTATAACGTAACACTTTTGACCCATGGCACTAACCACTAGAATCTTGGCCTCTGGATCAAATTCGATAATCTGCTTAATAGCATCTATGCCATTTGAACTTCGACCAATGGTATGTCCATCAACAGTCATTGTGATATCCATCGTCACTATATCAGGCTTTAACTCCTTGTATTTTTCAACCGCTGCATCACTGCAATCGGCCTCAGCTACAACAGTACAGCCATTTCTTTCAACTTCGCCTTTGACAACTGCTCTCATAAACTTCGAGTCATCAACAACCAGTACAGTTTTTCCCAAATGGCATCCTCCTCATTCATTCAACAAACGTATTTGGATGTGTAGGTATATTATAGCACAAGATACCCCTACCTAATTATGAAATAAATGTTAAATATTAACGTCCTACTGGAGTTTGTAGGAGTTAACATATTCTAGGAAGTCCTTCACCTTGCAAAATATCAAGAAAACGTCTACCGCCTATTTCTGTTTTCATTATAAGCGCACCTACCTCATTTTCGTTTTCAGGTGTATTAACTGCCCCAATCATGCATGCATTTTCGCCATATTTACATCCACGGATGATTTCCACTGCCTGAGCAGCGTACTCCTTTGGAACTATGGCAACCATCTTACCTTCATTTCCCATGTATAGTGGATCAAGCCCAAGCAATCCACAGAAAGACTTTACCTGTGCCGATACAGGAAGCTTTTCCTGGAGAATCTCAAATCTAAGGCCACTTGCTAAGGCAAGTTCCTTTAAGACTGTGGCTAGACCACCTCTTGTGACATCTCTTAATACATGGACTGGAATCTTGTTAGCAATAAGCTTTCCTACCATCTCCTGGAGTGGAGCGTTATCGCTTTCGATTGTGTTTTTGATTCCCATTCTCTGGCTGAGAACCGTAGCATGATGGTCCCCAACATTTCCTGAGACAATAATCACATCATCATCCTGGGCGTTTTTTGCCTTGATATCCACACCCTTTGGAACAAATCCAACACCTGCAGTGTTGATATAAATTCCTCCATTGCCTTCAATTACCTTTGTGTCTCCAGCAACGATTTTCACGCCTGCTTCCTTTGCTGTAGCGGCCATGGATTTTACAAGGCGTCTAAGCTGCTCTATATCGCACCCTTCTTCCAGAATGAAACCGCATGTGATGTATTTAGGCACAGCTCCGCGCATGCAAAGGTCATTAACCGTTCCGCAAATGCAAAGGCGGCCTATATCTCCACCAGGAAACTCTAGCGGCGTAACCACAAAACTGTCTGTTGTCATGGCGATAGTGGCATCACCAGGCACCACAGCAGCATCCTCCATTTCTGAAAGCACATCGCTATCAAATTGTGCTTCAAATATTTCTTTTATTAATTCTCCAGTTGCACGGCCACCTGAGCCATGCTCCATTATAATTTTATCCATAACTTATCCATCCTCTATCTTCGAACCAAGTAAGCATTAAAGCATGAGCCTTCTTCAGACACCATACATGCCCCCTCCGGCGACATAGGTGTACACACCTTTCCAAATAATGGACAATCCTTTGGTGTAGCCTTGCCCATCAGGATATCACCGCATCGGCATGCCTTGTTTCGCTTGTTATCTTCATCAAGGCCATTGCTTCCTGCATCAAAGCTTGCATATTCATCTCTCAGCAAAAGACCGGAGCCTGGGATGATTCCCATTCCTCGCCATACCACATCTGCAGGCCTAAAATACTTATTGAGCTGAGAAACGATTATATCGTTCTGGCCCTGTTCAACCACTGATGTGTAATAGTTTTTGACCTGCGGCTGATTGTTTATAACCATTTGAACCAAGCCATATATGCCTATAACTAGCTCCTTGGCACCAAAACCTGATACTGCAAAAGGTATGCTATATTTATCTGCCAAATCATTGAAATAGTCAGCTCCTGTAACGGCACTGACATGGCCTGGAGCAATGAATCCGTCTATCCTTGCCCCATTGTCACAAAGATATGAAATAGCTCCTGGCATTGTTTTTAAAGCAGTAAGAATCTTTATATTAGATAGCCCCTGAGCAATTGCATTATCTAAAAGCAATGTATAGACAGGAGCAGTTGTTTCAAAACCTACTGCTGCAAAAACGTATTGTCTGTCCGGATGGTCCTTTGCCAGTGCAAGAACATCCATTGGGGAATAAACCATCTCCACCGAGCCTCCCCGGCCCTTTGCTTCGTTTAAGCTTTCTTTGGAGCCAGGTACACGAAGCAAGTCGCCAAATGTAGCGACTGTAGTATTGGGTTCTAAGCATATATCTATTAGCTTGTCGATATAGGCTGTGGGTGTGACACAAACAGGACATCCTGGGCCCGACAAAAGCTGAATCTTGTCAGAAAGAATATCCCTGATGCCATGAGTTGCTATGGCATGTGTATGGCTTCCGCACACCTCCATCAGCCTGATTGGCTTGCCATCATAGTTTCTTAAAAAATCTACAATCTCAGAGAATTCCATTAGCCTTCTAGGCCTCCCATCAGCTCAATGATTTCCTCTGCTTCATCCTTTTTTAAAGTCTGGATAACGCACCCTGCATGAACTAGGGCGTAATCTCCCTCTTTAACATTTACAAGGCCTGCATATGCTTCAACTTCGTTTCCATTAAAGTCTACTGTGACCTTGCCATCCTTTAATCTTTTTACTAAACCTGGTATTGCTACACACATTGTTCTACCCCTTTTAAACCTTTTCGAATTGTGATAAAAAAGCCTGCCCTAAACAGATTCCACCATCTCCAGGTGGCAGCTGATTAGCCGTGTACACTTTGAAGCCTAGAGCTTCTAGCTTACCGACAGTGCTTTCCATAAGAATTCGATTTAGGAATGTTCCTCCAGATAATACTACTTGCTTATTCTTATCCAGATTATTCTCATATTCCTTTGAAATATCAACTATATAATCTGAAACCGCCTCTATAAATCCTCTGGCAATTTCAGCTTTATCAACCCCATTTGATATCGCATATACGATATCACGAAACAGCGTTTTTGTACAACCGTCTGTTTCTATATGAAGTTTGTATGCCTTATTTGTTGTGGCTGCAATGTTTTCCAGCTCGATTGGCGCCTGTCCCTCATAGGAATTGTAGTGACATATATCAAGCAGTGCCGACACAGCATCAAATAATCGCCCCATCGATGAAGATGTGACAGTGTTTATATTTTTATCTAACGCAGCCATAATCAACTGGGTGTTCATGTTTATTTCTGTTGGCTGAAGGCCATTTCCATGAAGCATTGCTGTGAGAATGGTATCGCAGTTCTTTGCACCTTCATCTCCACCTATAAGCTTTACCGGTTTCAGATGAGCCACACGCTCCATCTGATTATCTTTCCATAAGAAGGTCTCACCGCCCCATATGGTTTTGTCGTCACCATAGCCGGTACCATCAAAGGCAAAACCTAGGACTGTTCCATTTAGAGCGTGCTCTGCAATCACTGAAGCCACATGGGCTTTGTGATGCTGGATTTCTATATCAAATGCAGAATTGTTTCTACTGAAATATCCAGGATGCTTATCCACCACATTTTTCTTTGGAGCAAAGCCAAATATTGTTTCCATGGCTCTCTTTTCGTTTTTATAGAACTCCTGGCAACTGACTGATTCCATATCCCCCAGATATTGGCTTACATATGCCAGTCCATTTTTCACATAACAAAAGCTAGACTTTAGATCTCCACCGGCAGCGAAAATCTCTCCCGGGATATCCACAGGAATTGGCGCTGGCACATGGCCTCGTCCTCGTCTGATGAATTGCTGCTGGCCTGCCACTACCTTCATTACTGAGTCATCCATTGGTCGTAGGATTCGTCTATTGTGAGATAGAATTGCTATTGGTACTACGCTCATTTCATCTGATTGAGCTCGCTGACGCAGCCACTGTTCCATCCTATCATCATCTGTTTCAAGCACATCTCCACTGGCATTTCCACTTGTCATGATAAGCGGCCCCAGGGCTTTTGTAAGAAGTATCTGCACTGGGTTGCATGGAAGCATAGCGCCTATATCTGGGCTTGTAAGACATACATTGTCTGCAAGCTTCTGAGCCAATTCGTATTTACGTTTTACAAGGACAATTGGCCTCGCAGGGCTTTCTAGGAGCTTGGCTTCGTTTTCATTGATAATGCAGTAATCTTTTGCCTGCTCTAAATCATAAAACATCACCGCAAAAGCCTTTGCTTCGCGATGTTTTAGTAGCCTTAGATTTGCCACTGCTTTCTCGTTAAATGGGTCGCACACCAAATGATATCCACCGATATCTTTTACAGCTAGAATTCCGCCATTTAGTATATGGACAATTGCATCTTTTAGAGGCGCAAAATCCTCGTTAGAATTATCTAAAAATTCACTTGTGAACTTTCTGTGAACTGTATTTTTTGCAGGATATCCTGCATTTTCCAAGTTATCCACATTATTTTGGCCCGAAATGGCTGTAAATGAAAGTTTTGGCCCACATTTTTTGCAAGCTATAGTCTGAGCATGGCGCCTAATATCTAGCTTGCCTGTGTACTCCTTCTGGCACTCTGGGCACATTTCAAAGTCCCCAATGGTGATTGTATCTCTATCATAGGGTAACCGCTCCAGTATAGAGTACCTAGGGCCACAAACAGTACAGCTAATAAAAGGATGCAAGTATCTTCTGTTAGTGGGGTCCAGCAGCTCCTTCTTGCAGTTCTCACAGGTTGCAATGTCCGCCGGGATGAGGGGTAGATTCGCCTGGATATCCTGGTCTGATTCAATTATAGTGAAGCCTTTGCCTTCCAGTTCCGATGTTTCGGCAGCATCAATCTCTTCCACCTCTACAGATGTTACAAATCCGCCAGTTGGCACTTCCACTGCCAATCGACTTTGCAATTCTCCCAGTTTTTCCTCGTCTCCTGATGCGCACACCGTCACAATTCCTCCGGTATTTCGCACCCATCCATCTATATTCAATTCATCTGCCAGCTTAGCCACAAAAGGACGATAACCTATCCCCTGGACCAAGCCCTTGACTATGAATTTTATAATCATATAAATATCCTACGTTATTTTAATCGTTATTATTCTTAACCAGCAAACGCCCCTAGCCTCAGCCAGGAGCGTTTAAATAATCGTGTTTGATAACAGATAACAAAACAAGGCACTATGCCTCTGGCTTTCCCCCGCCAGCAGGAGCTGCAGCCGCAGCTGGCTTAGCAGCAGGCTTTGGTGGCTCGTAAGGTACCTCTACAGAATATGTATACTTTTCTGGGCCTGGCTCCTGGTAGCCTGGTGTAATAGATAAACATTTCTTTGGGCACTTCTCTGTGCAGTAGCCACACTGAATACAATCAAAGCGATTGATAGTCCAAGTCTTTCCTGCTCTATCAACTTTGATTGCCCCTGGTGGGCAGCTACGCATGCACATACCGCAAAGAATACACTGATCTTTATTAATGTCTACATGACCTCTTGTGCGCTCTGGATACTCTCTTTGTACAAAAGGATACTGAGTAGTAGCAGGCTCAGAAAAGAGGTTCTTTAACACTTGTTTAGTAAAAGGCAAAATCTGTCCCATAATCCTCCTCCAATTGAACTCTCGCTGATTCCCCCGAATACTCCAGTCTGTTACGCCCACAAGCCTTATGATTTCTCCGCTCAACTCATGTTTCGCTTGAGAAATATAAGAGCTTGTTTGCTACAGACAAATTAGAATATCAAGAATCAGCTATTTTCACTCATCTAATTAACGTTCTGTACAGCTAATACATGGATCAATTGTTAAAACCAGCAACGGTACATCGCCATACTGGCAGCCCTGAAGTGTTTGAGTAAGAGCTGGGATGTTGGCGAAGGTAGGAGTGCGGACTCTGAAGCGGTCAAGGAACTTTGTTCCGTTGGCGCGTACATGGTAGAACGCCTCTCCACGTGGCTGCTCAACCCTGATGAATGACTCACCATTTGGCATGCCTGTAACCTTTGTATTGATCTCTGTATCTGGAATCTTGGCAACGCACTGTCTGATGATATCGATTGACTGGAAGAGCTCTCCAATACGCACTTCGCAGCGAGCATATGAATCACATTTATTTGATGTAATTACCTCGAAATCAATATCGTTGTAAGCTGCATATCCGTTCTTTCTCATATCAACATTTATGCCGGAAGCTCTCATCATAGGGCCAACGGCGCCACGACGAATAGCGTCCTCGCCTGTGATAATACCCACATCTACAAGACGGCTCTTTACTGTGTAGTCATCAAGGAAGATGCTTGTTGTCTCGCGGATTTCCTTTTCCATTTCATCCAGCTGATGAACGAAGTCCTTTAACATATCATTTGGCATATCCTTCAGCACGCCGCCGATTGTATTAACTGAGAAAATAACACGTCCGCCTGTTGATGCCTCAAACATATCAAGAATCTTCTCACGAAGTCTCCATGAGTGCATGAACAATGACTCAAATCCAAAGCCATCAGCAAGAAGTCCCAGCCAAAGCAAGTGGCTGTGAAGGCGGCTCATCTCTGCCCAGATTGTACGTAAGTAATCTGCACGACGAGGAACCTCTACGTTCATGATATCCTCAAGTGCCATGCAGTAGCCCATGCCATGCATGAATGAGCAGATACCGCAGATTCGCTCTGCCACATATACCATCTCATTGAAATCCTTCTTGCTTGTAAGGCTTTCAAGTCCTCTGTGGATAAATCCAATTGAAGGAATTGCTGCCAAAACCTTCTCGTCTTCCAAAACTAAATCAAGATGGATTGGCTCAGGAAGGACAGGATGCTGTGGGCCGTAAGGTACTATACTTCTGTTTCCCATACTACTTATCCTCCTTTTCAATAAATGGTGTCTCTACATCGATGCGATAAAGCTTGTCGTGGAAATCCACCTTGATATTTTCAACATTGAGTCCCCAAAGCTCGTGCATTTCATTCTCATAATAAATAGCTGATTTGTATACACGAGAGATTGATGGAACCTCCTCATCACGCTCAGCGATGAGTCTATAGTTTGCAAAATCGTATCCGTTTGCAAATGAATATGTTACTTCATAATGATTTTCTGCTTTTGGGAATGAGCAGCAAATCTGGCAAAGTCTCCAAAGAGCATTCTTCTTTTCCATGATTACCTGGAGGAGCTCAGCCTTGTCGATTAAATATAAATCCTTTTTTAGTTCTTGCATGATTTCCTCCTACTAATTAGCCTTCTGCTGTGCCTTAAGAGCCTCTGCCTTTTCTTTAAACAGGCCAATGCCCTTTACAACACCGTCGATGATTGACTCTGGTCGAGCAGCACATCCTGGGACGTAGATGTCTACAGGAATAACTGTGTCGGCGCCACCTTTGATGTTGTAGCACTCTTTAAAAATCCCGCCTGTGCAAGCACATGTGCCTACAGCAATTACAACCTTTGGCTGTGGCATCTGCTCGTATATCTGCTTTACAACAGCTTCATTCTGAGAATTGATACCACCAGTAATGAGGAAAATATCAGCATGCATTGGGTTACCTGTGTTGATAACGCCAAATCTTTCTACATCGTAAACAGGTGTAGTACAAGCTAAAACCTCTATATCACATCCATTACAGCTACTTCCATCATAGTGAAGGAGCCATGGTGATTTATGTATTGTACTCATTTCTTATCCTCCTAACTCCAAACATTAACCCATGATGATCTCTAGCAAGAAGAGATTCATACCAGCTGCTACGATTGTTACGCCCCAGGCAAGCTTAAGCATAAGCTGCCATTTTACTCTTGCTGATGTGTTGTCGATGAGAATCTCAAGGAACCACACAACAAGAATTGCAACGATAGCGCCAATCACTGAAAGTGGGTTGCTGTTAAGGAAGAATAATCCAACTATGCCAAGAAGGATTGCATTTTCATACCACTCAGCAAGTGTAACCATTCCGTACTCCTTACCTACCATCTCGGAAGTTACGCCCTTGATAACCTCTTGGTGGGCATGATGAGATGTAGAAATATCGAATGGCGACTTTCTGAATTTGATTGTAAGGATAAATACAAAGCCTACAAAAAATCCTGGCAAGTAAATGATGTTGGAATATGTTGAATTCATCACTATTTCATTTACATTAAATGTTTTTGTAGCCAGATAAAATCCAACTGCCACCAACAGTTCCATTGGTTCGCATGACATGATTTGCACCAGCTCTCTGTGAGTTCCCTGAGAAGAGAATGGTGAGTGAGTTGATGTAGATGCCAAAATCAAAAACATTGCTGCTGTTGAAAGTGAAAATACAACAAGCAATAAATCAAAGCCAGCGAAAAAGATTACTCCTGAAAGTACGATAAAAAATACGTATGAGTAAATCATAAAAAGCTGCTGCTTGTTTGCTGTTAAAAATTCTTTTTCGAAAAGCTTTTTGATATCGAAGAAAGGCTGTAGCACTGATGGACCACGTCTTCCTTGCATACGTGCAGAAATCTTTCTATCGAAACCATCCAAAAGTCCGATAACAAAAGGTGCTAAAAGTACATAAAGTACCGCAATAATAATTCGAGTCGTAGTCATTAGAACGCACCTCCTATCACGATAATCATATAAACAATAATGATAAATGCAGAAATCATTATCGCAGGAGTGAACAGCTTCTTCTCACCCATAATGTCTTCCATGTAGAAGTTTGCAATGTGCATCTCCTTTGGATCACCTGTGGCTGATACGAAGTTGAAGTTGTCACCAGCATTGGCACCACCCATGTATGTGATAACCTGCTTTGCCTTCTGTCCCTTTGTCAACACAAAGTTTACAAATGGAACTACAAAGATGCCTACCAACAGCACAATCATGATTATCATATTTTGATATGAGATAACCTGTGTTGCAGTGCCAAACATATCATTTGAAAGTGGCTTTAACACATGCTTTGAAAGCCATGGGAATCCAAGAATAAGTGCAACCATCATAAATGCATGGAAAAACATTGAAATGTACTCGTTCTTCTTTGTAAGGTCTCGTGACTTCTCACGTGGTGAAGCCCCAAGTATCTTCGACATCCACTTTGTCCAGTAGAACATTGTTGTAGCTGAGCCAAAGCAAATGAAAAGTACCATAAGTGTTGATACATAAACTGATGTTGTATCGATGAATGCCTTAAGTGCAGCCCACTTAGAAATAAGCATACCAAATGGTGCAAGGAACATGCCTGCGATACCAATCATAAGGATTACTGCAAGCTTAGGGAAAATAGCAATCAATCCCTGCATATCCTCCACGTCACGGCTGCCAGTTGTGTTTTCGATAGCACCAACGCACTGGAAAAGCATTGACTTTGAAACAGCGTGGAAAATTACAAGGAATACCGCTGCCCAAATTGTCTCCTCATAGCCACAGCCAGTACATGCAACTATAAGGCCCAGGTTTGAAATTGTAGAATAAGCAAGCACCTTCTTGCCATCAGAAACTGATATAGCAAGGCAAGATGCAGCAAGGAATGTGAAGCCGCCAATAAGGGCTACCATATTTCCAACATAGTTATCTGCCATTGCAACAGAGATTCTGATTAACAGATATACACCAGCTTTTACCATTGTTGCACTATGAAGAAGTGCAGATGATGGTGTAGGCGCAACCATGGCACCAAGTAGCCATCCAGAGAATGGGAACTGTGCCGATTTTGTAAGTGCCGCAAAAGCCAGACATGCGATAGGAAGCATGTTTCTGATGTTGGTAGGATCTGCCTGAACTAAATCAATATAGTCAAACAGATTTACAGTTCCATACCATAAATATCCAACTGAGATTGCCACTGCCAATCCACATCCACCAAGCAAGTTCATCCATAAAGCCTTAAATGAATTGTTTATAGCCTCATCAGTTCTTGTGTATCCAATCAACAGGAATGATGTTACAGATGTGATTTCCCAGAAGAAATACAGACTACATAGATTTGCCGAAAATACCAAACCAAACATAGCACCAAAAAATACAAATATCATGGCCAAGAAAAAGCTTCTTCTATCCTTTAGCTCTTTGTGATGATGAATGTGATAGCCATGCATATATCCCACTGCATATACACCAATCAGTGTACCAACGATTCCAATAATCAAAACCATAATCATTGTGAGATAGTCAAATCTCATTGTGTAATTGTTTGGAATCTTTGGCCCTGCCAGTTCCAAAACGGTTGGTACCACTGTGGATACAATGGTTAGCAAAGATATAATTGTTTTCTTATACTTTGCACAAAGATAAATGATGAAAAACATTAAAAGAATATCGCCTACAAGGAAAACATGACCGAATGTTTCCTGGTATGGTAATGAGAAATTCAGTGTCTGGCCCCCAGCCATAAACCACTGAACCGCTGTAATGATGGATAGAATCATTACAATTGCGCATCCTAGATAGACGAAAAAAGCCCTGCATTTTGAATGATGAATCAATGCAGGAAAAATCGCCCACAGAAATGGCAGACAGATCAACGCTGTTACTAGCATTTCCATATGAAATTACCCTCCCTAGTATTACATTATATCTTCTGATATATTTTTAACACATTAGCTATACTATACCACAAATTTACTAACATAGCGTTGATTTTTTTATCTTTTTATGGTTATTTTTTCACAAAAAAAAGAGCCTGCTTCACAATGAAGCAGACTCTTTTAATTTGCTTATTCCATATGTCCGTCTCTGTACATTGAGAACTTGTCCATTGGGTAATTCTCGAGATTTTCAAGAATCTTACGTCCATCAGCCTTGCCGATAAGACCATTTCTAGCCTTGAGGATTTCTCTCTCAGCCTTGTGCTTAGAAGGTCCGCCTACGCAACCTCCCTCACAAATCATACCTTCGATGAAGTCTACATCAAGCTTGCCGCTCTTAAGAAGCATAAGTGCCTTCTTACATTCAGCACCACCTGCGCACTGCATAAGCTTGATATCATCTGTGTTCTGTCCACGCTCCTGCATGCACTCAATAACAGCCTTTGCAACACCGCCTGAAGAAGCGAAGTGCTTACCAAATGTAGATGACTCCTGGTAGTTCTCCTCTACTGGCTCGAACTCAACGCCCTTAGAACGCATAAGTGCACGAAGCTCACCAAATGTGATAACGTAATCTGCATTACCTGGAACTGACTCATCAGCAGCCTCAGATTTCTTTGCGATACATGGTCCAACGAATACTGTAACAACATCCTCGCCCTGTGTAGCCTTAAGAAGACGTGAGATAGCACACATAGGTGAAATTGTTGAAGACATGTTGTTCTCGAACTGCTCTGGGAAGTGCTTTCTAAGCATGTTGATGAAAGCTGGGCAGCAAGATGTTGTCATCTTACGTCCTTCTTCCTTAGCCTCGAACCACTCAGCTGACTCGTAAGCAGCTGTCATATCTCCACCGAGACCTACCTCTACCATGTCTGTGAAGCCGATCTTCTTGCAAGCTTCCTTAACTGCTGCCATAGAGATATCCTCACCGAACTGTCCTTCTGTAGCAGGTGCGCACATAGCGTAAACCTTCTTGCCTTCAAGGATAGCCTTGATGATATGTACAAGATATGTCTTAGAACCGATAGCACCGAATGGGCAGCTGTGGATACAGTGACCACATGAGATACACTTCTCATCATCGATTACGCAGTGACCGTACTCATCGTAAGAAATAGCACCAACTGGGCAAGCCTTCTTACATGGTCTCTCAAGGTGAACGATTGCACCATAAGGACATTCCTTAGCACACATACCACACTCCTTACACTTTGAAGGATCGATATGCATTCTGTTCTCACCTGGAGCGATAGCGCCAAACTTACAAGAGTTGAGACATGCCTTTCCAAGACAGAAACGACAGTTATCTGTAACTGAGTAAGAAGCGATTGAACAGTCGTCACATGCAGGCTGAATAACCTGTACTACGTTCTTAGAATCTGGGTTAGTAGGAAGATTCTCTGCGCATGAAAGGATAACACGCTGTCTTACGATTTCGCGCTCCTTGTAAACGCAACAACGATATGTTGGTCTTGGGCCAGGAATGATTTCGTAACAAACCTGTTCCTTGTGAGAAGCATCGAGCTCACCCTTCCAAGCAAGCTTACACACTTCTTCCATGATGTTGTGCTTTAAACGCACAATACTTTGATCTGAAGTTACCATATTTTTCTCCTTTTACATTGTTTGCCAGTTTACTTTAAAACCTCTAGACTTCTGTCTAATATTCCATTGAAATGGGCAATGGCCATTCCATAGTTTACTATTGGAACCCCCTGCTCCACGCAATGCTTAGTTCGACTTTGCATCTCGCTAGCATTAATCATGCAGCCCCCGCAATGAACTACTAATTTATATTTTGATAAATCCTCTGGAAATTCATTTCCTGAAGAAAATTCAAAATCAACATCCTTACCTGTGTGTTTTCTAATCCATCCAGGTAATTTAACTGTGCCGATGTCGTTGCACTGTCTGTGATGTGTGCAGGCTTCGGCAATCAAAACCTTATCATTGTCCTGCAGATTTTTAAGTGCAGCGACGCCATTTAGCTGGGTGTTAAGGCTTCCTCTGTATCTTGCCATCAATATGCTAAATGATGTCAAAAGTATATTGTCAGGCACCATCTTTGATACTGTTTCAAATGCTTGCGAATCAGTAATAACAAGTGATACCGATTTATCTTCGTTAAGTACCTCTGTGAGCTCTTCTGGCTGACAGCAGATGGCTTTGCATCTGTGGTCCAGCAAGTCTCTAAGAACCATTTGCTGTGGCAATATGATACGTCCCTTTGGAGCTGATTCATCAATTGGAATAACAAGCACTACTGTGCTCTTTTCTGTTACTAAATCAGCAACAAGTGGTGGCTCTGTAATCTTTGGTGCAAGCTGAAGAAGTGCCTGCTTCACATCCGCCATATCATCTGTTGTGGCATCCACATAAAGAAGCTTTTCATCTGATGACAGTTCCTCAAAAGGATGACCTGCCACCTCATCCACGTGATTTTCAATGATGATGTATGGAAGCTTTCGCTCCTTAACCATCTTTAGGAAATCAACCTCTTCTTCTGTGAGGTGGTCTGCTCTGGCATCAAGTACCAAAACAACAATATCCATCTCATCAAGGATGCGGTATGTTCTTTCTTTTCTAAGCTCACCTAGCTCTCCCTCATCATCGAAACCAGCTGTATCAATGATGACAACTGGTCCCAATGGAAGAAGCTCCATAGTCTTTCTAACTGGATCAGTAGTGGTACCCTTGTGTGCAGACACAAGTGATACCGCCTGATTTGTAAGCTTATTTACAATGCTTGATTTTCCTGCATTTCTTATTCCAAAGAAGCCAATGTGAACACGCTGGCCACTAGGTGTATTATTCAAGGACATTTTATTCTTCCTTTACAAAAAACTTAGACATTGTGATTATACAAAATAACTTTGTCTAATTTATTAAAAAACTGAGAACTTAGAAACGGAAATCACGTCTGTCTGAGTTCTTAATAGCTTCGATGTTTTCAAGAGCTATCTTTCTAACATTTTCCTTAGGAATCTTCTTGAGCTCGTCTTCAATCATCTTGTAACCAACTTCTCTTGTCTCCTCTGAAGCGTAGTCAACAAGGTACTCAGTAAGAGTCATAAGTGCGTTTGGATGGCAGCAATTGAGGATTTGTCCGCTCTTGCAAAGTGCCATAAATCTATCACCAGTACGTCCTGCACGGTAGCATGCTGTACAGAATGAAGGGATGTGACCAGTCTCCATAAGCCAACGAACAACCTCATCAAGTGTACGCTGATCTGAAACATCAAACTGCTCTGTATCGTGTGGTCTCTCCTCTTCTGTGTAGCCACCTACTGATGTACGGCTTCCACCTGAAACCTGTGATATACCAACCTGAAGCATCTTACGACGAACTTCCTCAGACTCACGAGTAGAAATAATCATACCTGTGTAAGGAACTGCGATTCTGATACAAGCTGCAATCTTTGTGAACATCTCATCTGGGATTGAGTTGTCGAATGCCTCTGGATCGATGTCATCAGCGTGCTTTACACGTGGAACTGAGATTGTGTGAGGGCCTACGCCGTGAACAGCCTCAAGGTGCTCAGCATGCATAAGAAGTCCTGCAAACTCATACTTGTAGCTTTCAAGTCCGAAGAGAACTCCAAGTCCTACATCGTCGATTCCACCTTCCATAGCACGGTCCATAGCCTCTGTATGGTATGCGTAATCGTGCTTTGGTCCTGTTGGGTGAAGCTCCTCATAGCTCTTTTTGTTGTATGTCTCCTGGAAGAGGATGTATGTACCGATTCCTGCTTCCTTGAGCTTGCGATAGTTTTCAACTGTTGTAGCAGCGATATTTACATTAACACGACGGATATCGCCATTTTTGTGATGAATGCTGTAGATTGTGTTGATGCACTCGAGGATGTACTCGATAGGGTTGTTTACGGGATCCTCACCAGCTTCGATGGCAAGTCTCTTGTGTCCCATATCCTGAAGTGCGATAACCTCAGCCTTAACCTCTTCCTGTGTAAGCTTCTTACGGCCGATGTGCTTGTTCTTTGCGTGATATGGGCAGTAAACACATCCGTTTACACAGTAGTTTGAAAGATAAAGTGGTGCAAAGAGAACTATACGGTTGCCATAGAAAGCATCCTTGATTTCCTGTGCTACCTCATACATCTTTTCGATGTATTTAGGCTCCTCGCATGCCAGTAAAACTGATGCCTCACGATGAGTAAGTCCCTTGCACGTGCAGCCTTCTGCTGTCTTTACTGGACGAGCCTTTTCTAGTAATTCTTCGATTAATTCGAAGTTATTCTTATTTGCTTCTGCATACTCGATAGTGTCTAAGATTTCCTGATTGTCGATAAACTCTTCTGCTTTTAAAGATTTTACATTGTACATTTTTATACCTCACTTGACTGTTTTAAATCTATAAACCAGCTCTGTTTCCAGGGTCAGTAACAATTTTATACCCAATACTCTCCATGCGCTGGCCTAAGCAGCCTAAGCACTCGGCAGCCTCCTCGCCTGTGCAAATCTTATTATCGTATAAAGCGTATTTTTTTCTAACACCGGTAGGTGAAAGATTTGGCATGACTACATTAGCACCAGCCTTTATTCCCATTTCCCTGCCCTTTGGATGAATTGTGCCAAGGGCTGTGGTGGCTGGAAGTAGTACCTGTGGATAAATCATCCTTAGTAATGAAAGACAAAACAGTGTTGTCTCCAATGTGCCACTAGGGCTATTTGCAAATGGTGTTTCCTTATGGCTAATGAATGGACCTATGCCACACATATCTGGCTTGAATTCTTCAACGAATTTCAAATCCATAGCTAAGTCATAAGTGGTCTGGCCAGGTGATTCCACCATGAAGCCTGCACCAACCTGATAACCAATCTCTTTAAGATTCTTCAAGCATTCCATGCGATTGTCCCATGAAAGCTCTGCCGGATGAAGCTTTGCATAAAGCTCTGGGTTGGCAGTTTCATGCCTGAGCAAGTAGCGTCTGGCACCTGCCTCGTAGTACTTTTGATAGCTTTCCTTTGAGCGTTCCCCGATGGAAAGTGTAACAACCAAATCATCATGGGATGCCTTTATTCTGCGAATGATATCGCATATATCCTCATCGCTGTATGAGAAATCCTCACCGCCCTGTAGGACGATAGTTCTGAAACCAAGTGCGTAGCCTTCATCGGCGCACTCTACAATGGTATCAGCCGAAAGACGGTATCTCTCACAGTTGTGATTGTCTCTTCTGATTCCGCAGTATAAACAATTGTTTCTGCAGAAATTTGTGAACTCCACCAGACCTCTGATGAATACTTTGTTGCCATAGTGCTGATTCTGGAAGTAGCGAGCATACTCTGCTGCAAGGTCCATCAGCTCCTGATTGCGATGATCAAGTAAATACTGGTACTCTTCAGTCTGAAGTGAATGTTCTGTATTTAATTTATCTAATAACTGTCTTGCTTTTGTATCCATAAATTAATTGATAAAAAATATCGTTTATTTTTTCACAATCAATACTATACCACAAAACTACGTAGCTTTTTTGTTTATTCTTTCATTTTGCTGTTCTTTTTTGTATACAAAAATTTACTAGAAAAAAGAGAGCTGGCAACCGCTGCCAACTCTCTCTTTTTTCGTAGGATAATTATTGTTGTTTACTCAATTGGAGCTTCTTTAACTGCTTTCTGGTTTTGTGATTCTCCAACATCGTCTTTATCATCCTCACTTTCAGAATTAGAACCTTCATAACCTCTTTGACCTCACCCTTCGAATTTTATTTAAGTAATTGTCGCAGTTAAAACCCAATTACTTAACTTTCTTAGCATCTGCCTTCTTCTTAGCATATGCTGTAGATCCTGTAAGGACTGCAATGATAAGGAGTAACCATCCCCACCATGTTCTTGCGAAGAATCCCTTCTGAGCTTCTCCTGCAAGTGGTACTAAATCTTCTTCAACTGTTGTTGTATCTTCTGTATCCTCAACTACTGCATCATCTGCATCGCCACCTGCAAGTGGTGTCTCAGCCTCATCGATTGTAGTTGTTTCTTCCTCTGCTACCGCATTGTTAGCAGCTGTTCTTCTAGTTCTTGTTGTTCTAGTCTGACCAGCAGCTGGAACTGCGTCATCAGGGATAACTGTCTCATCAACTTCTTCAGCTGCTGCAGCTACTGTAGCTGATGGATATACAACTGGAGCTGCTCCGCCACCTGTTGTAGTTGTAGCACCACCGCCTGTTGTTGTAGCAGCGCTTGCTGCAGCTGCGGCAGCGTCATTAGCAGCTTTCTTTGCAACTGCTGCATTGTAATTAGCGTCAGCTGTGTTTACAATTCCTGCGATTGTTGTTAACTGGCTGTTTGCAATACCAGATACTGATTTAAGCTTAAGAACTTCCTTAACAGCACTAACAACCTTTCCAAGGATACCCTGTGCTTCTTTTGTTCCTTCGATTTCTTTAACCTTAGCTGCTGCGTTTTCTGAAGCTGTTGTCTTTTCTGTAAGTGTGCTAGTTTTTTCTTCGTAAGCACTCTTTGCTTTAGCTGTATCACTTGTTGATACACTATGTACAGAATTTTCATCACTAACAAATACTGTGTATGGATCGCCAGGTTTTTCTGGTGTACCAGGAACCTTTTCTATGTATTTCTCAGCTTCATAAAGATTCTTTGAAGTAACTTCTAAAGTTTTTGTTGGAGTTTCTGTAACATAGTAGTAATTCCAGTAAAATCCATATCTAGATTCTATCAATTCAAACTCTATTTTGGTAACGTCCCATCCATGAAGACCAAGCCAGATTGCAGTTCCAACAGGATCATATGTCCAATTAATGTATTCTTTTTGAGGTTCTGTATTCTCTTTTTCTTCAACAACAGTCTCTAATACATAGTCTTTGTAAATAGGCTTGTCATAGTCAGCAGTTTCATAATCATATGAGTACACAACCTCATATCTTCCTATTGATCCCCAGCCATTGCATGAATATGTACCATTAATATCATTTACTGTAATCGTTTTAAGAACTGTATTAGCGTCCTTGCCTTTACCGTATACAACAATTTGTACACTTACATTTGATACCTCATAATCTGCGAGTTGCTCAAGCACACTTTTTGCACCTACTACCGCTTCACTGAATTTTTGTTGTGCATTATTTCCATGTTTTGTTTTTGTTACAGTATACTCATATGTTTCTGATTCCGTTACTGTCTTCTCTTCGTATCCTACACACTTTGATACAAGCTTGTAATATGTACCTGCTTTTGTTGCATTTTCATCGCTGAATTCTTCGCCAGCTTCTTCTTTTGTTCCAGCAGTGTCAATCGCATAAAAGCCATCTTCATTCTCACCGACCTTCACAATAGAATCGCCTGCTACAAACTCTTTACCATCTGCCGTGTACCACTTATCAGGTGTAGCTGGTGTAGGGTCAGTTGTACGCACCTCTGAATGTACTAATTTGTAGCTTGCTTCTGAGAAATTTTTACCATCAGCTGTATCTGATACAGAATACTCTACATAAGCTTCTACTATAACTTCTTCACCTTTTTCATTTTTTACCTTATAAAAAGCTCTGTAAAAATCGTTTTTGTTAATATCCTGGGCATACCAAGATAATCCTGTATAAGAACCAGGAACATATCCAGGAACCTGAGTTTCAAGATAATTCTCAAATCCAAGCTGAGCAAGTGCAGCTTTTGCAATATCTTTATCCTGCTCTGTTGTCTCTGCATTATCATATACTTCCTGCTGTTTAGCCATTTTATATAAAGCACTGTTTTCAATTTTAGTTACTGCTTCCTGCGCAACTTCTAACTCACCTGCTGCTGTTGCAGATTCTTCTCTCGCCTTAAGTAATGCATTATATGCCTCTAAAATAGCTTCTTTTGCAGGGCCATTTAAACTTAAGAAATCTTTATCTGTTACAGGATTTCCTTCCTCATCAAGAACTACTTTTAAAAGATCATCTAAAAGATTATCTAAATCTTCTTCTGAAACACTTTTAACACTTTCAGTCTCTTCACCTGTTTCTTCATCAACAGTTTTAGTTACAACCTTTAATCCATTTTCTGTTAATACTGCATCAAGCTTATCAACAGCATCCTGTACTGCATCTTCAGCAGCCTTAGCATCTTCCTGAGCCTGCTTTAAATCAGTCTTTGCTGTATCAAGAGCTGTCTTAGCTGCATCAATATCTTCCTGAGTTGCAGTATTTAAAGCCTTTGTTGCTGCAGCGTCAGCATTATTTGCAGATGTTGATGCTTTTGTTTCAGAGTTTTCAGCTGTTTGCTTTGCCTGCTTAGCAGCTTCGTTTGCATTCTCTACATCAACTGTACCAAGAACTTCTTTTTCATTTACTGTCTCATCTTTATTATCATCTGCTAATTCATCTTCAACATTAGCTTCATCTTCATTTTCTTCCGCTTCAGCCTTTTCAGCTTCTACTCCATCAGCCAACTCATATAAAGCATCTGATGAATTCTTTAAATGCTTATCAATTTCTGATAAATCATCTTCATCTTCCTCGACCATTGCACCAGAGCCATACTGAAACTCTTCCTCTTCAGCATCTTCTGATGTATCTGTAGCTGGAGCAATTTCCTTTGCTACTCCTTCAATATAATCTGTTACAGGAGTAGTTGATTCTTTCTGTTCATCAACAGGAGCTACCTCTCCAGCATCTTCTGTTGTCTGCTGTGCATCATTTGCACTAGTATCCAATTCATCCGCCAATACCGGTACGCTCAATGAGCTTGCAATTGTGATTGCTGATAAGCCAACTGACATTGCTTTTACTACATTCTTCTTCATACGTATAAATTCCTTTCCATAACTCATACAATACGCATTGTTAACATTCCATGATTGTTATGTGAACATTGCGTGAACATCTGTTATAGAATATAACATCGAAAATCGTTACGTACAATAACGTTGGCAAAATGTGACATTTTTTGGCAAAATGTTTTAAAAACTGATAATTACTATTATTTTTCAACAATATCCAAAATATAAAACAAAAAAACTAGCCAGCATTCGCTGACTAGTTGATAACTATTACTGATTCAATTTATCGATGAGCTTTATAGCTGCTCGGCGCTTTGCTTCAAGGACTCCAACGCCAACTCCTGCAGTTGAAACACCTGCAAGTCCGACGAACCATTTACCTCTTTCCATAAGGCCTGCCAGGGTAATTCCTGTAGGCGACTGTTCCTCTTCGATTGTGACTGTCTCCTCTGGTGCAGGTTCTTCAGGCTGATCCTGTGGAATCTCTGCCTCGCCGCCATATCCACCGGCATTGCCGCTTGGGGAAGTGATGATATGAATCTCTTCTTCTGATTCCTCTTCCTCTTCTTCAATCTCTTCTTCCTCTAGCTCTTCCTCTTCGATTTCCTCTGCGTACTGAATAACCTCTTCGGAATCTGCTTGCGCTATTTCTATAGAAGAAACTGTATTGAATCTGGCGTCGTATGTTGACTGTGCATTTGCTAAAGCATCCTTTGCATCTGCTAGATTTGATTTTGCTATGTCGTATTCGGCCTGAGCTTTTTCAAGTTCGCCCTGAAGTCTTGCAAGCTCCATAGCTGTATTAATATCGCTTGCTGCATCTAAATCTGCAATCTGCTGCTTCAGACTAGATACTGTTTGCTTAGCTGACTCAAAATCCGCCTTTGCTGAACTGACAGCCTCTGAAAGAGCTTTGTAAGCATTATATTTTTCAGTAATCTCTGCTATATAGGAAGTGTAATCCTTGGATGCGCTTGTAAATACCTGATTATTATTTACTTCGTAACTATAAACCTCAGCAGTTGTTTTATGCTCTTTTATGTTTAATAGCTTGCTTTTATCAAAAGCAACGCCTGTAGCTTTGTTTTGCTTCTTAGCATCATCAACTATTGCATTTTTAAGATCATCCTCTGATGTGTATTTTGAGTTTGCAACATTAGATGAAATGCTTGTTCCTTGGTAATAATTAAAGTAGCCCTCTTGATAATATTGTTGCTTTGTTGATGTAACAACCATTCCATCTTTTGCAACAAGTTTTACCAAGTTTTCATACGAATAACGCCAAACATAACCTTTTTGCTTGACATATGTGCTCTCGTAAACAACACCCGAATAGCTTGGAATATAAAATCCTGTGGCAGTCCAATAAGAATACTCAATCACGCCATCCTTCAACTGCTCAGCCTCTTCCTTTGTAAGAGAGACTGTGTTGCCATTGATATCCTGGTATTCATATACCATATCTCTATCGTATATGCGAACCTCACCTGATTTGTAATCTACCGTATATCCGTAATTAGCACTTACGTTACGTACAACATTGCCATCGGCATCCACAATATCATATGAAATACCAATAACATTTCCTTTGTAAGATGTGACTGTAAAGTTTGAAACAGACTGTCCATCAGCAAGCTCTGTGTTTGGTGCGTAGTAGTGCTCTACCACAGTGGCGATGTATGATGTGACATCTGATTTATCTGCGTCTGCTGCAATAAGTGCATCGGCGCCAGCTGCTGCAAGGTCCTGACCTGCTGCCTCAAGCTGTGCTTCTAATGAAGCAAGCTTGTCCTGGGCATCTGCAAGTGAAGCCTCTGCATCTGATAAATCCGATGTAGCCTGTGATTTTTTATTGTTATATTCTTCAGCTGCAGCTTCGTATTCTGCTTTAGCTGTTTCGTATTCTGAAAGCTTGTTGTTGTAAGTTTCTTCGGCTGATACAAATTGCTTTTCTGCTTCCTCAACAGTGGCGGTAGCATCTGCGATGATAGCTGCGGCTGTTTCCTGATCAGTCCCCTCATCTGCCACTGCAACCGCTGCTGCATTTGCCACTTCGCTAGCCTGGCCTGTGACCTGTGCTGCGCCTGAAGCAGTATCATTTGCTGAAGCAAGGCTTTCATCAGCTGCTGCAATGCTTGAATCCATGGAATCCTTTGCGTCTGCCACACCTGAAACCGCTGTAGCTGCATCAGCAACCTGAGTGTTTGCATCGGTAATATCCTGTGTGATTGCCTGTGAGGAGGAAGCGGCACTTTCTTCTACCACTCCTGCGCTCACCGCATCAGAAACCTCTGTAGAAACGCCTGCGTCGGCAAGTGTCTCTGCGACCGATTCAGTTGCGCTAGCGCTACTTTCTACTGCAGCTTCCTCTGGCGAAACAACCTGCTGCTCTTTAGTATCTGAAGGCACAACAACAGAGCCTTCAGAAATCTCCGAAGCCTCTGCCTGTATCGGAAATACGATACTACTAGCTATTGTAATTGTAGATAATCCAGCTGCTAAAGCCTTTGCTGAACCTCTCCTCATAACTTTCTGTGCCCTTTCAATTTAAAAAAGTCCAAATTTCCTGCTTATAGCGTAACATAAAAAAAGTTAGACGCAACGCCCTTGGCAAGATTGATTAAAATCTGGCAAAAGTATTACGGCTAACTTAAAATATTTTATCTATTACTAAATTGATAATCCTTTATCTGTTGAGAAATTTCCGATACTTTACGAGCTGAAATCGGGAATATGCTCTTATCATCCATGTAAATATCGCCACCCTCAAGGTGATGAATAAAGTCCATATTAATAATTATGCCGCGATTTACCATGATGAATCTTTTGTCTGCACCAGCCAAATCCAAAAATTCGCCTGATGTAAGTCTGACTCTGCTGGTTGTGCCATCATCTTTGTTGATTTCCAGGTAATGGCCATCTGTTGTTACTGAGATAATATCCTTTAAATATACCTTTTCATCTATCGGTCCAGCTGATAGTTTGATAAAGG
Organism: Pseudobutyrivibrio sp. LB2011; assembly: GCF_000701765.1. Lineage (NCBI taxonomy): Bacteria > Bacillati > Bacillota > Clostridia > Lachnospirales > Lachnospiraceae > Pseudobutyrivibrio > Pseudobutyrivibrio sp. LB2011. The sequence goes on along the minus strand of NZ_JNJS01000004.1, from coordinate 58,760 downwards.
CTGCATCCATAGGTGTGTGCTCGATTATCTCCGTCAGAACCTGATCTATTCGTTCTATTGTAAATGGTTTTGTGACGTAGTCAAATGCATGTAACGAAAATGCATCTGGGTAATGACCTTCCGAAGCTGTCATGAATATAAGGAAAGTCCTCTCCGTCATCTCTCTTAATTTTTTTGCTGCTTCTATGCCGTCCATGTCCGGCATGAAGATGTCCATGAATACGATGTCGAATCGTCTTTCTGATAGAACAGAGATAAAATCCGGTCCGCTGGAGAATTCCTCAACCTCGAGAGGTATCTCCTTACTTGCAGAAAGTTTTTCTACCATCATTTTCAATTGCATCCTAAATATACTTTCGTCATCTATTACTGCAACTCTCATATTTGCCCCCTATGTCTTTGTATAAGAAATGATACCACAATTTTCTCAAGTTGATAATGAAAATCAGAAAATTATTTTATATAATGAATTTATGGAACTTTTAATTAACAATATTACATACATTAACATATTAATTTTGCTGGCTGGAGCCACATCGCTGCACCTAGGTGCAAGTTTTTTAAAAAGGGAGAAACACACTAAAGGATTTTTCAAATATTCGGTGTTCATGCTAGCTCTAGGAAATGGTCTATGCTGTATGGGATACTCTATCATGTCCCTCAGCCCAGACCTTAGATTTGCATACTATTTTAGAGTGCTCGGGCTTATCGGAATCGATATTTATCTTATGGCAGAAATCCTACTCGTAACCAGCTGTTTAAATTTCAGCCGATTCGCAGAATATTTCATTATAGGATTATCAGGTCTTGCTTCGTTATTTGATATTGTGATTTTTGGAAGCAAGGAGTCTGATACTTTCGTACGCTATGCAAACTATACTGCGTATGTGCGTCTTGATCCATATCGCCATCTTTTCCATTATACGTTCTTAACTATAATGGGTATTTCTATGTTCATAATCGCCTGCGTTTGGGCAGTCAGTGTGCGTTTCAAAAGAGAGAAACGTCTCGTATTTTTCGCATATGTTTCTAACTTGATTCTGGCTGCATCATGCATTCCAGATTTCCGTATATACGATAGTGATTTTAATCTCACTCACGTATTTTACACTGTTGGTATGTTCTTCGCCTTTGTTGTTTTCTTTGTTGCATCCAACAACTATATGATGTTCAACATCACTGTTAACAGTATCAGTAAAGACATCTTCTCTACATTGGGAACAGGTCTGCTGGTGTTCGATACCAACTATCACCTCAATTTATCCAATGAATATGCTGACAAGCTTTTGGGTCTCGACCATGAGCCACATCGTATTCGTTTAAAAGAGATTTTTGAGTTAAATTCAGGCGAGCCACTTAAGATGTTTGAAAAAGCCTCCGAAGGCGATGTAATTGACTATCGATTGACGTCAAAGTTGACAAACAAGGTTATCCTCGTCAATTTCTCTTGCAAATTCGATCGAAGCAACCAGCCAATGTGCTATATCCTTGTTGCTACTGATCTTACTGAAGAAAACCGACTTATCGATGAAGCTCAGGCAGCTAATAAAGCAAAGTCCGAATTCATCAGCAATATTTCTCACGAAATCCGTACTCCTATTAATATTATTTCCGGTATGGATGAGCTGATTCGCCGCGAATGCAAGGATGAAACCATTTTAAAATACGCAGAAAACATCAACGTCGCCTCAAAGAATCTTACATCCTTAATTAATGACGTACTTGATTTCTCAAAGATTGAGTCCGGCAAGCTTGAGGTTGTCGCCGGCGAATACAACATTCAGCATCTTTTAATAGAGTGTTATCACATGTTTACAGGACTTTCTTCCCAGAAGAATCAGATGCTTTCATTTACCTGTGACCCAAATCTTCCAACAGGGCTGATTGGCGACGATATCCGAATCAAGCAGATTCTATCTAATCTTCTATCTAATGCTGTGAAATACACTCCTGAGGGCGGAAGCATACATTTTAGTGCCACTTACAAAGAAAGAAATGATAACTTCCTTGCACTTGTTATTCAGGTCAAGGACAACGGTATCGGTATAAAAGAGGAAGACTTACCTCATATTTTTGAGAACTTCCAAAGATTTGAACTTTCTAGAAATAGAACAATCCAAGGTACCGGCCTCGGTTTAACAATCACCCAAAACCTTGTTTCCTTATTGCATGGTGTTATCAATGTAGAAAGTACTTACCAGCATGGCTCTACATTCACTGTTGAAATACCTCAGCAGATAAGCAACCCTGAACCAATCGGTGAGTTAACTGATTTGGATATGCGCAAGAAGCTTACCTATACAAATAGCTTTATTGCGCCAAAAGCTCGAATACTTGCAGTAGACGATGTGCAAATGAACCTGGATGTATTTGTTGGTCTATTAAAGAAAACACAGATACAAATTGATACTGCTTTAAATGGCCATGACGCTCTCGCTCTGGCACATAAACGTAAATACGATATCATCTTCCTGGATCACATGATGCCAGAGATGGACGGTATCGAAGTGCTTAAGCGCATTCGTGCAAATGGTGCCAGTGCAAACCTTGAAACACCTGTTGTTATGCTTACAGCTAACGCGATGATGGGTGCTGATAAGAAATATCTTGAAAACGGATTTACGGATTATCTTTCAAAACCTATTAAGCCTGATGCTTTAGATGAAATGGTATTGAAGCATTTACCAGAAGATTTGATTCAAGCTACTGAGGAGCCAGAAGCTGATTCTAATCAGGAGCCAGAAGAAAGTGAATTCATCAAATCACTAAGCTTTATAGATGCAAAAGCTGGCCTGGAATTTGCTGCAGGCGATGAAGATTTCTACCGCCAAATTGTAACCACATTTGTTAACGAGGACAAACGTGAAGCGTTGAACAGCCTCCTTCAAAAAGAGGACTGGCCTAATTATCAAATCATAGCCCACTCCCTAAAGGGCACTGCTCTTACTATCGGTGCTGAGGAACTATCCAGTGCCGCAAAGAACCTTGAATTCGCAGCGAAAGAAAACAAAATTGACTATATAAAAAGCCATCACAACGACGTCATCGACCAGTACGGAAAGTTGCTAGAAAAACTAAAAAACGCATTGCAATTATCAATCTAATTTAGTATACTAGTCTGCGGACGCCGGCTTGTCGGAATTGGCAGACGAGGCAGACTCAAAATCTGTTGATGGCAACATCGTGCGGGTTCAAGTCCCGCAGCCGGCATATGGAAATGAAAAAGACCTAGGTACATACCTAGGTCTTTTTCTATAAAATTAAAAATAACTCTGTATTTTCCTCCACAACATTGTTATACTATCCATTAAAAATACAAGGGAGGAACATCATGATTATTAAACACCACATACCAATACTTGAATACGACGACCACTCAGCTGAAGTAATAGCTCCAGCATATGAATGGAATAATGAAGCCCTTCCAAAGAAATGTCTTTTTGCATTCCTAGGTGATGTAGTTGAAAAATACGCCCTGGAGCACAATGCCAGAAAAGTGGAAGAATTCAAAACCTTTTCCCATATTGTAAATATTTATGTTTTGCAGAATGGCGATGAAGATATCTGCCTGGTGCAGCCAATAATCGGTGCTCCTGCCGCTGCTTCACTTTTGGATTCGTTGATAGCATGCGGGTGTGAAAAGATAATCGCAGTTGGTTCCTGCGGTGTACTGGCTGATTTACCTGAAAACGCTTTTATCGTTCCTACAAAAGCCCTCAGAGCCGAAGGCACTTCTTATCACTATCTTCCTGCTTCTCGATTTATAGAGCTTGATACAGAGCCTGTAGAAGCCATTGAAAGCTGTTTTAATGACCATAATCTTCCATTTGTAACCTGCACTACCTGGACTACAGATGCATTTTTCAGAGAGACAAAAGATATGGTTAAACATAGATTAGATGAAGGCTGTTCTGTTGTGGAAATGGAATGTTCTGCCCTTGCTGCTGTTAGCAAAAAGCGCGGCGCAAAGTTCGGTCAGTTCCTCTTCACCGGAGATTCCTTGGCAAACGTTCATGATTACGATGCCAGAGATTTCGGAAAGGACTCTCACGAAAAAGCTTTATTACTAGGACTTGATGTGTTAAAACATTACAACTAATAATTCTCAAGTAAAAACAAAAGACAAGGCCCAATAAGCCTTGTCTTTTTAATATAATCAGCTCTATTTATTTTACATAGTTGATAAGAAGCTTGAATGTGTTTTCAACACCCTTTTTGTGAGAGCGTTCGTATCCGTGGCTTGCATAAACACCAGCTCCGATAAGTCCATGCTTTACATCGTAGCCCGCGTTAAGAGCCGCATCAGCGTCAGAACCATAGTGAGGGTAAACATCTACGGCAAAATCGATATCATTCTCTCTAGCGGCCTTTATCAACGCAGAAACCACATCATAATTGTAAGGGCCACCGCTATCCTTTGCACAGATACTTACCTGTGTCTCCTTGCAATCAAGTCCCTCGCCAATGCATCCCATATCTACTGAAAGAATCTCTGTAACACCATCTGGAACAGTACCGCATGCGCCATGTCCAACCTCTTCATAAACAGTGATATGATGGTATACCTTTCTCTCTGGTGTGATTTTATTGTCTGCCAAATATTTTGCCTGGCCAAGAAGAATTCCAACAGAAAGCTTATCATCAAGGAAACGACTCTTGATGTAGCCTGACTCTGTAACTCTTGTGCGTGGCTCGAAAGCAACGATATCACCAATCATGATACCAAGTTCCTTTGTATCATCTGCAGATGAAACCTCCTCATCAACAACCACTTCCATACCCTTAAACTCACGAGTCTTTGTAGAGTAATCTCCATTAACGTGAACAGATGCGTCATTAAGCTGGAATGTTCCCTCGTAAACCTTGCCATCTCTGGTGTAGATGCGACAGTTTTCAGACTCACCATTGTTTGGATTGAATCCACCAAGTGGAGTAAGCTCAAGATTACCGTTATCCTTAATCTTACAAACCATTCCGCCAAGTGTATCCATGTGAGCTTCGATAAGAAGCGCATCATCCTCTGCCTTGCCTCCCAAATCAACAAGGATACCTCCCTTAGTTGTCATCTGAGGCTTGTAACCAAGCTTTTCATATTCTGCCATCAAATGCTTGGCTGCAGTGGCTGTGAACCCTGTAGGGCTATCTATGCCCAGAATATCAACAGTTTGATTTACCATGTAGTCTACATATTTACTAGTGTCCATTTATATACCTCCTAAAATTATAATCAGTTGTGTAAAATCAGTTTACATTAACACTTTATTATGTTAAAGTATTCCCAATCAGAGAAAAGAAGATAATAAAAAAGAGCTGGTGACGGGAATTGAACCCGTGACCCCTTCCTTACCAAGGAAGTGCTCTACCTCTGAGCCACACCAGCTTGCTTATTCAGCAAGAAAAAGCATATCAAAGTTGAGTATCATTGTCAAGGAGATGAATAGCTATGAAAACCCCATTTGTTACAAAAGAAAAGATTCAAGAAATTACACAAACAATCCCAACTCCTTTCAACATTTATGACGAAAAGGGAATCCGCGAAAATGCCCGTGCGGTAAACAAGGCATTTAGCTGGAATAAAGGTTTCAAAGAATATTTTGCTGTTAAGGCAAATCCAAATCCATTCATCCTAAAGATTCTTCAGGAAGAAGGTTGCGGCGTTGACTGTGCATCATATGTAGAGCTTGCATTATCAGACCAGATTGGTTTCAAAAAAGACGATATAATGTTTTCTTCTAATGATACTCCTGCTAGCGAATTCAAGTACGCTGATGATTTAGGAGTCATTGTAAATTTAGACGACTTTACACACATTGATTTCTACGAGAAAGCCGTTGGTCATTTTCCTAAGAAGATGTGTTGCAGATACAATCCAGGCGGCGTATATGAGCTTTCAAACGGCATCATGGACAACCCTGGGGATAGCAAATACGGAATGACTAAGGAGCAGATTTTCGAGGCATATCAGGTTCTCAGAGATAAGGGCGTTGAGGAATTCGGAATCCATGCATTCCTTGTTTCAAACACTGTTACAAATGATTACTACCCTGCCCTTGCAAAGACTTTATTCGAACTAATTGTTGAGCTTAAAGAAAAGACAGGTATTTCCATTTCGTTTGTTAACCTTTCTGGCGGAGTTGGTATTGCATACCGTCCAGATCAAAAACCAAACGATATTGCAGTGATTGGTGAAGGCGTTCATAAGGCCTTCGATGAAATCCTTGTTCCTGCCGGCCTTGGAGATGTTGCTATCTTCACTGAAATGGGTCGTTTTATGATGGGACCTTATGGTGGACTTGTTACAACTGCTATCCACGAAAAGCACATTTACAAGGAGTACATCGGAGTGGATGCATGTGCTGTAGACCTTATGCGTCCAGCTGTATACGGTTCATATCATCATATAACAGTTCTTGGAAAGGAAAATGCTCCAGAGGATAAGGTATACGACATCACTGGTTCACTCTGTGAGAATTGCGATAAATTCGCTGTAGACCGTCAGCTTCCACAAATCGATATGGGAGACATCCTATTTATCCACGATACAGGTGCACACGGCTACTCAATGGGTTATAACTACAATGGAAAGCTTAAGAGCGCTGAAGTTCTTCTTAAGGAAGATGGTAGCTTCAAGCTTATCCGTCGTCCAGAAACAATCAAGGATTATCTTGCAACATTTGATGGACTTGGGGTTGTTGATAATCTATTAAAATAATCACTTATATGTGCATAAACAAAAAAGCTAGGAGTAATAACTCCTAGCTTTTCTTTATATACAAGCTCTAATGTACAAATCTGTACGCTCCTGCAAATCTACGAACGAACCGTCATCCAGCTGTATTAGTGGACTTGCTAAAGCGTTCTTTTTAACCATAGTGATAATTCCACGAGAATTATCCGAAAGAAGCACACCTGTCCCTATATAGGACTGGGCAATATTCTGTAGAAAGACATGTAATACATTTTGATCGTACTTGCTTGGCTCCACTCTTTGGAACTGAGCAATTACTTCAAATGGACAAATTCCAGCTCGATATACTCTATCAGCTGTCATAGCGTCATACACATCTGTAATAGCTATTATCTTTGAAAATGGATTGATAAAGTCCTTTGTAAGACCATAAGGATAACCGCTGCCATCATTACGCTCATGGTGCTGAAGAGCAGCAAGCTTTATGCGTCTATCTATTGGCAAATCACTAAGCAGATTATATCCGAGAAGTGGATGCTCGGCCATTCGACCATACTCTTCTGCATTAAGTGGACCTGGCTTTGTCAAAATACTGTGAGGCACAAGAGATTTTCCTATATCGTGATAAAGACCACACATAGTAAGAACATCAAGCTCTTTCTCATCTGTAATACCAAGCCATCCTCCACACACTCTGGAAATGATTGCCACATTCACAGAATGCCTGAATGTACTACGGTCAATCTCCTGAATGTTTAGCATCATAGCCATAATGCCAAGACCTGTAGAGTGCTTTTCAAACACCGAATGAATCTCCTGGATTAATTCGGTATCATCCAATGCCCCCTGTTTCTCAGCAAAATCACTGATAATCCCTTCAAGCCTATCGGAGCATTTTTCATATGCTCGCTTGAACTCTTTGAACTCCTCACTATTGAGAATTCGCCAAGACTGGGTCTCACCGATGAACTCATCAGGCGCATCGAATTGATATTTTTCAATCGCATCTTCCTCGTCCTGAATCTTTAGTTCCTTGATGCCATAATAGCTCATGTGCAAAAGCTGCTGAGCTGTTACGGCTGTACCTTCATCGGCAAGAACCTGTCCCTTAGGACTTATTATCTTTTCCGCCAGAATCATTCCCGGCTTCATTTCGTCTACGTTAATTATTTTCATATGACAATTTATCTAGCACCTTTATCGTATGGAATTCCTTCTGCCTTTGGTGCACGTGAATTCTGTGATGTAAATGCAAGAACGATAAGTGAAACAATGTAAGGGAACATGTTGTAAACAGTTCCTGAAATAGGTAATGCATGTAAGAATCCGATTGCTGTATATACGTTTGAAAGTGATCTAAATACAGCGAAGAGGATTGCTGACCACGCAATACGCTCTGGCTTCCACTGACCAAAAATCATAACTGCAAGAGCAAGGAAACCTGCTCCGGCAACACCGTAATCAAAATGCCATGTTGAGTTTGCAGCTGCGATGTAGATAATACCACCGATACCTGCAAGGAATCCTGAAATAAGAACACCTGCATATCTCATAGCGTATACATTGATACCTACTGAATCTGCTGCCTGTGGATGCTCACCACATGCTCTAAGTCTAAGAGCAAACTTTGTCTTGTAGAATACAACAATTGCTGCTACAAGAAGAACTAAACCAACAACCTCGAACCAGTTGAAGTCGATTTTGCTAGTGTGAATAATAAATGCTTTGTAACCTCTGTTGTAATCAAGCTTTGCAGAGAAATCTGAACCGTGAGAACGTGTTGTGTTGAAAGCCTTGATAATAACAGTAGCTGCTGCTGTTGCAAGCATGTTTACAGCTGTACCTACAAGGGTCTGATCTGCCTTGAAGTTGATGCAGGCAACTGCTATTAACAGTGATGAAAGCATACCTGCGATTGCTGCTGCACAAAGTGTGCAAACGATGATTGCTGCCTTTGGCCAATTTTCAGGAACAAGAACCATTACCATAGCACCTGCCATAGCTCCGAATACCATGATTCCTTCAAGACCAAGATTGATGATACCGCTTCGCTCTGAGAACATACCACCCAAAGCTACAAGAATCAGTACTGCTGATGAGATGAGGGTGTATTGAATAAGTAAAGCCATACTACACCTCCTTTTCTTCAGCCTTAGCTGACTTTGTTGCTGGCTCGGCATTGGCGTTAACCTTTACCTTAGCTGGTCTATTAACTAATGTCTTAAAGAACAATACGAAACCGCAAAGGTAAATGATAATAGCGATAACTAAATCAGCAACCTGTGGGTTGTAATAGTTTGTGTTGAGGTACTGACCACCAAGAGTAATGTACTCTACAAATAAGCCAGCGAAAATTGTTCCGATTGGATGTAAACCACCAAGGAACGCAACGGCGATTCCTGAGAATCCCATGCCTGGAACTGAAGCAGAAATTGTGTAGTGCTCCATTCCTGTAAGATAGAACTGAGAAGCTGCAAATCCTGAAATAGCACCTGAAATAACAAGTGTAAGGATGATATTGCGCTTTGCATTCATACCTGCATATTTAGCAGCCTCTTTGTTGTGACCTGTTGCCTTTAATTCATAACCAAATGTTGTCTTGTTAAGAACTACAAGGATTGCGATAGCAATAATAATTGTTGCTGGTATTGCGATTGTTGTGTATTTATTGCCACCGAAGAAATCCTGTATGAATCCAGGTAATATTGCTGAAGGATTAACTGATACAATATCAAATGTCTCAGACTTTGTCTGATTCATACATTTTTCGCCACCAATGATAATGTTGCAAAGATATAAGCCAATCCAGTTGAGCATGATACCTGCGATAACTTCGTTTACGTTGAAGTATGCCTTAAGGAGTCCTGCCATAAATCCCCAAAGAGCACCTGCAGCAATTGCTGCAACAACACATAAGAACCAGTTCCAACCAAGTGCCAATGAGCAATAAAGGCTGGCGATAATACCTACTGTGTACTGACCGGCAGCTCCGATATTGAACAATCCGGCTTTGTAAGCAAAAAGAATTGCTTCAGCACAAAGAATAAGTGGCATTGATTTTACAAGGAATGATCCCATGTATTTCATAAGAACTGTTGAGTTCCCGCTAAACTTGAAAAAGTTTGTAATGATTGCCTGCATACCTTCAGTCGCATGCTCAGCATTCATTGTAAGTAGAATGATATATCCGATGAATATACCTAAAACTGCACATAGAATTGACGCAATAATCGTCTGAACGGCAGGGCGTCTAAAAAAGCTAATCTTCTCTCCCATTAGTTAGCCTCCTTTCCGTTGTCTCGCTTTGCGCCTGACATATAAAGGCCGAGTTCCTGAAGTGTAGTCTGCTTTGGATCTACTTCTCCAACGATTTCACCTTCATACATAACAAGAATTCTATCAGATAGGTTCATAACCTCATCCAACTCTAAAGAAACAAGTAAGATTGCCTTACCGTTGTCTCTCTCTTTAACGATTTCCTCGTGGATATATTCGATAGCACCAACATCAAGACCTCTTGTAGGCTGAACTGCAACAAGAAGCTCATGGTCTCTATCCATCTCACGAGCAACGATAGCCTTCTGCTGGTTACCACCAGACATAGAACGGACAATTGTGCGAGCGCCCTGACCAGAACGAACATCAAATGCACTTGCAAGTCTGTCAGAGTACTGTCTCATCTCTTTCTTTTTGATAAGTCCACACTTCTGGAAAGCTGGCTGGAAATATCTCTGAAGAATCATGTTTTCCTCGAGAGTATAGTCAAGAACAAGACCATGCTTATGTCTGTCTTCTGGGACATGACTCATACCATGTGTGTTCTTATATCTGATAGATTTCTTTGTGATATCCTCACCACAAAGAGTGATTTTACCACTTGAAATATCATCGAGACCTGTAAGAGCTCCAACGAACTCTGTCTGACCATTTCCGTCGATACCAGCGATACATACGATTTCACCGGCGCGAACATTGAATGAAACATTGTGTACAGAATCATTTGAATGAATCTTACTCTTTACACAAACATTTTCTACCTTCAATACTTCTTTGCCAGGATTTGCTGGTGCCTTGTCTACTGCAAACTTTACATTACGTCCAACCATCATAGAAGAAAGCTCTTCCTTGGTAGTGTTTGCAACATCAACTGTACCGATGTATTTACCCTTTCTAAGGATTGAACATCTGTCAGCAACTTCCATGATTTCATTGAGCTTGTGAGTGATGAAAAGGATTGACTTACCTTCTGCTGCAAGCTCCTTCATGATTTTCATAAGCTCATCTATTTCCTGAGGTGTAAGAACAGCTGTAGGCTCATCAAAGATAAGAACTTCGTTATCTCTGTAAAGCATCTTAAGGATTTCTACACGCTGCTGCATACCAACAGTGATATCCTCTACCATAGCATCAGGATCAACCTTAAGATTGTACTTTTCAGACAATCTAATAACCTTTGCTCTAGCTTCTTCCTTTGTGAGGAAACCAAACTTGCTTGGCTCTGATCCAAGAATGATGTTATCAAGTACCGAGAAGATATCTACCAACATGAAATGCTGATGAACCATTCCGATACCTAGGTCAGTAGCATCATTTGGATTACTAATTTTAACCTCTTTACCGTCTTTTTTAATTACTCCCTTTTCTGGAGTGTACAGTCCAAAAAGAACGCTCATAAGCGTGGACTTTCCAGCTCCATTTTCACCGAGAAGTGCATGAATTTCTCCGCGCTTAAGTTGCAAAGTGATGTCGTCATTTGCAATTATGCCTGGAAATTCTTTTGTAATATGCAGCATCTCAATTACATAATCTTCCATCGCAATACCTTTCTACAATAAAATTTTTGATTTACGCCTAGCCTGACTCAGCTAGCAAAACCATAAAAATCATTACACTTCATATAAGGATTTTTATAGCCTTGCTATAATTTCAAAAAAAGGGAAGGACTAAGCCTTCCCTTTGTAATCTAGTTACGCCTTAGTGAATATTATCAAACTCTGTAACCTTGATTGTTGTTGTTGGCATAGCATCGATGCTTACGTCAACTGTGATTGTTCCATCATACATCTGAGAAACAAGTGTGTTGTAATCATCAACTGTGAAGTTTTGCATTGTCCATGTGTCTGTTGGAAGCTGAACATAGTTTAAAGAAGGATCTGTACCTGATACAAGACCAAGGTTCTCGATCTTTCCTGCATGAGCATCCCAATTTCCATTGACAACATCTGTAAGTGTAGCCTCTACTGTTGCAGCAAGACCCTTCATAGCAGATGTTACGCAAAGACCCTCAACATCATACTGATCGTGAATTACGCCTGACTGATCAACGTCGACACCAACAACGTGTCCATCAGCCTTTACAGCAGCTTCGCAAGCTGATGTGTAGATACCACCACCACAAGCGAATACGATTTCAGTACCGTTTGAGTACCAAGAATCCATAGTAGCTGTGATAGCCTCATCACCCTGGAACTGACCACCATATACATAATTAACTTCAACCTCAGAAGAATTTCCAAGCTCCTCAGCAGCCTTATCAGCACCTGCTACGAAACCGTATCCATAACGGATAACAGCTGGAACAGCGATACCACCAAGGAAACCAAGCTTTGTATAGCCTTCTTTAACTACTGCATAACCTGCCATGTAACCAGCAAGCTCTTCCTGGTATGTGAATGCACATACGTTTGAAGGGATTTCTGTCATGCCTGCATCAGCGAAGTCGCCCTCACCACAGTCAAGTGCGATGATTGTAACATCTGGATAAGTGTCAGCAACTTCTGCGATCATAGCAGCGAAAAGATAACCTGGACAAACTACTACGTTGTAACCATCAGCTACTGCGTTCTCAAATGCAGCAACACGGTCATCGTCTGTGTTGTCTGCTGGCTTGTAGTACTGGAAATCAGCACCTGTCTCAGCAGAAAATGCCTGAATAGCCTCGTATGTTGTCTGGTTGAATGACTGATCTGTAATATCACCAGAGTCAGTAATCATTGCGATTCTAAAATCGCTTGCTGCCTCAGTTTCTGCAGCCCCCTCAGTTGTTGTAGCTGATGAGCTATCAGATGATGCAGATGATCCACATGCAACAAATGTTGATACAGCCATAGCAGCTACGAGAAGTACACTTAATAACTTCTTTTTCATTCTTCTATTCCTCCTATTTGCTTTGTTTCCTCTGATAAAGAAACACATAGTTAAATTATAATTTATTTTGCTATTTTTGCAACAAATATAGGACTTTTTGTGACTATTCTATATACAAGTTTTTTGGTCCAAAACCTAGTGGAAGTATCTCTTTTAAGGTTTTGTTTGTCATTTTGACATCATCCTCTGTAATGCTAGACAAATCATCTACATTTTTAACTTCTGCAAGAATAATTCTAAATGTATCAGGATTACCAAATTCATTAAGTACCTGACGGCATACACCACAAGGTGCACAAAGTGGAAGATCCTTTAGATTATCCATTCCACCAACTACTGCAATGGCTTCGTATTCTTTGTAGCCCTCGCTTACTGCTTTGAACACTGCAGTTCTCTCAGCACAATTTGTAGGAGTGTATCCTGCGTTTTCTACATTGCATCCCTTGAAAACTGTGCCATCTTTGCATAAAAGAGCAGCGCCAACTTTATGATGAGAATATGGTGTGTACGCCATTTCTCTAGCTTCTAGAGCTAACTTTACTAATTCAAAATCTGTCATATTATTCACCTACTTCTGTAGCACTTAATTCTGTGTCATCAGCGGCAATGTAAACCTTTGCCTGCTTGCCCCATTTATTACTTGGGTAAAGTTCAACAACACGATTAAAGCATTCAAGTGCTAGCTCAGTCTCTCCTGTAAGTCTGTAGCAGTCTCCAAGTAAGAACAGAGCTGCTCCGCTATTGTATGTCTCATCTATTTCAACAACTGTCTTGAAATTTGTGATTGCACTTTCATAGTTTTCTTCTGTATAGAAGTTATTTCCATCATCGTAATACCCCTGGATAATTGTAGGTGACAAGCTTGCATATAGATTGTCGTATGCTGTCTGCCCCTGTTCCCCAAGCACATCCCTTGTAACAAGCTGAATGTAATCAGCTGCAGTAACACTATCGCCCTCGTTGTAATAATTCTGAGCCGCAAAAAGATTATCGTAAGATGTAGCAATATCCTGCTTGTCGTCATAAGCGCTTAAGCTTGACTGTAAGCTTTCGATTTCTGATTGAAGAGATTCATTCTCTGTTTTTGCATCTGATAATTCTTCATTTAAAGCAAGAACAGTGTCTGTATTATCATCAGTCATGTTGTCTCTAACTGTTGGCACAACAAGGAAGAAACAAATCAACAAACCGATAACCAATCCAAGCAAAATATTCATGAAGCTTGCTCGTGAGTTGTCCAGCATGCTTCTAAATGAATTCTCAGACATGATAACTGTGTCGTTACCATCTGCGAAAGTAACTACATCGTTTTTCTTTCTTCTTCTGCCGGTATTCTGCTCCTTGAGACGTTCCTTCACCTCGTGGATATATCGTATTGTCGTAGTATTATTGCTATCGATTTTAGCTGCCTGACTCAGGAATTTCCTTGCGTCAGCATACTTCTTTTCCTGAATGTAAAGAAGAGAAAGCAACTGCAAAGCCTTTACAAAATTTGGATTCTGGCTTACAACCTTTTTCAGCTGAATCATCGCCAAATCTCTACTACCAGCCTTGCAATATTCGATAGCCTGATTGTATTTTTTGATTGTGGAATTAGTTTTTGTTAATAATCCTGGATCACTCTCGATTTCTGCAAGATATCTGTCCGCATCAGGATTATCCTCTTCCTGCAGATTTTTTGAAAGGACCCATTCGTTTAGAGCTCTAACCATCTCTCCTGTCTGATAATAGCAGAGTCCAAGAAGGTTACGTGCTCTAGTATTATACTTGTAGTATTGAAGTGATGATTTCAGTGAATCAATTGCACCAGATAAGTCCTTGACTTTGGCCTTTTCCAAGCCCTGATTATAGAACACATAGGATGTGTATATGATTTGTTTGTATAACAAAATATCGGCACCGCAGTTGTAACAAACTTTGTCGTTACCAACTTCGGTACCACACATAAAACATTGCATTTATTATTCTCCGTAAAATATAAGCTTCAATTATTTCCCGTTATTCTGCTGAGTAGATAAGTTCATCAACAAATCTGTTAAATCTGTTAAGTCTCTGGCCTTAATATCTGCCTCGGCCTGCTCTACTTCTATGGCAGGTTCATATTTTTTTAATTCTTCTTCGAAATCTATCATGATTTACCTCTGTCTAGCCTCTTATTTTAACCAGTCTTATGCCCTCTTCGCTTTTTTCTATCTCGATTGCTTCATGAGTTTCGTTGATACTTGCATGATGATCATCTACAGAAAGATTGCTTCCTGCATATAGACGTCTATACACCTTGATAGTAGCGTCCTTGCCAGACATAATAACTTCTTTCATGTAATTAAGCTTTTTGGTTTCTTCCAAAACGATTGCCTCATCACGAATACGTACACGCAGAAGCTGCATACGTCTTGGATCTTCTTTTACATTGATACCGCGTTCTTCACCTAGCTTGTCGAAGTCCTCGATACCCTTTTTTATCTTCTGAACATTGGCATTAAGTGCCATTATTTTCTTCGCTAACATCTCGTATTCAGCAGCACGCTCAACATCTACGCCTACTGATACATTTGTAATAGTTCCAAATGAGTTGCCAATATCATTGACCTCTACTCCCTGAACTGCAGAAACATATCCTCCTATAATAGAAGCATTGTTTCCATTTAATTCTATATGACCATCACAGGAGATTTTACTCTTAAAGAAATAATCTGCTGTAATATTGCCTGAACATGTGATGATTGCATACTCTACGAACTGAGCTGTGATAGAGCCCTTGCAATCAATAATTGTTTTTTCATTTCCCTTTACGCCTGAAAGCAAAAATAAATCCTTGCCTGCGCGAATGTCACAATCCTCTATAAGCCCATGTATTATGACATTTCCTGCTGCATCAATAACGGCACCATCATGTACGCCGCCATGCACAATAACATCACCGTTAAACTTGATGTTACCTGTTTCTATGCCAACATCACCTTGCACTTCATGAACAGGAGAAACTAAAATCTTTCCCTGGTTTACCTCTATTTTCCCATCAATCTTTGCTGTGTATGTAAGATTGTCACTTGATCTGTCAAAGCCTCTACCAATCAATGGTGGCAAATCTCTCACAGGCTTAGGCTCGAGAATCTGTCCACGAACAGACATACCTCTACTGCCTTGAACCGCTGGGTGATATGTAGCAATAACATCGCCCTCCTGCACTGTCTCTATTGTTTTAATACTCATATAGTCGGCAGTGCCATCTGGACGAATTGTTGGTTTTCTATTGAAGTTTGTATCAAAAAGATACTCATAATATCCCGGGGTACCTTGCTGCTGTGGTGTGCCCGCTGCAACCTTGATAGGCCTTCCGTAAATAGGACTATCGGCAAGCCTTGCCAACATCTCTTGGTCGATACCAAAGGAAACATTGGCATTACTCAAGAACCCAAGTAACTGTGCTGCAGTAAACTTAGGTACTTCATTTTTTCCATCAGGAATCTTGAAAGTCATAGTAGCTTCCAAGCCATCTGATGATACTTGTACTTTTGGTGCAAACGCGCTAACCGGCTGAGCCATAAGTCCCCCAAAACATTATGCTAGTAGTATTTTAAGTACATAATAACCATAGTACACGTACAGTACTATATTAAGATAATTATAGTTATTATTTCTAATTTTGTCATGAAATATTCTAATTTTACTAGAATTTTCATGAAAATTTCACAGCTGATTAGTATTTACCGTCGTTTGGAAGTCCTTTTACAGCTTTTACAACTCTACTTGTACCAAGTCTAGATGCTCCAAGGTCGATAAACTTCTGAGCATCCTCAAGTGAAGCAATTCCACCTGCAGCCTTGATAAGCTTGCCATTTGTCATGTGCTCTGCCATAAGCTTGATGTCATCAAATGTAGCTCCGCCTGTAGAGAAGCCTGTTGAAGTCTTGATGTAATCTGCATCTGACTTAGAAACAACTTCGCACATCTTAATCTTCTCTTCGTCTGTAAGAAGGCAGCACTCGATAATTACCTTTAAAAGCTTTCCATTGCAAGCAGCCTTGATTGCATTAATCTCAGCAAGAACGTCATCATAACGGCCTTCCTTTACCCAGCCTACGTTGATAACCATATCTACTTCTTCTGCACCATTATTTACAGCATCTGTAGCCATGAAGCATTTGCTTGCTGTTGTAGCATAACCATTTGGGAATCCGATTACTGTGCAGATTGGAAGGTGTCCACCCTGCTCCTTTACATAATCAGCAGCCTGCTTTACAAAGCTAGCTGGGATGCAAACTGAAGCAGTCTCATACTTCATTCCATCATCAACAATCCCCTTAATGTCGTTCCATGTTGCATCAACACCAAGTAAAGTGTGATCGCATTTGCTTAAAATGTTCTTAATATCCATAGTTTCCTCCTCGCCTGTTACACTCTCAAGCCTGAGTATTACTCCGTCGCGAGATTGGCTCCTTGAGTAACACTCAGAGCTTGATAGTTACAGGCTAACTTTAATAATTTTATTACTTCATGCTTGCGAGGCGGGCCTCAACCTGTGCCATCATTGCCTCATATTTTGCGAGCTTTTCACGCTCTTCGGCAACCTTTGCCTCTGGAGCCTTGCTCATAAACTTTTCATTTGAAAGCATTCCGCGTGAACGAGCAAGCTCTTTCTCGAGCTTCTCTTTTTCCTTTGTAAGACGCTCTTTTTCCTTTTCAAAATCTACAAGATCCTCAAGTGGAACAAAGAGTGTTGCATCAGGAATAACTGCTGAAACAGCATCATCGCCAATACCAAGCTTATCTGCCTGAACATATACTTCTGTTGCACCTGCAAGTGTCTTGAAGATTGGTGTGATTTCATCAAATGTAGCACGTACCTCAGCATTATCTGAAACGATGTGGATAGCTGCCTTCTTTGAAGGTGGAACATCCATATCTGTACGAAGCTGTCTCATACCACGAACAACATCCTTTGCACGCTCAACCTTTGCCTCATCAACTGGGAAGTTCTTTGTCTCATCATACTCAGGCCAAGCTGAAAGCATGATTGTTTCTTCCTCGCTCTGAAGAGTGCAGAAGATTTCTTCTGTAATGAATGGCATGAATGGATGAAGAAGCTTAAGTGCATTTGTAAGTGCATACTTAGCTGTCCAAAGTGCTGCGTTCTTGCTTGCTGTATATTCCTCTGAGTACATACGTGGCTTAACGATTTCGATATACCAATCGCAGAACTCATCCCAAATGAAGTCATAAACTTTCTGAACTGCAATACCAAGCTCATACTTATCCATGTTTTCTGTAACATCTTTTGCAAGTGTGTTTACCTTAGAGATAATCCACTTATCTTCTGTTGCAAGGTCTGCTGTTGCTGGCTCAGTAACCTGATTGTCAGCAAGATTCATCATGATGAAACGTGAAGCGTTCCATACCTTGTTTGCGAAGTTACGGCTGTTTTCAACACGCTCGTTGTAGAATCTCATATCGTTTCCAGGTGCATTACCTGTGATAAGAGTAAGACGAAGTGCATCAGCGCCATAATTATCGATAATCTCAAGTGGATCGATACCATTTCCAAGTGACTTAGACATCTTGCGTCCCTGTGAATCTCTAACAAGGCCGTGGATAAGTACTGTGTGGAATGGGCTCTTACCTGTGTGAGCGTATCCTGAGAATACCATTCTGATTACCCAGAAGAAGATGATATCGTATCCAGTAACAAGCACGTCTGTTGGATAGAAGTAATCAAGCTCTTCTGTGTTGTTTGGCCAACCAAGTGTTGAGAATGGCCAAAGAGCTGATGAGAACCATGTATCAAGTGTATCCTCATCCTGCTTCATGTGAGTGTGTCCACACTTAGGGCAAACTGTTGGAGCATCTTCTGATTTAGCAACAACTGTCTCACCACACTTCTCGCAGTAGTAAGCAGGGATTCTGTGGCCCCACCATAACTGACGTGAAATGCACCAATCACGGATGTTCTCAAGCCAGTGTAAATATGTCTTGTCATAATTCTTTGGAACGAACTGAAGCTCACCTGTCTTGATAGCCTCGATAGCTGGCTTTGCAAGCTCTTCCATTGCAACGAACCACTGTGGCTTAACCATTGGTTCTACTGTTGTGTTACATCTATCATGTGTACCAACATTGTGTGTATGGTCTTCGATTTTTACAAGGAGACCCATCTCGTCCATCTTCTTAACGATGATTTCACGAGCTTCGTATCTATCCATTCCCTCAAACTCGCCACCGTTTGAATTGATAGTAGCATCATCATTGAGAACGTTGATAACAGGAAGGTTGTGTCTCTTTCCTACCTCGAAATCGTTAGGGTCATGTGCTGGAGTAATCTTAACAACACCTGTACCAAATTCCATATCTACATATTCATCTGCAACAACAGGAATCTCACGATTTACAAATGGAAGCATTACTGTCTTGCCAATGATATCCTGATATCTTTCATCCTTAGGGTTAACAGCTACAGCTGTATCACCAAGCATTGTCTCTGGACGTGTAGTAGCAAATGTTACGTAGCGACCTGGCTCGCCAACGATTTCGTACTTCATGTGCCAGAAATGTCCTGCCTGCTCCTCATGCTCTACTTCTGCATCTGAAATAGAAGTCTGGCAAACTGGACACCAGTTAATAATACGGTTGCCCTTGTAGATGTAGCCTTCGTTGTAAAGCTTAACAAAAACTTCTTCTACAGCCTTTGAGCAGCCTTCATCCATTGTGAATCTTTCACGCTCCCAGTCAGCAGATGAACCCATCTTCTTAAGCTGGTTGATGATACGTGTTCCATACTCATCTTTCCAATCCCAGCACTTTTCAAGGAATCCCTCACGACCAAGGTCATCCTTTTCGATTCCCTGCTTCTTAAGGTGCTCGATAACCTTTACCTCTGTAGCGATAGCTGCATGGTCAGTACCTGGCTGCCAAAGAGCTGAGTATCCCTGCATTCTCTTGTATCTGATAAGAATATCCTGCATTGTGTTATCTAATGCATGTCCCATGTGAAGCTGTCCTGTAATATTTGGTGGTGGCATCACAATAGTGAATGGCTTCTTGCTGCGATCAACCTCAGCATGGAAATAGCCATTCTCCTCCCACTTCTTATAGAGTCTGTCTTCCAGACCCTTAGGATCATAAGTTTTTGCTAATTCTTTCATTTTCTTTTCCTTTCTAGGCATTAAAAAAGCCCTATGCACGTATTACTACGTACACAGGGCGAAAATTCGCGTTACCACCTGCATTTATAACTCATCTTATTCCTTACGGGAACGACTCGGGTTGGCTTATCCACGACTTTTTCCGGCCGCGCTTTGTTCACCACCTGCTCCGAAGCTACCTTCCACAATTCTATCCTAGGCCACCTTTCAGCCGGTGAGCGGCCCTCTCTACAGGACGAGGTCTGTGTACTCCTCTCCATCAACGCATTTAAACTTATCTAATAATAGAAAAATTTCCCTATTCTGTCAAGATGAGGGAAGCTAATCTGAAAGGATGTATCATATGAATTTATTCTGGGGAAGTATTGAATTTGCAGTCTCTACTTTTTCTAATGTAATACTTCAAACTGGCTCTTTCCTTGGATTACTGTAGTTCTAAAGTATTGAATGGTTTTTATTTTCTAATTTAATACCTCAGACTGACTCCTCATCTCATTTTTTAAATTCAAATCTGACAATATCATGTCTATAATAATTTCGGGGTGGCGATACTTAAAACTATTTAACTGTATTCAAGCTAAAAGTCGTGGTAAATTTGGTATTTGTAATTTTAAAAGTATTAAAAGTAAGATAATTTCAATTTTAATACTTGGAATACAAGGATTCATAACAGAATATAGCGAAGAAAGTATTAAATTGACTTGTATTTTATTTTTAATACTTCAGCCGCTCCCCTTTATCTACATAGTAATTATTATGTTGCAATTCTTATATGTCTCACAGTATTATATTTCTATTTTTAACTATTTTAATACTTTTATCTATTTATTTTGCCATGTCTTCTTGCTCTCCAAGTATTAAACTTACAATCTTCCTACTTTTAATACTTTTCAAATTGCAATCACCTCATTTTCTATGTTTTTATAGCCATTTTTAGTTAAGTATTTTTAAGTTTTATTTCCAGATCATTTAACAGCAATCCTATTCCACATCTCTTAAGATTATTTCCATCTCACCATGAAAATATGCTTCTCATATGTTTATTTCCATTCACACTTATCTATTCATTTATTTATATCAAATAAGGAATAACAGATACATTTATTCATAGATTTTTGTTTTTCATCAGAAAAACAGAAATCGTAAATACTAAGAAAATAGATTCATCTATTTTCTTGTACTGCAAAGCAGGATTCTTGCTGACAATTTCATTTTTCTGTCAGCAAGAAGTCCTAGATTTTTGATTTTCCTCAGGAAATCAAGAGCCGGACACAGACCAATATTTTCTGAAAGAAAATGTTGCCCGCCAAAGCGGGTTCTTGTGGCTTTTCCCTTAAGCCGCACATATCCCACTCAAAAAAATATTAAAATTTTTTTCATCCCACAACCCCTGTAAAAATAATGTCTCGCAGCACTTCGTTATAAATCTCGATACAAAAATAAAAAAATTTCTTCTTGTAATTTATCATCTCCCATGATATAGTCTCCAAGTATCTTTTGATACATCTTGGCGTTTCGCCAAATTTTTCTCAATCATTTTTAAATAGTGCAAAAATCTCAAATGAAAGGAGTTGATTGAATCCAAGAAGAAAAAAACAGAATACAAACAAAGCTTAATCAATTGAATAAGTTATTAAAGACTCTGCCAGAAGGAGATTTGTCTATTGGACATTGTACTAATTCTACAAAATGGTTCATAACAATCAATCAGAAGCAGCATTACCTAAAGAAAAGTGAAATTGGATTGGCAAAGAAGCTTGCTTTAAAGAAATATGTAAAGCTTAAGATAAAAGCATTAGAAGCCTCTCTTGCTGAAATCAAGCTACATGAAATAAAAACATCAAAAGCTCAAGTAGCACTCAATAATCTTCTAAATGATAATGCTTATGTCGAACTACTCTCTGACTATTTCGGGAAACTAGATTCAGAGGCAACTGTTTGGGCTAATGCAGACTATCCCAAGAATACCAATTATCCAGAAAGCTTGGTTCATCCTACAGTTGGCGGGCTAATGGTTCGATCTAAATCAGAGTCTATGATTGCGATTGCTCTATCTGAGCATGAAATTCCATTCAGATATGAAAACTTAATTACAATTGATGACGCAAAAAATCAAATCTATCTAGGAGAAAATCTGATTGCTACTTTTGAAACTTCAGATTGTCCCCTGGACTATCAGTCTATCAACAATAAAATCAAACAATTTCTAAAATAAGGAGATACGAGTTATATGAAAAAGAAATTAAACGATACAAGGGACAACTATACCCTTTTACAGGACATTATTGACACTTATAGATATCCAGATGGCACCTTAAACAAGATTGCTATTTTCATTTCGACACTGGCACTTGTGCTTTTGATTACACTTGGGCATTTCATGATTTTAGGTATAAAAAATCTTCGTTCTATGAAGACTGTTTCAGCATCAGAATTAACAGTGGATGAGATCCAGGAATACATCACTAATTCTTATCTTGATGCAATTGACGATTATACAGATGGCGACCTAAACCAGGAAGCAGCCAAAAGAAAGATTTTAAAATTCCTTGCAGAATATATAGAGTCTTCAAACGGTTTTACAACAGAGCAAAACCAGGCATTAGAAGAAATCATCAATCAATATCTTACAGAAAATGATATCTATTCTGATATACAAAGCAACAAGGATGCCATAGAAGACCTGACTAGTATCATTGAAAACAAATATGCAGAGAACAAGACTTACGTTGATCAGCTTATTCAATTACTACAAGGTGAGCTGGATGAAAACAAAACCACCGATGAGAAAGACCGCAAGGAATTAATCAGCGAAATCGAAAAGCTAAAAGCATACACCGATGGTCAATTAAATGAGCAGTCCGAAAATCTCACATCAATGATTGATGGGCTTCGCAGAACCTATCAGAATTCACTTGGCGCAGCAGATTATGCTCCAGGAAGCACTTATAACAAAGGCGCCTATGTCATTTATAATGAGCACCTTTATGTTTCTTTAAAGGACAACAACACTGCTTCCCCATCTGATTCTAGTGCGTGGGAACTTACTGATTTAGAAAAAATCATAAACAACTTGGAAAAATCTATTCACGAAGAAATGGAGTCCATGCATGATGAATTGAAACTTTCTCAGGAAGAAGGGGATGCCATGCTTCAAGAAAACATGGATACCAAAGATAATGATTTACAGGAACAAATAGACAGGATAAACGATCGCATTTCCGATAATGAAACCTACTTTGAATTTGGTTACGATCCAATGACTAACTCCCATGGTTACTACGTCGGCAATGAGTTTAAGCCTTTTTAATATCAGGAGGAGTTAATGAAAAAAATGGTAAGAAATATCATCAACACGCTGCTGTCGTTGGTGATTGTATTTAGTGCGCTCTTTGGCACTTCTATAACTGCACGCGCAGAAGAAACAAAACAATTTATTCCTTTCAGATCTGACTACGTTAACTACTTATCCAAATATTCGTATAGCAAAAGTGATGTCACTCAGTACGTCTGGTTAAAGCTTTTTAAAGAGGAACTAAACTGGACCCCAGGCATGCCTTGGTATCATCCGCAGTTTGCCAGCTGGTCCAATCGCTATTACAGCAACTACGTAAGCTCAACTGGGACAACCGAAAGTTCCCAGAATAAGCAGGTCACTTACAATCCTGAATTTGACACTTTCCTTTATCAAACTGTTGTTAATAACCCTGAATTTGTCGTTAATTGGATAAACGAAAATCCAGCAGTGTTTACCCAATACACAAAAACTATCAAAGACCATCCTGTTTTTGCAAAATCTGTTGTAGACCTGACAGCAGAAGGGAAATATCTTGGTGGCGGATTTAACTCTCCTACTAATGTATTTTTAATGGGCATCAATTCCACTTCAAATGATAAGCTAAATGCAAAATGGTCTGCCACATGCACCACTGCATCTACACATGATATAGATGTACTTCGTATATACGGTAATCAGTATTCAAAGCTAAATACCCCTCAAAAGGACTGGGTGCACACATATATGCAGTGGATGGTAAATGACTATGTAGACCATGGAGCAGCCGCTATTGCAGCAAGAAATAATTCTGTAGAATTGTACAATCTTATTGCAGCATCCTATGAAGGCTTTGTTTCAGCAAAAGCTCAGGAATTCTTTAACTATGCTATTGGCAATAACGATGTGCATGTTGGTGACATTATCGTAAATGGAGCTGAAGGTTACAAAGTATCAAATCAACTATGGACAGGTGCTGAAGATGTAGCTCAAAACAACAATGATATGTATCTGATTTTCATGGTTTCCGATGCTGACTGCGATTACAAATCTGCTACCGACCTGGGTGATAACGACTATGATTGGCTGGCCTACAATATTTGCTTCGGCGGTGGATATTGGGCACGACTGCGCACTCTGGTTTCCGGTAACGGAACCACCTACGAGCAGATGCAGGATTGGCTTATGCGTTACTATCTTAAACACCCTAATGCTTCCGGCGGATGGAGCATCAATAATGCAGTAGCCAGAGCCGGTCAGACACACAATATTTATCACGATGGTAATATCAACGTTTCCGCTTGTAACAGCAAAGCCGGAGTTCGTCCCGGTGGTCATGTCGATGCATCATTTTGGTGTAGCGGTCACTGTGATGAAGCAAGCACCGTATTTAACAAACCAGTGGGTGTAGGCAGGATTAATCTTTCAAGCGGTTACCCTGGTGGTGCCGGCGGTGGACAAGGTTCCACATACCGCTGGAGAATTTATGATTCCAAAACAGGCCGCGTCATCTCCGAATCAGGGTGGACTGAAAATAGTTCTATCGTCCTTTCAAGCAGGGACACCTGGTCATCTACCATAGTTGTCGATTGTGGTGTAAAAATCTATCACGGTCACGGAAACCAGCGTACTAGCTATTCAGAGCATGTAGGTAGTGGCGAGTGCTATGGAACAAGCAATAATGGAAGACACAATTCTTTTGACGTAAACGGTACCTACGCTGATGTAAAAAGATGTATTAGATACGGCCATTCTTTTGCTGTTTCAGATTACAACTGGAATGCAGACCACACAAGCTGCACTTGCGTAATGCGATGCGTAAACTGTGGTACTGCTCACAATATTATTGATGATTCTATTACTAGCACATCCTATGCAGATAGAATTGAATACACTGCAGACTTTGCTCACACTAATGCTGTTCCAAAAACTGACACTGTATTAAAAGGTTCTGGTGAAATCACTTTTACTGGCGCTGATTTAAGTGGTTCAGCCTCAGGAGTTGGAAAAGGCTCCTGCTCACTTCCAGCAAGTAAAATTACAAAGGGACCAAAAGGCGTCACCATCAGTGCAAACGCTACAAAAACAAGCTATACCATTCTAAATAGGTATGGTGAAATTATAGACTCTGGCATCTTTAGTTCAAATGCCATCGATACACAGACAAAGTTTATTGATTTATCCTATTATGATGACAATCAATTGGAAGGATTATACGTCATCATAAATATGGAAGCCGAAAAACCTACTTACAACAGCAAAGATGTATATGTTGGCCAGGTCCCTGGAGACTACCGCGTAAACTACATTAAGTTCCACTATTAAATGATTAAATATTAGGAGTAAAACATGAAGAAAAAATTACTAACTGCCATAGTATCTATTGCTATTCTATGGTTTAGTTTTCCAACAGAAAGTTTAGCTGCTGAAGAAGACACTACATCTGCAGAAATTACTGAAATAACAGATGAAGAAAATAGTTATGACTCTGTAGAGGATACTGTAAATAATGAAACCGAATCCTCTGTGGAATCTGAAGATGAATCTAAGACTAAGTCTGAAGCCAAGGATGAATCTGCTGAAGAAGTCACAGAAAACGCAGAAGAAGAAGTTAAGGAAGAAGTTGAAGAAACTGAGGACGAAGCTGAAGAAGTTGCTGACAAAGCCGAGGACGAAACTATTGAAACAGAAACAATAGTCGAAACACATTCAGAAAATCACTGCACCATAATCGTCTCCTACACAAAGGAAGTATATGATGATCCTTTTGCTAGACTTGATACGACTGAATTATCGCTGAAATCTACATATGAGCTAGTAGAAAGTCAATCCGCCGATGAGTTTATCCAAAACATTGAAAACGACGATATCAAAATGATTCTATCAAAGGTAGCCTTTGATGATGATTTTACAAATGGCTACAATATTTCAGCATCTATTGATGTAGATAATAATGTAACTATTAAATCCATCAAAAAAACTGAGAAACAAGAGGTGGTTACTGAAGTAGAGGTGGAGGTCACCTCTACCAATGAAAGCGAGCCCCTCGACGAAGAATAAACAAAAAGGCCCTACCGTATATACGATAGGGTCTTAATTCTATTTAGTTTCGAAATAACTGCACTCCTCACCATCCAGCACTCGATCTGGTTTCTGGTAGAACTTTGCACATTCAAGAATTGAATCCTGACAATGCTTGCAGGATTTGCATACCATATTTTCTAAGGTGATTCCTTGGAAATGAAGATCCGAATGGAATCTTTCCTCTCCCTGCATAACCATTGCTGCTTCAAAATCCATAGCATATATCAATTGTTTGCCTGAATCTTTTGTAGAATCAAAAAGATTATCCAAAAGCTTGTCAGACGCTTCGTTTGCTGCCAGGAATGATACTTCCACATCTGCAGGATACTTCTCAGCTATAGCAGAGGCTGCAGCAGACAACAAATACATCAACTCCACTTTTTTAATATCATTACGAGGAACTTGATATACCAAAACGTTCTGTATAATATCCTCCTGCATCTCTTCAAAAAGAATACATGCAGTTATTTTTCCATCGTCAACTGTAAATAGACTAATGTCTTCATCAAGATTATCTGAATTCAATCTATCTACAACTTCCTTTTTCTCTGAAAGGTCATATAAGAAATCACTGACACTCTTTTTTGACATTTCTTTTAATGGCACTATTCTGTTGGAAGCAATTCTTTTATTTACCTTTTCTTTGACAGATGGAATATTTAAGTTTTCACTTTCCTTCAACTGCTTTACTGTTACAGTCTGAAATGCGCCTGTATCAAACTGTTCAAAACCAAGCTTTTCAAGTATTTTAGCTAGAGCAGCACTGCATTTAAACTCAGATGAAAAAGTTGCATAGAAAATAGTATCCATTGCCATGTCTGAGTCATAGAGAGTCATTGTTTTTTCCAATGCTCCTCGTAACAAATCAGTAGCTACCCCCTGGCCTTCGTACTTAGGATTAACTGCCAGGCTAAGTACTTCTATCATATCAGGCTTTGGATCAATAACTGCCATTCCTAGTAATTCCTTATCCTGAATAGCAATATAAAACCCATAGTCTGAAAATCCCTGTGAGCCTAAAACTGGCGGAAAAATATACTCCCCAAGAGACTCTGCTTGTTTTGATGAAATTGTTTTTATATCAAAATTCATTATGAAGCCTCCTTTAATTCACCATCTTCACTGGATGGTATTGTTGTCAGATAGATTTTCCAGCTACCCTCACTTCCATTTTCAAGATTCGCGGATCCATCAGTAATAGCTTTCACCATCTTGAATTTCGTACCCGGCTTTAATAATAATTCGCATTCTCCAAAATGTTTAGATGTGGTAGTTAGATTAATAGCTTGGGTTCCTTTCTTTGCGAGAATTATAAATTCTATACCTACTGGAGAATTATTAGAAGGATTATTAATACTATTTTCTCCTTCTGCCGTATACGAAGGGAGCACGAACGGTAAGGATGTACTTATAAACCCCTTGTCGCTCATAATAATTTCTTCTTCGGAATGAATCTTTTGTTCAAATGCATTTTTTATATCCTCATATGACATTTTATCTACGTTAGGTAAATTGAGCATATAACCAAGTGATTTTACCCCTTTTACACCACGGCGAACGACCAAATCCCTTCCGATTTTGTTTGACCTGATTAAATCACGTCCCTTTTTAGCATAGTTTTCAAATCCAGATATTGCTCCGAATCTAAGATAATTGTTCATTTTAACACAATGTTCAGTATAATCCGTATAAAAACCAAGTGCTGTCATTCCTTCCGACTTATTTATCCCTTGAACCTTAGCCTCATAAGCTGCCACGTCTAATTCCGCTCTTCGGAACTCGTTGCTTTTTTCTCTTTGATATGCTGCCTCAATGGAATCCGCATCTTCCTGTACATCTTGATAAACCCCAGCATTGTAATAACCGTTTATCTTTTCTTGAATTCTAACCTTTTCGTCTAGTACGAATAGTTTTCTATCAAGTCTTGATGCTTTTATTTCTTCGTCTTTAAGGTCCTTGAATTTTTTACCTTTATCGTAGACTTCTTTTCGGTTATCTCTTCTCTTTTTAAAATATTTTTTTACTTTTCTTCTATATTTATATTTTGAAAGGCGATTTTTGCTATTGTACTGCTCTTGAGTGATTACATCGAAAGCAGGAGCAGCATGCATATTGTCTTTAATGCCTTTTATATCATCGTCAGTCATATCTATTTTGGTCTTATAGTAGTCAATAAGCCTTTGTGATTCCTCATTTCCACCAAAATAAGACCGATCAAACATATGTGCTTGATAATCATCCCCTTCATGAAGCTTTTTTTCATCTTTGTAAGCTTTGAAACTATTGTCAATCTCATTATAATTATCATTTGCTGCTTTGCGATCCATCTTCAGAATAGTTTCGCTATTTACAAAATCCATTCAAACCCCTCCCCACATTATAAAAATTTAGATTAGCCCAAAGTGTTTTAATCCATTGTATATACCATCATCGTCAAAGGCAGTTGTCACATAATCAGCTGTTGCCTTCGCACGTTCAGTACCGTTCCCCATTGCAATGCCTACAGCAGCTGCTGCAAGCATATCTAAATCATTCTCACTATCACCGAATGCATATGTATTCTTTGGATCAATGCCTGCAAGCTCACATGCTTTCATCATGCCAGTCGCTTTGGTATGACCGATTGGCACCAACTCACAAACAGTGTCACTATGCTCAATGATTTGATAGTCCTTACGAAGTCTATCGTAGCACTCTATTCTCATTTCCTCATCAACATCTGTTGCACATGACATTTTGTTGATTGTCCACTTGCCATAGTTGCTGTCGATTCCAAGCAAATTACTTCCCATGTCCCTGCGCAAAATATTGCCAAATCCATCATCCAAGCCAAACTCACGGTCTTCCATATATAACTGATTTGGTCCTTCTAGAATAGGTCTGAATCCGTATCCACGAATCAGTTCAACTGTTTCGATAGCTTTATCCACATCAATTAATTTTTCGTAAACTGTTTTTCCACCTATTTCAATATGGCATCCACATGAACAAACAATTCCATCAAATCCCAGACTAAGCAAATCTGGATCCTGAATAAAAGATCTTGCTCTCCCACTACAGATAAAAGCCAAATGCCCGTTTTCCCTGAGCTGCTTTATTCCTTCTCTACAGCTATCTGGAATGAATTTATCGTAGTTCCAAAGTGTACCATCTATATCAAAAAATACTGCTGATTTCTCTGCCATTACATTTCCTCTATTCTATACCCAAAGTCTCATCCAAAGATTATGCTTAGCTCGGGTAAAATTATGTCTGCGATAATAACTGATTCTATAAAGCTTTGGCTTTGAGCCTATATGGACAAAACCATTCAGCACTTTTAATTTGTCCTCAGGTATATCCTTTAGTCTAAGAATCTCCCTGGCAAAAATTCGTGCTTCATTTATGAAAGCCTTTTTCTTGCAAAGAAATCCATTTGCTATGTCACCTGCATTACGAGCCACCTTTTCAGATGTTGATTCAGTAACTGCACCCATAGTGTTGTGTCCCGTCTGACGGTAATAAACCATTGGCTCATCGATTGCATAAACTGTTCCAAATATGGATGCTATTTCAAGAAGCCACGCATCGTGCATTGGCACATTTTCCCACTGAACACTATCGCATGACACGGCTATATCTCTCAAAGCTCTATTAAAGCACATAGTTGTCCCTGCTGCTGGATTATCAATAATTACCTGAGTGTAGGCTATGTTCTTTGGGCTTCTACCTAAGTATCGTATAAACGAATTATCTATTACATTAAGATTCTCATCCACGACTGTCATGTCCGTAAATACGATAGCCGGCTTCCTATCCATCTCACCGGAGTCTATCTCTGTTTCAAGTAGCTTCTCTATGCTCTTCTCAACCTTATCGGGATACCAAACATCATCCTGATCACAAAAGAAATAGTAGTCCGCTTCTACTTCAGACAATAGATACATGAAATTTGCCTTAGGACTTCCTGTCGGATGACCGTAAATGATTTCCATTCTATCTGGATACTTATCCATGTATTCATTTAAAATATTGATAGTCTCGTCTGAAGAGCCATCGTCATGTGCAACTATTCGAAAGTCCTGATTTGTCTGTCCGAAAAGACTGTCCAGCTGAGCTCGCAAATACTTTGCCCCATTATATGTGGCAAGCAGAATTGCTACATCCTTCATTCCATATCTCCTAGATTATCTGTTAAAACCATACTTGGTTTTAGTCTCTCTCTTAAATTTAAGATTAAAAATAAATATTCCAAGATTTGCTAAAGAGCATCCAATTTTGCCAACCAGGCTACTCTTTCTAAACTGAGCTTTATATGTAATCATTTCGTGAAGAGTGATTATGTCTTCCTCTTTAAAATAATCACAATCGTAAAGTAATTCTATAAAATCGTATACCGAAGCATCAGTAGCTGACGTATCAGCTGAAATGTTTGCTCCAGTGTATTTATGAATGTATAAAGCTTCTTTTAAATAAGCTGCTCGCTTTCCTGCTGCAAGCATAAGAAGCCATAAATAATAATCATCGGCTCCATTTACTCTGACTAAATGCTCATTCCAAAATTCTGGAATCGCACTTTTCTTTATCAAACACTGTCCCGGTGAGATAATCTGAATTCCTACCTTGAGATATGTTTGCAAATCCCAAACTCTATTCCAATGTGCATCAGTTCTATACCATGATAAATATGAACCATCTGCCTGCTCCAGCTTCGCATTTGCGATAATCATATCGCAAGATTTTGAAGACAATGCGTCTGCCATTTTTGCAAGAGCATCTGCCTCAAGCAAATCATCTTGATCAAGGAACATAATATAATCTCCAGTCGATGACTTTAAGCCTGATACCCTGCTATAGTGTATTCCCTTGTTTTCCGGATTAGTAATAACAGAAAAATATTGGTTGTTAATTGGCACGGCCTCCAGCTTTTTCCATGGGCTGTCATTTACAAGTACAACCTCCAAACTGTGTCCTGCAGCCTCCAATGACTTACGATTTGCTTCCATGCAAGCCACATATTTTTCCATATACTTTTCCCCTTCATAGAAAGGGGTAATCACTGATATTTTCATTATTCTCGCCTCTAATTTACATGCTTGCTTTATATTTCTTGCCGAAAAATTTAGCCTGCAAAAATCCCATAATCTTCTTTGGCCAATTGATTGGTTCCATATCAATTACAGGGCATTCTACAATGGATAAACCTTCCTCCTGCTTTTTGTCAATCCAAACATTAAAAAGGATTTCACTAACTCTTCCATAAAGTCGTGCTGAAAAAGCATCCAAAGATGTAGTATCTATCTTTTCTTCCATGCGTTCCAATATATCAAAAAGCCAAGTACAATACTCATCCAATTCCTTCTTTGGCATGATGGCCATATTGAACATGTAGCCCCATGACCTTGCATAAACCTTTACCAATGAGTTCATGTATTCTGGATAGCACTGACCTACAATTTCTTTTGCAATATCCAAATGAGCGCCATCCAAGGTATGAGCATAGTGACTGTATAAGCTTTCAATATAGTAACGACGCTTTTTAGGCACTATCACATCTGCTCTTGTAAGAAGAGCCTTTGTCTCATCATGGGATAACACCGAATCAAAACATCCATGATGCTTTCTATATTTCTTTGACTTCAGTGAAAAGTATCGTCTGTAATGAACCAAGCCTATGGCATCTGCATCCATATTCTTCCATGCATAATAAAGACCAGTAAGCTCACAATAGTAGGGATTCTTTGCTGAGATATTATCTCCCTCATCGTCCCTTAAAATATCACCTATACTATCTTTGCCTGCCGCACCAACCTGCAGTGGAACATAGTCCTCACCTGCCGGAATCTGAAAAGGTTTGTGCATTGCAATAATAATTTTTATATCCAAATCTATCTCCTAATTAAAAGTATAGGGCACCATAAAGGTGCCCTAGCATAACCTGATTAAACGTGGCTTAAGACTCTTCCTCGTCCTCTTCATCGACGATTGCAGCTGCGGCTCCTGACACTGCAGAAACTACTGCTATAACTGCCACTATAACTACTAAAAGTATTAATACAAAAAAGAAAATTAAAAACCCTTGATCTGTCATCCTTAACCTCCTCTTCGAAACTTAGCTATATTATACCTTAGCCAATTGTTAAAAGCAAATCAGCCTATCTAAGCTGCTTAGCTCTATTAAACACTCCAGGGAAATGGCTCTTTGTGTATTTCATAAGTCTGGCTCTTCTAAGAGCTGTTCCAAACATCCCCTCTGTAAGAGGCTTATACAAAAGCTTCAGGGTCTTTGAATCCTCTGGCATATATCTGCGAAGATTCTGATACAATTCTGTCTCTGCTTCTGCATTACACCATTTTAAAATATCGTCTGTTTTTACGCCTGATTCCAACTGACGAACCATTGCTGATTGGAAGCTTCTGAAGTATTCCTTTGAAAGAGTACCCAGCGCTTCGAAATCGCAGGTCTTCCATTTCTGTTGCTGGTCGTAAATTCTCTCGATACGAATCTTTTGGAGCTTAAAGTAGTCCTCGATTTCTCCACCTGTAAGACGAACCTGCCCCTGATTTCTATAGTGATATAAAACATCGTTTAACACAGTAAGCGATGTTGTGTAATCTAAAAAGTCACAGTTAAAAAGAATATCTTCTACATGCTTAATCTTTTGATATTGAAGATTATTCTCCTTAATGATGCTTGTCTTGTAGCATTTATTCCAAGGATAACCAAGCATTGTTATGGCTTCCATCTGCATCGCCATTTTATGGATTGTTGCAGCATCACTTGTGGTAACCATATCATCATCGTAATCCATCATATCAAGGGTAATCCCCTTCATGAATTCGATTTTGCCGGATGCATTTCTGTAGTCCTCAGTAAAGCTGAACACAAGCAAATCCACAGGGTTTCTTTCCAAGGCTGCTGCACATACTCTAAGAAGATTTCTTTCATATAAATCGTCTGGATCCAGGAATAAAATGTAGTCCCCAGTGGCATGCTCTATGCCTGTATTTCTAGCAGCAGATACTCCTTGATTTGTTTCATGCTTAACATAATAGAAGCGGTCATCACGCTCCATATATCCTCTAGCAATGTCTCCCGAAGAATCAGGAGAACAATCATCCACTATGATAACTTCGAAGTTGTCATAGGTCTGCATTTGAAGACAGCCAAGTGCATCACCAATATAATCGCCCACTCCGTATGTAGGCATTATTACGGAAAATTTGATTTCCTCGCTCATACTTCAAATAATACCAAAAAGCCCCATTGCGCGCAACATGTCTTAATTTTTTTAATCAATTAAAAAATCCCCCGGTCGATACTGACCGAGGGATTCGTATATACGTTAGTGACATCCACAGCTTCCGCCGCAGCTACCACAGTCTCCACCACATGCTGGATGCTCGCCACGCTTGCGGGCTTTGACCAATGAACGAACTATCGCTGCAACAATTGCAATTAATATAACTACTACTATGAATGTACCCATAATTATTACCTCTTATTTATTGTATTTATCCTTACGGAACAATCCGTATACAAGGCAGCAGATAGCTGCGATACCAAAGATTGTACCGAATGTAAATCCTTCGCCTGTGAATACCTTACCTACCTGATATACGATAAGTCCGATTACCCATGCGAAACCACACTGATATCCGATTGCTGTCCAGAACCACTTTGTGTTGTTCATCTCACGCTTGATTGCACCCATAGCTGCGAAGCAAGGAGCACAAAGAAGGTTGAATGCAAGGAATGCGAAACCTGATGCATCTGTAAATGCAGCACGCATTGTCTCATAAACATCACCAGAAGCACCGTAGATAATAGCAAGTGTACCAACGATGTTTTCCTTTGCAACAAGACCAGTGATTGAAGCAACTGTAGCTTCCCAATCACCAAATCCAAGTGGAATGAAGATCCATGCAAGACATCTACCAAGTGTAGCAAGGATTGAATGATCAATCTGATCTTCCTCAAGCATTGTAAATGCTCCATCAACAACACCGAAGAATGTGCAGAACCAAACTACGATTGTTGAAAGTAAGATAATTGTACCAGCTTTCTTGATAAATGACCATCCACGCTCCCACATGCTACGAAGCACGTTTGAAACTGTTGGCCAGTGGTATGCAGGAAGCTCCATAACGAATGGCGCTGGGTCGCCTGCGAAGAGCTTTGTCTTCTTAAGCATGATACCTGAAACGATGATTGCAAAAATTCCAAGGAAGTATGCTGCTGGTGCAACCCAAGCTGCTCCACCAAAGATAGCGCCTGCAACCATTGCGATGAATGGAAGCTTAGCTCCACATGGAATGAATGTTGTTGTCATGATTGTCATCTTACGGTCTCTATCATTTTCGATAGTACGTGATGCCATGATACCAGGAACACCACAACCTGTACCGATAAGCATTGGAATGAATGACTTACCTGAAAGACCAAACTTTCTGAAGATACGGTCCATGATGAAAGCAACACGAGCCATGTATCCGCAAGACTCAAGGAATGCAAGGAAGATGAAAAGTACAAGCATCTGTGGAACGAATCCAAGAACTGCACCAACACCTGCTACGATACCATCAAGGATAAGTCCCTTTACAACATCGTTACAGTTGATTGCATCAAGAGCTGCCTCGATATAAACAGGAATACCAGGAATCCATACGCCGTAGTTTGCTGGGTCTGGCTCCTCGTTAGCCTCTACATAAGCTGCAGCTGCTTCATAATCAGCAAGTGTTGCTGTCTCATACTCAACAGCAGCTGTTTCTTCATCCTCTACAGGATATTCGAAATCGCCTGTAGGCTCTGTGCCATTTTCCTCTACGTATAAATCATAACCATCTACGATAAGCTGATTTGCTGTGAACTCATCAGCTGCATCTGCGTAATCAGCAGAACCAATAGCAAATAAATGCCATCCATCACCGAATACACCATCATTTGCCCAATCAGTAGCCCATGTACCAACTGTTGTAACTGATACAAAATATACAAGGAACATAACTACTGCAAAGATTGGAAGTGCAAGGAATCTGTTTGTAACAATCTGATCAATCTTATCAGATGTTGTCATTCCCTTTGAAGCCTTCTTTACACAACCATTGATGATTGTACCGATGTAGTTATATCTTTCGCCAGTGATGATTGACTCTGAATCATCATCCATTTCTTTTTCGCATGAAGCAATGTCGTTTTCGATGTGAGAGATAACATCAGATGAAAGACCAAGCTTTTCCTGAATCTTCTGATCACGCTCGAATAACTTGATTGAATACCATCTCTGAACATTTTCATCAGAAATGTTATGTAAGCAAAGCTCCTCAATGTGAGCAAGTGCATGCTCTACTGAACCGTCAAATCTGTGCTTTGGTGACTGTGGCTTAGCTTCCTTTCCAGCCTTAACTGCTGCATCAACGATTTCCTTAAGACCTCTGTTCTTTAAAGCAGAAAGCTCATAAACTGGAACACCGATTTCCTCTGAAAGCTTTGCAGCGTTGATTTTGTCACCATTCTTTTCTACAACATCCATCATGTTGATACCGATAACTACTGGGATACCAAGCTCAACAATCTGAGTTGTAAGATAAAGGTTTCTTTCAAGGTTTGTACCATCAATAACATTGATAATAGCATCTGGCTTTTCATCAATAAGATAATTACGTGATACAACCTCCTCTAATGTATATGGAGAGAGTGAATAGATACCAGGAAGGTCGACAATTGTAACTTCCTTATCACCTTTGAATTTACCCTCTTTGTACTCTACAGTAACACCTGGCCAGTTACCAACGAACTGGTTAGAACCTGTAAGTGCATTAAACAATGTTGTTTTACCGCAGTTTGGATTACCTGCAAGCGCAATACGAATTCCCACTTTTTTAGTCCTCCTTTAAAAGAATCATTTCTGCATCAGCCTTACGTACAGAAAGCTCATATCCTCTAACTGTAATTTCAACTGGATCTCCCAATGGTGCAATCTTACGAACGTAAATCTCAACACCCTTTGTAATACCCATGTCCATGATTCTTCTCTTTACAGCGCCTTCGCCCGTAAGCTTTGCGACTGTAACTGTTTCACCGACACTTACATCTCTTAATGTCTTCATTTTTCTCTCCTTTTTACTATATAAATATCTTTTGAGCCAGTTGTTTATCAACAGCTACTCTTGACTCCTTAACATTAACGATTAGGTTGCCACCTATTTCGTTTACTACAGTTACAAATCCCCCTGGTACAAAACCAAGCTCTTGCAAGTGACGCTTCACTTCTTCTGAACCGCCAATTCGTTTAATCATCTGTTCTTCGCCTGTTGGCGCAACTACTAATGGCATCATATATTACTTCCTTACTTTTATTTATCCCTCAATTAGCTATTCCGGCCTATAATTAATTGTACCCAACCGATGTTAGCTAACATGAATCAGCGTTAGCCTTCTCTAACGCATGTATAACATAGCACAATTTGGATGTAGTTTCAAGCATCTAACTTAAGTTTTCTATATTTAATTTTAGAAAGGTATTTCTCACTTGAATTAGTGTAAACAAAAA
This sequence comes from Pseudobutyrivibrio sp. LB2011, assembly GCF_000701765.1. Classification (NCBI taxonomy): domain Bacteria; kingdom Bacillati; phylum Bacillota; class Clostridia; order Lachnospirales; family Lachnospiraceae; genus Pseudobutyrivibrio; species Pseudobutyrivibrio sp. LB2011. The sequence continues at coordinate 21,896 of NZ_JNJS01000004.1, read as the reverse complement.
ACAGAGCTCCACGTATGTGAAACTCTGCTAAAGATATTCAGTATTAAACTAGACCCATGAGAAGTCCTATTGTATGTACTATAAATGTGCAAACCCAGGCGATAGCACACTGCCAAATAACAACACATACTGCCCACTTGCTTCCCATCTCTCTTTTTATAGATGCAATAGCTGCAACGCATGGTGTGTAAAGAAGTGAAAATACCAACAAACAAAATGCTGTCAGAGTGGACATCGAAGCTGCAACACCAGTACTTCCAAATAGTACTTCCAATACAGATACAACACTTTCCTTTGCCATAAATCCTGAAATAAGGGATGTACAAATTCTCCAATCTCCCAATCCGATAGGTGAAAAGAGAGGAGCTAATCCTCCAGCTATAAGTGCAAGAATACTATCCTTTTGATCTGATACTAAATTGAGATGTGTATCAAAGCTTTGAAGAACCCAGACAATTACAGTCGCAAGGAAAATCACAGTGAATGCTCTCTGCAGGAAATCCTTTGCCTTTTCCCAAAGTAGCTGAATTACATTTCTAGCACTAGGTAATCTATAATTAGGCAACTCCATAACAAATGGAACTGCTTCACCTTTGAATCTGATTTTTTTAAAGAACAATGCAGCAAGCACTCCCAAGAATATACCAAGGAAATACAAAACTGTAATTACAAGCCATCCATGGTCAGGGAAAAATGCAGCTACAAAGAATGTGTATATTGGTAGCTTTGCTGTACAGCTCATAAATGGCGTAAGCAAAATTGTCATCTTTCTATCTCTATCACTAGGTAATGTTCTGGTAGACATAACTGCTGGAACAGTACATCCAAATCCAATCAAAAGTGGTACGATACTTCTTCCAGATAATCCGATTTTACGAAGTAATTTATCCATAAAGAAGGCTACTCTGGCAATGTAACCACTATCCTCCAATATTGATAGGAAGAAAAACATTGTTATGATGATAGGCAAGAAGCTTAGTACGCCTCCTACACCTTCAAAAATGCCTCCAATAACCAGCTCGTGAACAGTTACATTAACATTAGCAGCTGTCAGTGCATTGTCTGTAATATTGGTCAACGCTTCAATTCCTATTTCTAACAAGCCCTGAAGCCATGCTCCTATAACATTGAAAGTAAGGAAAAATACAAGTGCCATTACGCAAATAAAAATTGGGATTGCAGTGTATTTACCTGTAAGCCATTTGTCAATTTTCTGACTGCGAATGTGCTCTTTACTTTCTCTAGGTTTGATTACACATTCATTGCAAACTTTTTCAATGAAAGCAAATCTCATGTCTGCCATGGCAGCACTTCTATCGAGACCTCTTTCCTTTTCCATCTGCTTTGTGATGTGCTCTAATGTCTCTATTTCATTTTCATCTAAATCAAGACGCTTTATTATCTGCGCATCGTTTTCTATGGCTTTGCTGGCTGCAAAGCGAACAGGGATATCTGCTCTTTTAGCATGATCCTCCATAAGATGAATAACACCGTGGATACATCTATGCACTGCACCGCCGTTATCGTTTTCATCACAGAAATCGTCCATCTCTGGCTTTTCCTGATACTGAGCTATATGAAGTGCATGAGCAACTAACTCATCAATACCTTCGTTTTTAGATGCAGAAATAGGAACAACTGGAACTCCCAGCATTTTTTCCATTCGGTTAATATCTACCGAACCACCGTTGCCTCTTAACTCATCCATCATATTAAGAGCAACAACCATAGGAATACTAAGTTCCAATAGCTGCATTGTAAGGTAAAGATTACGTTCGATATTTGTGGCATCAACAATATTGATAATAGCTTTTGGCTTTTCTTTTAAAACAAAATCTCTGCTAACAAGTTCTTCACTAGAATATGGTGACATTGAATATATTCCAGGAAGATCTGTGATGCATGTAAATTCTTTGCCCCTGATTACACCATCTTTTCTGTCTACTGTAACACCAGGGAAATTACCAACATGCTGATTGGCTCCAGTGAGCTGATTAAAGAGAGTCGTCTTGCCACAGTTCTGGTTGCCCACAAGAGCAAATGTAAGCATCTCCCCCTTTGGAAGTGGAGTTCCGTCACCCTTGAGATGATACTTTCCCTCCTCACCTAAGCCAGGATGATTTATATCGTGTTTATCTTTCTTGGACTGAGTAATTTCCTCCTGAACACTCTTTTCCACTGGAGTAGCTTTTATCTGGGCAGCATCTGCTAACCTAAGAGTAAGCTCATAGCCATGTACACGAAGCTCCATTGGATCACCCATAGGCGCCAGTCTCACAAGAGTGACCTCTACACCTGGTATAACTCCCATGTCCAAGAAATGTTGTCTAAGTGCCCCTTCTCCCCCTACTTCATCAATTCTCGCTGTTTGTCCAATCTCTAAATCTTTTATGGTCATTTATTATTTTCCAATCATTGTACCAGTCTGGCCGCCTACAGCGTTGCCAGCATCTGATAGTTTTGTAATCAATACCTTTCTAATGGCTGAATCACCAATGTAATCAATAGCTGCCTGAATCTTTGGTGCCATATCTGTCTCGCCAAACTCTCCATCAGCAAGCATCTTTTTTGCTTCTGCAATTGAAATATAGTCGAGAGGCTCCTCGTTTGGCTTACCAAAGTTTTTGCATACCTTTGTAACACTAGTAAGAATAACCAGCATGTCTGCTTCAAGCTCAGAAGCAAGAAGACCTGCTGCTGTATCCTTTTCAACAACTGCAGATGCACCCTTTAAGCTATTGTCCTGTGTAAGAACAGGAATACCGCCACCACCTGCTGCAATAACAACCTGATCTGCTTCGCACAAAGCTTTGATAGCATCTATTTCAACAATCTCGATTGGCTTTGGAGCAGCAACAATTCTTCTGTAGCCGCCTTCAACCTTAACTGTGTGATTGCCTTTTGCTTCTTCTGCCTCAGCCTGGGCCTCAGTCATAACTCTGCCAATTATCTTTGTTGGCTTGTAGAAGGCTTCATCATATGGATCAACAGTAACCTGTGTAAGGATAGTTGAAACTGGCTTGTAAATTCCGCAGCTAACAAGCTCAGAACGGATAGCCTGCTGCAAATCGTAACCGATATATCCCTGGCTCATTGCTGAACAAACTGACATTGGTGTAGATGTGTAATCAGGATGATTCTGGTAGAACTCAGACATTGCTGTGTGAATCATGCTAACCTGTGGTCCGTTGCTGTGAGTAACGACAACCTGATAATCCTGCTTAATAAACTCTGCTACTGCAACTGCTGTACGCTTTGTAGCATTCCACTGCTCAAGTACAGTTGTGCCTAATGCGTCATGTCCCAGTGCGATAACTATCTTCTTTTTTCCCATATGCTGCCTCCACTTTTTAGAATATATTATTTAATCTTGCACTTAGTATTTTCTACGGGTTCGCTTTCCGCTTGAAAAAGCAAGTGCAATAAGTGTTCCAAGTACAACTCCTCCAAAATCAAACCAAATGTCTCTTACTTCCCCTGAGCGTCCTACAACAAAAAGCTGTATTGTCTCATCGATGAATGCTATAAAAAGACCTGTAAGGGCTGGAGTTGTGAATCTGTTAAACCTTCCATATATTTTGTTTGCAAAAGCTACTGTAAGCAGAATTCCTAAAATGAGAAACTCTGTAATATGAGCAGCTTTTCTAACAATAACCATTCCGTCTTCGCTTGCCAGTAAAGCGGGGAATATTTTGCCAAGATAATATAATACGCGTCCACTTTCATGCTCCGATATTGTGGCTGGCTGCATGCTGTGTCCCCAAATCAGCATAATCCAGAGAGCAATTACTACTGTTATAAAAATTCTTTTCTTATCCATAAGTGCTATTGTAGCATATATTCCACTAAAATAGATTTGTTATTTATACTAATTTCCAATCATTAACACTAACCACGCCATGAGTGGTAATTCTCAATTCCGGTATTACCGGCAGCGCTGTAAAACTTAATGTCATAAATGGGTCAATATTTTTATTTACGCCTAACTGATAAGCAGCCTCATGAATCTCATCTAGCTTAGTTTTTGCATCAGCTGCACTAACCTCGCTCATCAATCCGGCAACAGGAAGTGGATAGGTCTTAAGCACCTTTTCTCCATCGTACACCACAATTCCACCACCAATTTTCTTTAGCTCATTGATAGCCGCTGATATGTTTTCCTCTGATACTCCGATAGCAATAATATTGTGAGCATCATGAGCAACAGAAGTTGCAATTGCTCCTCTTTTCAAGCCATAGCCTTTTATAAATCCCATTCCTATATGGCCCGTTCCACAGTGGCGTTCAACAACAACTGCCTTTAGAATATCCTTTGATACATCTATCGCCTCAGATTTACCCTCGTCTGTTGTTATGAGCTGTCCTTCTACCAAGCCAAGAACCGGCAAAGCTTTATTGTTTAACAACAGTTCCTTTGTTATCTGTGGCAAGTTAAATGTATTATGAGACTTGTCTATAAGGTCAGAAGATACATTGCTTTTACAGTGTGTTTTTAAGTAGTCATGAGTCATTTCCACACCTGCTTTGTATACTCTATCGATATCCACACTATTCACATCATTCAACACCACAAAGTCTGCAAGAAATCCAGGTGAAATAGCGCCCCTGTCGCGAAGTCCAAAATACACTCCCGCAGTGCATGAAGCCATTTTATATGCAATTACAGGATCCACTCCTAAATTGATTGCTTTTCTTATTATATTATCAATATGACCATAATCCATTATGTCATTGATGTGTCTGTCATCAGTGCAAAACACACATCTGGATGCGTATGGTTCTTTACACAAATCGATAAGTGCCTCCAGGTTTTGTGCTGCTGTACCTTCTCTAATCATTATCCAAAGACCGGCGCCAAGCTTTTCCATTGCCTCATCAATATTTGAACATTCATGATCTGAAAGCACTCCTGCTGCAACATATGCCATCAATTGCCTTCCAGTTACTAAAGGCGCATGGCCATCTATCAGCTTATCCTCCATAATAGCAAGATACGTCTTGTCGATAACATCGAATCTGCGATTAACGACGCCATTTACATCCATCAGTTCTGCAATACCATATACTCTTTTGTTAGATAAAAATGGCTTCATATCCTGGGCGAATATCTGAGCACCACTTTCGTCGAACTCGCAGGATGGAACGCAGGATGGAATCATAAAGAATATGTCCATAGGAAGGTTCTCTGTAGCTTCCAACATGTATTTTATTCCGTCTGTCCCCATTACGTTTGCTATCTCATGAGGATCTGTCAGTATAGCAGTAGTTCCATGCAGGATTGCCTCTTTTGCAAAAATCTCCGGAACTACCGTAGTACTTTCTATATGAATATGACCATCGATAAATCCAGGCACAATTGTCTTGCCTGTCATATCGATGGTCATTTTACCTTCGTATTTACCTATTCCCGCAAAGCTACCTTTGCTAATTGCGATATCGCCTTTTTTGAACTGATTTGTGAATACGTCCAGATATACTCCATTGCGCAGTACTAAATCAGCTGGCATTTCGCCAGCTGAAACTTTCAAAAATTCTTCGTACTCACTTCTCGTCATATTTTTCTGCTGATAATTCAAATTATTCTCCTTATATAAAGCCGAACATTTAAAACTATTTTACTGCAGCAATTTCATCCTCTAACCATGCAACAACTTCATCAAGTCCCTCGCCAGTCTTTCCACTTACGAAGAAAATCTTTGCATTTGGATTGAGCTTCAAGATTCTTTCTGTAACTTTTTCTTTGCTAAAATCAAAATACTCAAGAGTATCTATCTTATTAATTAATACTACGTCACTAATCTCGAACATAAGAGGGTACTTAAGTGGCTTATCGTCTCCCTCTGGAACTGAAAGTAACATAAGGTTTTTGTTGGCTCCAACATCAAACTCTGCTGGACAAACAAGATTACCTATGTTTTCCAAAATTAATAAATCAAAATCCGTTGTGTCGTATTCCATTAATGCACGACTTGTCATGTCTGCATCGATGTGACAAAGTCCCATATTGTGAATCTGGATAGACTGAACACCTGTAGCGTCGGCTACACGCTGAGCGTCGATACTTGTCTCGATATCAACATCCATCTCACCGATTTTGTATTTATCTTTCATTCTATTAATAAGAGCAGAAAGTGTAGTTGTCTTTCCTGAACCTGGACCAGACATTACATTTAAAAAGAATGTTCCCTGCTCTTTCATTTGATTTCTAATTGCATCAGCTGCCGCTTCGTTTTCCGCGAAAACGCTCTCACCGATTTCAATTACTTTAACTTCACCCATTATTAATACTCCTAACTAAAAACATACGAATTACTCGTATGATTTATTATACCTATACGGCGTATAAAAAACCACCTCTATTTAAAGAGACAGCTCTTTTGAAAAGTAGTAAATTGCTTCTTTTGATTCTATGTGAATTTTTATGATTTCCATATGAATAAAAAAAAGCCGGCGCCAACGCGCCGACTGGAAGTTCGGGGAGTGCGACCAAAGTTGCCCTTGGTCGCTGAGTTATGAAAAATTTGGTATTAGCTTTTCGCTAGTACGATATAGAATATAACACTTAATACACATTTGCGCAAGTCTTTTTTCATAATTTCTTCACATTTTTTCAAATTTTATTTTTTAATAAATTATCCCCCAAACCCTTGTGAAATGGAGCTTTACCACTTTATCAAAAAGAAGAGTTTCGAAAATTTAAAGTAGTTGATTCTTAATATAATCCACAAATGCCCTTGCTTGATTGCTTTGTCTTCCCTTCTCATTTGTAATGATTCCGAAGTCAATACTTCCTCTTGTATTTTTTAGTCGAATTCCTGGTCTAATTCCTAAATCATAACTATTAAAACTATCTGCACTAAGATTTGCTAATGAATTATTTTTCAATAATGCATGCATAACATAATCACTATTTGTAATTACAGCAATATCATTTTTTATATTTACAGGCTCTCCCTCCTCGGTCTGGAAAGATTCCTGTCTAATATAATCATCCTGTTCAGATTGAATATATTTCAAATCATGAATAATCTTGCTTGAATAATCCCTATTCTGCTGTATATCATCTGGCTGGAAATAAATCATTCCATCCACAGACTTTAGTCTTTCGAATTTCAACTGATATTTTTTTATTTCATATTCAAACTGTAATCTTGTATCAGGAAATACATATACAAAGCCAACCTCATCCTCCATTATTCTCATACGATTAATGATATTATGGGTTGTGTCTGTATGAATGTTATAGCAAACATCATCGTCTTTATTTAATTCATAAAAATCTGAGAAACAGTTTGCCAACCATGAACTATGGTTAATACTTATTTTTACGATATTATTATTCTCCACACTAGTTGTTTCCAGTGCTTCAAAATCAGAAACAAGGACGCTTGCCTTGTTGTGAAACTTCACTCCCTCATATGTCAAAGCAATACCTTTGCTCTCTCTTTGGAAAAGGTTATAACCTAATTCCTTTTCGAGAGCAGAGATTACCTTGCTGACGCTAGATTGAGTTGTGTATAAAACCTTTGCAGCTTCACTAAAAGACCCTACATCTGCAGCTACAACAAAGTATTTTAATTGCTTTATTTCCATAATAATCCCCCATCATTATGCTTTAACAGCTTTGATACTAAACATTTTGTCTGGTATATAAAACTCGTCATGCTCTACAAATATTCTATTTCCAAAATCATCGTCAACCTCAATTGATGAAAATCCTATATCAGATAAAACATGTTCATCCCAATGAGGTCTATCGAGCATACTAATTGTAAGCATGTGATAAATATCATGACATTCTTCTTTAAGATTATCCGGTATATCCTTGTGCGCAAGGTTCTCTGGACTTTTAAGGTTATGAGCCCCTTTAGCATATTCCGCATCAAAATTAAGCAGGACTCCACCCTTTTTAAGAACTCTATGCCACTGTGTATAAGCATCAATTGGATGTGGAAGTGTCCATGTAAGATTTCTGCTAATCACTACATCAAACTCTTCATCGGCAAAATCCAGATTCTCTGCATCTCCAACCTGAGCCTTTATCTTTGAAGAGTCCATATCGTATATACGAATCATTTCATTTGCTTTAGCAACCATCTCTTCAGTTAAATCGACACCAGTAACACTGTGCCCAAGCTTTCCTAAAATAATTTCAAAAAATCCTGCTCCACATCCAACATCAAGAATCTTAAGGCTTCTATCTGTTGGTAAATATTGGTCTATTTCCTTAAGCCATCTATCAACTTTATTGCTTTCTATTTCATCGTGTCTTAAATCGAAAAAACCATCGGCTCTTTTGGTCCAGTAGCTTTCTACTTTCTCTTTTATATCATCTGCCTCTTCCTCAAAGGCAATATAGTGTAACTCACCCATTAAAATAACCCTTTTACTGTTCTAACCATAAATAGTGGGGTAGAATTATAATTTATCCTTTCTTTTTCAGAATAGAGTCTGCTTCCCACATCCTCAAGCACGGACACCTGCCCTGCTTCAATACTATTTAAAAATTCATAATCCCACTTAGGACGAATTTTATCTGTAAGTGGCAATGAAAGAGCAATGCGTTCCATCTGCTCAAAATTATCGCCTATATTGTAGTCATCCAGACAACTATTTTTTACATTGTCTCGATCTGTTTTGTATTCTTGCATTTTTTCTTCATCTACTAGATATGAATACCAATTTGCATCAAACACAAGCATTAGCCCACCTGTCTTTAAAACAGAAAGCCACTGAACATATGCCCTTGCAGGGTCTGAAAGATTCCATGTAAGATTTCTGGAAAATACCACATCAAAAGAATCTTTTTCAAATGGAAGATTCAATGCATCTCCTTGAACAAAATCTATTTGATTTGATAATTCGCCAGCATTAGCTTTAGCCTCTGCCAGCATGGTATCTGCGAAATCGAATGCAGTAACCTGATAGCCTGCTTCCGACAAAATAATAGATATAAAACCTGGTCCAGCTCCCACATCTAAAATCTTTATTGAGCCTGGCTCCCTTTCTGGGAAACACTTGGAGATTTCTGACACCAAAAACTCTTTCCATGTGCTATGCTGAATCCCGGATAACTCTTCTTTATTAACCTCTGAATAGCCTTTGGCTCTTTGAATCCAATAGGCTTTATTATCGTTTACTAACTTTTCCATAATCTTAAAAAATAAAAAACCATTCAGAAACTGGATTGCCTCCGAACAGTTTTTATTGTACTTTATTTTACTGTTAATAGCCATAGTTTTGGGCTATGTTGGACCAAAAGTTCTTTTTGTTGTGCCATTTTCAATCAAAATGGCTCGATCACAAAACATTTCTACAAGTGCCATGTTATGACTGATAAATATAATCGTTATATCCTGCTTGCTTCTAAGTTCCTGCAACAGTTCGATTACTTGTTTTTGTACCGTCACATCCAACGCACTTGTCGCTTCATCACATATAAGTATATCCGGATTCATAGCTAACGCTCTGGCTATAGCAGCTCGCTGACATTGGCCTCCGCTGATTTGGTGTGGGTATTTATTTTTCAACTCCCTTTGTAGACCACACATGTCGAAAAGATAATCTATCTTTTCGTCAATTTCATCCTGTGGCACCCCCTTATTCTTTAAACCTTCACCGACACCATACCCAATAGTTTTACGAGGATTAAAAGATTCATTTGGGTTCTGAAAGACCATCTGGCTTCCAAGTCTAATCCCTTTTTGCTCTTCTCCATTGATGATTATCTTTCCATCTGTAGCAGGAATCAGCCCAAGCATAATTCGCGCCAATGTGCTTTTTCCACTTCCGGACTCTCCAACTATTCCGAGACATTCACCTTTGTTCACCTGAAAAGAAATGCCCTTTAGGACTTCTGTATTCTGTTTATCATTCCTAGAAAATGTCTTACATATATTTTCTACTTTAATGAAAGGTTCCATCCTTTTCTCCCTGAAACTGGCACTGCGTCACATAAAAGCTTTGTGTAATCGCTTTTAGGATTATTTAAGACCTCTGTTGCCTTGCCATATTCCATTACTGTTCCATCTTTTAAAACTAATATTTTGTCTGCTATTCTTGGCACAATTGACATGTCATGAGTCACAATGATGATAGAAGTACCAAGATTATCACGCATATTATTGAGTTCCTCTAAAACCATATCTGTAGCTTTGGGATCCAGAGCACTGGTTGGCTCATCCGCCAAAAGTAATGGCGGATCAAGTAACATCGCCATAGCTATTCCTACACGTTGATTCATTCCACCAGACAGCTCAAATGGATAGCTTTTCCATAGCTTTTCCGGTTCACTAAAATTCAGCTTATGAAATAGCTCCAATGCTTTTGCCTTCACTTCTGGTTTGCTTATTTTTTCATGAGCTCTCACCGCTTCTGTTATCTGGTCTCCGATTGTCCTTATTGGGCAAAAGGAACCTAATGAGTCCTGGAAAATCATTCCTATTTTTTTTCCGCGTATATTTCGATACTCTTTTTCCTTTTTAGAAAAGAGATTTTCACCTTCGAATACCACTTCGCCTTCAGTTACTTTTCCATCTGAATTTAGTATTCCAATTATCGACTTAATTATTGTAGATTTACCACTGCCAGACTCACCTACTAAAGCAAGCACTTCGCCCTTATTAATAGAAAAGCTTACGCTATTAACTGCCACTTTTCCATCAAATTCTATACTTACGGAATTGTAATCAAAAAAAGTTTCATTCATAGCGTAAGCTCTCCTCAAATTAATTAATATCTAATTCTGCTGTAAGCTCATAATAATCACTAGAATGAGCTGTCAAACCTGTAACATTGGCTTTGCTAATCATGCTCATACGAAGGAATGAACAGAATACAAATGCATCATCATCCAAAATTATCTGCTGCATCTGAACAGCCAAATCATTTCTTGCATCAACATCAAATGTGTTGTTCATCTCCTGTGCAAGCTCCTCCAACTGTGCATTAGAATATGCTCCACGATTCTTTGTTGAATCTGATAAACAATGTGTACTAAAGAAATACATTGGATCACCAATACCGGCAGTAACAAATGCTGCTGCATATACGTCCCATCCTGTAGGCTCTGAAACGATTGTGCCGTGGTCAGCTGTTACATTTAACTGTACATCAATTCCGATATCCTTTAGATTAGCCTGAGCGCTCTCAGCTAAAAGAGGAAGCTCCTGACGGCTAGGATATGATACCCAATTGATTGTTAATGTCTTTCCATCTTTTTCTCTGATTCCATCACCATCGGTATCAACCCAACCTGCTGCTTCCAAAACCTCTTTAGCCTTTTCAGGGTCATACTCCTTGGCATTTACGCCCTTACCAAATGGAAATGAATCTGGGAATGCACCTGAGCCCACATATCCATATCCATTTAATAACGTATTTACGAATCCTTCTTTATCGATGCCAAGAGCAATTGCCTCTCGTACTGCATCATCCTTTATGATATCTGAATTATAGTTCATCTGAAGATAGAAAGCTCGGCTTGTAGCTGTGCTTGTAAATACATAATCATCATTTTCAAATAATGGATAACTTGCATAAGCCATACCATAAGCAGCATCAATATCACCATTCTGAAGTGCCATTGCAAGTGTATCTCCATCAGAGATAGTAAGAACAGTTACTTCATCAATATTTACATTTCCACCCCAGTAATTCTCGTTCTTTACTAGATTTAAATGGTCATCTGTAACCAACTCTGTTGCAACGAATGGACCTGTACCAACAACAATTCCATCTGCATTTCCAGCTGTAACATCTATGATACAACCATAAGGATCACAAAGATAATTAATTAATGTTGGCTTTGGTGTTGTAGTTTTAATTGTAAGCTCAAGACCATCTGCCTCAATTGAATCAATTGCTAAATCTCCTGCTGCACGTTCATGAACTGCAACCAAATCCTCGATGCAAGCCTTTACAGCCTCTGCGTCACAAGGATTTCCATTAGAGAATGTTACTCCATCCTTAAGTGTAATTTTCCATGTTAATTCATCAATGTTTTCATAACTTTCAGCAATCCATGGCTCAAGTTCCATATTGTCATTGAACTTGAATAGTGTCTCTCCCACACCATAACGGATTGCAGCCCATCCACAATATGTATCATGTGGATCAATATTTGCCTCTTCATTTTCCGCATTAAATGTTGTGTCTCCAAAGACAAAAGTCTTCTTTCCTGATTCTACATTAGAATCAGCTGTCTGGTTTTCTGCTTTTGTTCCACAGCCTACAAATGTAGCAGCTGTAAGAGTTAAAGCAAGAATCATTGCTACTAGCTTTTTCATTATAAATACTCCTTAAATTTATATATTAAAAACTTCTTTATTAAGAAATTTCTAATTACCTTAATTACTCCAATGTTCGTGATGCGTTTTTAGGATCTACTGCATCGCGTAATGTATCTCCAAAAAGATTGAAAATAACTACTGATATAAAAATTGCGATTCCTGGTGACAATACAACCCATGGATAGGTCTGTAGCATGCTTCTTCCATTGGACATCATACTTCCCCACTCTGCTACAGGTGGCTGTGCGCCAAGTCCCAAAAATGATAAACCTGCAATCTCCATCATCATTGTTCCAATATCCAATGTAGCGGTTACTATTATTGGACCTACGATATTTGGAATCACATGGCGACATATTATTTGTAATGAATTGTCGCCTGCCAGTTTTGCTGCCTCAATATATGTGCAATCCTTTATGGATAATGTAAGTCCTCTAGCAACACGAGAATACTTTGGCCAACTTATAACCGCAAGTGCGATTACCGCATTTACGATACCTCCACCTAGTATTGCTGCTACTGCTAGAGCAAATACTAATCCTGGGAAAGCAAGACATAAATCTGATATTCTCATAACAACAAAATCAACTTTATTACCAAAGTATCCGCATATAATTCCTATGGTTGTGCCAAATACTGCAATAATTACTACCAGAGCCAGTGTCGATAATATACTTACCTGGCCACCTATTATTACTCTTGAAAACATATCTCTGCCATAGGCATCTGTTCCCATAAGATGCTGCAAGCTAGGCGCCTGATATGCAATACTCAAATCCTGTTCATAAGGGTCGTATGGACATATATATGTTGCAAAAATAGCCATGAAAATAATCAGAACTACTAAGCAACTCATTATGATTAATTTGATTTTCTTTTTCATGATTCTCTATCCCCCAATCTAATTCTTGGGTCCAAGAATCTGTATGATAAATCTGTAATGAGATTAACGAGCACATAGATAATCGCCATCCACATTACATATGCCTGAATAATTGGATAGTCACGCATATTAATTGCATCTACTGCCATTTTGCCAACGCCATCCCACATAAAAATAGATTCAACAATAGCTGTTCCCCCCAAAAGGCTTCCAATAGATAATGCCAACAGCGTAATTATTGTTACCAGTGTTGCACGAAGCACACTTCCCATGAGTGTAATTGAAAACTTTACACCTCTTGCCTTAGCTCCAACAATGTAATCCTTGCTTAGCTCGTCCAACACAGTTGTACGAACCTGACGTAAGTATTTTGAAGACATAGCTATAGCCAAAGTCAAAGTTGGCATAATTATGCTTGTGCTATTTATATCTTTAGATATGATAGGTAGCCAGCCTAACTTGATTCCTAAGAAATACATCAATACTAGTGATACAAAGAAGTTAGGAAGACTATTTCCTATAAAACTAAAGAATCTTATTATGTAGTCTATGAATTTGTTTTGATATACAGCTGATATAACTCCAAGAGGAATGGAGATAATGACTGTAAGTGCAATCGATGTGACTGTAAGCAGTATTGTAGCTGGAAGCTTTGAAACAAATGTCTCAAATACATCTTTGCCCGAGACATAACTAACGCCCATGTCACCGTGAAGTAAATTGCCAAGCCATCTAAAATATTGAACTAAAAAGGGAGAATTAAGACCTAATTGTTCCCTTGCCATATCTAACTGCGTTTCTGAAATTACTTGTCCTGTGTTCAACATTTTCTGCTCAACAACATCACTTCCAGCAAGTCGCATCATTGCAAATGAAAGAAATGTAATTGCAAACAGAATCGGTATTAACTGTAATACCCTTTTAATTATATATACCAAAAAAATACCCCTTATTCTTTAAAACATACAAAATAAATTTTATAATCATACTTCGTTTATCTCAATAGATTTAAGGGGTATCTGGTATTCTTTTATGTATAGCTTATATTCCATTTCGGAATACTTTTATTACATGAATCGCTCCATAACTTCTGTGGTATGCATGGCCAAGATTCCTGCTCCAAAAGCTTCCATGATTTCTGTATAGCTATCATCTATAAACATAATCTCGTCCATATTGTAGCCGTCGCGTTCTGCAATCATTTTCATTATGAGAACTTTTTTATGACGTGTTTCTGTTGAAATCAGATCTCCATGATGCTCGAAAACACCTGGGTAACACTCTCTCAGACGGTTATATTTTGAGTTGTATTCAAAAGAGTTGCTACATTCTGTTAGGCCATAAATCTTAACACCATGATTAAAATGTAAATCATCGATAAGATTCTTTACTCCTCTAGGAGCCTGGCATTTGATGTAAGCATTATTGTTTATATTATACTTAAGCCAGTCGTTAGCATCTTCAAAACCAACTATTCTTTTACCAGCTTCGTTGTACATTTTTAGGCAAAGAAGTGTGTTATCTACATCACCAAACAAAACCTTTATCTTTTTTAGTTTTTCCTGCATGATTATGACTCCTTTCGACCGCTTTCTATTAGCTCCTTTTCAAAGGCTTCCGGATTTTTTAAATAATAATCCTGATGTTCTTCCTCTGCCTCATAAAAGCTTTTAAACTTTTCTAAGGAGATTTGAACCTTCTTACCTGTCTCCTGCTCCAGCTCCTTTATCTTCTTTTCAGCAATAGCTTTTTCTTCATCAGCATTGTAATAGATAGCTAATGTATAAGAAAAACCTTTATCAATGAACTGGCCTTCTCCATCAAAGGGATCAACATTTGCAAGATAAATATCAAGCAATTTGTCATAGGTCACATTTGCTGGATCATATGTCAATTCAATAGTTTCCCTATGTCCTGTCTTTTGCGCCTTAACATCCTCATATGTAGGATTTACTTCATCACCACCGGAGTAACCACATGTTACCTGGTCTACTCCATATATTTTATAAATTGGTGTTACACACCAAAAACATCCACCTGCAAAATATGCTTTCATTTCATACCTCCATAAACTAGTCTGTAGAAATTATATCACATACCATTGAATTGCATCAGTTTTTTTGTTTTACCAATCATCCTTATATTTTGACCAGTTATCAGTCAACTAAATCTGCAGAGTTTATTTGTGCTATTATTCACTCTGTTATCAATCAATATATGGGAGGATTTTTACAATGAGGAAAAAAACTATTTCTCTAGTGATGGCATCATTGTGTGTCTTCGGTCTTGTGGGTTGTGGTACAACTGAATCTTCAAACAGTGATACCACAGTCGATGCAAACACTCCAGTTTCATTAACTGGAACACAAAAGGCTGTAGTAGTTGGTGATGATTGGGGACCAGCGGTAACTACTACAATAATCCACTTTAATGATTCAATTGATTCTTCATCAGTATCGGCTGATACATTTTCTGTATCTGAAACAAAAGAATCATTTAACTATGCCGCACTTATGGATGAAAACTTTGAAGGTGATCCTTCAGAACACATTACAGCAACTTCAGATAGGACCGTATTAGATGCCTACACCTGTGATGAGAACGGAAACAAAACTGATTCATCTGAATATGTTGCCCTTGAGCTTTCATATAGTCCAGATGAGGGTAACCCATTCTGCTACGATGTTTTCACTTGGCAAAACACTGTGTGCTCACCTTATGAATTGGAAGTAACATTAACTGATGGTCAATCATTAAAAAATGCAAATGGTGCTGAGATTTCTGACGTATCAATTGACCCAGCTATTGATTTATCTTTAGATGGTTCGATTTATCCTCAACTTGAAAACGTTGATTTAACAGGAACATATTCAGATGACAAGTATACACTGACATATGGTTCTTATGTTCCAGAAGATGACGGAAATAAACACCCGCTTGTTATTTGGATTCATGGTGCAGGAGAAGGTGGTACACAAAACGAAATCGCTGTATTAGGCAACGAAGTAACAGCTTTATATTCCGATGAATTTCAAGAAGTAATGGGTGGAGCTTATGTACTTACACCTCAAACAGATACCTTCTGGCTTACTTATAATGAAAATGGAGATTGGGCCGATAATCCTGGTACAGACTCTGTTTACCTTGAAACCTTAAAAGGCCTTATAGATGAATACGTTGCATCTAATCCTAATATCGATACAAATCGTATTTATATTGGAGGATGCTCAAATGGTGGCTACATGACAATGGATATGATTATGAATTATCCTGATTATTTTGCAGCTGCTTTCCCAATCTGTGAAGCATACGCTGACAGTGGAATCACAGATGCTCAAATTGAATCAATTAAGGATTTACCAGTATGGTTCATATATGCGAAAAACGACACAACTGTTGTTCCAGAAAATTTTGAAATTCCAACAATCGAACGACTTGAAGCAATCGGTGCTAATGTTCATTCTTCAGTATTTGACGATGTACATGATACAACTGGCCGTTTCACCGGAGATGATGGTGAAGCATACCAATACATGGGCCACTGGTCATGGTTGTACTTCTTCAACAATGAATGTGAAGAAGATGGCGTAAATATGTGGTCATGGCTTGCGGAACAGAGCAAATAATAACTACTAGATAATAACTTCATTTTTCATTTCAATACATTTAATAAAAGAAGCGCTAGCATTCAATGCTAGCGCTTCACCCTTTTTATTGAATTACATCGAAATTGAGGATTGTAGCTTCATCATATTCATTCTGAATGCTGTCTACTGCATCAGAGCTTTCTGATTTTGTTTCTTCTCCTGCTACCTCATGGTAATAGAATTCTTCGTTACCTTCATCATCATATTCTATCCATGAAGACTCCACTTCAATTAACTCATTATCTTCAATAGTATATTTTGCAGTTCCATGATAGATTCCAACATATAAATAGCCATCCTTTACTGCAAGCGGATAAGCTGTGCCTATAGAGGATACATTTCCAATACACTCTGGCACGCCATCATTATAAACATATATCGCCGAATCGATAGCTGCCATATTGCCATCCATGTTATCGTAAGCAAATGTGCATACTAACAAAGCGTCTGTATCACCGATTGTTTCGTTTGTATAGCCCATTCCTGGCTCAAGAACTGTGTCTACAATCTGAGTAAATGTATCACATCCTGATATATCTAGGTTTAATGGATATTCAGCTATTTCAGGCTCTGCTTCAGTTATTTCTTCTGACTCTTCTGGTTCACTTTCAACTGATTCTTGTACCTGATTAGTCTCCTCTGAGTTTTCTAATTCTGATGTGTTATCTGTGTTGGACTGTCCACATCCAACTAATAATAAACCACAAAGACAACATACAAGTAATTTTTTCATCTCTTCCCCTCCAATTTAACTATATATTATATTTCCAAACACTCTTCATCTGGGATACTAATGTATTTACATCCCAGTGTTTGTTACTATTCTTAGGACTGTTTGGATCATTTACAATGATTTTTCCGTTTGAATCTATTCCAGTTAATACAATAAAATGCCCTGTTTTTGTAAAATCTCCTGGTGACATTGAGCAAATCATAGGCGTTTCGCTGGACAAATTGTCTGTAATATATTCCGAAGAAACATTTCCACTAGAAACGCTCAGTCCGTAATGACGCGCACCTTCTGTCATAATATCCCAGGATGTTCCCTGACCATATGTATAGTATCCCTTGTCTGATGCATATTCTGCAACAACATATGGATTTATATCTGCATCTTGCTCTAATCCACAAACAACCATTGCAAGACATGTAGGCCCACAGCCTGCTACACCCACGTAATTAGCGCCATAGTTTTTATATCCCCATCTTTTATCCCACTGGATAAAAAGAGGAATGTCTTTCTTGGACATTTCATCTGACACATCCATGTCAAGATCAGCATATGCGTATTTATTGAAATTCTTAACGTATTCCTCTGCTTCTGGATAATTTTCACCAAACTCGATAACGTTTTCCGGTACGCCATCTAAACTTTTTTGCTTAGAAATGTTATGAATACCTAGCCCGATTAATAATAAAGCTACCAGTGAACAAGCCAGGAAAGAACGACGTAAATGATTTGGTTTCTTAGTGTGAGCATGATAAGTCTTTACAGGCTGATACTCATCATAATATGTATCTTCATACTCTTGTTTCTTATTATATCTCTTATTACTTCTTTTAATTCCAAATATAAAATGAATAAAAAAAACTAGACCTAAAATAAAAAAGACAATATTGTCATTGTATAACCAATCTGGACTAACATAATAGTCAATCGCCATAATGCCTAACATGGTCAAAGCCAACAACAATATTCCCTGTATTAACCACAAGAAAAAGCCAATTATTCTCATACTTCAATTCCCCATATGTTCTAGACTGTACTACAGCTTATAGTACAGTTTTATCACATCATATAAACACTGTCAATGTTAGCTGTCTATGATTATAATAAAGATTGCGCCCAAAATAGCGTGCGTGAGAGGGCGCTGACGTCCAGTGGACGTCGATTAGCGCCGACCGAGCCGGCAGGCGAGAGTTCGAAGTCTGTCAAGAATTCTTTCAACAACTTTTCTCAAAGAAAAAACGATTGGAATGCATTGGAAAAGAAGTTAATTGGTTTTTAAAATTTAAACATATATAATATTGACAAAACATATATATAATAAAACACCTCTTATGGTTGATTCTTCTCTAGAGGTGTTTTATGCATGACAATAATATAAAAAAATCACGTTTTAGAAATCCAATCTTTCTGACATACGTCATTTTATTCCTTGTATTTTTTCTTTCACTTTCATATGGTTATAATAACAGATATAACGATGATGTTATATTCTACAAACTTGTTTATAGCAAAGATTCAATTTTTGATTTTCTTGCCAGCCGTTACTCAACATGGTCTTCACGTTTAATAATTGAAGCAATCGTAGCTCTATTTTCTGTATTACCATTAGTAGCTTTTAGATTGTTTTTTTCACTAATCCTCTGTTTAGTTTGTTATTATTATTGTCTTTTACAAAATAATTTATCTATTAAACAAGTTATATCCGTAGACTTACTAATCTTATCTTTTCCATTATTTTATTTATCTGATACAGGATTTATAGCAACAGGATTAAATTATGTATTACCAGTTCTAGGCCTTCTTATGACTGCATTACCTCTAATAAATGTTATGAGAAATGAATCCGTCAATAAATGGCAATGGTGCTTGTGTATATTAGGTGCAATTGTATGTTCCAATTTTGAAATCACAGCTATTGTACTCTTTACACTTTCATTACTATTAAATGTTAAACTCATGGCTAGTAAAAGAAAGCCTTACATCTTTGTAAATATAATTAGTTTTATTGGAATTCTATTTTCTGTATCCTGCCCAGGAAACAGCATAAGAACTACATATGAAATAGAAAATAACTTTCCAATCTTTTCAAGCTGGAACACTCTCGATAAAATTGCCAATGGAATTTTTCATGGTTTAATTGCATCTTTTACAAATACAGATACCAAATTCTTTATAGCATGTATGCTTATTATAATTATGATAAAGAATTTCAATACACCTAAAAAGTTTTTACTAACATCAGCTGCATTATTGTTTTGTTTGATATCGAGTATTGTGGATCAATTATTTCCAACGTTTTTTACACAAGATTTCAACTCTTTATATAATGGTACAGCGGCTGACAATATCTATCTATGTGTATTGCTTGTTGCTTTTTTATTATCTTCAATTTCTTTGTTATATGCTTTTGATGATATACGAGTTGGATTCATATATTTGCTCATATTTTTTGCAGGTGCTTGTAGTTTTATTATTATAGGTTTTTCTCCAACAATAATTGCATCAGGGTATAGAGTTTTTAACTTTATGATCTTCGCAGTTATTTTTTGCATCTCTGGAATTATTAATGAAACAACCATATCCAGCAAAAAACAAGTAGTTATGTTCTTGCCTATTATTCTTATTTTTATTCGAATGATTTTTAATAATATCAATTATTTGACATATATAAGAAACTTTTATTAATTAAATAAAGCGTAGTCAATCATTTTTGCCTACGCTTTATCATCCATCCAACTTATTTACTTTTCATTCTAGTAGTCCAATCAGGATATTTCAAAAATCTAGTCCTACTTTCCAATTCTCCAAAAATTGATTTTAGCATTGCTCCATATACAAGTACTACTTCCGGTTCCAATTCATCTAGCATTGAAATAAGTCCTTCTCTTAAATACCGCTACGATTCTGAGTTTCTAATTTGTCCATAAGTACCTATAGAAACAATGCTGTGCTTAGCTACTCCCATTAAACCAAAAAGCAAGAGTAACCTTTGAATGGATTAAACAACTAAATGCGGCAAACGAGATTCCAACAAGCTTAGATGATTATATCTTTCTTAAAAATGAAAAAGCGTGCGTGAGAGGGCGCTGACGTCCAGTGGACGTCGTTTAGCGCCGACCGAGCCGGCAGGCGAGAGTTCGAACCTGTTCGAATTCGACCTGCCGGTGAGTTAAAAGAAAAAGAGATAGGTATGAACCTATCTCTTTTTCTTTTAATTTAGCGTGCGTGAGAGGATTCGAACCCCCGACACCTTGGTCCGTAGCCAAGTGCTCTATCCAGCTGAGCTACACACACACAATATTCAGTTTCACTCAAAAGAGTGAATGCCGTAGACCGGAATCGAACCGGTACGATGTCGCCACCACGGGATTTTAAGTCCCGCGCGTCTGCCAGTTCCGCCACTACGGCATCTACAATCAAATTAATGATTGTGAATGGGACCTACAGGGCTCGAACCTGTGACCCCCTGCTTGTAAGGCAGATGCTCTCCCAGCTGAGCTAAGATCCCACAAATAATATAGAACTGGAAACGACCCCAGAGGGACTTGAACCCTCGACCTCCGCCGTGACAGGGCGGCGCTCTAACCAACTGAGCCATGAGGCCATATTATATTTTATAGAAAGTGGACCCTCAGGGACTCGAACCCTGGACCGACCGGTTATGAGCCGGTTGCTCTAACCAACTGAGCTAAAGGTCCATATTGTGTATACAAGCAAGACCCTTATAAAAAAAATTGGCCTCTTTCTACTCAATAGAAAAAAGCCGATGATCGGACTCGAACCGATAACCTGCTGATTACAAATCAGCTGCTCTGCCAATTGAGCCACATCGGCTTATTGTTTGCCAAAGGCAAGTGACTCCGACGGGAATTGAACCCGTGTTACCGCCGTGAAAGGGCGATGTCTTAACCGCTTGACCACGGAGCCATCAGCTCCCCAAGTAGGACTCGAACCTACGACAACTCGGTTAACAGCCGAGTGCTCTACCAACTGAGCTATTGAGGAATATTAATTTGGTTGACTAGCAACCTCAAAACTTCACACAGTATTCCGATACTACATATCTTCTTTTTAGAATAAACCTTCGATCTATTAGTATTCATCAGCTGAATGCGTTACCGCACTTACACCTTGAACCTATCTACCTTATCGTCTATAAGGGATCTTATTTCCTTGAAGGAATGGGATATCTCATCTTGAGGGGGGCTTCACGCTTAGATGCCTTCAGCGTTTATCCCGTCCAGACTTGGCTACTCAGCTATGCCGTTGGTCGACAGCTGATACACCAGTGGTCCGTCCACCCCGGTCCTCTCGTACTAGGGGCAGCTCCTCTCAAATATCCTACG